>NZ_CP108025.1:7553475-8241844 GCF_041435095.1 Kitasatospora sp. NBC_00315 | reverse complement strand
CGGACCACGGGGCGCAGCGCCGAGGCGGCCTTCGCCCCAGGCGAGGGCGGTGGTGGGGGTACTGGCGGGGCGGGGGCGTTCACGTTGCCGGTGCGGTTCGAGAACGACCCGGGTGATGACGTCCTGGCGTTGTTCATCGCCTCGCGGGTGCTGACGAGCGAGACGCAGCTGTGGCGTGAGGCGATCGGCCACGTACGGCACTGGTTCAAAGAAACCGGCGGGCTCGACGTGCCCTATTCGGCATTGGTCGGAGAAAACCAGAACTTCCCCTTGGGTAAATGGCTGTCTGACCGGCGGGTGGAGAAAGCGGCGGGTGAGCTGGCGTCATGGCGGGTGACGCAGCTCGACGGGTTCGGGATGATCTGGTCCGTCTCCGACGCCCGCTTCGAAGCCGGCCTGGACTGGGCGCAGGTCTGGGCGAAGGACCACGGCGGCTCTCTGGCGGCGCCGGCGCGGGCCTCCGTCGGCGGATACGCGATCGGCACATGGCTGTCTGAACTGCGGGCCGCGGCACAGGTGCCAGCGGGCGAGCAGGGCGCCCTGTCGCCGGAGCGTCGCCGGGCGCTGGAGAAAATCGACCCGTGGTGGTGCCCGGCCTGGCCGATCACCTGGCAGCGCGCCTACGCCACCGCCCGACAGTGGTGGCTGGAGTCCGACGGCCAGGTCGACTGGGCGCAGCTGCCGGAGTCCACAGTGTTCGAGGGTGAGCAGCTCGGCCGGTGGGTGCAGGCGCAGCGCGCTGGCTTCCCTGGTCTGGAGGAGGATCAGAAGGACCTCCTGGCCGCGATCGGCATCGAGGAGGACCCCGAGCTGGTAGCCGCAGAGGCGAAGCCGACGGTGTCCCGCACGGACCGGTTCGCTCAGGGTGTGGCCGCGCTGGCAGCCTTCGTCGAGCAGCACGGCCACCCGCGGGTTCCGCGCCCACACAAGCAGCCGCTGGAGACTGCGGAGGCCGGCCCTAACGGGGAGGACCGGGTCGTGGTGCAGCACGTGGCGCTCGGCACCTGGCTCAACAACCAGAAGGCCCGCCGGGCGAAGCTCACCCCGGGCCAGCTCGCCCAGCTCGCCGAGCACGGCGTGGAGTGGGCGTAGCGGGCCGCACGGCCAGGCTGGTGGGTTGGTCCGGGCTCGCCCCTGCGGCGAGTCGGGCCAGCAATCGCGTGGGGATGCTCAGAGGAGCAACACCTGTCACCTAGTGGGTCCTGTCGACGGGGTCGGCTGCCTGCCGGAATCTCAACTCAGCTTGCTCAAAGGCCAGTTCGGCGGCGATCTTGGCCGCGCGGCGGGCCTCGTTCGGGTCGGCAGCCGGTGCAGCCCGCTTGGCTGCCTCTCGTTGCTGCCGATTGGTTTCGGCGGCTCGCTTGTGGTCGGCCAGGATGGCCTCGCGTCGGACGCGAGCGGCCTCGGCTGCTGCTTCCCGGGTGGCCTCGGCATGGGCTGCCTCTCGGGCGATCTCAGCTTCGATGCGGGCGGCCTCGGCACGGGCGGCTTCCGCCTCAACAGCCCGGACGGCCAGCTCCGCATCGACCGCCGCGCAATCCTTGCAGTTGGCGGCTGTGTCCGGGCGCCGGTGATGGATGCCGCACGTGCCGTAGTAGACCGCTCCGCCACTACCGGCCCTGCGGGGAGCTGTCCTCCCGCTGCCGCGTACGGCCCGCACGACGCTGTTTTCTACGCCTCGTTCCACCATGCCGATCGGGTGCGCTGCGCGTCGGACCTGCCGAATTGGCTTCGGCGTGACGGCACGCTTGGCATTGCGTACCGGGTGCGCAGCGTGCCGGATCTTCTTGACCGGTTTCGGGGCGAGTAGGCGAAACAGTATGCCCATGATCATTCGTTCCTCTCGGCCGGCTGCGGCGCCCCTGGCTGCGCGCGATCGACCCCGGCAACTGCGGCGGCTACCGGCCAGCGGTTTCCACCCTACGCGCGTGCTGGGCTGGTGACAGGACGAACTGCCCGACGCAACGACAGCGCCGCGCCTTTGACGGGCGCAGCTCAGGAGTGCCAGTGCGGTTTCCCGGACTCGATGCCGCACGTGGTGGATCGGTCCTCGGCGTCGGTGGTGGCCGGCTCCGAGGGCGTCGACCAGGTCGAGCAGGTTGAGGTGAAGCTGGGCAGCTGGGTCAACAACCAGCCTTAGCATCAGGCCGAGCTCAGCGAGGCGTAGATCGCGGCTCTCGCCGAGCACGGCCTGATGCTCGGGCAGTGGAGCATGAGGGGGAAGTTGGGAGGCTGCCACCGAGGTAGCTCGGTGGCAGCCTTCGTCGTTGTTCTCGGGTCTCACCAACTTCGTCTCCTTTTTAGCCCAAAAAATCTTCAAAAAACTGACCTTCACGGTGCCCGATCGCGAGAGGCAAGTGCACACGGAGGAGCAGATTCAACAAGCGTTCTCCAACTAACGTCGGGCGCGCGCTCCACCAAGGGCCTCGCCGAGGTCCAGATCGGGGACTTTTTATGCTTGAAACGATGGACGATCACATCGATGCCTGGTTGCCCGACCCGAGGGCCCAGCGGATCCGCAACGACGCGGTCCGCGTGGAGGAGCTGCGGCGGAAGGAGTTCCGGGGCCCCGGCTACGACCAGCTGGTGGACGACCTGTGCAGGGAGGCGATGCGGCTCTTGCGGGGCATGCTCCGCAGCGGCTCCTTGGCCCGCTACTGCAAGGAGCGCTTCGCCGAGAGGTGCCAGCCCCGAGTGGGGTCGGCACCGGCTGCGGCCGGCCGGGGGCAGCGGTCACACGCTGGGCCTGTCACCTGTGGGAATCTGCGCAGCCTGTGGTCAGGAGCGGGCCAGCGCATGTCGGTAACTCGGTGTGCTCGCGCGGCTTTTGGTGAAGTATGTGCAGATGACTACCTCCTTGTTCGCCGCGGCGGCGACGGACCTGACGATCGAGCGCATCCGCGCCTTCGCCGGACGGCCGGAGCAGGTGGAGAGCCTGACGCTGGAGTTCAAGCGCGAGTTCTCCTCCAGCTTGGTGAAGACCATCGCGGCGATGGCGAACTCCTACGGCGGCCTGATCCTGGTCGGTGTGCTCGACAAAGTCGAGGACGGCGCCGAGCGCGTCGTCGGCGTCGACGCCCAAGACACCATCGACAAGATCGCTTCTGCCTGCCATTCGAGACTCGACCCACCGTGGGAGCCGACCTTCATCCCGGTCCCGCTGAACGACGGCTCCGGGAACAGCGTGGTGGTGGTCCGGGTAGACCACACCGTCGCCCCACGCCCGGTGCTGATCGACCTCAAGGCGCCGATCCGGTTGAGCGGACAGAACTCCACCGCGGACCGGGCCCGGCTGCTGCAACTGGTCCGCGAAGAGCCGGCCGGCGGGGCGCACGCCCTGGGGCAGCACCTGATGAACCCGCGACTGGACACCGACACCGAGGGCAATGCCACGGAGGACTTCGTGCTACGCACCGGCGTCAACCTCCCGATGGGAGAGGCTGGCACTTGGCGGCCGCTGTCGGAACGGTCCGTCACCGCCCTCGCGAATGCGCTGAACGGCTCGCCTCTGCCCCACGTGCTACTGAATGTGGGGCATGGTGCCTTCAACAGCTACACCGGCTTCCGCCAGCTGGGACACAACCGGGCGCGTACCGCACGGCTGGTGTGGCAGGCGAACTCCGACAGCCCGGTGAAGCACCCGCTCGAGGCAGTCGTGACAGTCCAGCTCCCCGAGGTCTACGGCCCTACCGCCACCGCGTCGGTGGCTACCGTTTCCATCGACATCCTGGCCCGGATCCGACGGTACGCCGAGAACCTCGGGCATCTGCAGTGGGCGTACCAGTACCCGGTCCCGGATCTGGCGGACCTGTTGGACGGCATTTTGAAGATCTTCGTCGACGACTCCGTGACCACGGAGCTGGCCCGCCTCGCGGACATCGACACCGCCCTGGTGGCCCAACCCCGCGAACTCCACCTCGTCGCAGATGGTGCGGTCGCGGACCTCCTAGATCCCGAAGGGCTGCAACAGATCCCGGGCAGCGGCAGATCGAGCGGGGGCACCTTCCGGGCCAATCCGGCGCTCGACCTGCGCGTCGAACAGGAACGGCAGGAGCAGGTCCACGACTGGCTCCGGCAACTCGGCCTGGACGCCGGGCTGGCCGGCATGGAAGCTCTGGTGGAGCGCTACCGAGCTTCGGCAGCCGGGGCAGAGGCGTAGTACGGACGGCCCGCCAGCAGCTCCGAGACGGACCCCCTAGATCCTGCTAGGGACGCAGGGCCTCCATCATGTGCTGGAGGCCCTGCTTGTTGTCGTCTCAGCGGCGGGTCGTGTACATGTGCAGGATGTCGCCCATCGGTGCTTCCGTGCCGTCTGGGTTCTTCTGGATGCCGGGGGCCGTGTTGAAGCGCAAGGTGGGTCCGCGTTTGCTCAGCTGGACTCTATCGAGCGCGGCGTGACGGTCTGGGTGTCCGACAACGACCTGTTCGCAGCTGTCTGCGAGGTCCTGGTTGCAGCTGATTACTCGGTTGAGCTTGACTTCCTCTGTGGACGCTCCAGGGCGGCCGGGAACGAGCACCAACTGGGCGGTGGGGCTGACCGGGAACCTGATTTCATGAGCGCCTTCCAGGCCGAACCCGCGGTAGGCGTCGCTCGGAGTTTCCGGGCGCCAGAGTACGAGGGGTGCGTCGGAGGTGAGGAAGATCGGCTTGCGGCTGGTCTCGAGCCGCCAGTGCCGAGCACGGAAGTGCGGAACGCACACCTCAACAGAGCTGAGCGTATCCACGACCGCCTCATCGTGCGTGGGGTCGTTGCCCGCGTTCATCGCTCGCATCCCGTGGTAGTAGTCCCAGGCTCCTTGAGCTTCGGCGGGCCGAGGCGGGTGACCGAGATGCTTGCGTGTGAGGTACTCGGTGATCAGCGCGAGGTCGATCTCCCGCCCACTCGCATAGGCAGTGACGTTGCGCCCAAAGAGCGGGCCTGTGCGCTTCCGTGGAGTCCGGGCCATCTGCACAGCCAGGTACAGGCAGAGCAACTCGCGGTCGTCGGTACCGATAACCGGAGGCATTCCCGTCTCGTCTATTCGGCGCAGGACGTCGATGCCCTGCCCTTCCAGACGGCTGAGCTCGTCCTCGATGACCGTGGAGGGCGCGCCGTTCTCGTCGGTGATGGTGTAGAAGCCGGTCTCGGCCGCGATGTTCTTGACGTTGGCGAGGTGCGCCTTCGGCGGGCACCGGCGCTTCACCCTGACCATGACGCCTTGTCCGAATCGTGCTAGGTAGCTCTGCGGCACATAGTGGTGAAGTTTCGGTGCAGACACGCCGCCCAGCGTAGGCGGTCCACCCTCGCACTACGACGGATTTTCCCGGTCCACCGCATGCAAGCCGGTTTTCTGAGGCACCGATCAGTGCCAGGAGTATCCGTCATCGGCTCCAACAGGACGGTGCCGGCGGCCGCGTCGTTGAGGGCGGCCAGGGCAGGGCCGACGGCCGGGTACAGCGGGAGGACCGCTGCGCGCAGGACGTCGGCCCAGAGCACTGGGTCCGGTTCTCGGCGCTGGCATACGCAAGACCTTCGCCACGTGTCCCTGGGTGGATGATCTGGTGCTTCACCACTCGACATGGCAGGAACGAGCAGCGTCAGCGATCAGCGGGTCCATCTCCCTCATAGTGTCGGTCAACATGGTGAGTGCATCGGCGACGACGCGGTGCAACTGCTTCTCGTCGTTCACCGCGTCGTCGTTCACGGCGTGGTCGCCAGCCCCGACAAGGTCGATGCTCACCACGTCGCCCGTCGAGGAAGCGATCCCCTTGCGGGGCGAGGCGTGGGTGATGGACTGAGGACGGTGGCGGTGGTAGTACCCGCCACGGCGCTGGTCCAGGGCGTCGAAGCGCGGGTCGGCCTGGAGATGAGTCAGGCGCTCCACGAGGGCGGTCATCTGCGCGGCCGGGGCGGCTGCCGCTACCAGCGTCTCGGACCAGAACTTGCCTGGCGGGGCGAAGGTGAGCCACGCCTGCTTGTTCTGGTCTTCTCCCGGTGGGAAGCCATTGCCCTTCTTGCCGAACGGCGAGCTGTTGATCACATCCGCTGCCACCGCATCGAGGAGCAGCACCCGGAGCACCGTGTTGGCCAGAGCGTGGGCGGCTGCGAGAGAGAAGTGCGCGCTGGCCTCGCACAGCCCGCGGGCAGCCATCCGATGATGCTCCTGACCCGTCCGAAGCCGCAACGGATCATTGGCGTCTCCCACAATCGGGCGGGCCAACCAGCGCTGGGCGTCCTGCTCTGCCGCGTACGCCAGCGCCAGCTGCTCCCCGATGCTGCCCATCAGGCCATGTAGCTCGACCACGCGGTTCACGGCGTCGACGGGATCCGCCGCACCTGCCGCGCGCAGGCCGTCGAAGGAACTGAACCCCACCTGGCTGCCCCGTGCGCTGCGCTGCTGCCAGGCCCTCGCGACCTCAGCAACGTCTTCACGGGGATCGGTGGGTTCCGGGAGCGAGCCGTCGGGGTTGAGCGGCGAGAAGGTCGAGAACGACAAGGCGGACGTCCACTGCTCAGTCATGCCCCGCACCGTACCGCCGGCGAGGCTGACAGCCCACCCCTTGGGTCGCCCGCGCCGATCGGTGCGCACGCAGCAGAACGACGCGTGGCCCGCGTCGTCGCCGGGGGCGACCCCACGTGGAGGGCCTTCCGAGTCAAAGTTGGGTCTCGTTACCAGCTACCGAATTTCCGCAGGTCAGAGCGCTCTCCATCTTTTTCCGAACAAAATTTGCTCACTTCGTAGGGTCCGACTTAATTCCCGACGTAGCAACGCACGGTAGGACCATCTAGTACGAGGTTAGGTTTGCCCTAAATGACACACATGATCATTGCTGGTGAGGCACCGCAGCGAGAGCTCGTACAGGGTCTCGGCGGTGATGCAGAGTTGGTCCAGCAGCTGGAAGCCGACGGCTACTCCGGTGTCCGGTTCGAACTGGCTCGGGAGCAGCTCTGGACGTACGCAGTCAGGGCTCTGACGGGGATGATGCGGAATGGATCCATTGCGGCCAGCAGCCGCGCGGGAATCTGGGCCAACGAGCTCAAGATGCTGGAGCGGGACCGGGACCTGCGCGACCAGCTCGCTCTAGAGACCGTCATCGCGGTGGACGCGTGGTGGTTCGGGGAGGAAGCCCTGGGTCTGAATGCTTGGGATCCCGCCAAGGGTGCGAGCCTTCGGACGTACTTCATGGGAGCGTGCCTGTCGTCCGGTTTCCCCAACGTGCTGAGGAGCTGGCGACGTAAGCGGCTGAAGAGCGAAGCTGCATCCGCCCGACACCTGGAGCGGATCCATGATTCGGCGGACCAGAGTGGACTGGAGGCCGTGATCTTGCGTGCGGTGGTCCGTGAGGTGTTGGCCGAGGCAACGCTGGTTCAGAAGAGCATCTGTGGGCTCATCTACACCCAGGACCTGACTCACAAGGAGATCGGGAAGGTTCTGGGCAACAGGAGCGCGGCCGCCGTCGGAGCCCAGCTGAACCGGCTGCGCACAAAGGTGACCCGGCTGGTCCGCATCGGGGTGCTGGACGTCCCGACCGAGTATCTGGCCTCGGCCGGCGCCGGATCTGCGGTGCGGGGTGTCAACTGATGGCGCGTCCTGGAGCAGGAATCGCCACGGTGCTCGTCGGGCCGGTCTTGAGCACGGTGACGGGTTCACCGTGGCTGATGGTGGTCGGGGTGGTGGCCACGCTGCTGGCGGTGTTCGCCCTGCAGGCTGTCTTCCCCCAGGACTCAAAGGATCGCCTGGCTTGGTGGAAGGACCGCCGCGTCCATGGCACGCGCCGCTGGGAAGCCAAGGAAGCCCGACGTAAAGCCAAGGAGGAGCTTCGTCTGAAGAGGTTGGAGCAGGGCAGGGCAGAGCCACCACCACTGCCTGCGCCGAGGCACAGCGAACCGGTCGAACGAACGGAGGAATGAGCTTTCGCGGCGGCTCTCACATGCACATCCCGTGTCGGCATGACTTGCCCGGGGCAGCTCGCGCAGCTCGCCGAGCACGGCATGGAGTGGGCCTAGCGGCTCCGTCCTAGCCGGGAGGTCGTTGCCCTGCGCGGGGCCGGAGCGGGGCACGATTGTGCGCCGGTCCGGCCCCGGGCCGGGCGTGATTCACTCCTGGACATCGGTGGTCCGGCGGCAGTTACGGACACTGTGGGTGATCAGTCGGCGGGGGTGCGCGGCGCGGGGGCGGGGACGTCCTGGTCGACGGGGAAGACGTGGTCGGCGCCGGTGATCTCCAGCGTCCTGGCCGCGATGCGGGTCGGGCGGGCCAGGTGGAGGACGGTGTTCCGGCGCCGGGCGTCGATCCGGGCTTGGAGCAGGGCGTTGAGTCCGGTGGAGTCGCAGAAGGTGACGTCTGCGAGGTCGATGACCAGTGTCGGCGGGGCCGGGCTGGGGGCGAGGCGCGGTGCAGCGCGGCCCCCAGGCGCGACACGTTGTCGAGGTCGAGTTCGCCGGCGAGCTCGAGGACCGAGCCGTCGGGGGTGTCGCGGACGACCGCGGTGAAGGCCGGCCCGGTGGTGTCGCTCAACGCGTTCTCTTTCGCCACCAGTCGGGGGACAGGACCACCGTACGGCGCGGCCCGACGGCCGCCCACCGGGCCTGGAGGAGGCTGTTCACCACTGCGGGTGCAGATGGGCGGGCGATGGCGTGTCGCGGGCGCAGCGGGGCGGGACGGTGATCTCCGGCATCCTGGCGGAGCGTTTCCGGCCGGGTGCGGGGTTCTGTCAGCATCGGGTCGGGACGGTGCGGAGGAAGAGGTGGGGCCGTGGTGGGCACGTTCGGCAATGCCGGCGTGATTCTGGGACCGGTGAAGGGGCGGGCGGCGGCGCTGCGCCGGTTCTCAGGGCGTCCCGGCGCCGCGGACAGTGCGGCCGCCGTTGCGGTGGTCGCGCGGGCGGTGGGCCTGGCGGAGCGGCCGGACGGGGTGGGCGAGGTCGGTGAGCTGATGGAGTTGTGGACGCTCGCCCGCGTGTGGGGCTACCCCGCCTACGAGAACGTCACCCTTCCCGAGCTGAGGCCGCAGACCTTGGCGCTGGCCGGGCAGTTGCAGGCGCTGCTGGAGGAGCTGGAGCCGGAGCACTGCAAGAGGTGGGGTGTGCGCTGGCGATCAACCACGACGTGGTGTCGCTGGCGTTGGAGTTGGTGGAGGAGAGCGCCGACCCGCGCCCGTTCCACGTCCGGTCGATGGGCGAGTTCGACCTGGAGCGCCGGCTGGAGGAGGACCGCATCGGCGACCAAGTCGATGTCCTGTGCTGGACGCTCCCTGCGACTGGCCAGCGGCGCAGCGCGGTGCTGTGGTGCTGGCGTGGGTGTGGGAGGTCGCCGCCCTGGTTGCGCAGATCGCGCAGTTGTCTGTCCTGCCCGCGGTGCCCACTCCCCTGCTGTGGCAGAGCGCCGGCGCCGATCACGCCTGCAGCAGCGCCCGCGTTCCCGGTAGCGAGGTGCTGGTGTGGGCCAGGACGGAGCCGGAGCCGTACGTGGGCCGGGTGCTGTGGGCCGGGGCGCGGCCGCCCGCGTGGTCGGCCTGGTCGGTCGGCTGGACCGGCGGGGAGGGCCAGCGGCTTTGGTGGAAGGGCGGACGGGCGGCGAGTGTGGTCGCCGCCCGGTGGAACGCCGAGGTCGTCGTCCAGGCGCTGCTAGCCGATCCGCACCGGGCGATCAGCCCGCAGAACGGCGAACCGCTGATCACCTGACCGTTGCTGCCTCGTGATTCTCGGTGGGTTGGTCGAGCTGCTGTTGGCGACGTCGCTGCTCGCCGCGAATTGCCTCGACACGATCGGTAAGCCTGGCGAGGGATTCGGCCTCGCTGGCGAGGCCGGCGTAGTCGCCGACACGAAACGTGGCGGCGTTGAGTTCCTGTTCAATGGCGTCTGCGGTCTGCTGCAGGTAGAAGGAGCGTTCGCGGAACTTGAAGTATCCGGTGAAGCTGGCTGCCAAGCCGACCAGAAGGCTTACGGCCACTGTGGTCCACCGGTGTGCCGGCAGCGCGTCGGCGAGGGCGGCGATCGTAGTGGTCAGCAACGAACCGATGATGATCACGCTTTGGAGCCAGTTGTGGGTCCGTCGGTATTTGAGGCTCTCCGCCTGATACTGCCTGATGAACTCGAAGACATCCTGGCGGTAGTAGCGATGACGGACCTCCAGCTCCGGATAGGTGCTCGCGGTGAAGTGACGCAGGGCCTCGCGACCCCGTTCCTGGCGGCCTTCCAGCACTGATCGGCTGGAAAATGCCGTACGCCTGACCCGAGTCCGCACACGCCAGTTCAAAACTCCGCCGGCCGTGGCCAGCACTGCACAGATCCCGTCCAGACGTGCCAGCACCGGCCAGCTGACGCGTCCGGCCAGCGCGATGGCCAGGCAGAGCGCGACGGTGCCCGCGAGGATACCGATGCCCCCGGTCGTCCAGAAGGCGAGGTTGATGAACCGTCGGATCCGCAGCATCTCCTCGCCGGTACGGATCTCTTCTTTGAGCAGGAGAAGCTGATCGAGTTCTACCGGCTGGGACGATCCGGCTCGGAGCTCTTCGTCCGACACAGTTCCCCCCGGAACGCGCTCGGGAATCGGTTAACCGATCACCTCGTGATCCACGGATTATGGCATCGAGCATGCCTGTGTAGCAGGCGAATCCCGGTGGCTGATCCCGTAGCTTCGGGCACGGTGCAGGACGCGTTGGAGGGGCGCGCTGCCGTGACTGGCTCCGGCCGGCTGGCAGGCGGAAGCGTGGCGGCGCTGGGCCAGCCGCTGCTGTCGTGGATCCGGGGCCCGGACCGGCGACTACCGGGGGGCGACCGATCGGGTGGTGGCGTCCTCGTGTGGACGGGTGGGCGGCGCCGGCGCGGGCGTCGGTGGGCGGGTACGCGATCGGGACGTGGCTCTCGGAGCTGCGGGCCGCGGCCCAGGTGCCGGCCGGAGAGCCGGGGGCGCTGGCGGCGGAGCGGCGGCGGGCGTTGGAGGAGATCGACCCGTGGTGGTGCCCGGTGTGGCCGATCACCTGGCAGCGCGCCTACGCCACCGCCCGGCAGTGGTGGCTGGCCTGCAACGGCGTGGTCGACTGGGCAAAACAGCTGCCGCTGGACACGGTGTTCGAGGGCGAGCAGCTCGGCCGCCACCGTGTGGTGGTCGCACCCGGCCAGCTCGGCCGCGGAACGGTAACTGCCTGTGAGACATCGCACGCGATTAAGAGTCAAGCGGAGCGGGTTGATCGTCGGCCAGGGTTGGCGGGTTGCCAGGTGAGATCAAGTGCATCATCGACTGTGGCAGTGCGGGATTCCTGGGAGCCGCCGAGGGCTGCGTGGCTCAGCAGCGCGGGCGTGCCGGTCTCCAGCGCGTTGGCGATGTCTTGGAGCATCGAGGTGACCGAGGCCCACTGGGGGACGTCCAGCATCCAGGTCTCGTGGTCCCAGAGGAGTACCGCGCCGTGGGTGTCGCCGGGTCGCATGTCGACGACCAGCCCGTCGCCACCGGGGCTCAACGCGATCGGCATGAACTCACGCAGGTAGCGCGTCTCGGGCTGGCCGTTCTCGTCGAACGACTCGCCTTCCTGCTCGGCGACCAGTAGCCAGATCCCATGGGTCTCCAGGGCCTCGTCCAGCGAGACCGGGGCGAACGCCTCCGGAATCCAGTAGCTCGCGCTGACACCGGGCAGCAGCCACCAGGCCCGAAGGTCGGCGGGCAGGGGCAGGCCGAGGTCAGCCTCGAACGCGTCCAGGCGGGCGGCATCCGGCGCTGGTCTCGCCGGGCCTCGTCGGGTGTGCGCGGTGAGCCAGGTGTCGATGCGGCTCCAGGAGGTCGGGATGTCGTGATCAGCGGTTGTCATGGCGGGCAGTCTGCCTCACGGGGGTGTCACCGGCCGAAGCTGTGAGCGAAGCAACTGGTCAAGCCGCGACTGCGGTGAGAACGGGTGCGGGAAAGGCGGTGTTCTCGTCGAACCGTTCGTGGTGCTGGAGGCAGTGGTGGAGCTGTCCGAGCAGGCGGTTGAAGAGGTGGCGTTGGGCGGCGGCGTGCCAGTCTCCGTGTCCGCGGCGGGCGCGGTAGTGGGCGCCGGCTCCGGGTGAGGCGGTGAGGGCGGAGAACGCCCAGAGGTAGCCGACGTGGTTGAGGCGGTCGTTCTTGACGATGCGCCGGCCGATGTGGCTCTTCTTGCCGGAGGCGCGGGTGACGGGTGCTGCTCCGGCGTAGGCCTTGAGGCCGCGGGCGTCGGCGAAGCGGGTGCGGTCGTCGCCGACCTCGGCCAGGACGCGGGCGGCCAGCTGGGTGCCCAGGCCCGGGAAGGACAGCAGGATCTCCGCGTCGGGATGCTGGGGGAAGAGCTCCTCGACGGCTTGGGCGAGTCCCTCGGCGGCCTGGCAGGTGGCGTCGAGCTGCTGCAGGAGGGCGAGCATCTGCTTGCCGAGGGCGTCCTCGACGAGCTGCGGCTGGTGGGCGTACTCGGCGCGAAAGACCTCGCGCAGGCGGTCGGTCTCGGTGTCGAGCTTGCGGCTGCGTCCGGCGCGTCTGAGGGCAGCGGCGATTTGGCTGCGGGTCAGCCGTGCCGCGCGGGCCGGGGTGGGGGCGAGTTTGAGGAGTTGGCGGGCCTCGGGGCGGCAGAGGCCGTTCTGCCAGGGGCCGAAGGCGTCGAGGGCGGCGGGGTAGTACTCGCGGAGCAGGGAGCGGAGCTGGTTGGAGATCTGCTGGCGGTTCCAGGTGGCGTCCTGCTGGGCTCGGGCCAGCACCGCGATGGCGCGGGCGAGGTCGGTGTCGGCGGGGAGCGGGCGGTGCATGGGCATGTCGGTGCGCAGGATGTTCGCCAGGACCAGGGCGTCGCCGGGGTCGGACTTCTTGCGGGAGACGCCGTGGCGGTCGCGGTAGCGGGCGGCGGCCATCGGATTGATCGCGAACACCTTCCGGTGGCCGGTGCGCAGGATGGCGACCAGGAGGCCGCGGCCGGTCTCGATGGCGACCGGGATCGGCTCCTCGGCTGTGTCGCCGTGTTCGGCGAGGAGGTCGAGCAGGAGCTGGTAGCCGGTCGCGTCGTCGGTGATGCGGCGCTTGGCCAGCAGCTGGCCGCTGTCGTCAACGAGGGCGACGTCGTGGGTCCGTTCGGCCCAGTCGATCCCGCAGTAGATCATGCTGTTCTCCCTGGTCAGGGCATGCTCGGGCACTGATCCGCGAGCACGTGTGGGGCCACTCAGCTCCCTAATTCCAGGCCTCGTCTCGGGCCGACATCGCACTAGTTGTTGCGTGGCACCAGCTCGCTCCACGGGCCTCGATCTGTGCCGGAGCTCAAGGCTCGGGCCTTTCGAGAGGTCACCGTAGAACGGGCTCGCACCGCCAACATCACCAACGAATGATCACAGCCGCCCGCCGGCGGTCCGGGGCACCAAGCGCCGCAGATCTGTACTAGGGCATCGAACGCCAGGTCAGAGACATGCGTACGCTCGATGCCCCGGCCGCTGGCGGGCGGCCTTGTGGCGATGGTCGTGCGGGGGCCAGGGCGGCACCGATCTCACAGAAGGCCTCGGTGGCCGGGTCGTATGCAGGCGTCTCTCCGACCATCTCACGACCACCCCAGCGGGCCACGGTCGTGGCAACCGCTCTGGCCCGCTAATAAGGAATTAGGTCGTATGCCTCAAGGATCTCCATGATCTCCCTGCTGTTCTTCACCCGCTCCAGCGTCGCCGAGCGGGACTACTCGGGGCGAGCGGGGAGAAATTTGGCCGTACGCGGGGAAACCCGTGGCCATAAATTGCGCGGTAAGTGGCCGCCTACGGGGAGCATGCCTCGACCGCCGTCAGAGCTGGTGTCGGCGGGAGGAGTTCACCGCCGCCGGCTGCGCAGTTGGAGGTGTCGAGAGTGGTCCTGTGGCCGTGGGTGCGCTGGGCTGGTGCCGGGCTACTTCAGGGCGAGCCACGCGATGATGGCGCTGGCGATAGCGGCGATGGCGGCGGCGGCGCTCCAGATGACGTCGGTCCTGTGCCAGTAGGGGGCGGCGCCGGGGTACTGGCGGGGGTGCCGTGGGCGGCGTTGGCGGTACTGCCGTGGTGGGTCTGGGGGGGCAATGATGGTGATGTTCGCCTGGGGGCCGGCGCTGACGTTGAAGGTCGGCTGGTCGGGAGTGCTGGTCATGTTCTTCTCCGGTGTTCATGGTTTGCCGGGCCTGCCGCCCCGCCGGGCAAGGCGGGGCGGCAGGCCTTCGGGCGTGGCGTGGTTAGGCCACGGCGCAGGGTGCGTGAATTCGCCTCGGGCCCCGGTTGTCTACTGTCCACGGGGTGGGCTGAGTCCGTCCGCTGCTGCCGATGATGGTGGAGATCGCGACCACCATGATCAGGGTGATGGGGGTATTCGTCGTCGTCATCCCCAGGCAGGAGAGCACGGCGCCGAGGACGACGGCGGCAGCCGGCAGCATCGATTTGGTTGGCATGGTTCTGCCCCTAGCGGGTGGCGGCGGGGTTCGCCGCTGTGGTGGTCCGGACGGCGGGGTTGCCGTCGGAGGCGTTGGCCGGGACGCTGGCGCGGATCCGCGCGATCGTGTCCTGCCAGTGCGGGCTGTTCATGGTCTGTTCCACGGCCGCGGACGCATTGTCCGTCAGGATGCGGCCGAGTCCTCGGAGGAACATCTCTTCCTCCTTGGTGAGGGCGGGGGCGTCCTCCAGGGAGGTTGCCCCGTTGATCTGGTCGTGCATATGAGATCTCCTTCGTGGCGAGACCCTGCTCTAGGGTCCCGACCTGGGGGCACGGTGCCGGCGGATGCGCCGTGCTTCCTAGTCGGGCTCTACAGGACGGGTGGGGGTACGGAACGGGCGGGCGCGCCGCACCCCCCGAGGGGTGGGGTTCCTACGGGAGGAGGCGGTCCCACAGTTCCGAACGGTTACGGGCGAGTGCGTGCGTGCCGCGGTAGAGGTGCGACTGCACCGTTGCCAGGGAGAGGCCCATGACCTCTGCTGCCTGCTCGGGCGTGAGCTTGGCCTCGAAGAGGAGGTGGAACACCTCGCTCTGGCGCCGACTCAGGTATGTGTCGCAGGCCTTGAGGGCCTCGTTGACGAAGTGGCCGCACTGGAGCGAGCGGTCGAGGTCGGTGTCCGGCTCGAACCACAGGCCGGGCCGCTCGCCGATCTCATCGCTGGCCATCTCCTTTTTGTTCCACTGCGTGAACAGCCAGTTCTGGCCGACGCGGTAGGCGTAGGCGACCGGGTCACGAAGTGCCGGGGGGCGCTGGGCGCGGGTGAGTACCCTCTCGAGGGCGTGCTGGGTGCCGTCCTCGGACTGTTCCCTGGTTGCCCCCTTGCCGCGCAGGTAGCGCGGCAGGAGGGTGTAGATCGTGGCAATGTGTTCATCGGTGACCGTGATGCTTCCCTGTTCGGGGATGCTGGAGTAGATCTTGCCGATGTGCTCGCCGGTGTCCGTGGCCGGCCCGTGTTCCAGGCCGGATCCGGCCTCCGTGGGGCCGGTTTCCTCGGCAACGCGCTCGATCATCGAGGTTTTACCTCTCGGTGTAGTGAAGGGTTGTACGAGTCGGGGCGTTCGGCCGATCCGCCTGCCGCCGGTTCCCGCCTCGGGTGGATAGAGGCGAAGGGGGGCCTCTCACTGAGCTCGCAGCTTGTGAGGTACACCACGACCGCTCAATCGGCATGTCGCCTCTTTCGAAAGCCTGTTGACGTGGTACAAGACCAGCGACCGCCGCGCGAGGGAAGACCACCTGGCGGTCCGCCTGGCAGCGCGCGTACGTGGCCGCCAGGGCGTGGTGGCTGGAGTGCGACGGCCGGGTCGACTGGCCCGCCCTTCCGCTGGAGCCCGAGTTCGAGGGAGAGCAGCTGGGGAAGTTCGTCGCCCGGGTGCTGGTCGGTGAGACGCAGCTGTGGCGTGAGGGGATTGGTCATGCGAGGCGGTGGTTCGAGGAGACCGGCGGCCTTGATGTTCCTTATTCGGCGCTTGTCGGGGAATCCGGGAATTATCCGCTCGGGAAGTGGTTGTCGGACCGGCGCAGTGAGAATGCGGACGGTGAGTTGGCGTCATACCGGGTGGCGATGCTGGACGCGCTCGGGATGATCTGGTCCGTCTCCGATGCCCGGTTCGAGGCCGGGCTGGACTGGGCGCGGGTGTGGGCGAAGGACCACGGCGGCTCTCTGGCGGCGCCGGCGCGGGCCTCGATCGGCGGGTACGCGATCGGCACGTGGCTGTCCGAGCTGCGGGCCGCCGCGCAGGTGCCGGCCGAGGAGCAGGGGGCTCTGGACCCGGAGTGGCGGCGGCAGTTGGAGGAGATCGACCCGTGGTGGTGCCCGGCCTAGCCGATCACCTGGCAGCGCGCCTACGCGGTCGCCAGGTCGTGGTGGCTGGAGTCCGACGGCCAGGTCGACTGGACCGCCCTGCCCTTGGAGACCGTGTTCGAGGGTGAGCAGCTCGGCCGGTGGGTCCTCGCGCAGCGGGCCGGCTGGCCCGGTCTGGAGGAGGACCAGCGGGACCTGCTGTCCGCGATCGGCATCGAGGCCGACCCCGAGCTGGTGGCCGCCAAGGCCGCCGCCGAGGCGAAGCCGGCGCTGTCCCGCACGGACCGGTTCGCTCAGGGCCTGGCCGCGCTCGCCCAGTTCGTCGAGCGGGAAGGCCATGCGCGAGTGCCCCGGGCGCACAAGGAGGTGCTGGAGAGCGTGGAGGCCGGCCCCGGCGGCGAGGACCAGGTCGTGGTGCAGCACGTGGCGCTCGGCGCGTGGCTCAACAACCAGAAAGCCCGCCGGGCGAAGCTGACGCAGGGCCAGCTCGCGCAGGTCGCCGAGCATGGCGTGGAGTGGGCATAGCGGGCAGAGCGGGCAGGTGGTGTCGGCTGGCCCCTGATGGGTGTGGTCGGCTCGCGGTGCGAGGCGGCCATGCCCATCAGGGCCGGGCTTCAGTGGGTCTTCAGCCACCAGTCAATGACGGCGACCAGGATCGGGGCGGGTGCGCGGGTTGCCAGGGCCAGCAGGGCGGTGCGCCCGGCCTCACGGAGCATTGAGGCGTTGGCGGGGGCAGGCGGGGTGGTCGTTGCCGTGTTGGATGCGGTGGGCGGGGCGGCTGGTCCGGGCGTGCGGGTGAGGTTGTGCTTCATGGTGGGTGTCCTCTCGGTGGTCACTGGTGTGGGGATGCCGGGCCCGGCGTCGGGTTCGAATGTGACATCGAGGGGTATGGGGTGTCCCAAGTTGCGGGCGGGGCGGGCGTGATGGGCGCTACGCTGCTGGTCAGCGGTGGTGGGTCACGGGTGCCCGCCGGGCCTGCCGCGGGCGGGGCGGGCGCACGCGGGGTGGGTGAGAGGCAGGGCGGCCGGGCGATGCCGGACAACGAGCTGGAGTCGGGGCCGAAGCGGCAGGCGCTGTACCTGGGCCTGCTGGAGTTGAAGGAGCGGGCGGAGCGGGCTCGCAAGGCCCGGCAGGAGTTGTACGGGCAGCTGGAGCTGGAGAAGGCTGTACGGCGTACCGGGCGGGCCGGGACGGAGACGTTCGCCGGGAAGCGGATCAGCTCATGGGTGCCTCCGGCCGGCCGTGCGGGCGGGGCGCGGGTGCCGCAGGATGCTGAGGTGCTGCTGGCGGTGGTGGCGGTGTGGTCGTCCTGGGCCGGGGCGCCGTCGCTGTCGGCCGATGGCCGGGTGGAGGAGAGGTGGCTGCGCGCGGAGCGGGCCCGGTGGGTGCGGCTGCTGGACGGGGCCCGGGCAGAGCGTGAGGCTGCCCGGGCAATCGGCGCGGGCGATGGCGCCGCGCAGGACCAGGTGCGCGCCGCCGAGTGGGCGGCGGCCGTGGAGGCTTACCTGCGGCGGGTGCAGGAGGTCCACCGGCGGCTGAACCTCGACGTCCTCGGATCCTCAAGCAGCGCCGGTGAGCAGCCGGTGATCGAGGTGCGGCAGGTGTTCATGGCGCAGTTGTGCCGTCCGCATGTGGCGCAGGTTCCGGGTGAGGTGCGCCGGTTGCTGATGGCGGCGAACGAGCTGGCGGAGGCGGATCTGCCGCCGGGGATGGCGGCCGAAGCGGCCCGCACCCTGCGGAAGGATTACCACGCGCAGCCCGCGCGGCCGGTGTTGGAGGTGCTGGCGGGTGAGGGGGGTCGGCGGGTGGTGGTGCTGGGTGATCCAGGTGCGGGGAAGTCGACGCTGGCGAAGTACGTGGCGTTGGCGTTGGCGGGGGCGTTGGAGGAGCTGCCGGGCGAGCTGGGCGGGCTTGCCGGGTTGGTGCCGGTGGTGGTGGAGCTGCGCCAGTACGCGCAGGCGCGGTGGCGTGAGCGGACGATCGAGGACTTCCTGGAGCAGGTGGACCAGCAGGACCGGATGTGCCTGACGCGGCCGCTCCTGGAGGGTCTGCTCGCGCGGGGGCGGGCCGTGGTGTTCTTCGACGGCCTGGACGAGGTGTTCGACCCGGCCGTGCGGGCGGAGACCGCGCGGCGGATCACCGCGTTCGCCGCGGCCCACCCGGACGTGCGGGTGGTGGTGACGTCGCGGGAGTACGGCTACCGGGCGGGTGAGTTCACCGCGGCCGGGTTCGCCCAGGTGATGCTCCAGGACCTGGACCGCGGGCAGGTCGAGCAGTTCATCCGCCGCTGGTACACCGCAGCGCATCCGGAGAACCCCTCCCTCTCCTCGCAGCTCACCCAGCGTCTGCTGGGGGCGGTGCGGGGGGTGCGGGCGGTGGCGGAGCTGGCCGGCAACCCGTTGCTGCTGACCGTCCTTGCGTCGATGGGGCTCGGCAAGACCATCCCCCGTGAGCGCCGTGAGGTCTACGCCCACGCGGTGGAGGTCCTCATCGAGCAGTGGGACAAGGACGCCAAGTTCCTCGACCCGCACTCGTCCGTCACCGGGGAGGCCGCCCAGGCCCTGGAGTGGCTCAACGTCGACCGGCGCCTGAAAGTGCTGCAGCGCATCGCCCGCCGCATGCAGGAAGGAGCTGGCCGACCCGCCGGCACGTTCATCCAGCACAGCGAACTGACCGCCATCATCAGCACCTACCTCACCGAACAGAACATCTCCCGCACCGCCGCCGACATAGCCGCCCGCCACGTCGTCGAACGGCTGCGCACCCGCAACTTCCTGCTCGCGCACTACGGCGGTGGCATCTACGGGTTCGTCCACCGCACGTTCCTCGAATACCTCGCCGCCACCGACCTCCTGGACCGCGCCTTCGAGGAGGACTGGACACGCGACGAGACGGTCGGTCTCCTGGCCGGCCACGCCGAGGACCCGGCGTGGCACGAGGTCCTGCTGCTCACGGCCGGCAACCTAAAGCAGCGTGACGTGGCGGCCTTCATCGCGCACCTCCTCCAACAGCACCGACGCCATCGGGAGCCCAGGGATGCGTCGGTGCCGATGCTGGTGCTGGCCATCCGCGTCCTGGCCGAGGTCAAGGAGATCGGTGCCTCCCCCGCCCCGGGTGCCAAGGACCGGCACCTGTCCGTGGCCGCGCAGAGCGACGCCGTCATCGACACCCTCACCACCACCATGCGCCAGTCCGTGTACCTCTTCATCGAGGAGGCCCTGCCCGCTCTCGGCACCTTCGACCGTTTCTGGAGCGGCCGGGACCGCTACCTGCGCTGGTACTACGCCAGCTATCAGCGGGGCACTGCGATTCAGAGCAGCGACGTCGCTGCGGCCCTGAGCCGCGACCTGGACGAAACAGCACACCAGGCACGTACCCCCTGGGATCCGTTTCTCCGCGGCGACGCGCTGCGGGTCCTCGGGGAGCGGTGGCCGGACCATGAGAACACCTACCAGAGCGTTCTCGCCGCCACCACCGACACCGAACCGAACGTCCGCGCCAACGCCCTGCACGTCCTCGGACGGCACTGGCCAGAGCACGAAGACACCCACCGGGCCGTCCTCGCCGCCACCACCGACACCCAACCGAACGTCCGCGCCAACGCCCTGCACGTCCTCGGACGGCACTGGCCAGAGCACGAAGACACCCAGCAGACCGTCCTCGCCGCCACCACCGACACCGAACCGAACGTCCGCACCACCGCCCTGCACGTCCTCGGGGAGCACTGGCCGGAGCACGAAGACACCCAGCAGGCCGTCCTCGCCGCCACCACCGACACCCAACCGGGCATCCGCGCCAACGCCCTGGACGTCCTCGGGCGGTACTGGCCGGAGCACGAAGACGCCCACCGGGCCGTCCTCGCCGCCACCACCGACACCGAACCGAACGTCCGCACCACCGCCCTGGACGTCCTCGGGGAGCGGTGGCCGGACCATGAGAACACCTACCAGAGCGTCCTCGCCGCCACCACCGACACCGAACCGAACGTCCGCACCACCGCCCTGGACGTCCTCGGGGAGCACTGGCCGGAGCGCGAAGACACCCACCGGGCCGTCCTCGCCGCCACCACCGACACCGAACCGAACGTCCGCACCACCGCCCTGGACGTCCTCGGGCGGTACTGGCCGGAGCACGAAGACACCCAGCAGACCGTCCTCGCCGCCACCACCGACACCGAACCGAACGTCCGCACCACCGCCCTGCACGTCCTCGGGGAGCACTGGCCAGAGCACGAAGACACCCACCGGGCCGTCCTCGCCGCCACCACCGACACCGAACCGAACGTCCGCACCACCGCCCTGCACGTCCTCGGGGAGCACTGGCCAGAGCACGAAGACACCCAGCAGACCGTCCTCGCCGCCACCACCGACACCGAACCGAACGTCCGCACCACCGCCCTGCACGTCCTCGGGGAGCACTGGCCAGAGCACGAAGACACCCACCGGGCCGTCCTCGCCGCCACCACCGACACCGAACCGAACGTCCGCACCACCGCCCTGCACGTCCTCGGGGAGCACTGGCCAGAGCACGAAGACACCCAGCAGACCGTCCTCGCCGCCACCACCGACACCGAACCGAACGTCCGCACCACCGCCCTGCACGTCCTCGGATGGCACTGGCCGGAGCACGAAGACACCCAGCAGGCCGTCCTCGCCGCCACCACCGACACCGAACCGAACGTCCGCACCACCGCCCTGCACGTCCTTGCGGCCAGGTTCCCGGGTGTGGCGTGGCCCGTTGTGCGCGAGCACACCGCGAGCGACCAGCCGGCCGACATCAGGGTGTACGTGATCAAGCTGCTCGCGCTGCTGTGGCCTAACGAACCCGACACCCTCCCTCTCATCCGAGCCATGGAGCAGCACGACGATGAGGATGTGAGCCGGACAGCCAAGGAAGCCTTGGGGCTGTTGGAGTACCAGCCCCGCTCGGGGGGCTCTCGGAAGTAGGGCTGTCAGGGGACTTCGGCTGTTCGGTGGTTCGCCGGTCTCAACGCGCACGTCCGGGCCACGGGGCAGCATCGGGGTGCCGACGTGGGCCCGGTCAGTGGCTACGCCATCGGCACCTGGCTCTCGGGGCTGCGGGCGGCGGCGCAGGTGCCGGCTGGGGAGCCGGGGGCGCTGGCGGCGGAGCGGCGCCGGGCGTTGAAGGAGATCGACCTGTGGTGGTGCCCGGTGTGGCCGATCACCTGGCAGCGCAGCTTCGCGGTCGCCCGGTCGTGGTGGCTGGAGTGCGATGGGCGGGTCGATTGGACCGCCCTGCCGGAGTCGACGGTGTTCGAGGGTGAGCAGTTCGGTCGGTGGGTGCTCGCGCAGCGGGCCGGGTGGCCTGGCCTGGAGGAGGACCAGTGGGACCTGCTGACGGCGATCGGCGTCGAGGCCGACCCCGAGCTGGTGGCCGCGAAGGAGGCGGCCGAGGCGAAGCCGAAGGTGTCCCGGATGGACCGGTTCGAGCAGGGCCTGATGGCGCTGGCGGCGTGCGTCGGGCGTGAGGGCCATGTCCGGGTGCCCCGGGCGCACAAGGAGGTGCTGGAGGCCGTGGAGCGACCGGACGGGAGCGGGGAGATGGAGGCCAGAGTGGTCGTCGCGCTGGGCCTCTGGCTCAACAACACTCGGGCCCGGCGGGCGAAGCTGACGCCCGGCACCGGTGAGCCGGTTATAGCATTCCATTGGGTCCTGCTAGCCGATCCCGTGATGCTGCGGGGTCGGCCGGCGGCGTTCCGGTGCCGGGTCGGCCGAAGAAGGCCTGGGGATGAAGGCAGGCCGGTCCGGCGTGGAGTGGTGCCAGACCGACCTGCGGCGGCAATCACGCCTGTTCAGCTCGAGGGCGGCGGCTTCGGCACCAGTGCATCCAAGGGGTGACCGGCGCTGAGGAAGGGCCCCAATGCCGCCTCATCAGCTGCCAAGAGCTACCTCTGGCTGTAGTGGTGGAGATCCTCTACGACGGTCATCAGGAAGGCTGGCCCCTTGGCTGCGTCCCTGACGATGGAGTGGCGCAAGCGGACTTGCTGGTAGCTGCCGTCGCGGCGGGAGAGCCGGACTTCGGCCATGCCGGCCTCGGCGCTCGTGCGTTGCAGCAGGGCGAGGTCCTCGGGGTGGACGAGGTCGGCGAAGCTCTGCTGCCGCAGGAGGGCCCGCGGCCGGCCGAGCAGGCGGCAGAGCGCGTCGTTGACGCGGGTCAGCTGGCCGTTCCCGCCACCGTGCAGCTCGGTGATCGCCATGCCGCTCGGCGCGTACTCGAAAGCCTGCCGGAAGCCCTCCTCGCTGGCCCGCAGCGACTGCTGCTCCTTCTCCAGCCGGGCCAGCGCGCGCTGCATCTCAGCCCGTAGCCGGGCGTTGCCGATGGCGATGGACGACTGCAGGGCGAAGGATTCGAGTGCGGTGCGGGTGTGGGTACCGGGGTGTTTGCCGCTGTGCGGCTGGTCGACGGAGAGCACGCCGAGCAGGTCGCCGCTGGCGCTGTACATGGGGGCGAAGAGGAAGTCGTGCGGGTGCCAGTCATTGGTGAAGACGGGAAGCGGTCCGTCGCCCGTCCAGGTCGGGACGTCGGTGTCGATCGCCCCGGCCCGGTCATGGGGTAGGAAGCGCAGGGTGCCCCAGTGGTCGCTGACGTTCAGCATGCGGTCCCAGGACTCCCGGGCGCCGACCTGGCCGAGCAGCACCGCCGGGCCGTTCTCGCCGCTGTCCTCGAGCTCCCAGATGGCGGCCACCACCAGATCGCCGTCGGCGGGCCGCACCAGGTGCACCACGGCCACGTCGAACTCGAGCACGTGCACGGCCCCCTCGACGGTCGCCTGCAGCGTGCCGGCCAGGCTGCTCGCCGCGTTGAGATCAGCGATGGCGCGTTGCAGTACCTGGGGGTCCGGTTGGGCCTCGGCTTGAGCTCGTTCCAGTTCCGCGGATGCGCTCTTACGCGTGTAGGTGCGCTCCGTCTGCAGGGTGGCTTCCGCAGCCAGGAGGCGGGCTTCCAGCCGCAGGCACTTCTCCTCCGCATCGTGCTTGAGTGCCTGGGCGCGGGACAGCTCGATCCGAAGTGCCTCCAGTTCGGCCTTGAGGCCGCGGATCTCATCCCCGAGCCCGTGCGCTCCGTCGGTCTGGACATAGACATCCAGTTCGGCGGAGCTGGAGGCGTAGTGGGCAAGGGCCCAGTCACTCTCCAGCTGGCGGTAGCGCTGTTCCGCCTCACGGGTCTGATCCTCCGCTCCTTTGAGCGCTTGGAGCAGGGCGCGTTCACGGACATCTGCGAGTTTGAGTTCGCGTTCGGCAGCACCGAGGAGGTCCCTGAGCTGTTCGAGTTCGTACCGGGCGGGGTTGCGGACCTGCAACGCCTGAAGGCGTAGCTCGTATGCCTGGGCGCGGACGTCGTCGGTGACGGGGTTGCCGGTGAGGTCTGCGAGTTCCTTCAGGAGCTCGTCGATGAAGGGCCGGGGTGCGATGCGGTGTCCGTTGAGGTAGCGGGAGATCGTGCCCTTGTCGCGCCGGACGCGGGCGGCGTAGCGGGTGATGGAGATGGCGAGGGCGATGAAAAGCTGGTTGAGGAAGCCGGTGAGGGCCTCGACTTCGGGTTCGTGGCGTTCGGGTGGTTGCCCGGTCCGCTTTTCCAGCACTGCGTCTCCTCGTCAGGTCTTCGGTGTTGCCGGTGATTGGCAACGGTTGCAGCTAGCGCAACGACTGGGCCTGACGGAAGCGTAGGGGACAGGTTCAAACCGCCGCAGAGGAAGGGACTTTCGTGTCCGTTCAGCTGGGGCGGGCTGTTCAAAGAGCCAGGTCGGCAGCGGTTGACCGGCGCGATGGAGGGTGCAGGGGCGGGGCTCTCGTCCGGCTGGCCGGCTGGGCGAAGACGCGGGAAATCTGCGTCAGGGAAGGACTTGATCGGCGCCATGGGCTGGCTACCGTGCGGCGCCATGGGCTGTCAGGAGATGGTCTGGGCGGCTTGTTGTGTCCGGTTCGGCTTCTGTCGGTCCACCTGTCCATGACGGTGTACGAGACGAAAGAGAGATTTCGTGGACGAGTTGAGGCCGCGCAGCGAGATGACGGGCGCGGCGGGGTGGGACGGCGTCGAGTGCCGGGAACAGCCGGATCGGCGGGCGCAGCCGACGGTTCGGGTTGGGGTGCCGGCCTGGCGGAAGCCGGACCGAATGAGCGGAGCCATCCTCGCCGGAGTCGGCTCCGGCGTCCTGGTCGAGACGCTGCGTTTCCTGGCCGAGCACATCCAGGTGACCTGGCACTGAACCGGCGCTTCCTGGCCGGCCCGTCCACGGGCGGTTGACGTCGACGCCGTCAAGATCCCAGTGCAGTGCCCGGCCGCGCGCCGGACAGGCGCGGGCGGCCGGTCGGCCGGGGGCTGCGGCGGCACCGGGCCGAAGGGGTGCGGAGGCTGCTGCTCGACGCTCAGGTCTGCTCGCCGACCGTGTCCATCGCGGTGCCCTTCTTGCGGTACGCCTCCGGCAGGCGCAGCGTGGCGAGTCCGAGGTGGTGGGCGCGCAGGCGCATGCCGGTGTCGTCGGTCAGGACGCGGACGCCGGTCTGGGGGTGGAGAGCGGCGATGTCGGCGGCGCAGCGCAGGATGGCGAGGTCGGCGTCGGTGTCACGGTGGTCGCTGTCGTTCCACACTTCCAGGGTGGCTTCGCCGGGGCGGAGGTCGACCGGGGTGCCGGGCGCGGCGCCGCGGAGGGCGTTTTCTAGGTAGCGAATCGCGGTGGCGGCCTTCTTTGCGAGGGCACCGTCGCCGTACTTCTGCCGGTCCAGTTCGTCGATCACTTTCAGCGGGACCACCAGCCGCACCAGCTTCGCCTCCACCCCCTCGCTCTTGAGGACCTGGCGCCAGCGCACGTCCCCGGGCTGTGCCCAGTGGTTGAGCATGTTGGTGTCGTAGACGACGGGCAGGCCCGGGCGCTGGGCGAGTTCCTTCAACCCAGTCAGCTCGGCGAGGGCGTGCTTCATGGTCTGGTGCTGGCGCTCGATCTCGGCGGACAGGGCTTTGTTCCGGGCGGCGTACTCCGCCTGCACGCGCTCCGGGGCGGAGGGCAGCGGGAAGCCGCAGGCGGCGATGACCGTCTGGGGGCTGCCGAGTTGGAGGAGGTGCCAGTACGCCGGGGAGCGCAGGCCAGCGGCCAGGTCCGGTACGGCGAAGGCGCACTCCAGCGTCGGGAAGGTCTTCTCGACAGCGTCGGTGAAGGCCCGGAAGTAGTCCTGCGCGCCGCAGGCGGTTTCCCACACGGCGACGGCGTTGCGGATGGCGTCCTCGGCGTACTGCAAGGAGATGCCTGGATTGAGTCGCATTCCAGGATTCTGCCTCCCATCCAGAGCCTCCGGAACGGCTGGCACCAAACGAGCTGTTCGCCGAGAGGCCGCCCGTACGGGGTGCCAACCCCAGGCACGGGCAGAGTAAGCGCCAGCCGTACGAGTCGTCCGTCATCGGCTCCAGCAGCACCGAGTCGGCGGTCGGGTTGTTGAGGGTGGCCAGGGCGGGGCCGATGGCCGGGTACAGGTGGAGGCCGGCCGCTCGGACGACGTCCACCCAGACCACCTCGGCCTAATCCTCGGCGTCCAGCTCGGCCACCGCGATGCTCTGACGGGCCTCCTCACAGTTGCGAGCCGATGCCGTCGGCGCCGCCGCTGGCCGGATGAGCCCCGCGGGAAGCGCGGGCGAACGACCGACCGGGAGAGCAGTGTGAGGGACTACTCGGCCTGCCGGTAGTTCAGACAAATCCGCTGGTTGACGGCGCAGGAGGAGTGATCTGATGCCGCCATGGCCAAAATGAGTATCACGGTGTGTCTGCCTGCACGAGAGGCCGGCCGAGTGGAAGCGGCGGTCACGGAGGCGATGGCCCCCTTCGAGATCGACTACACGCGCGGCGACGACCTGGATATCTGGGACTCCTGGCGCATCACGGGTGGCACGGTGCACGCCGGCGGGTACAACGTCCTTCCGGGTCATGAACGGGATGCCAGGCTGCTCCACGAGCTCCCGAACCGGTGGCTGACCGGGCACGTGCCGGTCCCCAACGACTTCGGCTGGTGCGCGGGCGGGCCTCGCGAACTCCTCGACTTCTCCGCCTCGCCCGAGGCGGCGTGCGAGCTGGCCGACGCGGTGTGGCACCGGTGGCACCAACTCGCGGCAGAACTGCCGCCACCCCGCCCCCTGGGCTCCTACCTCGCCCGCCATTTCGCCGAGGCGATGACCTACTCGTCCCAGCAGGCCCATGCCGACTACATCGCCCAGCCCCTCGTGCGGGCGTTCACCGACTACCTGAAGACGGTGCCAACGGAGCGCTTCTCATCGGCG
Organism: Kitasatospora sp. NBC_00315; assembly: GCF_041435095.1. Classification (NCBI taxonomy): domain Bacteria; kingdom Bacillati; phylum Actinomycetota; class Actinomycetes; order Kitasatosporales; family Streptomycetaceae; genus Kitasatospora; species Kitasatospora sp. NBC_00315. Next base: position 8,215,348 of record NZ_CP108025.1, on the reverse strand, counting down.
TTCCTCTTCCTACAGGACCCGGTCGCGAAGGTGGGAGGCACTTCCCGCGAGGAGTTCATCGCCCGCAGCGCGCCCTACGCTCTGCGCCGACGCAATGTCCTCACCTTGGAGGGCTGGTGGTACGAAGACGGCGACCCGGGTGTGCACGGCGCCTGCCACAGCGGCGCCTGCCCGCACGAGCCGGATCTGGCACCGGGCTACGACCACGTCAACAGCTACCTGGCGGCGCTGCACGGCGACACACTCCTGGTCAACGTGCACTGCCACGTCTGAGCGACGGCCACACTCGGTTCGCGAGGAAGGCCCACGGTGCTCTTGTGAGTCACCGACATCTCACCGCCCAGTGATCATCTACTGCTCTCCGGAGTGGGCGATATTCGCTCTCGCTTCTCACGTACGCAGCCAGCTGGTTGACGCACTGCTAGCGGCATGAGCGAAATGCATCGACTAGTCCGAGGCGCAGCACCTAAGTTCTGGTCATGAGCCCGGACGAGCTTGAACTGCTGAGAGTTCTTCTGCAGAACATCGACAACGTATTGAAGAACTGCGTGCCGCTCCGTGACGAGGTGTGGCCGGTCGGAGTAGGGAGTTCGCTGGCCGGGGATGACGCGAAGGCCTCCCCGTACCACCTCTCCCACAGCGTGCAGCATGCTCTGCAGGTGGCGCTCGACCATCTGCAGTGCCTACGGTCGGCGCTGGTGGCCCGGGAAGAGCCCGACCGGATATCGGTGACCTTGCCGATCCACGCCGGTGCCACGCTGGTACGAGGTGCCCTGGAGAACAGCGCCCGGGCGATCTGGTTGTTGGCCCCTGCTCAGCGTCTGGAGCGGGTAAGGCGACGCCTGGCACTGCAGGCCGACGACCACAAGCAGAACCGGGCCACCGCGGCAGTACTCACAAGCTCCATCGCCGCGTACAGGAGCGTCGACCCGGACTCCCTTTTCCAGCGGACCGAGGATGAGCAGAAGGACCAGCTCGTCAGGTTGCTCCTCGCAGCGGGCTGGACCTCGACCGGCCCCAAGGACACGCCGCAGAAGGCCCTGAAGTGGCCCACCTACGCAGAGGTGGTCCGCGAAGCCGGTGCCAGCCTGCCCCAACCGACGGACAGCGACCGCACCGTCGATATGGGCAAGCTCCTGGAGTACGTGTGGAAGACGTGCAGCGCCTTGGCCCATGGCGACTTCACGGGCTCCCTCAGCATCCTCGGCAAGGAGATCCAGGCAGAGTACGACGGGGTGTCACATGTCAGGCTGACCGGGTCGGTCTACCACCTCCAGCTCGGAACGTCGCTGGCCTGCCTGAGCATCATCACGGCGTTGAAACTGCACGAGCAGCGGAGCCGTCAACTTCGTTGAGGAGCCGCCTACCAGCCAGCCACCGAACACGCGGAAGCCTCAGAAGCCGTCGCGGAGCAACGAGGCCCCCCCGGCCGTCACCCGCAGGAGCAGGACGGGACGAAAGCGGCAGGCAGGGCCTTCCCCTCGACAGCGACATCGACGCCTTCGTCCTGGCTGCCCTTCCGAGGAGGCGCTCAAGGCGCTCTGAGTCGAGAGCCACGGGAACCGCAACGACCGCAGTCGGCACAAATAAGGGCGCCGGCCACCAGATGGTGGCCGGCGCCTCGGTGTCTACGACCGACGGCGGCACCTCTACATGGCGCCAGGGTTGAGCTCGGCGGTGAGCCGGAGCCGGAGCCGGCTGGAGTCTCGATGGTGCCGCACCCGGGCGACCTGGAACGGCCCGGGCCACGAGGATGGGCTGCAGCGCTCAGCCGCCGGTCCTGACAGGTCAGGACCGGCGGCTGAGAAGGATGGCGAGCAGGGTGCGGGCCTCCATCCGGCGCGCGGGAGTGGGCGCGGCGATGGCGGTGATCGCGATGGCGGTGATGGTCCCGAGGTAGCCGGTGACCGTGGTGGCCAGGGCGAAGGTCGCGGGGTCACGTACGGGCATGGAGTTCTCCTGGTCGGATTCGGGCCGGGCCCGCGCAACCCACGCGCGGGCCCGGCCGGGTCAGTGGGCGGCGAGTTCGTGCAGCTGATGGGCGATGTCGTCGGTGGGCAGGCTGAACGGCCCGCACATCTCGTCGGTACCGCCGGGCAGGCCGTCGATGGCCACGCGCAGCGCGTGGTCCGGCGACGGCAGGCTGGCGGTGTCCCGGATCGGTGGAGCTAGGCGGGAAGCCAGACGCGGGTATTCGGGAACGTCGGGCAGCGACGGCTGCAGGGGTGCCGTGGCGCCCTCCTCCAAGCGGGCGGCCTGGAGGAACCAGTGCTCGGCCTCGCGCAGCTCGCCGGCGCGGATGTGGTGGAGGTAGAGGCAGTAGGCGGCGGTGAGGTCTCCGTCGCCGGCGGCGAACTGCCACCACCACTGGGCTTCGAAGGGCAGGCCCGCGAGGTCGAGCAGGCAGCCGAAGACCAGGCCGCCGCGTGGCTCCCAGCGTGTCACCAGGGCATTCACCAACGTGTCGGCGCCGGGCTCGTTGATGACGAGCTTGGCCAGGGCCTTCAGGTCGCGGGCCGCATCGTCGAGCAGGGGGCCCAGCGGCGGCAGGACCGGCGCGGCGGGCCCGGACGCGCCCGGGCTGGGCGACGCGGCGGCGGGGGCCGCCCGACGGGCGGCCTGCTTCTCGGCGACGTACCGGCGCCCGGCTTCGAGGTCATAGCAGGGTCGGGCTTCGGGAGCGGGGCCGGCGCCCGCCAGCAGGCGGTCGAGGTCGTAGGTCATCGAGATCACTCCTGGTCGTCCTTGGCGGTGTCGAGGTGCAGCAGGCGGCGCGGGGCGAGCCGGGCTCGAATCTTCGCCTTGGCCTGGGAGGCGAGGGAACGGACGGTGTTCTCGTCGATGCCCATCGCTCGGGCGGTGCGCTCGACGCTGGAGCGGTTGAGGTAGCGCAGGATGATGACGTCGAACTTGGCGCCGGACAGCTCCAGGACCGCGGCCGCGACGGAGACGCCGACCTCAAGGTCGGTGGTGCCGGCGTCGATACCAGTGATCAGAGGCTGCGCCTGCCGGTGCACCAGTTCGGAGAACAGGATCCGCTCGATCAGGAGTCGGTGCTCCGCGCAGCGGGCCGGCTGGCCTGGCCTGGAGGAGGACCAGCAGGACCTGCTGTCAGCGGTCGGCGTCGAGGCCGACCCAGAGCTGACGGAACCTCACCTTGAGCTCGCGAGGCCCTTCAGCTTCCTTGGTGTGTCAGCACAACACGGGCGGCGATGGTCTTCTCAGTGTCGGGAGCGAGGTCGAATAGCCTCATGAGCCAACTGGCCGCCAGCTTGTGGCCCAGTTCGGCGACCAGCGCAGCGTAGAACTGGGTGAGCGCGTCTTCCAGCGGCGTCCCCACGTCATCGCGAGCGGCGATCCCGTGGCGGAGCCCAGCAAGGGCGAACGGAAGCGAAGAAGCGGTGACCCATGGCTGCGTCAGGGTGTGCCAGGCCAGCACCTTGAGGTTCTGGTTGACAGCCCCAGGTGCCGACGCCTTCGCCAGGCCGTTGGATGCCTTGGCCAGCCATTGGGCAATGTCCTGCGGGTATTGCTCACTGATGTGGGTGATGCAGCCGAGAACGAACGAGGCCACCGGTTGCGGCTCGGTCCATGCCTGTGGGCGGGACAGCGCTTCCGCGACGGCCTTCGCGCGCCAGCCGTCCGCGAGGGCGGCTGCGGTGTAGAGGTCATGGGAGAAGTCGATGTCGGCGTAGTAGTGGCGCAGGAGTTCTGCCTTGGCGAGCAGGACCTCGTCGGTGCTGAGCTGGCCTGATACTGTCGCCGCGTTGAGGAGGTCAAGGGTTCCGAACGTAGGGACCTCGCTGGAGTGTGCAAGGGAGCGCAGCACTCGGTCGTCGGTCCACAGGACCAGCCCGTGTTCCTTCGCGTGGTCGAGTGCGGTGAGCCACTGCCCTCTGCGGTGTGCGGGGAGCGGGAAGCTTCGCAGTTCCGGATGCGGAACCCTGGCAGTCGACCTGAGGATCTCGAGCACGCGGCCTGCAGTGGAGCGGTACCACTCCAGCTCGCCCTCATCCTCGGAACGAACGCCCGGATGCTGACCTTCGGCATCCCAGACGATCGTGAGGTCTGACTGCAGGGCCAGTGACTCCTTCGCCTGCAGCGCGTCCTGGAACAGCTGATCGGTGGTGACGACTCCATCGGGGAATCCGATCAGGATCTCGGCCAGCCGAGGGTCCAGCAGCGCCAGAGTGTGCGCGACAGTCGGATCGATGACGGCACGTACGCTCTGGGCCGCAGTGACTGCTTCGGCACCTGCGGCATCGGCCATGGCGTCGCGGGCATACACGAAGCCAGCGGCACGGCGCAGACTGACCTCAGTGTAGGTGCGGCCCACCACCCACGTCAGGATGCCCAGAGGAAGGTCGCCGCTGGCAACCTTGTCCCGGACCTCTCGGGTGTTCTCGAATGCCTGCCTCAGATCGTCGGCAAGGTTGGCCAGTGGATCACTGTCAGGGCCCAGTTGCACGGCCCGGAACTGGGAGCTGCCAGGGAAGCGTTCCAGGTAGCGCTCGGTGGCTTCCCTCAGTTGCTCGCCGTCCTCCTCGCTCCAGCGCTCCTGGGTGCCGGCCGCGCTCGCGTGCAGTGTCGTGATGAAGCCGCCGAGAAGCTCCTCGTCATCGGGCCAACGCCGCATCAACGTCAGAGCCTGGCCTACGAAGTTCGCGTCGTCGGAGTACCTCACCCCCAGGGCAACCCACAGCAGGGCCTCGTGTTCGGTGCGGGGCTCGATGGGCGTTCCTTGATCGACCAGTACGTTCCAGGCGTCCTCGGTCATGCCGCGGGCCACGTGGCAGCGGGCCAGTGCCCACAGGGCGTCGTGGTCATGCGGGTTGAGTGCGAGCATGCTGCGCGCCGCGGCAGCGGCTCGATCGGGGTTGCCTTCTGCGAACTCCGCCTCGACCAGGAGCGCGTACATCTCGCTCTTGCTCTGGGAAGGCCAATCGGGGCCGCCCAGCTCCAGCGCGTCCCGCGCGCAGTCCCTTGTCATCCCCGGCCTATCGGCCTGCCGGTATGCCTTGGCCGCCATGGCCATCAGGGAGGCGTCCCGCCAGTGCTGGGCGCCCGAGCGCAGGGTACGTGCCCGCTGTTCCCGCTCACCGGTGACCTGGTAGTGCTGCGCCAGCAGAATCACGAAGATTGGGCTCTTGGTGACGTTGGCGCGAAGGACGGTGAGGTCACCGGTGGCGCTGGACCTCGACGCCCGGGCGATGAGCCGGATTTCGGCGACCCGCTCAAGGTGGGCCGCTTCGAGGTCGTGAAGGCCGGCAGGCTCCACTCCGCACTCGGCCAAGCCCATCGCGGCGTGAAGCTGCCCCTGCTCAGTGGTAGCCGTGTCCCATACAGCCTGCCAGGCAGCCTGGAGCTGCGGAACCTGCACCTGGTCGCCGCTCTCCCGCTCCAGGGTGAGCGCTGTGATCTGCGCTTTGACGTACGGGCTGTCGATCTGGCCCTGGAGGTGCCTGGCTTCGTCCGTCCGTCCGGTGAGCGCTGCCAGCAAAGCCCTGTACTCAAGCAGGCGGACATCGCGCGCCTCACGAGCGGTGGCCTGACCCTCGGGCTGTTCCTGCATCAGATCCCATGCGGTGGCGATGTCACCGCACGCCTGTGCTGCCTGCACGGCGACCACGATGGGCTCCACGCTGTCGCCGAACCACGAGCGCCGGCTGTCGCGCGCCTTGATCGCGAGCGAAAAAGCCTCCCGAACCTCCGTCAGCCACTGGTCGCCGCGTCTGCGGTCTGCGCGCCCCAGAAGTATCTGGGCGATCGTCAGCTGGACCCCAGACAAGGTGCCGTTCGGATCCGCGGCACGCAGGCAAGCCAGGGCCGCATCGTCCTGCCCCGTGTTTGTGAGGGCGGTCGCTTCCACCGCGGCTTTCAGTACGCGGGTGGTCTCGGTATCGGGTTGCCATGACGCGATGTGGCTCAAGGCCGCGTTCCAGTCAGAGTCGCAGAGCGCAGTCGTGGCAAGGAGCGGCGGGGATCCGGGGTCGGTGTTGGCGGCCAGGAACGCCCGAGCCTCCTGGTCTTCTCCGTCCGCCATGTACTGCTGCGCAACCAGCACGACCCACTGGTCCCGTGGAAATCCGCCATCGTCGATGCACCGCCGGAAAAACACGGCCGCCGCCTGGTGGGCGTCGTAGTCCGAGGCGAGCTGGCCCAGCCAGCCGAAAGCGTCTGCAGGTGCCTGCTCCGCCCAGCCCGGCAGGCTGCTGGCCCACTGCCGCAGAAGCGCCCTACGGTTCTCCCGGTTGCTGTGCAGAAGCCCCACTGCCTGCTCGATCGCAGGCCATGCGCCCACCAAATCCTGCGCACTCTGCCGCGCGCGGGGGCTCAAGGTCGACAAGCCCGTCGGGAAGTCCGTTCGTACATCCAGCCGGGCAAGGATCGCGGTGCCGGTGGCAGCAGCGTGATCCATTCGGGTGAGGAGGTCGTCGCGAACGTCCGTGAACATCGCCTGCAGGCTCGCCTCAGTAACCTCCCGCAGGCCTGCCAGCGCACCCAGTCCTTCGGCCTCCCGGTCGTGCTTCCACTTCTCCAGCAGTTCCACCGGGTACTCGGCACTCCGAGGACCGTCAATCGTCTTGTGGTGCGGCTTACACATCAGGAGCAGGTTGACGAAGCTGTTGCGTTCCCTGACTGTCCGAGACGGATCGAAGCGGCAGCCGCCCTTCTCGAGCGCACGGATGTGGGCGATCTCCAGGTTGAGCATCGGCTCCCCACCCACCATGCGAAGGATCGGCTCACCGCAATCAGGCCAGTAACACGCGCCGCCTGCCAGCGTCATCAACCCGGCGACCGTCGCGTTGCTGTAGGTACGGCGCGGCTGCGAAGTCACAGAACCCTCCACTCACAACAAGACACCCAGCCTACGAGCACCCACCGACAACCACGCCGGTCACGGTACGAGCTGCCCAGCCTGAGACAACCGCAGCCGTCACCTGTAGCTGGCGGCCGGGGGTCTACAGTTCGACGTCCAGCCAGGCGATGTCGTTCAGCTCGACGTCCAGTCCCCGGGCGCGGTGGCCGTTGTCCTTGAAGTAGTGCTCGCGCAGGCCTTCGGCGAGGATCCGCTCCTGCTGGGCCTGGGTCGCTCCGGCGTCGCGGGCCGCGTACAGCTTCTTGGCGATGTCGCCGGGCATCTTCTGGGTGATCGTGCGGGAGCGGGGGTCGTCGGTGGAGCCGCCGGCCGCGCTGTAGCCGAAGGTGCCGCTGATGTGGAGCATGAAGCCGTTCTTCTCCGCGTCGCGGCGTACCCGCCGGCGGACCTTGGGCTGCCACTTCGCGCAGACGACCTGCTCCACCTTCTTCTCGTTGGCCTTGGTCATCACGGGCTGCTCGCCCTCCTTCAGCGCCCGGGCCCAGCGCTGGGCGGTGCGCACCGAGATGCCGGCGGCCTTGGCCAGGGCCTTGGTGTCCTCCTTGGCGACCTTCTCCCACAGGAACTTCACCCGGGTGCTCAGGTGCACCGGGATCGGGCGGGTGCGCTCCGCGCGCTCCAGGCCCTCGTCGATCTCCCCCATCAGACTGCTCCTTCCTGACGCCCCCAGGGCGCGGCTTTCGCTTGGGTACGGGCGGACGGGTACCGGCGGGCCGGTGTGCGGCTACTCGTCGGCGGAGACGATGCCGCCGGTCTTGATGTGCCGGGCCGGGTTGGCCTGGTCGGCGATCAGCTCGGTGATCTCGCTCATCGGCCTGCTGCCCTCGAACTTGACCATCCCCGGGCTGACACCCAGGCGCAGCGAGGTGGTGAGGGTGTGGTCGGGGCGGGTGAGGATGTCGAGGGCGCTGGGGCCGGGGGCGGCGAAGACGGCGCAGTCGGAGAGGACGGCGAGGGTGTGGAGGCCGGTGTCGGCGGCCATTTTGCGGAGTTTGCGGTGGAGGTTGACGGTGGCGGTGTCGATGACGAGGGCGCGCATGAGCGGGTCCCAGGTCGGTCGGTCGAGGGCGGCCCAGCGCTCGCCGGGCTTGTAGCCGTGGCCGCGGGGGCGTTCGCGCATTTTGCCGATGGTGCCCTTGGCGGTCTGCTTGATGGCGGTCAGTACCGCGACCTCGGCCGGGTCACCCTGCTTGATGGCGGCCATGGCGTCGAGGAAGGCGAGCGGGTCGGTGTCGGCGAGGGTGAGCGGGACGCCGAGGGCGGCCATGGTGTCGACGTAGGCCTGGCGCAGGCGCTTGTGCCACGGGTCGAGGTAGGGGCCGCTCTCGTGGCGCAGCCACCCTTCGGTGGGCTGGACCTTGGCGCCGAGCTCCATCGCGTAGGCGACCTTCGCCGTGGAGTACCAAGCCGGCCCGGTCGGGCGGGAGCCGTCGGCGGTGAACGGCGAGGGGAGCAGCGGGTTCGTCTCTACGCCGGACAGGTCCACCAGCCAGGAGCCGGGTGTCTTGGGGTCGAAGGCCGGGTTCAGCTCGTGGACCGGCCCCGACAGTGGCAGGACCAGGCGTCCGGCCGCGGCGAGGAAGGCCATGTTGACGTCGAGGCCGACCGCGAACGGCGCGGCCTTCTCCGCGTCGGTCGGCTCGCGGTGCCAGTCCCACGCCTCGGTGACCAGCTCGCCGCCCTCCTCGCGGTCCTGGGCGAGCGGGTGGACGTCCGGGACCTCCGGCGGCGCCGGATCGAACCCGTCCTTCGGGCGGGAGCCCTCCACCCGGCCTGACGTCCAACCCGTGTCGGTGCGCACCGCGCGGGTCGGCGGGCGCAGCGCGGTGACCAGTTCCAGGCCGCTCACGGCGGTGGAGCCGCGCGGGGTGAGGACCCGGATGGCGTAGGTGCCGAGCAGGCGGGCCAGGTCGGCGGCGCCGAGGTCGTCGGGGATGGTCCAGCCGCCGGAGGCGAGGGCGCCCCAGGCCGGGATGGACAACTGCACGCACTGGCGGCGGCCGTCCTCCGGGGTGCGGTAGATCCGCGCCCACGGGCCGAGGCCTCGCTGGGTGAGCAGCCAGCCGGCCTTCTCGATCTGCTTGACGGCCTTGTGGGTCTTCGGCAGCCGGCCGAGACGCTGGACGAACTCAGTCTTCTCGTCCCGCCCGAGCGGGGGCAGGCCGAGCTCCGCGAGGGCGGCGTCGGTGAGGACGACGAGGGCGTCGCCGTCCTTTCCGTGCCGGTGCAGCCGCGGCGAGCCGAACCTCTGCTCCAGCGCCCACTCCACCACCGCCGCCAAGGTACGGCCGGCCGGAGCGGTGGGTGCCTGGGTGCCGTCGGCGAGGTAGGCGACGAACGACTTGCCGTCCGGGGCAACGTCGAGCACCGCGAGCGGACCTGCCGGGAACCGCGCCGCCGCAGCCGCCTCCCAGTCCGACGGACCCTCAGCCGCCGCAGCCGTCTTCGCCGGAGCCTTACGCGCCCGCGACGAAACGACCGGACGCGACGACGCGGTACGGCGGGGCGCAGCGGCCGGGCCGGTCGCAGGGGCGGTACGGCGGGGAGCGGCCACCGGCGCCCCCACGGCGGCGGCAGGGGCTGCCGCCGGGGCCGCGGGCACGGCGACAGGCGCGGGCTGCATGGCGGCAGGGGCGGCGGCGGGGCGGCAGAACCCGCCCAGGTGCATCGGATGGCCCTGCGCACGGTAGACCGACGGCTGCCCGCACTGTACGCACGGCGCGGGCGCGGCCATCAGCAGCGAGCCGTCCGGGTTCTGGTCCAGCATCACCAGCTGCGCTGTGGGGGCCGGCGGCTCGGACACCGGGGCGGTGGCCGTCTTCGACACCGGCGCTGCCGGAGCGGCAACGGCTACCGGAGCCGGTGTCTCCCGCGTAGTGTCGGCCGGTGCCGGGGCCTCGGCCGTATCCGGAAGGGGCGCGGCTTTGCGGGCGGCTCGCACGAGGCCGGCGGCCTGGGCGCGGTGCAGCCACTCGGTGGGCTCCACCGTGCCGTGCTGGAGCGCCAGCGTCGCCAGGAAGGCGATGTAGACCTCGCGTTTGGGCGGGCGCGGGTCGGTCGTCCCGGCCTCCCATCGCACGATCGTCTCCCGGCGGGTCTTCAGCGCCTTCGCCAGGTCCTCCTGGGTGTACTCGGCGGCCTTGCGCAGGCGCTCCCGCTCGGCGGGCACCGGCAGGTCGTCCGCTGGCCTGGGCCGCTCCAGCAGCGCGTCGATCGCCGCAAACAGGTCGTCACTCATGCAGCACCTCCCCTTCCATCCCCACCCTAGCGTGAAAGTAACTTTGAATCGCACATTTGAGTCGCGCCACCCGATCGGAAGCAGCACGGCACGGACTGCCCGCTGACGGGAGAGGTCTGGTCACCAGGACGCGAGAAGAGAAAGAGGAAGGAACTGCCTTCAGGACTTGCGGCTCTTCGAGAGGCTAGGGGTCATGGTTTCCGGGATCTTCCGTGTGTCTCCTCTCGCTGGGGAGACGACCTTCTCGCTTCTTGACCGGGTCGCTGCCCGCTACGGCCTCGACGAAGGGGCCCTGCTGACGACCTGGCAGTGGAAGGGCCAGCGCCCTCGGCATGAGAGCGGTGCGCAGCGGGCGGATGCCGAGGTGCTGCTGGACGCGGCCGGGCGGCGAGCGCTGGCCGGGTTGTGCGGGGTGTCGGAGGAGGTGTTGGGGCGGGCGCTGCCGTCATGGGGGCTGGGCGACGAGAAGCTGGCCGAGCAGGAGGGCGGGGGCGGCCCGCGGGCGGTGTGGCGGGTGGCCGGCGCGGCGGTGGGGCCGGCGGCGTTCGGATGCCGGTCGTGCGCGGCGCGGCGGACCGGGGCGCCAGTGCGGGTGGTGCGGTACGCGCCCCGCTGGGAGCGGGTGTGCGCGCGGCACGGCCGGTGGCTGCTGGACGCGGACGCCGACCACGGCCTGGAGTTTCTGGATGTGCGCGGCCTGCCGGAGATCGCCGAGGCGCAGCGGCAATGGGTGGGAGTGGTCCGCCGGGCGCAGCGTGGCGGGGTGGAGGCGGCGGCGGTGTTCGCGGTGGCGCGGGCGGTGGTGTGCCAGTGGTGGGATCTCGCGTTGGGGTGGGAGCAGGAGCGGATCTGGCCGGCCCGGCTGCACCTCCTGGCCGGCGGGGATGCGGGGCCCGAGTTCTGGTGGTGGCGGGCGGTGGCCCGGGAGGCGGCGACGTTCCCCGAGGTCGTCGCGGTCGCCGGGGCGCTGGTGGACCCGGTGGCGGCGGAGCTGGTGTGGACCGACAGCGGCGGCGAGCGGATCCGTCCCTTCCCGCCCGACGGGGCGCTGTGCCGGGAGCTCGGCCGCAGGCTCGGGCGCCCGTGGCTGGGCGAGGTCGGCGCGGTCCCCGACAGCAGCGCGCTCACCGCCTGGTGGGGAGCACTCGTGCGCCGGCGCCGTGGCGCCGGCCAGAGCGGTGAGCGGTTCCTGGACCCGTGGTGGGTCAAACGCGAGGACCAACCGGTCTCCGTGGCGGCGCAGCTGCGGAAGCTAACCCAGCGGGCCGAGGGCACCATCAGCTGGCGTGCCGCCGTCCCCCGCCCTGAACGCACCTGGATCAAGGACGGGCTCCGCGACGCCACCGGCCTCCTGGCGCAGCTGGACCTCGACGACACCGCACCACTCGCCGCAACCACCCAACAGCTGCTGGACACTCTCGACAGGGCCATCGGCACCCTGACCAAGGCCGGCATCGGCATCGCCAGCGCGGCGCAGAGCGCGGGCATCCCCCTCGCCCAGCTCAGCACCTGGACGCACATCCCCGCAGAGGACCTCCGACAGGACATCGACGACCACCGCGACGACCTCGAGGAGCAGTACGGGTGACGACGCCGTTAGCACGGCGGTGGGGCTCTGTGGGCCGCTTCTGTGCGGACGTCGCTCGGACGGGTGCCCTGGTGGCTGTATCGGCCTATCTGCTGGATTCTCACGTACTTGACTGGCCGCCATGGCGGACATGAGCGTGGCTGTACCGGATGTGCCCGAGGAGGGCTTCGAGGCGGTTTTCGCCGTTGCTGGGGGTCTTGAGCAGGAGCGGTGGGAGCGGGCTGCGGCGCGGGTGCTGTTCGAGGAGTTGGGGCCGGTGTCGGCGTTCCCGGTCATTCCGGGCAAGCGGTGGGGGCCGGGGTGGTGGTGGTCGGCCACCACCGGAAGACATGTGGCACAAGGGTCCGCGGCCATGGTCGTGCAGTTGATGCTGCTGGACCGCGACCCGCACGTGGTCGCCATGGCCGGGCGCCCTGTGCGGGTGCTGTGGCGCGATGCGCAGGAGCGGGGTGTGGTGCGGTCGTGGGTACCGCAGTTGTTCGCACGGTACGCGGACGGGACGGGGTTGCTGGCCGACTGCCCGGGCACTCCTGGTGCGGGCGGGGTTGCGGCGCAGCGGGCGGCCGCGGCGGTGAGTGAGGCGTGTGCGCGGGTCGGATGGGTGTACCGGCGGCTGCGGGCGCCGGATCCGGTGGTGGTGGGCAACGTGCGGTGGCTGGCCGGATACCGGCATCCGCGTTTTCGCGGCGCGCTGGAGGTGGAGGCGGCGGTGATGGAGGCGTTCGCTGATCCGCGGCCGTTGGTGGAGGGGGTGCGGGCGGTGGGCAATCCGTTGGTGGTGCTGCCGGTGGTCTATCACGCGCTGTGGGCCCGCCGGTTGCGGGCGCCGCTGGATCGTCCCCTGCACGGCGGAGTGCTCGTCAGCCCGGGGCTGGCCTGGGCTGGGCCCGTCGCGGGTGAGGGCGCGGGGGCGGGGCGGTGAGCCGCGCTGCGGGAAACCGGCCGGTGCTGGCGGTGGGCGTTCACGTGGTCTTCGAGGGCCGGACCTGGCAGGTCGTCGGATTGCAGGGGCAACAGGTGCGGTTGCTCGATGAGCAGGGGACGGCGGTGACGCTGCTGGCGGCCTACCTGTTCGCGGCCGGCGACTTCGCGCTGGCCGGCGCTGCCGCGGCGGCGCCGGTGCCGCAGTGGGGGATGTTCGCAACGGTGCCGCTGCGTGAGCAAGAGCGGGCCCTGGCCTGGCAGCGGCACATCCGCGAAGTGGAGACGGGGCTGCCGGACGCGGCGGCAGACGGCGGGCGGGCGCCGCGGGCGGAGTACGATCCGGCCACCCGCACCCTGGCCCAGCGCGAGCTGGCCAAGGCGCAGGAGCTGACCGCGCTGGGCTTCGGCAGTGTCGCGCGCACGACCGTGCAGCGTATGCGCCTGGAGTACCGCAAGCAGGGTCTGTGGGGTCTGGTCGACCACCGCACCACCCGCACCCACAGTCCCACCGGGCGCACGGACGAGCGGGTGGTGGTGGCGGTCCTGGAGGCGATGCGGCGCCAGCGCGGCAGGTCCAAGGGCACCGTCAAGGGCCTGCGGCAACTGACCGCGCAGGTGCTGGAGGAGCGTCACGGCCCTGGCGTCGTCAAGGTTCCCGCTCAGGCGACGTTCTACCGCCTGGCGGCCGTCCTGGCCGACCCCGCCGAGCGGCCCGGGAGCCCGGCCCGCACCGCCAGTAAGCCGGCCCGCCCCTACCGTCCGACCCGGGTGCTGCGGCCCGGCGAGCAGGTCATGCTCGACACCACCCGCCTCGACATCTTCGCGGTGTTCGACAACGGCACCACCGGCCGCCCGGAACTGACGATCGCCCTGGATGTCGCGTCCCGCTCGATCCTGGCAACCGTTCTGCGCCCGGCCGCCACCAAGGCGGTGGACGCAGCCCTGCTGCTGGCCGAGATGGCCACCCCGCACCCCGTACGGCCCACCTGGCCGCAGGTCCTGGAGATGTCGCGGGCACCGGTCCCGTACGACCTGCTGGTGGACGCCGACGACCGTCTGCGGGGTATGGCCGCCCGGCCGGTGGCCGTACCCGAGACGGTGGTCGTCGACCGCGGACGGGTATTCGTCTCCGAGGCGTTCCTGGCCGCCGCCGAAACCCTGGGCATCAGCGTGCAGCCCGCTCCCCCGCGCCAGCCGGCCGCCAAGGGGCCAGTGGAGCGCACGTTCGGCTCCATCAACAGCCTGTTCTGCCAGCACGTCGCCGGCCACACCGGCTCCAACCCCGTCCGGCGCGGACCCCGCGCAGAGACCGAAGCCCTGTGGACCGTGGCGCAGCTGCAGGACCTCCTGGACCAGTGGATCACCACCGAGTGGCAGAACCGGCCCCACGAGGGACTGCGCCACCCGTCGATGCCCGCCGTCGCGCTGTCCCCCAACGAGATGTGGGGCGCGCTGCTCGGCATCTGCGGCCACCTCCCCCTCCCGCTGAGCAGGGCCGACTACGTCGAGCTGCTGCCGGTGTGCTGGAAGCCGATCACCGAGCGCGGGATCCGCATCGACCACCGCACCTACGACCACCACGCCCTCAACCCGCACCGCGGCCAGCCCTCCGGCATCGCCGCGCAGCGGGGCCGCTGGGAGGTCCACCACAACCCGCACGACCAGCGCCAGGTCTGGGTCCGCCTGCCCGACGGGCAGTTCACCGCCGTGCCATGGATCCACGCCGAGTACATCGACCAGCCGTTGGCCGACGACCTGTGGCAGCATCTGAAGACAGTCGTGGAGCGCCGAGGCAGCCGCGAGCAGCACGAAGCCGACCTCGCCCAGGCCCTCGACGACCTCCTGTTCAAGGTCCGTACCGGCCAGGCCAGCGCCCGCGAACGGCACCTCACCGCCCGCCAAGCCCCCACCTCGCTCCCCCACGACCTGACCCCCGGCCCGGGCCAAGGCATGGCCCAGGGCCAGGTTCACCCCCGGCCGACCGCCGACGGCGGCGGGGCCGCTGGTCCCGGCGGACAGCACGACGAACCGGGCCAGATCCGGCGGCCCGCCGCCGGTGACGAGCTCGCCGGGCCGCCACACCCGGGCACCGGCGCGCAGCACGGCGACGCCGACCTGGTCCAGCGGTCCGCTCCCGACGCTGGGTCTGCAGGGTCGGCACATGCGGAACCCGGTCGGCCCGGCAACGTCGGCCAGGCCCCGAAGCTGCCCACCGAGGCGCAGGCCGGCCCCGCGCAGCCGCACACCGTGCCCTCGCAGAGCTCACGCGAAGCCGGCAGCGAGGCCACAGGGGCTGGTTGGCCGGGCGAGGACAGCCTGGACGATATGAGCGCCGACGAGGACGACGGCGAGGACCTGGACGGCCAGGGCGCCTGGCCCGAAGAGGAAGCAGGGGCCGCCTTCGCCCTGTACGACGCCCGTAAGGAGGCCGAATTGTGGTGACCCACGATCCCGCTCACGACCCGGATCCGGGACAGGACGCGTCCCCCACCACGTGGGAGCTGTTCCGCCGCTTCGCCGACGACCCGCCCCCGGTGCCGCCCGGGCCCGGGGATGCGCCGCGCACCGCGGAGCAGCGCCTGGCCTACCACTCCCGCTTCGTGACGGTTCGCACCCCCGCCGTCGTCAAGACGCTGCTGGAGGTGCGGACCCTGATGGCGCTGGGGCGCCACCAGCGGGCCACCGCCAGGCCCTCGCTGATCGTCACCGGCCCGCCCACCACGGGCAAGACCACCACGCTGCTGGAGGTCGGCCGCACCTGCCACCTGGCCGAGCAGGCCCGAGGCGGCCCTGGGGCGGCCCAGGTCCCCGTCGCCTACCTGCTGGTGCCGCCCGGGGCCACCGCCAAAGCCCTCGCGCTGGAGTTCGCCCGCTACCTCGGCATCCCCGTCTCCGCCCGCATGACCCAGGCCCAGATCGCCGCGTCCGTGTGCCACACCTACAACACCGTCGGCGTGCGGCTGGTGCTGATCGATGAGATCCACCGCCTCAACCCGCGCACCAGCACCGGGGCCGAGGCAGCCGACTTCCTCAAGGACTTGACCGAGCGGATCTCGGCGACGTTCGTGTACGCGGGCATCGACGTCACCACCACTGCGCTGTTCACCGGCACCGCCGGTGCCCAACTCGCCGGACGCGCCGGTCTGATCGACTGCGACCCCCTGCCCGCCACCACACGCACCAACACCGCCAGGAGCAGCCAGAGCGCTAACGGGAGCGGCAGCACCGGGAGCGGTGAAGGGAACAGCAGCGAGAGCATTGGGAGCAGCAGGGCCAACGCGGGTGGTGGAAGCGGTACGGGGAGCGCGAGCAGCGGTGGCGTGGTGGTCACCCGGCCGTTCCGTGAGACCGTCGCCGCGATGGAGAACGCCCTCGACCTGCAGCGCCACCGCGCCGGAAGCCTCGTGCGCCTGGCCCCCTACCTCCACCAGCGCACCGCGGGCCGCATCGGCAGCCTCTCCCGTCTCCTGCGGCGCGCTGCGATCACCGCCATCCTCGACGGAAGCGAGAAGATCACCCGCTCCGCTCTGGATGCCATCGCCCTGGACCACCTCGCCGAAGAGCACTACCGGCCCCGTTCCCCCGGCCGCAAGGCACCCGGCGCCGGTCGGCCCGCCCGCACGGCCTCATGAGCGTCCGTCGCACGACCGGCGCCATCGCCGGCACACCGCCTTGGCCAGGCACGGAGCTCCTGGCCTGTGAGGCCGCGCCCGCACGCCCCGACCGCACCGCAGCCGCAGACCCCCGGCCAGGAACGCTTGGAGTTCGTGAACCCGCCGCGGCCGCGGACTCCCGACCGGCAGAGACAGCCTCCCAATCGGGAGAAGGCCCGGTGTTCGTGTCGGGGCCGAGCAGCGGGTTCCACGTGCCGGCGGCCGGGGCGCTGCGGGTGAGGCCGATACCGCATGAGGCCACCGCCTCCTACCTGAACCGTCTCGCCCACGCCTACCAGAGCACCACCGCCGACCTCCTGGACGCCCTCGGCATCACCACCACCCGCGCCCACACCGCTGGCGGAGGTACCGCCACCGCGGAGCTCCACCTCGACGCCGAGGCCCGGCAGCGCCTGGCCACCCTCGCCCGCACCCGGCCCGGCGACCTCTCCCGGGCCCTACCGAACCTGGCCCGCGATCCCGCGGCACCGCCCCGCTCCCCCGAAGGCGGCATCATGCCTCACGAGACGTCAGATCCCGGCGCGGTTGCCACTGCCGCCTGGCAGCCACGGGAGAGCGGCGAACAGCCCGTGCGGGCATGCCCGGCCTGCACCCTGCGCCACACCCGGGGAGCCACCGACCGGGCCCACGTCCACCCGCCCCCGCACCAGGCGCTGTGCCCGCGCCACCACCACTGGAGCCTGGATGACGACACCAGCCTGACCACCGCCGCGCTGCCCGAACTCCACCAGGCTCAGCGCCACCACCAGCGCCTGACCCGTCACCCGGGCGCCGCTCCAGCGCTCAGCTGGGCCGGCGCCATCACCACCCGCTGGTACGACCAGCAGACCCACCTCGCCACCCGCTGGCAACGCCGGCTCCACCACCTCGCCGACACCAACCCCCACGCCACACCGGCCACCATGTCCTGGGCCCTGTACGCGCGCGAGCTCGTCACCTACCCCGAAACCATCACCCTCGCCCGCACACTCGCCACCACCCACCTGCCCAAGCAGCCACGACAAGGACCCGCACCC
Organism: Kitasatospora sp. NBC_00315; assembly: GCF_041435095.1. NCBI lineage: Bacteria > Bacillati > Actinomycetota > Actinomycetes > Kitasatosporales > Streptomycetaceae > Kitasatospora > Kitasatospora sp. NBC_00315. The sequence continues at coordinate 8,198,028 of NZ_CP108025.1, read as the reverse complement.
CAAGCCCACCCCGCCATCACCGCGTTCCTACGCCACACCGCCCACCAACTCCACCTGGAACGCCTCGCACCCCCACCCGGCGACCTCCTGTGGACCTGGATCCACCACACCCGCACCAGCTGAAGCCCGGCACCCCGGCACCTAACGGGCTACCGGTAGACCAGCGACCAGCCCCGGAACACCTCAGACAACCACCGATTCCCGAGATGTCACCGATACCCGCAGACCAGAACCCCGGACAACAGTCACACCCAACAGAAACAATCAAGGAACCGTGAGGCAACGCCCCGTCACACCCTGACCATGTCCCCACTCCAACCACAACACCCCACATCACAGCCACGACCCACAACCAATATGGCGACACGTCACAGGGAGGGTCGGCTTTCGGGGCCGGGGCGCAGCCCGGGGGCGTGCCTCCATACGGAAGCTTCGCCGTCTTCGAACGTGCTGGTCAGTGGGTCTGACGTGACGTTGGTTGGCCGTGCTCGTGCTGGTGACGGCCGGGAGCCTGTGGTGTTGATCGTCTGACGGGGCGGGGCCGGGGGGCGGGTTCTCTGATTCCTCCGCTCCACCTTCCTCGTGCCGCTTACCATCTGGTTCATGGTGGCGTCCGAGATGGCGGATCGGATCGCCGCGCGACGCGCGGAACTGGACGAACTGGAAGACCAGCTGGTCGAGCAGTTTGATCAGGTGCGGGCCGAGCGGAGCGAGCTTGCCGTCGACGAGCGGGTCTGGGAGCGCATGGTCGAGCAACGCGCCGCGGAACGGGACGCGGCATCCCCGGTGGCGGTGCAGGTCGCGGGGTAGGCGGTGCTGCTGGTCCCGCACCGCGGGCCCGGCATGGACGTGGACACGCTGCCGCCGGACTACCAGCGGATCCTCGCGACGGTCTCTGCTGACTGGTGGCGGCGGGTGGCGGGAGACGCTCAGTTGGTGACGGCCAGTTGGGTTCCGGTGCTGGTGAGCGCGGCGGTGGCGGTCCACAGCGCGCGGGCGGTCTCCGGGTCCAGAGCCGCGCGGGAGGGCTTGCCCACCGCGGGGAAGCCCTTGATGCCGCCGACGCCGCTCGGGCCGACGTAGGAGCCCCCAGGGATGTCCTCGACGGCAGCGTAGAGGGTCGACAGTGCGCCGATCTCGGCGTCGTTGGTCATGAACCGCATGGTCCGGTTCATGACCCCGGGGAAGCCGCCGACGTGGGAGGTCAGGTTCGTGGCCGCGATGCCGGGATGTGCCAGCAGCGAGCGGACCCGACTGCCCGATGCGGCCAGCCGGCGGTCCAGTTCGATCGCGAAGACGGTCACGTCGAGCTTGGAGTCGCAGTACGCGCCGGTCGCGTTGTACCTACGCGTCTTCCAGTTCAGGTCGTCGGTGCGCACGTGCCCGCGGCGGTGCAGTTGGGAGGAGACCGTGACGACGCGGTCGGTGATGTGCGGCAGCAGCAGGTTCGTGAGGGCGAACGGGCCGAGGTAGTTGGTCGCCGCCTGGGACTCGAAGCCGTCGGCGGTGTAGGCCAGCGGGACCTGCATGATTCCGGCGTTGTTGACCAGGATGTCGATGTCACCGGTCCACGCGTCGGCGAACGCCCGCACCGAGTCCAGGCTCGACACGTCCAGCTGCCGCACCTGCGTTTCGCCGGCCATGGTGCGGGCGACCTTCGCACCCTTGCCGGTGTCGCGCACCGCGAGCACCACGCGCGCACCCGCCGCGGCCAGTTCGCGGGCCGTGATCAGGCCGATGCCTCCCGACGCACCGGTGACCACGGCCGTGCGCCCGGCCAGATCGGGGAGTTCTGCGGCGGTCCATTTCGTCATGCCATTTCCTGTCGGTCCGGGCGCGCCCGAAGCTGACGCGACTGTCGGATCGGCCGCATCTGCGGCCGTCGCCACCACTGCACCCGAAATCCCCCGGCGTAACAAGGAACCGCCTATCCATGGATCGCCGAGCCGTGGATAGCCGGTTCCTTGATGGGTGTTTCGCCGCGTGTGAGCCTGGCCGAGGCGGATGGCCCCTGTGGATCGCGCAGATTGCGTGCCGAGCCGTCCGGCCGGAGAGGTGACCGGTGATGCAATACCTTGAGGCCGAGGAGCGCTTCGAGATCTTCGTGCCGCACGCCTTCGGCGAGCACACCGCCGACCTCGGCGAGGTGCGGATGAACTACAGCGTCGTCGGCGGTCCTCGCCGGCCCGCGCTGCTGCTGATCCCGAGCCAGTCCGAGTCGTGGTGGGGTTACGAGCGGGCGATGCCGCCGCTCGCGGAGCACTTCCAGGTCTACGCGGTGGACCTGCGCGGCCAGGGGCGTTCTAACGTGGACTCCGGGCCGGTACACCCTGGACAACTTCGGCAACGACCTGGTCCGGTTCATCGACCTCGTCATCGGGCGGCCGATCGTCGTCGCCGGGAACTCGTCCGGCGGCGTCATCGCGGCCTGGCTGTCGGCGTTCGCCAAGCCCGGCCAGATCCTGGCGTCTCTCTGGGAGGATGCACCGCTGTTCGCGTCGGAGGAGAGCACCTCCTGCGGGCTTCCCATCCGCCAGAACATGGGCCCGGCGTTGCAGCTGTGGAGCAAGGGGCTCGGCGACCAGTGGTATCGGGGACTGGTCGGGCATGCAGAAGGCGGTCTTCGCCGAGCTGCCCGCCTGGATGCCGCAGGCCCTGATGGTGATGGCTCCGCCCATCGACGGGGTCCCCTTCTCCGGTGGTCCGCCGCAGAACATCAGGGAATACGATCCGCAGTGGGCGCGGTCCTTCGTGACCGGCCGGGCGAGTGCGGCCTGCGACCATGTGACGATGCTGGAGAACGTCAAGGTGCCGGTGCTGTTCACGCATCACGTCCATTGGTACGACGAGAAGACCGGCGTGGCGGTCGGCGCGCTCTCCTACCTCCAGGTCCGGCGAGTCGAGGAGAGCGTCACCGCCGCGGGTCAGGGGTTCACCTACCGGTCCTTCCCGGACATGCCGCACATGATGCACCTGTACCAGCCCGAGCTGTACGCACACACGGTCGTCGAGTGGTTCTCGGCCCTGGGATGAGGAGACGCTGATGGACAGGGCCGGACTGGCGGACTTCCTGCGCAAGCGCCGCGAGATGCTGCAACCCGAGGACGTGGGCCTACCGCGCGGGTCGCGCCGGCGCACCGCCGGCCTGCGCCGCGAGGAGGTGGCGGCGCTCGCGGACATGTCCACTGACTACTACAGTCGGCTGGAACGGCAGCGCGGGCCCCAGCCGTCCGAGCAGATGCTGGCCATGATCGCCCGCGGCCTGCATCTGACCAGTGACGAGCGGGACCACCTGTTCTTGTTGGCGGGCCACAGCACCCCGCTGCGGGCGATGCGGGGCGACCACGTCAGCCCGGGCATGATGCGGATCCTGGACCGGCTGGACGACACCCCGGCCCAGGTCATGTCCGGGCTCGGGGAGACCCTGGTGCAGACCCGGCTCGCGGTCGCGCTGGTCGGCGACGAGACGCACTTCACCGGCCGGGCGCGCAGCATCGTCTACCGCTGGTACACCGACCCGGCCACACGGCTCCTCTACCCGCCGCAGGACCACGAGCTGCTCGGCCGCACCTTCACCTCGCAGCTGCGCGAGGCGGTCACCCGCGAGAGCGCAGGCTCACGCGCGGCCGACCTCGCCAACGCGCTGCTGGAGCGCAGCGCCGAGTTCGCAGCCTGCTGGAACGCCCACGAGGTCGGGCTGCGCCTGACCGAGCAGCGCAAGCGGCTGATCCACCCGGAGCTGGGCCCGATGGAGCTGTACTGCCAGGTCCTGCTGGACCCGGCCCAGTCGCAGTCCCTGCTGGTCTACACGGCCCCACCCGGTACCGAGAGCCATCAGAAGCTGCAACTGCTCGGCGTGATAGGTGCGCAGCGCTTCCAGACCGGCCCACCGCAGGCCGCTGACTGACTGTCGCCTGTGGCGGGCCGGGGGGCGGCCTGCTCGGTGCTGCTCGCGTGCATGCTGGTCGCGGGCGGGATCTGTGGCCCGATCGTCTGGCGGCGCGGGCCTGGGTGGGTTTCGCTGGTTCCCAGGCGGCGCGGGCCCGTTGAGGCCTACGATCCGCGCATGGTGGAGTCCAAGATCGTGGAACGGATCGCCGCGCGGCGCACGCCGCGCGGCGCACGCCGCGCGGCGCGCGGAACTGGACGAACTCGAAGAACAGGGGCTCCTGCTGCTGTGTGAGGAGGAGCTGACGCAGGTCGCGACGGCGTTCCAGGTGGTCGGTGAGTTACCGGCGCTGCCCGCTGCGGTGGTTGCGGACCCGGCCCGGCCGGTGGTGATCGCGCCCCCGCGCTCGGGGGGCGTCGCGGCGTGAGGCGGTTCGCCAGGCGGCGGAGCTCACCGAGGAGGTCCTGGTGGTGCTGGCCGGGGCGCGCGGGGCGGTGCGGTGCGGGCAGGTGGTGGGGTGGCTGGGCCTGGAGCCAAGTGCCCGCGATGTTGAGCGGGTGCGGCACCACCTCAAGCGGGCAGTGGCCGAGGGCCGCGCAGTTGCGACACCCGGGGAGCCTGTTCGCTCCGGTCAGGGCGGGGATGGTGGTGGCCTCGCGCGAGTGAACGCGCGGGTGAACTTCCGTAACGGCAAAGGGCCTTCATCTTGGGCAGGGTCGAAGTCGACCGGATCGCCTGCCGCGCCCCGAAAGCACCGAACCTGCATCCCGCCGACGCGGTCCTGGCCCTACCACATCGCCCTCGCAATGCGCGCTCAGTGTGCACGGACGTCGTCGGACACCTCCGGTCCAGAGGGTCGTCGGGTGGTTCGCACCCGTGCGGCGCGACACGAACTGCTGTAACATGTCATCCATACGACGACAAACACCCAGTCAGCGAAAGAGTGACGACATGGACATCCAGGACACCGGCACGGCCGGGGTTGGGCCGGCCTCGTTCCTGGCCGCCACCTTCGCGCTGGGCGTGATGGACGCCGCCGCCCGCACCGCCCGCCACGCACCTCCGGACGACGCGGGCCAGAGCGATCTGCGACAGGCCCTTTCCGCACTCTTGACGCTGCGCCACCTTCGCGAGGAACTCGCCGACTGGGAGACCGGCCTGATCGAGACCGCCCGCGATGCCGGCGCCACATGGGCCGACCTCGCCGAACCGCTGGGCGTCCAAAGCCGACAGGCCGCCGAACGCCGCTACCTGCGCCTGCGTCCCAACAGGGACGCCGGCACCGAGGCGGGCAGCACCGGCGAGCAGCGCGTCCAGGCCACGCGCGACCAGCGCGCCGCAGACCGGGCGGTGACCACCTGGGCCCGCGACAACGCCGCCGACCTGCGCCGCCTCGCCGGCCAGATCGGTGCCCTGGACGGCCTCAGCGCCCAAGCGGCCCCCGCCATAGATCGACTCCTGGACGCGCTCGGCCACCACGACCCGGCCCGCCTGCTCGCCCCGCTCGCCGAGACCCGGCCCCTGCTGGAGGCGGACCACCCGGCGATCGCCGGCCGCCTCGATCAGCTCACCGCCCGCGCCGACCAACTGCGCGCCGACAGCGACCGGCAGCGCCGCACATCCCCGGCAGGCCCGTGACCACCCCGGGTCGCGCCCCTGCCGGTCCGCGACCCGCACACGGTGGACCGGCTACCGCCGAGCGTCTGCCCGGTTATGCGGGGCGCGAGTTGACGTCCTGACGGCCCTCGGCGTGCAGACCGCCCGTATCTTCCGAACCGTGACGGCCCTGCCCGTCCCCGACCCCAGCCGACTCCCATGACTCCAGCCGACCTCCAGCAACTGCTCATCGAGCGTTCCCCGGGCACACCGGGCATCACCGGTGCCAGCAGGCGTGACGACGACAGCCCCTACGAACTGACCGTGACCCTGGAGGGCGGCGGACAGGTGTGGTGGACCATCACCGGCGCCAGCGGCCCCGCCCCCACCGTCACCACCGGCGACGGCGCCGAGGGCGTGGAGGTGCCGGACCTGACGGGCTCCTCGGTTGCAGTGGCCCTCGTCGAGCAGGCCCTGGTCGCCGCCGCCGCGGCCGACAACCCGGATGGCGGGATCGTGCGCGCCGACCGGTACAGCACGCGCTCGGACCCGCCCGCGGTCCGTTACGGCGCGACACTGGAGTGCCGCGACGGCTGGAAGCTCTTCCTGTCCTGCTACGGTACCGCCGGTCCCGGCCACACCCGCCCCGAGCAGCCCTACCAGCCCCTCAGCCACATCTGAACACCCCCGGGGCCGGCCACACAGCACACCGGCCGACCCCGGCGGCTCGACCCCATCCGAACCCCCGTTCCACCACTCGAAGGAGACGCCTCCCGTGGCAAGTCCGACCCAGACGCTGGAGTTCCAGGCGGAGACCCGTCAGCTGCTGCAGCTGGTGATCCACTCGATCTACTCGAACAAGGACATCTTCCTGCGCGAGCTGATCTCCAACGCATCCGACGCCCTCGACAAGCTCCGCCTGGAATCCCTCACCGACTCCACCCTTGAGACCTCCGACCCGCACATCATTCTGGAGGTCGACAGGGGCGCCCGCACCCTGACCGTGCGGGACAACGGCATCGGCATGACCCGCGACGACGTCGTCGACCTGATCGGCACCATCGCCAAGTCCGGCACCGCCGGCCTGCTGGCGAAGATCAAGGAGGCGAAGGACGCGGACGCGGCGCAGCACCTGATCGGGCAGTTCGGCGTCGGCTTCTACTCGGCGTTCATGGTTGCCGACAAGGTCACCCTCCACACCCGGCGGGCGGGCACCGAGCAAGGCACAGTGTGGGAGTCCGACGGCGAGGGCAGCTACACCATCACGGAGATCGACGGTCTGCCGGTCGGCACCTCGGTCACCCTGCACCTCAAGGCCGAGGACAGCGAGGACGGCCTGGGCGACTACCTGGCCCAGTGGAAGATCCGGCAGATCGTCAAGCAGTATTCGGACTTCATTCGCTGGCCCATCAGGATGGCCACCGAGCCCGTCAGTGCCACCACCGAGGGCGGTGCCGAGGCCGGCGCCGACGGGGAGGCTGCGGGCGAGCCGGAGACGCTGAACTCGATGAAGGCGCTGTGGGCCCGTCCTCGCAGCGAGGTGAGCGAGGCCGAGTACAGCGAGTTCTACCAGCAGATCAGCCATGACTGGCAGGACCCGGCCGAGACGATCCACATGCGCGCCGAGGGGACCTTCGAGTACGAGGCGCTGCTGTTCATCCCCGCCCATGCCCCGTTCGACCTGTTCTCCCGGGACACCAGGCGAGGCGTGCAGTTGTACGTCAAGCGGGTGTTCATCATGGACGACTGTGACGCGCTGATGCCGAACTACCTGCGGTTCGTCAAGGGCGTGGTGGACGCCCACGACCTGTCGCTGAACGTCTCCCGCGAGATCCTGCAGCACGACCACCAGATCACCGCCGTACGCCGGCGCCTCGTCAAGAAGGTCCTCGGCGCTCTCAAGGACATGCGAACCAAGAACAGCGAGACCTACGCGACGGTGTGGGAGCAGTTCGGCCGGGTCCTCAAGGAGGGCCTGATCGAGGACCGTGACAACACAGACGCGTTGTTGGAACTGGTCAGCGCCGCCTCGACCAATGATGCGGAGAAGCCGACCACGCTGCGCGAGTACGTGGAGCGGATGAAGGACGGCCAGGACACCATCTACTACCTGACCGGCGAGAACCGGGCGATGGTGGAGAACTCCCCTCACATGGAGGCCTTCACCGCCAAGGGCTACGAGGTCCTGATCCTCACCGACCCCGTCGACGAGGTCTGGACCGACCAGATCCCCGCCTTCGACGGTCACCGCTTCCAGTCCATCGCCAAGGGCCAGGTCGACCTCGACACCGCCGCCGACGGGGACGGCGGTGACGAGGCGAAGGCGGACAAGGCCCAGCGTGAGGAGGACTTCGCCGCCCTCCTCGCCTGGCTCCAGACCACGCTGACCGAGCACGTCAAGCAGGTCCGACTCTCCACCCGCCTGACCACCTCTGCGGCGTGTCTGGTCGGCGACGCCCACGACCTGACGCCCACCCTGGAGAAGATGTACCGGGCCATGGGCCAGGAGCTCCCCCAGGTCAAGCGCATCCTCGAACTCAACCCCACCCACCCCCTCATCGCTGCCCTGCACCAGGCCCACCAGACAGGAGCCGACAACGCGGCACTCGCCGAAATCGCCGAACTCGTCCACGGCAGCGCCCTGCTCGCCGAAGGCGGCGACCTGCCCGACCCGGCCCGCTTCACGCGCCTGCTGACCGAGCGCCTCACCCGCGCCCTGTAACCACCGCCGGGGTGCGGCCCGCCGTACGGCAACGAGCCCGGCCGGCCGCACCCCGCACCTCGCTCGGCCTCCCCGCCCGGCGCACGCCGCGGGGAAGGGCCTGGGGCGCTGCACACGAGTCGCATCGAACCGGGCGTCCCGCCGGAGCCGACCGTGGCCTGGCCGAAACGCCTGTGCAGCGGCCGGTTCGGCGCCCACGCCCCTGCGACACCACCCGCCATCAGCCGCTTCGGCAGCCAGAAACGGACCCCGGCCACCCCGACGGCCACCCGACCGGCCAAGGAGACAGAAGCGAGTACCAGTACCCCGACCGCAAGAACTGAGATCGCCGATGGTCCAGTTGCTGATGTCTTCGATGGCGATGCGGTACATGCCGCCGGTGTGGGGCAGCGCGAAGTCGCCCTGAAGGATCTTCGCCCGGTGGAGATGCAGGTGGGTCGGCTGTGCGGGCGGGCCGTCGACACGTCTTGATGGCCGGCGTCTTGTGAGTGGCGTAGTTGTCCAGGACCAGGTGCACCTCGACTTCGTCGAGGACTTCCTTGTGGTACCGGGACTGACCGTGCGCTACCAGCGGCGGACCCCGCTGCTGCAGCGCCTGGTCGAGGCCGTCGGCGTCGTGCGGGCGGGCCGGGGCGGGGCCCGGATGCTACGCATCCTCAACGTCGCGCTCTCGCGGTCCACCGTGCTCTCCCAGCTGATGCGGATGCCGCTGCCGGCATCGGTGACACCCCGTGCACTGGAGCATGGCGGTGGAGGCATCTGCCTATGCGGCGGGGGTTGCCTCGTCGACGGGCCTCAACTGCCTCGTCCACGGCGTCGGCCGTCCCGGGTCGCCTGCCGGCAGGACGCGGCCGACCTGGTCGAGCCCGCCGCCGCCCCGACCGGCGGCCTCCCCCCTCCCCCGGTGCCCTCCCGGACGCGATACTCGGCGATGAGCCTCGCTCAGCCCGCCATCAGCGCGGCGACCACCCGTGCCCGGGCCGGCGCGAGCTCGTTCTCTATCGCCGCCGCCTCCTGGTCGGTGAGGACTACGGTGGGTTCACCGGCCGGCCGGGTGCCGAGCAGTCGGAGCCGCAGGTGGGTCGGCGGGTGCGTGGCGTCCACCGCCTCGAACTCCCGAGCGGAGAGGCGAAGCCTGCGCTCGCGTTCGAGTGGCGGCACGTCGGCGATCTGTGCGGTGATCCGGGCCCAGAGGTCCACGTCCTCCCTCCGGCTGGCCGACCGTGCACCCCGGCCCTGCCTGGGCATGCTCCGGAAGCGCAGCAGGACCGTCTCCGCACTCTGCGGGTGGAGGAGCACCTCCAGCAGACCTCGGACGGCGGCGGCCGAGCCGACCTTGGCAGCGAGTGCGTCGGCCCGGTACTCGGCGCCCTGCCCGGAACGGACGGTAAGGCGGTCCAGGAGGACGAGCAGGGCTCGGACGACGCGATGGACCAGCCCGTGCACCATGCCGACGAGCACGTTAACAGTGCCGATCGTGAATCCGGCGCCGCTCCCCCCGTCCCCGTCCGGGCGGGTGAGGTGGTGCCACTCCACCAGAGCGGTCACCGCCGAGTGCAGCCAGAGGCCCCGGCGATGGTCGCCGTTGACGTCGTGTCCGAACTCGTGGCCCAGAAGCGCCACCCGCTCCTGCGGGCCGAGCGACACCCAGAGCGGCAGGCCGAGCACCAGCACGCTGCGCCGGCGCAGCCCGTATCGGCCGAACGAGGCGTTGAACTCGTCGGTCACCCGGATGTGGTCGACCGGCCGGGCCCCCACCGCCGAGCTGACACGGTCGGCCAGGGCGTAGAGCGCGGGGGCGTCGCAGCGGCGCAGGATCGTTTCGTCCCGGACGACCCGGCCGAGCCTGGGTCGCAGGCCGTAGGTCACAACCAGGCCCACCGCACCGAGGATGCGCATCGGCCACGCCCCGCCGCAGAGCAGCAGGACCGATCCCGCGAGCAGGCCAAAGGTGACCAGGTGCACCAGCCCGGCGATGGCGGCGGCCGCGAGCCACGTCCTGTCCCGTGTCGGCGCACTCCCGTCCGCTGTCGCCTCGTACAACGACTCGACCCGGACCCGGACGGCGCGCCTGCGGGCCTCCTCCCGCCGCGCACCGCGCTCGGCGTGGGCCCGGTCATCGGGGGTCCGGTGCGCCTCGGCCTCCGGTGCCGGGAGCAGGCCCCACTCGCAGGCCGGGCACCAGGTCGGGAAGCGTTCGTCGGTTTCCAGCGGGGCAGCGCAGTGCGGGCAGGCGCGCGGTGGGGCGATGTCGGGGGCGATCATCTGGTGATCATGCCAGACGGCCGGCGGGGCGCAGCCACGGCGTGAGGCACCAGGTCAGCAGGCATGAGCGGCCGGGTCCGCAGGCGTGGGTGACCAGGTCCGCAGGCGTGGCGTTCCCAACCCGTTGCCCCACGCCTGCGGACCCGGTGACCCGACGAGGGGGACCCGGATCGCGGCGCGTTCAGGGCCGACTTTGCGCGCGGGCGGAGGTGATACTGGAGCTCACCCACCACAGCTTCATCGCCTACACCCTGCCCACCACCGGCGAGGGACCCGTCCCGCTCAAGCCCGCAGCCTGCCGCAGGCTCCGGTGCCGCCGTTCCAGTCAACCGCGTGCCCGGCGCTGCGCGTGGCGGTGGGTCACCGTCTCGGGTGGGTATCTGCCCAGAGCGCCCGGTCGGTTCGCCCACCCGGCGTACCGTGGCGCTGGAGGTGGTGAGCAGATGACGATGGAACTTGTGGACAACGTACGGAAGTACCGGCGACGGGCCGGGATGAGTCAGGAGGAGCTTGCCCACGCGGCAGGTCTGTCCCCGGCGATCCCGTCTGTGCGAAGCCGACCGACGTCATACCCGTCGGCGTGTGGATGTCGGCCGTCGGAACCTACGACAACGGAGCCTTGGGGATGAGCGAGCACACGTTCGTGTGGAACCATGCGAAGGACGACAAGAAGCAACGCGTGGACCTGTGGGACGGAAACCCGTGAGGAGCGGTCATGAGTAGACCGTTGCAACGCATCCAAGACATTCTCGGTGAACCCGAGAGGGCGGTCGCTCCGCCTCCGTGGGACCGCTGTGCCGCTGAGACCGGGGTGGTACTGCCGCAGGACTACCGCGCCTTCGTCGATCGGTACGGTTCCGTCAGGATCTGCAATGACCTCCTGGTGTGGGTTCCGTCAGCCCAGTTCGATCCGCATGGCTTCGAGAAGTTCGTGCGGGCGAACCGGTTTGCCGAGGAGGACATCCTGCTCGCCTACGAGGACAGGGAGGAGGAGATCCCGTTCGAGATCCATCCCGCTCCCGGCGGCCTTCTCGCATGGGCGAACAACACCAAGGGCGATTACTGCTTCTGGCACACGGTCGGCACGGATCCCGACGCCTGGCCTGTGGTGGTCTGGATCCAGGACGACCTCAGATGGGATGTCGTCGACGTCACGGCCACGGAGCTCCTTGCGGATGTCGTTACGGGCTCCTACCACCTGGCGGACATCCTGTTGACCCGTGTCAAAGGTGCGCCTCTGTGGAAGCAGGACGGCGACTGGAACGGACGGTTCTGACCCGAATTCGCAGGTAGTGACCGGAGGCCCAGTCAGTTGATCTCTGCGCTGGCCGTCGGCGCGTGTCCGGCGTGCGTGGGCAGGCATGTGGCCCGGCTGTCGTGCCGGCTGGGCGGCTTTCCAGGGCTGGTGCGGGTGGTTCGGGCCGGGTCGGGGCGGTGTTCAGGCGACCAGGGGGTGCCGGTGGGCGCGTATCCGGGCCAGCGTGGTGGCGATCAACTCACAGACCGGTAAAACGGACGAGGCCCACCGGGTCTCTGGTCAGGCTGGGAAGCCGTGGGCGGCGATCCTGGACAACACCCGCATCCCCTGTGACCGGCGGTTGTTCATGACGGCCACCCCGCGCCCGTGGACGGTCAAGGAGCGGGACCGGGAGCCGGCGGCTTCGACGACGGGGCCGGCGGGGGTGTCGCGGACGGGGGGCGATGGCTCTCTACCGACAATTCGCGGGATATCGTCCGGGGCACGGGGGCCGGGGCCAGCCGCTGGCGGGCAGGGAGCAGCCGGGCCGCCCGGGAGGCACCGCGGCCCCCTGTCGCCGGGCCTGTCGCCGGGCCTGTCGCGGACCGGCCAGGCAAGGGGAATCCGGCCCTGGCGCTCACGTCACCTGACGCGACAACACCCCCAGCACGACAACCCCCACGACAGCACCCACCAAAGCCCGGGGGCGGGGCCCGGGACTCGCTTGATGGCCACGGGAAGGCCTCGTTGGCCAAACGGGACAGGGTAGTTGGCCAGCCTCCAGCACAGCCAGGCCGATAACATTAAGTAATCGACTGATTGCACATTGGATAGGGTGAGCCGTCGGCGTTCCCAAGAGATGGAGATACCCATGAAGGTGTACAAGGACGTTTTCAACGGTGACGACCTGCTGTCCGACTCGTTCCCGATCAAGGAGGACGGCGTCTGCTACGTGGTCGAGGGCAAGCACGTCACCCGTTCCGCCATCGGTACTGCGGACTTCGGTGGCGTGGACGAGGGGGAGGACGCCGGCGAGGCCGAGTCGGACACCGTCACGGTGCTCAACGTCGTCGACGCGCACGGCCTGGTCGAGACGATGTACGACAAGAAGAGCTACCTCAACCACATCAAGGCCTACCTGAAGAGGGTGGCGGCGAGCCTGCCCGCGGACAAGCGGGCCTCCTGGGACCAGCAGGCCCAGGAGTGGGCCAAGACGGTGCTGGCCGACCTCGACAGCTACCGGTTCTTCACCGGTGCAAGCACGGACCCCGAAGCCATGACCGTCCTCATGAAGACCGGCGAGGACGGCAAGACCCCGTTCCTCTACTACTTCCGGCAGGGGCTGCAGGCAGAGGTCCGCTGACGCCTCGCCGTACCGCCGCCTCGCCCCCGACGCACCGTTCGGCGGGCGAGGCCGGCCCCCACTGACGGGCCACTCGCTCTGGCCAACCAGCCTGCCCTGCCTGGCCAACCACGGAGTCCAGGCACACCGGCGCGAACTCCCCGTCCAGTAGTCCGCCGACCCGCTCAGCCAGGGCAGGCAGCGGCGGCGGCGGGCACCGGGACGAGCGGGACGGGCGGCCCAGGTTGACTACCCGGCACGAACTCCCCACCGGGTAGTCAACCTGGGCCGCCAGGCCAGGCCAGCCCCACAGCGGAGGGGCCGGACCCCAGCAGGCCCCAGCCGGGCCAGCCACCACCACCCTCAGCTCCGACCGGGTGACCTCCCAGCCTACGACTGCGTCGCACCGCCGGGACTGACACCCGGCCGGCCCCGGGGCGATGCGGCCGGGAAGCCGCCGCCCTACCCCGCGGCCGCCGGCTCCGGCATTGCCTCGGCAGCTTGGAACAGCGCCTCGTCGGTCGCGGCCCAGCAGCCCTCCGCCGGCGCCCGCACCGTCGTCGGATGGTGGCGCACCGCGACGATGGCGATGGCGCGCGCGGTGCGCAGCTCGGCGAGGCGCTCGCGCCGTTGGGGCTCCCGGCCGGCGCGGAGGGGCGCCTGCTTCCTGGTCCCCCTGCTCCCCCGGTCGGATCATCACCCTTGGCCACCCATCCGAGTGAACGTGCCGCACTGAACTGTTGGCAGGCAAACGATCGGTGCTAACACTTGCCTAGCGCTCGGGCCCGAGCCCGAAGGCACCTCACGGCCGTGCACACGAGATGCACGCCCACAGCAAGGACGGATTCCGCCCCCATGGCCATCGCACTCCGCAAGACGCTCACCGTCGCCGCACTGACCCTCACGGCCTCCTTCCTGCCGGCCACCGGGGCGGGGGCCGCGGACACCACTGCCCCGTCCCCGCGCACACCCGCCCTCTACTGCCTGGCCAACACCTGGGACACCCCCAAGGACTCCGTCAAGCCGTGCGACAGCGCCGACCGCGGCCAGCACTGGACCCTCTCGGGCCAGCAGATCTCCCTCACCAACGCGCGCGCCTACTGCCTCGCCAACACCTGGAACGTCCCGGACGTCTCCACCAAGCCGTGCGACCCCAAGGACCAGGGCCAGTACTGGACCGTGACGGGCCAGCAGATCTCTCTCACCTTCGCCCCGGCCTACTGCCTCGCCAACACCTGGAGCAAGCCGGACATCTCGGTCAAGCCGTGCGACGCCAAGGACCCGGGCCAGCACTGGGTGATCTTCAACGACCAGATCAGCCTCGCACTCGCCTGACCCCCTCCCCCACTGCCGTGCCCGGGCCACACCACAACAGCCCCGGGCACGGCGCCCCCAACAACCCGGCGCTCCCCTCCCCTCCCCTCCCCTCCCGTGCCGCAGGTCCTGAACCCGACCGGCCCGGAAACGGGGAGGGGAGGGGAGCGCTGTCCTGCCGGAGGTCCCGCTACCCAGCGTCGGCCAGCTGCCAGCCCATGCACGAAACCCATACCCGTACCGCCCGGCCACGACCATCGGTGCGGACCGGCAACCCCGCACCGACATCCACGACCACAGGATCTTCAACCCACGGGCCCCCAGGGCGGGTATCCGCCCCGTGGACGTCCTGGCACCGGCTCGGGCGGGTTCCAGATCGCCTGTCCGGACAGCGGTCCAACGGGGCTCTCCGGAGGCGATGACCGAAGTCACCAGCCTGGCCGTCCCCGTGGCTGTCCCCACCGCGTCTTCCTGCAAGTACGCGTGCTGACGGTTACTCCGGGACAGCCGTCTCGTTCTTCGCTTGTGCGGGGCCCCGTACACCGTTGGCGGAAGGTGGTCGTTGTGGTGCGGCAGGCGTGGAGAACAGCAGGAGTGGTGGTCGGGACGCTGGGGCTGGTCCTGGGTGTGTGTGTCGAGCCGGCCATGGCGGATGTGGAGCGGGGGCGCCCTGGGGACTGGCCCGTATCTCCCACACGGCGCACCTGAGCTTCAGCACGTTCAACAAGTACATCTACGACCCGGGCGCCGGTGAGGGGTCGACGTCTACGTGGTGGACAGCGGCATCAACACCACGCACGAGGACTTCGGCGGCCGGGCCCACTGGGGGGCAACCTGAGCGGCGACGGCAGGAACGAGGACTGCAACGGCAGCGGATCGCACATGGCCGGCACCGTCGCCGGAACCACGTACGGGGTGGCGAGGAAGGCGCACCTGATCGCGGTCAAGGTGGCCTCCTGCGGCGGCACGGTGAAGGCGGGCAACGTCGTGGCCGGCATCGACTGGGCGGCGCAGAGCGCACGGCAGTCCGGGCGGCCATCGGTTGCCCTTCTCGGCGTCGTCAGCACGAGCACCCCTCTGCGCTTTGCCGTCAACGCGGCCGTCGCCTCCGGGCTGCTCGTCGTCGACCCGGCCGGCAACGACGACGAGGACGCCTGCACCCTGGGCGCCGCCGAGAAGGCATTGACCCTCAACGACATCCCCCAGGCGACTCCGAACGAGCTGCTCTTCATCGACCCGCCCCGCTGACAGCAGGTCACTCAGGCCCACCTCAGACGTCGGCCCCGGAGGGAAAGGTCCCCTCCGGGGCCGAACCTGCGTACCCCCCGCCCCGACAGCCCCACCCCGCCACCCGGCCACCTCGGCGAGGCCGGCGGGTGGCGGGTGTCTGCGGGCGGGGCGCGGCTCACCCGCCACACCACCCGGC
Organism: Kitasatospora sp. NBC_00315; assembly: GCF_041435095.1. NCBI lineage: Bacteria > Bacillati > Actinomycetota > Actinomycetes > Kitasatosporales > Streptomycetaceae > Kitasatospora > Kitasatospora sp. NBC_00315. Next base: position 8,182,237 of record NZ_CP108025.1, on the reverse strand, counting down.
CCGGGCCGCAGGGCCACACCCCCAACCCACGGCGGTGGTCGGCCGGGCGCGGCGGGCGCGAGGACCCCTGCTCTACTACTCTGAGTTGCGAATCCGTACCTCTACGTAAGGACTGCTGATGCCGTACTCACCGCTGCTGATCAAGCCGATGCGCGATGAGCTGACCGGGGCCGGCTTCACCGAGCTGCTGAGCGCCGAAGACGTCGACCGGGCGATGGAGGAGGCCAAGAGCGGCATGACGCTGGTCGTCTTCAACTTCGTGGACGGCTGCTCGGCCGGCATCGCCCGCCCCGGCATCCGCCAGGCCCTGGAGGGCGGCTCCAAGCGCCCCGACCGGCTGCTCAGCGTGTTCGCCGAGCAGGACCTCGAAGCGACCGCCCGGATGCGCTCCCACTTCGCGGACATCCCGCCCTCCCAGCCCTCCATCGCCCTCTTCAAGGACGGCGAGCTCGTCTACTTCGTCCCCCGTCACCGCATCGAAGGCCGCAACGCCCAGATCCTCGCCCACGACCTCACCGCCGTCTTCGACGAATACGGCCAGTAGCGCAGCTCCACCCCGCACACGCCTCCGGCCCGGGAAGCCCGGACAGCCCCTGGGCCGGAAGCATGCGGGGCCGGGACGGACGTGCCCGGCCGCCAGGCCCAGGTGAGGCCCGCCGCAGGCGCCGTGACCCCTCCGACGCCCCACCGGCCAGGAGCAGCATCAGGAGTCCGCGCCCGTCCGCCCTCCCTGGCCTCTGTGCTCCGTCCGGGAGCGGCAGTCCGGTGGGCGCCGCGCCCGGTGTCGGGGCGGAGCACCCACCGGCCGGAGGTGTGTCCTGCGCCTGGGCGGGGCGGAAGAATGGCCGGCATGGGTGTACAGCAGTGGGTGTGTCAGTTCCGGGACTGCCCGGACGTCGAGGACGTCGAGGTTCTGGTCGAGCAGGAGGGCCGGCCCATGCAGGTGGTGCGCACGCGCCCCGGGGCGGGCGGCCGGGTCGACGGGTACGTCCTGCAGCGGGCCGACATCGAGCGGCGCACCGCCCTCTACACGTGGATCCGGGCGGACGAGCGAGACCTGGTGGCCGCGGACCTGCTGGAGCTGCTGGCCGAGTGCTGCCCCGCCGAGGGCGCCCGGTGAGCGGTGGGGTGGCCGACCGTTGTGCGTCGGGGTGGGGTGTGTGTCCGGCGCTCGACGAGCAGGGTCATGCTGCAGCTGACGACGGAGGGCAGGATTGGAGTTCTTCGGCGATGTCCTGCTGGGTGAGGGGAACGACAGCGGTGGGGGCGGGACCCCGGCATCGCGCTGTGCCTCCCGCACGGCCGCGCCGCAGCCGTTCTCGTCGTCGCCGCCGTCTTCACCGCTATCTGATCCCCAGCCCGGCGGCCGGACGGCCGGGGGACGTTCGGCTGGACGAAGGCCCCGCCCGGGGTTGTCGCGCACCCTGTCGCGCCCACACCACAGAGGGAGAAGCGGGTATCCGCCCAGGTCGCACACCACACAACAGCACAGCCGGTCCGAGTCCCCACCTATGGCCAGTTGTGACGCCACGCCGGCGATGCTGGCGTGGGTCGTAGAGGCCACTCGTCCGACAGGGTGAGATCGGATCGTTCTGGAGGTTGATGTCGCGCAGCCGCAGTCGATGCGAGGGTCGATGCATGACCGGTGCGACGGGGACGACGAAGGCGCCTGGGCGCCCGTGGTGGCAGCGGTGGCCGTACTGGGTGGGCCCCGGCCACGTTGCTCTGGGCGGTGGTGTACGCCGGCTTCGGCCTGGCATGCGCGCTGAGCGGGACGCCGCTGCTCTACCTGGGCGGCGCCCCGGGGCCCTCCGCGCTGGGCTGGGCGGTCGTGGCGATGGGTTCGCTCGCGGCGCTGGCCTGTTGCGCGGTGGGCCGGTGGGGGCTGCGGCCGGCGTTGCGGGTGATGCTGTGGGCCATCTGTTTCGCCTGTCGAAGCACAGACATACACACTGCCGTCCAGGGCCATCATGCCGAAGCCCGGGTGGCCTGAGTCCATGCCGAGGAACGCCGATGCAGCACCTCGGCCCATGATGTCCCAGCGTTCCAGGAGCCGGACGCGAGTCCAGATCGCCGGTGCGTGGTAGCCGTTCAGGTGCTGTGCGGCGGCGCGGTGCGATCGGGTGCCCTGTGGAAGCTGCACGAGGAACTCGCGCCGTTCATCGACCTGATGAGTCAGTAAGGCCGTACCAGTCCGCATTGAGCCGCTCGACAAGGTGCGGGGTGTCGTACCGATGGGAGAAGCCGTCGATCACATCTTCGGCGCCCCATCCAAGGACGGAGGGCATCATGCCCTCCGGTACGGCATTGGGTATGACCTCCAGACCGGCACGCCGTAGCGGCTGGTGCACCTTGCGTTCGCGTTCCTTGGTGCCCATCGGCCGAAGGTCTACCAGGCCCGCCCCCCTTGGCCCTCTGATTTTCCGCCTTTACGTGATGTGGTGCCGGTCATCTCGGCGGCCCGGCCCATCGTGTAGGCGGGGTAGTCGTCGTCGAAGGTGTTGGGGCCGGGGTGTGGGGCCGGATGGTGGTCGTGGTCACTGCACCTCTTCTGTGTGGGGTCGGGGACGCGTGGAGGGGCCCCGGCGCCGTGGCGGCTCCGGGGCCCCGAAGGGATACATCACCATCTGCCGGCCTCGGGGCCGGCCCTTTTCAGTTCCGCACTGCCCCGGGGGCGGGGGCGTGCGGGGATCGCGTACGCGTGACCGGAAACCACCGTCCTTCATAGCTGGGGGGTCTGCGGTGTCCGCCCGGACGAACCTGCCTCACGGGCCGGGCGATCCTGATGGCGCTCTGTCCCCTCCGTTCATCCTCTGTGGGTACTTGCCCGCGTACTGCTAACTGCTCGGTACTGCTGAACTGCGAACTGCCTGGTACTGCTCTGGCGGCCTCGAAGGGTCACCGTGTCCGGCAGCCAGCCCCGTCGCCCGTCCTGCACTTTCCCTGGCTTGGAACCCCACTGCCCGGACCTCCCGGCACGCGCGCCCGCAGCCCTGGCGCCTTCACCGGGATACCGCTTCCTGCGACTGCCGGTACTGCCAACCTCGACTTCGACCTGCCGCGGTACTGCACCTGCCGCGGTACCGCTGGGTGGCGGCCCCTAATCACTGCGGGCCGCCCGGCCCGGCCGCCGGTCCCGTCGCCGTCCTGCAACCGCTCTGGCTTCAGAACCCCACCACCGTGCCGACCTGCGAACTTCTGTCCTGCTGCCCGCCAGTTCGTGTCTGTCGGGTACCGCTCGACTGCTTGCTACGAGAGAAACACTAACCACGACACCGAGCTATGTCTACTCCCGCCAGTACAGATTTTTCGCTGTTCGATGGGAAGGTAGTCTTCGGCCGAACAGCGACGGGCCGGCACGGCGACACCGACGAACGGGAGGACCGACAGGTGGAAGGGCAGCAGCCGGCAACAGGAGTGTGCGCACCCGCCCCGCATCCCCCGCGCACCCTGGCGTCACTGCTGGCCGCGCTCACCGAAGCCGTCCACGACCGCGACGAACACGTCCTGCGCCGGCTGCTCGCCCGCTTCGCCGAACAAGCCGCCCTCACAGACCTGCCCGCTCTGCGCCACGCCCTCAACCCCCCGCCCCGCCACGACAACCATCGGCCACCGGCGCCCCCGTAGCCGGCGCGGCCGCGACTCCCTCGGAAACGGAAACAGGGCCCCTGCCCGTAAGCACTGCGTACAGCACCCCCCGGTGGGGTGGTTGTCCCGGGTGGCGGGGTGTGGGGGTGGCGGGGAGCATCGGTTTCATGGTCGATACGGAGACCGCCTCGCCGTCGAGTCATGATGCGCATTACCTGGTGGCGACGGCGGGCCTGTACGGGTGGCGCGTCGGGCGGCAGCCGAACGGGCTGGTCCGGCTGACGCGCCCCGGCTGGATCCTCGCCGTCGCCTTCCACCCCCATGGCGAGTTCCGGCACGGCCGGGCGCATGGACCTGCGGTGGAGAACGAGGACATTGACCTGGTGGAGGTCCTGGAGATCCTGGAGCAGTGCGGTAACCCGGTCCTGCCCGGGTAGCCGGGCCGCCCCGCAGGTGGGGGCCTGCCCGAGGGCCGGCTCAGGGCTGGTCGCCGGTGTATCCGAGGAGCCAGACCAGTGCCCGGACCACCCCGAGGGCGAAGTCCCGCTCCACCACGCCGGCGCCTGCCCGATCGTGCACCCGCCGCAAGGCGGCCCGCTCCTCGCCGGCGAGCTGGGCAACGGTCGGCACCCGGTCCAGCGACTGCGCCCCGCTGACCGGCGCGACCGGCCGCCGGCCCGCCGCCCACTCGTAGGCGGCAAAGGCCCCCCGAAGGGGCGCAGGAACCGGCTGCGCGCTCGCCGACAGCCGGGCGATCGCCGCCTCGACCTCAGCCGCCGCCCCCACACCGACCCGTCCCCCGGCCGAACGCTCCCTGGACACGCACCCACCGTAACCGCGGCACCTCCCCTCATGAGGTGGAGCTCCCTGGGCCCCCACAGGAAAATCTCCCCCGCCCTGGCCGTGGGTCGGGCAGTGGGTACCGTGTACCAGCTCCGGACCCAGAGGCCGGCGGACACACGGGGGGCGGCAACGGCATCCGAGAGGCTTCTAGGCGCGTGCCGACGCGCCAGGATCGTGGCGGAGGACCGCGGTGATGGTGACCTGGACGGTGAGCGGCTCGACGGGGTCGAGGAGGCCGGCGGCGGTAAGGGTGGCGTGGATGTTCTCGCGGACCTGGCGGGCCACGTCCAGGCTTCGTCGGCCGGGGTGAAGGATGCAGCGGACCTCGACGTGCCAGCCTGCGCCGGTGGGCGGGCGTTCGACCCGCACCGCTGCGGGGGGACCCGCGGCGGAGCGTGGTGACACGGCAGCGGTGAGCCGGTCTGCGAGGGTGGGCTGGAGCGCGGCGACCCCGGGGTGGGCGAGAGCAGCTTCGGCGCAGGCCCGCCGGATCTCGCGCGCCTGGGCCGTCGTCATCGGGGCGTTCCTTCCTGCGGCGGGCCGGCTCGGTCGCCGGCCGGGGGCAGGAGCTCCGCGATGTGGATGTCGACGGCCACCACGCGAAGGCCCACCTGCCGGTCGGCGGCCTCCAGGACCGATGTCCGCACGCGCTCGGCCAGCGGGGGCAAGGGCCGGTGGGGATCGGCTGCCAGAGTCATGCTCGCGTGGATGGCGGTACCGCCGTCCACGGGCGTCAGCCGGCAGCTGACGGCCTGGGCTCCGGGGACGCGGTCGGCGGCCTGTCGCAGCAGCTTGGTGGCGCTGTTCTCGGTGATCCGCAGTTCGAGGGTGGGGTCGTCGAGGGGCAGGATCCGGCCCAGGTGCATCTCGGCGCGGACGGCTCGCATGATGTTCCCGGTCAGGTGGTGGCTGCTGGGCTGCTCGGTGGTTCGCAGGGCGGCGGCGGCCTGTTCCAGGGCGGCCAGACTCTGCAGGGCCTGCTGGCAGTACGGGCACCGGGCGGTATGGGCGTCAGGTGTGCTGTCGGCGTGTGCTTGCTGCCAGACCTCGGCGAGGGGGCGCCCACAGGCGAGGATCTGTTCGCGGTCGGGGCCGAGGTGTTCGGCGCCTTGCGAGGTGCCGCGGGGCTCCCCGCGTTCGGCGGCGGGTGGGTCTATCGCCATGGGGACAACTCCTGCGCCAGGGTGCGTCGCGCGCGATAGAGGCGTCCGCGCACGCTCTGTTCGCTGCTGCCGGTGATCTGCGCGATTTCGTTGTAGTGCAGACCCTGGAGTTCGCGCAGGACCCAGCAGACCCGCTGGCCTTCGTCGAGGCGGCCGAGCGCGGAGACGAGCGCGTCGGCGGCGGCGTGGGCCTCGGCGGCGCGTTCGGGCTGGGCCGAGCCAGCGGTCTGGGCGGGTTCGGGCCCGGCGTCGAGTGGGGCTGCCGGCGGCGGACGGCTGCGCAGGACACTGAAGCAGCGGTTGGTGACGATGCGGTACATCCAGGTCCGGAAGGCGGCGTCGCCCCGGAACTGCGGCAGCCTGCGCCAGGCACTGAGGAAGGCCTCCTGGACCGAGTCCTCGGCGTCGTGGCGGTTGCCCATGAGATGGCCGGCGAGCGCGAGGAGGCCGTCGACGTGGCGCTCGACGAGGGTCGCGAACGCGTCGTCGTCCCCCTCGCCGGCGCGGATCGCCAGCAGACGGTCCTCCTGCTCGGCGACGCTCTCCTGCCGCGAGGTGGACCGGACGGGCAGGCCAGGCGCCACCGCCGTGTACCGGGCGCAGGAGGCCGGACGAGGTCCACGGGCCTGCTCGTCCTCGGAGGATGCGACCGGGGGACGGGCGGTCTCGGCGGCGGTCATGACGGGCGCCGGGGCGCCGGTGGTCTTCGCATACGATCCATCCTCCTCCGCTCGTTTGTGACGCGCATCACATGTGATTGGTGTGAGGTTCTCCGCCGATCCCCGTCCAATCCTTTGACGGGCACCCCACCGACGACGCCCGCCCGGTCCGATCGAGGAGCTCGCCATGACGGACACCACCTCCAGCGCCACCGGCACCACGCGCGCGGCCGAGAGCCTCAGCCGCCCGCCGGACCGCGCGGCGGACCGCCCGCCGACGGAACGCGGACGGACCACCATCGCCGACGGCGTGGTGGAGAAGATCGCGGGCATGGCCGCCCGGGAGGTCCCCGGCGTCCACGCCCTGGGTGCCGGGATGTCGCGCACGATCGGCGCGGTCCGCGACCGCGTACCGGGCGGACGCCCGAGCGCCGGGCGCGGCGTCAAGGTCGAGGTCGGCGAACGCCAGGCGGCCGTGGACCTCGACATCGTCGTCGAGTACGGCGTCGCGATCACCGAGGTCGCCGGAGACATCCGCGAGAGCGTCATCTCCGCGGTGGAGCGCATGACCGGTCTGGAGGTCGTCGAGGTGAACATCGCCGTCGACGACGTCCACCTCCCCGACGAGGACGACGACGGCGGCACCCGGGTCGCCTAGAGCGGACACGCACCGGCGGCGGAGCGACCGCCGCGCCACAGAGATCGAGCCAAGGACAGGTGAGTGGAATGAGCACAGCCGCAGTGGGCCTGCTGGCCGGCATGGCCCTGGGTTTCGCCGGCTATTTCGGCGGCTTCTGGGCCTTCCTCCTGGTACTGGTCCTCGGGGTGGTCGGCCTCGTGGTCGGCCGTCTCCTGGAGGGCGACCTGAGCGTGGACGGTCTCCTGCACCCCCGTAGCGGGGAGCGACGCAGGTGAACACCGGCCCGGTGCCCCCGCGGGAGCGCGGCGCAACCATCGTCCCCCCACACGTCGTCACCCGCATCGCCACCCGAACAGGCCGCCAAGTCCTCGCCGAACGGACCGGCGCGAATACCGTCCCCCGGGTCTCCGCATCCGTGCACCCGGGCACGGCCCGCCTGCACCTGGACCTCTCACTGCCCTATCCGCTCGACCTCGCCCCCGCGTGCCGCGACATCCAGCGCGCGGTCGCGGACCAGGTCGGCCACCTCACCGGCCTGCGCATCACCGAAGTGACCCTGGACATCCGGCACCTGGAAGCCGGCAACGCGGAACGCGGACGCGTCCACTGACTCCGGCGACGTCTCCACCGACCACCGGAGGACACCCCCATCACCCGACCGCCCGCCCATGAGGTGAAGGCGCGATGACACAGCACCAGCAGCAACCAGCCGCCGCGAACACCGAAACACCCACCACCCGCACCCGCTCCGACAAGGCTTCCGGCCCGCTCCGAACGCCGTCACGCTGGTGGTCACGGCGACGGATCCCGGCCGCGATCGTCGCTCTCGTCCTGTCGGCGGCCTGCGGCGCGCTGCTCTTCGACACCGTACGGGTACGGACCGGACACACCGCAAGCGCCTGGCGCAAGTCCCTCACCCACGAGCTCGCCACCCGCCCGCTGAACGACCCGTGGATCCTCACCGGCGCCGCCCTATCCGCGGCACTGGGACTGTGGCTGCTCGTCATCGCGTTCACACCCGGCCACCGCCGCCTGCTCCCCCTGGCCGGGCCAGACACAGACCCCGACGCCGACGCCGACGTCATGCTCGACCGCGGCGGCGCAGCCCTGCTGCTGCGCGACGCAGCCCTGCGAACACCCGGCGTCTCCGAGGCCCGGATCCGAGTACACCGACGCCACGTCACCGCACGCACACGGATCCGATTCCGTGACCCCGAAACCGTCGAGAAAGAGCTGACGGACACCCTTGAACAGCAGATCGGCGACCTCGGCCTCGCCAACAGCCCCCGGCTCACCGTGCGGGTCCGCCCCCGATCGACCTGATCCGGCCCTCCCCCCCACCCCCCGACCACCGGCGCACCCGACAGGAGGCGAAGACGATGAAGACCCGCTCCGCACTCAACCGGACGCTGCTGGCACTGGCCGGCCTGGCCCTGCTGGGCACCGGCCTGCTCGTCCTCACCGGCGGCCTCGACCTCTACCGACGCCTGGACATCACGCCGCCCGACGGCCGGCCGTACACCACACCGGGCGACGTCCTGCTCACCGACGCCCAACGCACCCGATGGACGGGCGAGGACTGGTGGTGGCCGGCAGTCATCGCCGCCCTGGGCGTCGTGCTCGTGCTGGCCCTGTGGTGGCTCTACGCACAGCTGCGCCATCGACACCCCGGCGGCCTGCCGGTCGGCTCCCCGCCCGTAGCCGGAGTGCGGCTCAACGACCACGCCCTGGCCCAAGCCCTGGCGGAGGACTGCTCCCGCCTGCCCGGCGTGAAGGACGCGGATGCACACCTCACCGGGTCCGCGGGCAGCCCCCGCGCCCACATCACTCTCACCCTCGACCCGCACACCTCCCCCCGCGCCGTGAGCGAAACCCTGCACGACGGGCCCCTGCTTCGTGTCCGCCGCGCCACCGGCCGCCACGACCTCTCCACCCGGGCCGTCCTACGCGTCGCTCCCCACCGCCCCCACCGTGCCGACTGACCCACCGCTCGGCAGGGCCACCGCTCTCTTTTGCACGTCGCCCGCTGGACCTGACCCGCCGTCACCCGCTCCGCGCCACCACCTCCCTCGGCTGATACCGATCACATCCGGAGACACCCATGAAGAAGGCGCACCACAAGACCCACGCATCGATGGAGGACGGCGAGGCCAGCCGCTTCGCCGGCGCCGACCAACACGGCTGGTCGCCCGACATCGACGCCGAAGAGCAGCATGACAACGACAGCGCCCACCGCTCCTTCCACCCCGACACCTACGCCCCTGAACCCGGCCCCGGCCGGACCGTGTCCAAGCAGGAGGAGCAGGACGTGCCGGGCGACACCGTCGAAAGCACCGGCCGGCGCGCCGAGGACACCGCCAGGAAGCACCCTGACAAGCACACCTCCGACACCGGCCCTCAAGGCCCCTCCCAACGACCCAGCGGCAGCCGCACCGCGAGCGCCCACACCGGCGTCGACCCCCAGGAACCCTCCGGCCCCACCTCCGCACACTGACCCGTCACCCGCCCCGCCCCCTCGCCGACCGCGCGGCCAAGGCGCCCGACAGGCGCACCGGCACGGTCGACGCCCGAGCCCAGTGCCTCACCCGAGGCCCCACGGACCCACCACCAGCCCACCAGCCCACCAGCCCACCAGCCCACCAGCCACAAAGCGTGCGGCCAGGATCGAGGCCCCCGCCCCGAGTCGGGACAACCCCCACCGAGGGCGACATGCTCCCACCCCGAACCGACGCACCAGCACCGGGGGGACCGCGTAAGGAGACACGCACATGGTCGTCCTCGGAGTCATCCTCCTCATCATCGGCCTCGTCGCCGGCATCAATTTCCTGTGGACCATCGGCATCATTCTCGTCGCCGTCGGAGTCGTCCTCTGGGTGATGGGAGCCCTCGGCCACGCGGTCGGCGGTCGGACCCACTACTGGTGAGACAACCCACGCCCACCCGGCCCGACTCCGGCAACCCACCGCCGGCGCCGGGCCGGCGCACCAAGCAGAGGGCCCGCCCCCAGACCCCCAGGAAATCCCGGCTCAGGAAGCCGTCCAACCCCGAGACCGGTCCCAATACGCTTGCCGCCAAGCGGACACCGATGTGCCGACTGACGGTCCGAGCAGCACCGGATCACCCGCCCCGGCGGCAACCGTGGCGCCCTGCGCGGAGGCCTTCACGGCCTGGACCGTGTCGGCGGCCGGCTCGCGAAGTTCGTCGCGGACGTCCTGCGCGGCCTCGAAGGCGGCCTGCTTGCCGGGCTCCAGCAGGTGCCCGTGCTCGCGCAACTTCGCAACGCCCTGTTGCTCAACCTCGCTGGCGGACAGTAGGGCGGCTGCCAGCAGGCCCGCGCCGAAGGCCACGATGCCGACGGCCATCGGGCTGCCCTTCGTCTTCGTCTGCTTGCGAAGGTGGGCCGGTGGGCGTCGGCGATCTGGGCGGCGGTGTCCCTGGGATATCGGCGAGGCGCTCGGCGGTATCAGCGACGGCGGCGGCCGCGCGGTGTGTCGAAACGCTGGCGTCTTGCGTCGCACCACCCGATCAACCCGCGACAGTGAGGCTTCGCCATCTTCGAACGTGCTGGTCAGAGGGCTGGTGTGGCGGGCTGTAGGGGTACTCATGCTGGTGGTGGGCGGGAGTCTGGCGTGTAGATCGTCTGGCGGTGAGGTCTTTGCCGATTCCGCTCTGTCGCTGTCGGTGTGACTCCTACGCTCCGGCTCATGGTGGATCCCGATGTGCTGAGGAAGATCGTCGTGCGCCGAGCCGAGCTGAACGAGTTGGAGGAACAGTTGGTCAAACAGCTCGATCAGGTGCGGGCCGAGCAGGAGGAACTCGCGGTCGCCGAGAGGGTGATCGCGAGGATTGCCGAGCAGTTCGCCGCCGCGGACGCGACTGCGGCCGTGCCGGCTGAAGCGCAGGTCGCGGGCCGTGCGGTGCTGCTGATTCCGCATCGCGGGCCCGGCATGGCCCAGGACGCGCTGCCGCCGGACTACCAGCGGATCATGGCCGTGGTGCAGGACACGGGCGGGCCGGTGTCGACCAGGCAGGTCGGCCAGGAGCTGGGGCTGGAGGTGACAGCGCGGGGCAAACTGGAGCCGCTGCGGGGGAAGCTGTCCAAGCTCGCCGCGCGCGGATGGCTACGCAAACTGCCCGACGGCAGGTTCACCACACGCCTGTGACCGGCCAGGCCGTGGACCACGGGGCGTAACTTGATGGCCTCCGGCGGTCGTTGAGTTTGTGTGACGAAAATCAACGAGCCCGCCGAGGGCGTCTCCCTTGTCTACCAGTGCCACCTGAATCTGTCCACGAGCACCATCACCTACCTCGCCGACCTGCTGCGATCGCACCTGAAAGCGATTCGCTCGCCGTTTCGGTCACTGCCGCCGGGCCGCATCGCGGTGCTCGTGCTGGCGATGCTGCGACACGATCAGCGCCTGCTGAACCTGGCCCACGGCAACGGGGTCCCCGAGTCCACCCTGCGGCGATGGCGCGACGAGATGCTCGACCTGCTCGCCGCACGGGCCCCACGCCTGGACCGGGCACTTCGCCAGATAGCCGCGCAGGGCGGGGAGGTCGTGCTCATCGACGGCACCCTGATCCCCACCCAGCGTCGTACCGGGAAGGCCAACCGCCCCAACTACTCCGGCTGTGATGATGGTCGTGTCGCTCCGGCCGCGCCTGACTCGTACTCTGGCTGGCTGCTTGTGCCTTGTGTTTGATCTGTCGGCACGGCCGGAGCGGCGCGTACCGGCACCGGCCGGCGGAGCGTGTCCCGATAGGGGCCTTGGCCTAGCCTCGCGCTTTCATGAGCGGCTCGTCCAAACCTTGATCAAATAAACGGAGAGTGCTTCTGACCTGCAACGATGGGACTTGTCTAGGGTCCTGTCCGCTGCAAGGAAAGAAGCACTCTCCAGGTGAAGAAGCTTATCGGGTCCTACCCGCGCGTCCGCGTCCAGGGCGACGGCGGTGCGGTGGTCTCGCAGGCCGGCGGGGTGCTGCTGGTGGAGACCGTGCGCAAGACCGGGTTGGACACAGCGATATCGGCGGCGCTGGCGCCGTGGCGCAAACAGCGTGCGGTGCACGACCCGGGCAAGGTGCTGCTGGACCTGGCCCTGGCGATGGCGCTGGGCGGGGACTGCCTGTCGGACGTGGCCGTGCTGCGTGCCGAACCGCAGGTGTTCGGGCTGGTGGCCTCCGACCCCACCGTCTCGCGCCTGGTGGAGACCCTGGCCGCGGCCGGGCCCCACGCGCTGACCGCGATCCGCCGGGCCAGGGCCGAGGTCCGCGAACGGGTCTGGAAGCTTGCCGGGGCCGATGCCCCCGACGCCGGAGGGCAGGTGATCGTGGACATCGACGGAGTGCTGGTGCTGGCGCACTCCGAGAAGCAGGACGCGACCGCGACCTGGAAGCGGACCTTCGGACACCACCCGCTGGTCGCGTTCGTCGACCACGGAGCGGGTGGTTCCGGGAACCGGTGGCCGCACTGCTGCGGCCGGGCAACGCCGGCAGCAACACCGCCGCCGACCACATCACCACCACCCAGCTCGCCCTGGCCCAACTTCCCAAGCGCCACCGGCGTGGACGCCGCACCCTGATCCGCACCGACTCCGCAGGAGGCACCCACGACTTCCTGAACTGGCTGACCACACGCGGCCGGTGGCTGTCCTACTCGGTCGGGATGACGATCACCGACGCGGTCCACCAGGCCGTGCTCCATGTCCCGGCCCCGGCCTGGACGCCCGCGGTCGAACCCGACGGCCAGGTCCGCGACGGCGCCTGGGTCGCCGAACTCGCGGGCGACGTCCTCAACGGCTGGCCGAAGGGAATACGGCTGATCGTCCGCAAGGAACGACCGCACCCCGGAGCCCAGTTGAGGTTCACCGACGCCGACGGGATGCGCCTGACCTGCTTCGCCACCAACACCCCCGGAACCGCGATCGCAGCCCTGGAACTGCGGCACCGCCAGCGCGCCCGCGCCGAGGACCGCATCCGCGCCGCCCGCGACACCGGCCTGCGCAATCTCCCCCTGCACCACACCGCCCAAAATCAGCTCTGGCTGGAGATCGTCCAACTCGCCCTGGACCTCCTCGCCTGGATGCCCACGCTCGCCCTCACCGGCCGAACCCGCAGATGGGAACCCAAGCGCATGCGGCTGCGACTGTTCTCCGCCGCCGCCCGCCTGGTCACCACCGGCCGCCGCCGCATCCTCCGCCTGGCCAACCACTGGCCCTGGACCGACGTGATCACTACCGCGTTCAGCAGGCTGCAAGCACTACCGAACCCTGGCTGACCAGCGACAACGACCCACCCCGACGAGCAGCCGAACACCTCCGGAACCGTGGAATCCGACGCGCACCCGACGCGACAGTCGGGCCCTCGGCCTACCCACCACTACCCACACAAGCCGAAACGGCCCGCCGACCACGCCAACGGACCGTCATGAAAAATCGAGGCTAGAAGGCACCGTCACAGTCCTGACCGCTCCACCGACCGACGCTGGCCATCGGCACTGCGTCGTCGAACAGGAGCACCGTGACCACCCTCAGCATGCCCGCCGCATTCCGTACCGTCCAAGCCGCCGAGGCCGCCTCGCCGCGTTCGGTGGTGCTCGGTGTCGACACCCACAAGGACGTGCATGTCGCCGCCGTCCTGGACCACCTGGGCGGGCTGCTGGACACCGGGGAGTTCCCGGCCACCGGGACCGGCTACCGCCAACTTTTCAACTGGACATGTCAGTTCGGAACCGTGCTGCGAGCCGGGGTGGAGTGCACCGGATCCTATGGTGCTGGCCTCGCCCGCTACCTCGCGACCCAGCAGGTGCCGGTGGTGGAGGTCAACCAGCCAGACCGATCCGCCCGGCGTCGCCGCGGCAAGACCGACGCCGTCGACGCCGAGTCCGCCGCCCGGGCCGCGCTGTCGGGCACCGCACGGGCGTTGCCGAAGAGCGGCGACGGGCAGGTGGAGGTGCTGCGCATGCTCCGGTTGGCGAAGAACTCCGCGGTCAAGGCCCGAACCCAGGCGCTCAACCAGCTCAAGGCTGTACTGATCAACGCCCCATCCGCCCTGCGCGAGGCTCTGGAACCGCTCTCGACGGCGGTACTCGTCCGCCGTTGCGCGGAGCTGACCGACCCCTGCGACGGCAACCCGGCAGCTGACACGGCAGTCTTCACACTTCGACTGCTCGCACAACGCGTCTTGCGGCTTCGACAGGAGGTCACCGAGCTCGGGCGGCGCATGACCGCAGCGGTCCAGGCCAGCGCGCCGAGCCTGCTGGAGCAGTTCGGGATCGGCCCGGACAGCGCTGCGGCCCTGCTGATCACCGCCGGCGACAACCCTGAGCGACTGAGTAGCGAGGCATCCTTCGCCGCACTGTGCGGTGCCAGCCCTGTCGAGAAGTCCTCGGGAAAGACCCGGCGCCGTCGACTCAACCGGGGAGGGGACCGACAGGCCAACGCCGCGCTGCACCGCATCGTGGTCACCCGCATGCGCCAGGACGAGCGCACCCGCACCTACCTGGAACGACGCACCGCTGAGGGGCGAGGAAAGCGCGAGATAATGCGCTGCCTGAAGCGCTACGTGGCCCGCGAGGTCTACGCGCTGATACGCGCCGATATGATCATGAGCCACGAGTGCCCTGATGATCCATCAACCCTCACGACTGCGGCTTGACGAACATAGGGGCATCAAGCACCACCGTCACGGCCTGCACTTCCTCGCCCTGACCGACGAACGAGGCAAGCTGGTCTGGATCTCCGCCGCCCGCCCCGGCCGCACCCACGACGCCACCGCCGCCCGCCGCGACAAGATCGTCGAACACCTCAAGGCAGCAGGCCTCGGCGCGCTCGCCGACCTCGGCTTCATCGGCGTCGACAAGCCAAAGAACCCCGACGACCAGGTCATCGTCACCGGCTACAAGGCCACCCGGGCCCGCAAGCTCACTGCCGGCCACAAGCAGGCCAACCAGATCCTGGCCGCCGCCCGCGCCCCGGTCGAACACGCCTTCGCGAACCTGAAGGCCTGGCGGACCCTCACCAAGCTCCGCACCGACCCTGCCCGCGCCACCGCCCTCCTGCGCGCCCTGCTCGTCCTGACCAACCTCGAAGTCAACCGCTGACGACACGCTGACGAACGATCAAGAACCCAGACTCCCGCCCAAGAATCAAACCGGCACCGACAGCGAAGCCGACGCCGTCCGCCGCTCCCGCCGGTATGCCCCGGGCGGGGCGCCGAAGTGCCGCTTGAAGGCCTTCGCGAACGCGAATTCCGAGGTGTAGCCGGCGTTCTCGGCCACGGCGCTCAGCGAGTCGACCGTCTCGCGCAGCATCCGCGCCGCGATGGCCATCCGCCATGTCGTCAGGTAGCTGAGCGGCGGCTCGCCGACCACCGTGGTGAACCGCCGGGCGAACGCGGCACGCGACAGCCCGGCCCGGCTCCCCAGCGATTCGACGGTCCACGGATACGCCGGGTCGTCATGGATCGCCTTCAGCGCCGGGGCGATCAACGGGTCGTTCAGCGCCGAGGCCCAGCCCTGCGTCTGCTCCCTGGGCAACTCGGCGTACCAGGACCGCAGGATGTAGAGAAGCAGCAGATCGACGAGCGCCGTGACCACGGAGTCCGAACCCGGCTGCGGCTGGTGGATCTCGGCGCAGAGCTGGTCGACCGCCGAGCGCAGCGCCGGACGGCGACCGGGGCTGGCCGGGAGGTGGATGACCTCCGGGAGGTCGCCGAGCAGCGGATGCGGCCGGTCGATGTCGAGGTGGTAGGTCCCGCACACCAGCACGCTGCGAGCGCCGTCGCCTTCAACGGTGAAACACCCGAGCGGCGAGGAGGTGTCGACGCGGTTGGGTTCGAAGGCGACGAGCTCGCTGGTGACCGCGTCACAGATGGCGTGATCGGTGCCGCGCCGCAGGAACACGACGTCGCCGGGGCCCAGGGCGATCGGATCACCGGTGACCGGCAGGAGAATGCAGTGTCCTTCGACGACGACGTGGAATCCGGCTCCTGCGATGGGCTGGAAGCGCACACCCCACGGCGCCTGCGCGTCGGTACGGACAACAGACGGACGCCCGGTGCGCAGGGCCGCGAGCGTGTCGCTGAGTATGTCCATGAACTCACCGTACCGTGCTGCGATCGAGACGATCGGACAGTGAATCGAGACCCAAGGCCATTCGTTGTCTCGGTTGTGACACGTAGCGTCCTCGTCATGAACAACACAGCATTCACCCAGCGCATCGTCGTCATAGGTGGTACCTCCGGCATCGGATTCGCCGTTGCGCAGGCCGCGGCGACTCAGGGCTCGAACGTGGTCGTCGCCTCCAGCAGCCAGGGCCGGGTCGACCTGGCGGTGAAGAAGCTCGGCGGCCCGGCCGAAGGCATCCTGCTGGACGTCGCCGACGATGCCGCGCTCGCCGCCTTCTTCGACCGGATCGGTGAGTTCGACCACCTCGTCTACACGGCGGGCGAGTCCCTGCTGCTGAAGCCGCTCGCCGACCTCACCGCCGAGGGGTCCCGAGCGTTCTTCGAGCGCCGCTTCTGGGGCGCCCTGCTCGCCGCGAAGTACGCGACGCCGAAGCTCCGTCCCGGCGGCTCGATCACCTTCACCTCCGGCGCCTTCGCCACCCGGCCCGTCCCCGGAGCCTCGCTCGGTGCAAGCATCACAGCGGCCGTCGAGGGTCTGACGCTGGCCCTGGCCCTGGAACTCGCCCCGCTGCGGGTCAACGCGGTCCGCCTCGGCGCGATCCGCACCGAGCTTTGGGACAGCACCGTGCCCGAGCCGGAGGCCTTCCTCCAAGCGCAAGGCAGCGGCCTTCCCGTGCAGCGCGTCGGCAGCCCCGAGGAGGCTGCGGCGGCCTACCTCTACCTCCTGAGCAACGGCTATGCGACCGGCACGGTGCTCACCCTCGACGGCGGAGCCGCACTGGCCTGACATCGGCTGCTGTCGGACCGACAAGCCCGGTCCGACAGCCTCGGGCGCCACCCCCGGCATGTTCTGCCGGAGAATAGGAGCCACACGGACAGGGACAGAGCCCCGCAAAGACCCCCCTGCCAACGATCTACACGCCAGACTGCCGCCCACCACCAGCACGAGTACGCCAGCAGCCCGTCACGCCAGCCCCGCTGACCAGCACGTTCGAAGATGGCGAAGCTTCAGTGTTGTCGACGCACCCGCGACGTCCCGCCCAGGTCCGGTGCGGGCCCAGACCGCGGCACGCCTCGGCCCTTCGGCTGGACTCATCGAGTGCCGGGGCACAGCTGGGTGGCGGCCCGGCCGATGGCACGGGCGTTGGGCTTGGTGAGGGCACACCCGCGTGCAAAGGGCGGCGCCGAAGCGGATGCCGTCGATGTCGAAGGTCAGCGGGTTGGTGCCCGGGTGTAGAGGTAGGACAGCTCGGTGTTCGACAGGAACCGCTTGTCGTACCGGGCGACCAGGCGGCCCTGGTCGGAGACGACGTAGAGGTCGTTGTGGGGCCGGTTCGGTGCGGTGAGCGGGTGGAGGGAGCCGAACACCGTCCACAGGGCGAGCTCACCGGCCAGGGCGGCGACGGCGACCGCTTCCTCCCGCAGGACAGCCCACCGGCGCGGCTCCAGTCGGCCGACCTCATGGACCCGTCCGGCCGCTCGGCGACCACGTGCTTGCCCGGGTAGACGAGCGCGCCCTCGGGGAACTAGCACCAACCGCGCCCCCGCCTCGGCGGCCTCCCGCATCAGCGCCCGGATCTCCCGTCCTGCCGCACGCAGCTGGTCGACGTCCGCCGGGTCCTCCGGCACCGTGCTCTGGGCCACGGCCAACCGCAACATGCTCACCAGCGATCAACGAGGGGCCGGCCGGGCGGGTGCGGCCCGCCCGGGGAGGGGAAGTCCGGCCGGGCCTGAGCTTTCTCTTCCTGCTGCCCTCGGCGGGCGCGCAGGTCGGCGCGGACGGTCTTGCCGAACGGCTCCGACACGAGTGCCGTGACACATGGGCTCGCCGCCGACTATTTGAGAAGTCTGAAGCCCGGTTGAGCAGCCCATGCACGCAAGAATGTCGCCGCGCCGCACGCGATCGGCCCCGGGCCGTCCGTCATCGCGAGCACACCCGGAAGTCCGTCCACGATTGCAACCTGCTCATCCAGTAGCTCAGCGTTGGCAACGCCGCCGACCACGTCCATGATGGCAGCCGTCAGCAGGGCCGTGGTGAGATGATCGATCGGTCTGTTGCATCCGGCGATGACGTCTACTGCGTGGGTCGGGCTGAAGCCGATGAGGGGTTCGAGATCGGGGCCGTCCGCGTGCTCGCCTTCGAAAGTCTCCTCGTCCCCGATCCCGGGCCCCATGGCACAGACCAGGAACGGGCGCCGTCCGTCAACGCCACCAGGAACCGGGATTCCGAGCTGGTCAGCTCGCACGTGCATGTCGTAGTAGCCAGGACGCTTCTCGTCGAGCCCTGCTGCACAGCCCGCCAGGAAGCCGCGGAGTCGCTGAACGACTGCGGCCGGAAGCGCCTCGGCCAACTCAATCACCAACACTGGACCAGCCATGGCGGAAGCCTAGCCAGCCGAGCAGCCGGGCCCGGTCGTCGGCCTGGACGGGCGCGTCGCGCGGTGGTTCAGAGAGCGGGCGGTACAGCGGACGACGATCGGTGATCATGGCCGCGGGTCTTCCAGCCCGACGATCCGAGAACTGCCGGACCGTCAGCGAGACCCCGGCGCGCCGGAGGGTGATGTGCGGGTCAGTACATGCGTTCGGCCCCAGCCGCGCGGGCCCGGAGGGTGGCGGCCTGTTCGTGCTCGCCGCGGTCTGCAAGGATCTCCGCCCGGTACTCCATGGCGTACGCGTCGCCCAGGTCTCCGGCGATGGTGAAGGCGCGCAGGGCCTCCGAGGTGTAGCCGCGTGCGCCGAAGGCGACTCCGACCGCGGTGATCGGAAAGGCCAGGTCCTGGGCATATATGCGGCGGGTCCAGCGCTCGATCGTCAGCCGGTCGTCCCGCTCGAAGGCCAGCCTGACCAGGCCGAGCATGGCATCGACGTCGCCGAGGGTAGCGGCCTGCTCCCAGATGAGCCGCGCCTGGTGGGGGTTGCCTGCCGTCTGGTGCAGCGCGCCGAGGTTGAAGCCGGCGATCACATTCCCGGCTTCCCAGGCCTTGGTGTACCAGTGCAGCGCCCCGGTCTGGTCACCCGCTGAGTGCAACGCCGTCCCGTAGTTGGCCATCGCCACCGGGAGACCGCGCTCGGCGGCTGCCCGGACAGCCGCCAACGACTCGGGAGTGGCCTGCCCATCGTCATCGAGGTCGATCTCGGGTCCGACGGCCGCGGCGTCGTCGGTCCCCTCGACCGGCGAACCCGTAAGCGGCCCTGCAAGCAGGGCGCCGTCCTTGCGCGCGGAAAGGTGAACGCGGAAAAATCTCATTCGGATGATCTTGCCAGAGATCCCAAGCGGTCACGACGGGGCTACGTGCCTGCTGACCGACAACGCTGCAAAACCTGGCCACTTGGCCCGCACAGTTGGCCAACTGACGTGCAAAGCCACACTTCGCCGTGGACGGACCCGGAGGTTGCTTCAGAGGTTGCTCCGGGTTGGTGGCCTCGGTGGGATGTTCTGGCTGGTCAGGGTGCGGGACAACCGGGGTGCGGGAGGGCCGACCACTTCTCAGGGACGTAGTGCCCGCTCGGGTTCCGTACGCCCATGGTGTTGGTGGAGTCGGACAAATCCGCTGAGTACGGCATCCGTTCCATGCCCCGCCGCCATCATGCACACGACACGCAGGTCAGCCCGAACAACTCCGCACCCACGAACGGGCGGCACCAGATGATCCAGAAGTGGACGTACCGCCCTCTAACGTCTACTCAACTCCAGGCCAGGAAGACGCTTGGCTGGGACACCCCAGCCAAGCGCTTTTTCGAGCCGCCTGAAGACGATCCCAACCCCCGCCGCGTTGGGACGAGTTGTTGAATCCACCTGTTCGGGGGCGGGGCGTCGTGCGTACCGATCGGGGCGGGGTCAGTCCTTGCCGGGCACCGCCAGGATGCAGAGCAGGGAGCAGGCCACCGCCGCGGACGGGGCGGTGGTGGTGGGGGTGGTGCCGGCGGGCGCGTTCGCGGCGACGAAGCTCGCGGAGGCGGTGTTCTTCAGCGGGAGCGCCAGCAGCAGGGAGTCGCAGTAGACGGCGCGGCTGGTGCCGGCCGCGAGGGCGAAGGTGCCGGCGGCCTGCCGGCAGGCGGGCGTGCTGGCGTCGTTGACGGTGACGGACGCGGCGTCGACCGGTCCGGCGTTGCTGACGGTGATCCGCCAGTGCGCAGTGCCGAGCAGGCCCAGCAGGCCCACGGGGCTGGTCTTGGCCCAGGGCCCGGGGCCTCCGGGCAGACAGTCGTGGGAGTTGGCGGAACCGCAGATCTCCTTCTCCACGGTGACCCGGGGCTGGCAGCCGGTGCCGGGCGCGACCGCGGTGGTGACGGTGTTGGAGGTGAGCGCGCCGTTCGCGTCGCTACCGTTCGCGGTGTTGGTGACGGCGGTGGCGGTGCAGGCGGCCGCGACGGTGGTGCGGAAGCAGACCTGCGGCCCGTCACCCCGGTACTCGACGACCAGGGAGGGGTGGTTGCCGTTGGTGAAGTCCGTGGAGGTGGTCAGCACCAGCTGCGCGGTGACGGTGAGGGCCGGGTGCGCGATGACGGAGATGCCGGACAGGTCGACCGTGCCGTCCGCGCCGAGCGCCGGGGTCGCGACGGGCGTGCCGTCGGGGTCGGTGACCAGGACCCGGGACGCCGACAGGGTGATGTGCGAGAGGTCGATGTCGGTCAGCCGGACCTTGTCGTAGCCCTGGACGTGGCCGGTCGCGCCGTCGCAGTAGAAGTCGCCGGGTTCGAGGGTGACCGAGGCGCCGCTGTGCACGCAGGGGCTGGCGCCGGTCGTCGGGTCGAGCGAGAACAGCACGCCGGCGTCGCCGAGGCCGATCAGGCAACGGGTCGTGGAGTCGTAGCTGTAGCCGTAGTCGCGGGTGTCGCCGCCGTGGGCGCTCGGGTGCCCGGCCGGGAGCGGGAAGCCCGCGCAGGGGCCGCCGGTGGCCCAGTCGTGGCAGACGGTCGCGCCGGCCACGCCGCCGCCCCAGATCGGGAAGTAGCTGCGGGTGCCGGTATCGGTGGTGACGGTCTCGGGGTTGAAGGTCAGCACGTTGCCGGCCAGCGCGCCGAGGCTGCTCGGCGCGGCGTGCACGGAGCCGTCCAGGCCGTAGCAGGTGGTCAGGACGTTGGCGCCGCCGACGGTGCTGGTGCAGACGCCGTCGGGGTGCCCGGCGGTGTCGTACGCGGTGTAGGCGTTGTAGGTGTAGTAGTTGGCGTTCGGCCCGGCGGGGTGCTGGGTGTCCCAGCCCGCACAGGTGGTGCGGGCGGCGGTGTCGAAGCAGCCGAGCGCGGGCGGCCCGGGGACGGTGGAGGTGCCGGCCTGCGGCGAGCTGGAGACGAAGACCTTGTCGCCGACCGCGGTGAGCGCGCCGAAATAGAGCGCGGTGGGCGTGCTCGGCAGGTCACGGTTGCCGGGGGCGACGGGCGCGTACGGTTGGTCGGCGCACGGGGTGCGGGTGGCGAGCGCCAGGCAGAGCACCCGGCCGTTGCTGGCGACGCCGTACAGGTTGTCGCCGGAACGCACCAGGCCCGCGAGGTTGTTGACGCTGCTGGGCGAGCCGCCGGTGGGCGTGAGGGCGGTGAAGCCGCAGTTCGCCTGCGCGTCGAGGTCCAGGCAGCCCACGCCGACCGCGGCGGCGGTGACGGCGGGGTACAGCACCTGGTTCGGGTGCGCGGGGTCGAACACGTACTGCGGGGTGAGCGGACTGCCGATGTCACCGGTGGCGCCGCTGCCGAGCGGGCCGACGGCGGCGTTCAGCGGGCGCGGCCAGGGGCCGCCGGTGCAGGGCTGACCGACCGTCAGGCTGAGGCAGACCACCTGCGGGGCGGTACTCGCGGCGTGGTGGTAGATGTTCCAGGACTGGATCTCGCCGGACGCCGTCCGGTGCAGGATCGGGGTGTACCCGTCGCCGCCGGTGGACTGCGCGGTCGGCTGGACGGGGGCGAGCAGCAGCGGGGAGACGCCGGTGCCGACGCCGCGCAGCACCGGGTTCTCGGCTCGGACGGCGGTGGTCGCGGTGCCGGTGTCGGTGGCGCCGAACGTGCTGCCGTCGGTCGACCAGGACGGCGTCCACCCGGGCGGGACCTTCAGCGAACCGGGCACGTACGTCTGGGAGTTGCCCGCGCCCGCGATCGGGTCGGTGACGACGGCGGGCGCGGCGGCACCGCCGGAGGTGCCGCCGCGGTAGGTGACGGCCCAGTTCAGGGCGTCGCCGTGCTCGGCGATGGCGGCGCCCGGGTGGGTGGCGTTCTGCACGGTCTTCACCAGCGCGGACGCCCCGACGGCGGTGTCGGCCGGGCTGGCGCCGGCCTCGGGGGCGACGCCCCCCAGGCCCAGCAGCAGGAGCGCGGAGGTGACGACGACGGCCGTGGCGGCGCCAAGCGGACGGCGGCCGGTGCGGCGGCTTCGGGCGGTGATCGGCATGGGCGGACGCGGGCTTCTCAGCACTGGTTCTCCACCTCTGATCGGCAGTCGGACTGACAGGTCGTCAGGCCGGTCCGTCGATCAGGGTAAAGGTGCGGTAAGTATGGGCCGGACCTACTTTTGCATATTGGTCACATCATGAACGAATATGACTCGATATCTTTCCCTCCGACCGTCCGCACCGATCCCCAAGGCCGATCGTCCTCGAACATTACTTCGATAGCCGCCCGCCCTTGGGCCGCTGGCGTACGACGCCCGCTGCCCGCGCCGCCACCACCGTCGGGTGACGTCACTCAGCCAGGCGAGTGACAGCGGCGACCGCCGACTGCTACCCGGGCGGGCCGGTGTTCCAGGATCGGTGCCGTCGCCGTCTACAGCGGATTGTGTGCCAACTGTGTCAGTGCCGTGTTATCGGTTCGACCACGTCTGTTCGGGGAGTCCGTCGCATGCGTTCACGAGTCATCGCCCTCATGGCCGACGCCATCGCGGCCACTTCGGCGCTCGCGCAGCCCGCCCACGCCGCCCCGCTCATCGACGGGGTCTACCGGTTCGCGGCCCTCACGGACGGCAGGTGCCTGGTCTGGCCCGAGCTGCACGGACCTGTCGGCACAGTGTCACTGGGGTACTGCACGGACAGCACGTACACCTCGGCTACACCTCGGCGAACTGGCAGGTACAGCAAGGGCCCAACGTAACGATGAACGTCTCCGTGCCGAACTCGGCCCCGCGCGGCTGCATGGGGTTGACGGACGACCACAAAGTGGGGATCGGCGACAACTGCGATCGGTACGCCGAATGGACCGTCCTCTACGGCTCCGCCGGGCCCGGCAGCACGGTGTGGGCCGACATCGAGCACACCCCCGGCCGGCGGCACGCAGGCCGTGGTGGGCGTCGGCGAGGGCCTGGCCGCCGAGCTGGTGCTGCCCCACCGGGGCCGGTGACGGCGGCAAGGGCGGCGACCTGAAGGCCGGCGGCAACGGTGGACGGCACGGCTGCGTCGTGGTCGCCTACTGAAGCACCGGGAAGCCGGCCGGCGGGACCGCGGGCCACACGAAGGCGGCGGTTCACCGGCCGGCGGGTGGCCACCTTGGCCCGCACCTCCACGCCCGGCCTGGCCTCCGTCGGGCCGGGCGTGCCCGTGGCGGGCGCGGATCGTTGACCAAACGTCCCAACACAGCCCCGGCCCGTCCCCCATCGAGAGGGCTGGCCGCCACCGAGGACCGAACGGCAATGAGCGAAGCGAAGATCACAGACCTGACGGTCGAGGGCACCGACGACGGTGTCCGGGTGACGGTGGTCGTGGAAGGCCCCCGCCCCGACGTCGCCGACCTGCAACTGCTCGTGGACGGCAAGCAGGTCACCCTGCTGCTGGGGCCTCTCGCCCTCACGCCCCAACCCTCGCCCCAGGTCGACGTGAATCCCCTCATCCAGCTCGGGACAGCAGGACGCACGGGAACGGCCCACCATCGCGCGGGGGCGCAACACCGCTGGAAACGGCCGTGGCGCTGTCAGGGACGTGCCGGACGCACTTGCCGCCACGCATCCTCGCCGACGTCGAGCCACCTGATC
The DNA here is from genome assembly GCF_041435095.1 of Kitasatospora sp. NBC_00315. Taxonomy (NCBI): domain Bacteria; kingdom Bacillati; phylum Actinomycetota; class Actinomycetes; order Kitasatosporales; family Streptomycetaceae; genus Kitasatospora; species Kitasatospora sp. NBC_00315. Next base: position 8,158,273 of record NZ_CP108025.1, on the reverse strand, counting down.
AGCCTCAGCGGCAGTCGCACGCCGCACGGCCCGCACGGTGCACCGGCCGACGAGCGCCTCGTTCCGTGGCATGTCGCGCATCCGGGATCACTTGCCGCCACCATGTCGCCACCGGCTACCCTCACCACGATGTGCCTCCTTACGTCCTGCCTGAGCCACCGACCACTGCCCGACCCGCCCCTTCGGAGGCGAACGGCACACGCAGTTCGGATGCCGTCCCCGGCCCTCGTCGCAAGCGCCGCCGGACAATGACACTAGGTTGCCTACGGACGATCCCCCAGTCGCAGCGCTAATGCACCGCTTCTCTGCGCGGCGCCGACGTCGGGAAGCAGCAACCCGTTCCTGCGGCTGACAACACCCGGGCCGACGGTCGACAACGACGATCTGTGCGGGGCCCCGGCGAGCGGCGGGCGACCAAGGACTCCGCGGTCTGCTCCAGCAGTTCGATCGTGGGCACGAACGCCAGCGCCGAACCCTTCACGGCGACGCGGCAGCAGGCGGCGATGAGGGTCTTGCCGGAGCCGGCAGGGCCTCGCGAAGGGCGGCTGCGTAGGAGCGGAGCCTGTCGGTGACCACCACCGGCGGCACCGCGGTCTCTCCTTGAGGAGCCGGCGCAAGAAACGGATGGCCGCGGCCTTGTCGCGGCGGCCGGTCACCAGGATGTCCAGGACCTCGCCGTTCTGGTCGACCGCGCGCCACAGGTATTTCTGCTCGCCGTTGACCTTGATGAAGACCTCGTCGAGGTGCCGCTTGTCGCCGGTCCGGGGCCGTCGGCGGCGCAGGTCGTTCGCGTAGGTCTGCCCGAACCCCAGGCACCAACGGCGGACCGTCTCGTAGGAGAGGACCACACCGCGCTCGAGCATCAGCTCCTCCACCGCGCGGAAGCTGAGCGGAAACCTGAAGTACAGCCCCACGCAGTACGAGATGACCTCCACCGGCTATCGGCGACCCCTGTACGACGACGCGCCTCCAAGGCAAGACCCTCCCGGGCATGATCAACCCGAAGATCATTCCATGCCGATCAGCCAACGTGACAGTGCCCTTGGAGAGAGAAGCACCCCGGGGACTACTGGATCACGATGCGCGCCGACCGGCTCACTCGACCGCCACATGGTGCGCGGACATCGGGAAGTTCCGGCGGTAGCGGTCCGGGGTGGTGGCCAGACGGCGGGAGAAGACGCGGTGGAGGGTCTCGCCGTGTCTGTACCCGACCGTCCTGGCGATGGCGCCGATGGTCAGGACTGTCGTCTCGAGTAGGCGGCAGGCCGCTTCGAGGCGGAGGCTCTCGACGAGGTCTGCCGGGGTGCTGCCGGTTTCGGCTCGGAAGGCGCGGGCGAAGTTCCGCTCGCTCATTCCCGCCCGGCACGCCAGGGCAGCCACGCTCAGGTCCTGGTCGAGGTGGTCGGGCAGCCAGTCCTGGACGGACCGGATGGCCGGGGTCCGTGCGTTCTGGGCGCGCAGCTGGGCGCTGAACTGGGTCTGGCCGCCGGGCCTTCGGGTGAAGACGACGAACCTGCGGGCGATGGACTGCGCCAGTTCGGCTCCATGGTCGTACTCGACGAGGGCCAGCGCGAGATCGATGCTGGCGGTCACTCCTGCCGAGGTCCACCGATTGCGGTCGTGCACGTAGATCCGGTCCGGTTCGACCCGCACCCGCGGGTAGCGCTCGGCAAGCTGCCGGGTCGCACCCCAGTGCGTCGTCGCGCGGTACCCGTCGAGCAGCCCGGCCGCGGCCAGCAGCATCGAGCCGGAGCACACCGCGGCGACGCGCTGCGAAACCCCGGCGAGCACAGGGAGCTCCCGGACCACCTCCTGCGACGTCGGCAGGTCGAAGGCCCCGAAGCCGCCGATCACGATCATCGTGTCGATGTCCGGTTCGCCGAGGGCGGCTTCCCGAAGCGAGTGCTCGACGTGGATCCTCAACCCGCCGTCGGCGGTGACTGCCCCCGCCCGCGGAGCTGCCGTCACCAGCCGGTAGGCCGTGCTTCCCAACACGGTGTTCGCCGCGTTGAAGACGTCCATCGGACCGGCCAGTTCAGTCAGCTGAATACCGTCGTACACCACGAAAACGACGGTGCGGGGTGAGACCATGCCACCATCATCGCCGCGAGCACGGGCCGTTGTAATCCACCTACGGCCGCCACCGGTCACCCGGTGCGCCCGCCGGCGTCGCCGGCGTGCTCCCGCAGGAAGCCGATGACCAGTTCGGCGACCCTGCCGCTGGACTGCGCGTGCGGGTAGTGCCCGCCGTCCTCGATCACGGCGACCCGCCCCAGCCCCGCGGGCATGGCCGCGACGATCGCCTCGCCCTCAGCCACCGGGTCGGGGAAGTCCGGGTCCTGGGCGCCCATGATCACCAGAGCCGGGCACTCCACCTCCGCCAACCGCGCCTCGGCGTCGGCCGGAGTGGTCCGGCCGGTCTTCATGAACTCCTCCCACCGCCCGGGCCGCCGCAGTGCCGTCATGAGGTCGTCGATCTGCCGTCCGTAGTCGTCGGGCTTGCCGGGATACGCGACATCGAGGTAACTACGCCACATTCCACGGGACTTCAGCAGCTGTGTCCCGATCAGCCGAAAGCCGCCCCGGCGGTAGCGCCGGACGGTGAGCAGCGCTCCCACATCCACCTTCGAGACCCTGGTGAACGGGTTGATCTCCACGATCGCGGTCACCAGTTCCGGGGCCAGAGCCGCGGCGATGGTGGCGGCGCCGCCGGACATGGAGTGCCCGACGATCGTCGCGGGCCCGCCGAAGTACCGGATGACCCCGAGCAGATCACCGGCGACGTCGGCCCGGCTGATGGCACGCTTCCCCGTCACCGAAGCCCAGCCGGTACTGGACTCCCCGTGCCCCCGCATGTCCGCGTTCACCACCCGGTACCCCGCGCCGACCAGCAAGGGCACCAGATGCCGGAAGTCCTGGCGCCATGTCCCCATGCCGTGCGAAAGCACCACCAGCGGGCCCTCGCCGACCACGTCGCAGGCGATGTGCCCGCCCTCGAATGCCACGAACTCCGTCACGTGCCACACCTTCCACCGACCACCCACCGCCGCGACACCCGCGGCACAACGATTCAAGACCCCGCAGCCCACTGCAGGGAGCACAGGGCAGGGACGGTCAGACAGCAGGCCGTTTTGGTCAGAGACTGACCGGAACGGCACCGCCGGAGGCTCCGGGGCCGCGCATGCGCGTCTCTCCTTCACGAACTCGGGGCGGGGCGGCCCGTGCCTCGGTCCGCCCCGTGGGTGGTGGTACTACTGGTCGGTGGCGCAGTCGCCGTCGTCGAACTGGGTCTCCAGGGACCAGCCGCAGGTGCACTCGGCGCGGCCCTCCCAGCTGATCTCGCCGCCGTGCTCATCGTCGCAGTCGTGGTCGGCGTCGACCATGGTGCCGTCCTCGAACAGCTCGTCCCCGCCGTCGCCGCAGCTGCATTCCCACTGCGCGTACCAGGAGATCTTCGGCGGCTGCCGGGTGGTGTGGGTGGTGGTCACTCGCGTCCTTCGGGAGGCGGGTCCGTCCCGGCCGGTACGGGCCCGGGACGGCGGCGCGGGGGTGGTCAGCCGCCAGCCGGCACCGGAGAGGGCTACCCGGCAGCGAGGTAGGCGCTGGTCACCTCTGCCAGGTACTGCGCGAGTCGTCCGCCCGCGCGCGGGCCTTCACCGGCCCCGGGCCCGGCTGCCCGTGCGCATCGGCGTGGGCGAAGGAGGCGTCGAGGTCGGCGGCGTACCGCACCAGGCAGTCGTACAGCCGGGCGGTGGTCTCCAGGTCCAGTCGCACCTCCCCGCACCCCGCCCACAGGAAGGTCTCCGCAGTGCGGCGCAGCAGGGGGCGCTCACCTGGCTGGCCGGCGTCATCAGCCCGCCGCCGTCGGCGTGCCGGTAGAGCGCGAGCAGGAACCGCTCGTCGTGCCCGTCGTCGTCCATGGTGGATCCCCTTCGGTCGTGTTCCTCGGCGGGCGGTTCAGCGGCGGTGCGGGACGGTCGGTCAGGTGCGGAGGGCGTCGAGGAGGGTGGTGAAGTTCCCCCTTTGATCTGGACAGCTTGATACTGGGACGGTTGAGTCCCGGAGGAAGCAGTCCAGATCAAAGGGGGAACTTCAAGGCGAGGTAGTGATTGCGGTCGGGTGGGCTGAAGCGGCGCACCGGGTCGGAGGTGGCGCGCAGCACCGCCTCGGGCTGCAGCTCGGTGTCGTCGGGGTGAGGGACCGTGAAGGCTAGGGGAGGGCGGGGCCGGCCGGGCAGGGGCGGTGGCCGAGTTTCTCCCTGGGGGACAACGCCCGTCGAGGGCTTCGACGGTTCGGGCGGCACCTTGCCCGGTGGCTGTTTCACCCCGGGGCGATCGGTCGGCGGGCCGGGCGCCCGGATCCACGGTGACGGCGGCTGGGCGGGGAACGGGCACGGCACCCGGCGCCACCGGCGCGACAGCCGACGCACGCGCCCGCCCGGACGAGGCCCCGAGCAGTGATCAACGCGACATCACGGATACATGATCAACCGGCCACCGCCGTGAACAAAGAGGCCGGCGCACGCTCCGCAGGACGGTGAGAAACGAGGTCGAGGCGACGCCTATCTACCCCAAGAGGAACGGCCGGTGAGAATTTGCAATAGCCTCCGCCCATCGCTGTTCGAACAGCTCTAGGGTGACCTCCTCGACGTAAAATTCCTCGTGCGCGCGAAGCATACTAAAAGGAGGGACCTTCTCAGTTCTCAACGTGAGCTTGCCTCTGCCTCCATTCGTGTCGGCCCATTCTATGCGACCATCGTCATAGTACGCCACTTTGCGGAACTCGTATCCATCAGCGCTTATTTCGCTAAGATACTCATTCGGCTCACTGTGCACGTCGCGGTGGTGCGTCACCTGCAAATACCAAGCCTTCGGCTTCTCTCCATTCCTTCGGCGCAGCTCGCTGGCGAGCGTCTGCTGAAACGGACTCCGTCGTACGCAATTGAGCGTTTCAGTCTCACATGCCGGCCAGCCACAGAGACCACCACATGGCCCACACGAAGTCCAGCCGAAATCCTCTACGAGCGCGGCCAGTTCCGAGCGATCCTTCACATGTCTGCTCACCAACAGGACCGGACCAATCCGACGGAGAAGCCGCAGCGGGCGCCAGATGTCGAATCCGTTGAACTCGCTGGCCCAATCTGACGTCACACGTTTCCGCGCTCCGCTATCGAATTTACTCACGGATTTACCTCGATCGTAACGTCGTCGACAAGCTGACACGGTCCATGACCTCGTCGCGGCAGCTATCCGTCCATAGCGGTGGCGAGTCCCTCCAGTATTTTCCTGAAATCCTCAAAGGCCATGGAGCCATCGTCGAATTGGCCGTACATGTCGACGATATTCACATCCCCACTCGGCAGTAGGTCGACGCCCGCCGAAGCGGTTCCGAGTGAAAATCCCGGCCTTCTGTTCTCGATTGCGGAAGCCCATTCTTCAAGGTATTTCCGCACCGACCATGATCTCGATCCGAACGGAATGACAAGCGTCTCCAATGCAGACGTCAGACCTTCAGGTAGTGCAGCGGTCGGTAGGATCACCCACATTTCATCATTGAGATCGAACATCCAGAGTTTCGGGTCCATAATTGCTTCTATCTGCCGACGGGGAAGAAAGTGGATGGGGTGTATTCACCCGCGCCGATCTTTTCAAGAAAGCCGGTCATCTTCACTCCGTCAAATGTCCCGCTCACGACGGTTCCACCGCGCTTCTTCGAGCCGTTCTCAAACAGCCAGGCGCCCGCCTTCATTACCTTGTCGGCGTCCCAGCTTGCGGGGAAGAATGTGTGACCAGCACTCGCAACCTTCTCGACGGTCTGCCCGTTCTCCATAACAGCACCCACTGTTCCGTTGACAGAGGCCGTGCCATCCGCATTTTCGATCAGGTCACCCTTGATGAATCTCCCTGCGGGGGCACCGCCAGTCTGATCTGGGTGTAGGTGCCACCCAGCAAATCTGTTTTTCGAGTTGACGACCCCGTCGATCACATGCTCTCGGACGCCGTCTGACAACTCGCCACAGTTGTGGACGAGGACCGGTGTATCCCCCGCCTGGACATAGTAGGTGTGGAGGTCGCCGATGGTGAGGTCATAAGTCGTGGCATCGGCGTGGTACAGCCGCACAGTGGCAACGGCGGCGGTGCCGTCAGGGGTCTGGAGGACATCGCCGGGCTTGAGGTCCTGGGCGTCGACGAAGGCGTGCTGGGTCTGGTCGTAGAAGGGGTGGTGGTAGGTGGTGGTGAGGGCCGAGCCGTGGGTCTCGACACCTGATGTGATCTGGGTCTGGACAACAGAGGCGGTTGGGGGCGTTTCTGCTGCCTGGGCCTGCTGGGGTGGGGTGGCAGCCCAGAGGGTGAGGGCTGCCAGACCTGCCGCCAGGCCGAGGAGGGGCTTGGTCCAGCGGCCGGCGGTCTTGGGCTGCGCGGCGACCTCGGCATCGGTAGTGGCGGTCGGGCTGGTAACGATGGGGGCGATGGTGAGGTCGACGAAGTCGTGGTCGGTGGTGGTGACGATGACGTCGGTGACGGTGTGGGTCTGGGTGCCGTCCTGGCCGGGGACGGCGTTGGTGATCTCGTCGCCGGTCTTGATCTGGCCGATGGGCTTGGTGGTGCTGTCGGCCATCAGGACGGGTGTGTTGGCGGTGAAGCTGTGCGGTATCCCGGTTTTGCAGCCCTTGGCGGCGGCGTTGTCGACCGTACTGGTGGCTTCCTCGCCCGCGACCTTGCGGCCGGCAGTGGCGGTGGCGTCGGAGGCGGCAGTTTCGCCGGCCTCGGTGGCGCCCTTGCCGAAGAGGCCGCCGACGGCGTCCATGGCCTTGGGGCCGACCTTGCCGAGGAGCTTTCCGCCGAGGACGCCGAGGCCGCCGCCGACCGCGCCGGCGATGCCGCCGGAGAGGGCGGCTCCCCCGAACGCACCGGCGGAGCAGGCTTTGCCGCCGCCCTCCGCGCACTTGAAGCCCTGCTCGACCAGCGATCCGGCGGCGCCCGAGAGTGCCGAGCAGCCGATCGTCCCGACGCCCGCCGTCAGCGCCTCGCAGCCCATGAATACGGCGGTGGAGACGACGAAGGACGTGATCGCGGCAGCGTGGTGCTTGGCGTACTGGGCGGTGGCGACGGCGGCCTTGGCGACCGCGTGGCCGGTGGCCTTCGCGGCGTGCACCACTGCGTGACCGACCACATGCGCGACGTGTTTCGCCGCCTTTACCGTTGCGTGGTACGCCGTGCGGACGGTGTGGACTGCGGCGCGGACCACGCGCCTGACTGTGCGTACGGAGTTGCGGTATACGCGTTTGGCCGTCTTGTAGACGCGCCGTCCGACGTCGACGACTGTCTGGACGACGGTGGCGACGGTGCGTTGCACGACCTGGACGACCTGGGCGGCGACCTGGGCGGCGTAGCGGTAGGCCTCGGCGGCGCGCTGTTCGGCCCACTCCGCGGCTTCGCTGACGTAGGAGGTGGCGCTGTCCCAGGCGGAGGAGACGGAGGAGGAGACGGCGGCGGCCGCGTGCGAGACGCCGCAGACCACGTCGTACCAGGAGCAGTGGCCGGTGGGGTCGGTTCCTGCCAGGGGGTTGTCGTTGACGTAGGCGAAGGGGTTGGCGGAGACGGAGGTGGGGACGGGGTTGAGGGAGACGGTGTCCTTGTTGAGGAACTGTCCGTTGCCGGGGTTGTACCAGCGGGAGCCCATGTTGACCTTGCTGGTGGCCCCGTCGGTCCAGCCGGACTGGAAGCCGAGGTCTCCGATCACTCCGGCGGTCGCGGTGCGGTTGCCGAGCGGGTCGTAGGTCTGGGAGCCGGTGAGGGCGGCGGAGCCGGTGGCGAACTGGCCGATGATGTCGTCGTGCTGGTCGGTCATCACGGAGCGGGCGGTGGCGGTGGAGCCGCCGGTGGTGTTGGTGCCGATCAGTTTGGAGCCGGGATCCCAGGTGTAGGTGTAGGAGCCGTCGGAGGCGAGCTGGTTGGAGCCACCGGTGTACTGGAAGGTGCGGGTTCCGGTGACCTGGTTGTTCGCGGTGATCATCCGGCCGGAGGCGTCGAGGTTGTACGTTTCCTGGCCGGCGAGGATCTGCTGGCCGTAGGCGTCGGAGGCGTAGACGGACGGCGCGCCGCCGATGCGGTCCTCGGTCATGGTGCCGCGGGCGGAGTAGCGGTAGGTGTGCTGGCCGTCGGAGGTCAGCTGGTCGCGTTCGTCGTAGGTGTAGACGTTGGAGCCGACCTGGATGCGGTTGCCGGACGCGTCGTAGGAGTACGCGGTGTTGGTGCTCCCGTTGTTCCACGAGGTGAGGCGGTTGGCGAGGTCGTAGGTGTAGGTGTTGGCGGCCGCTCCGGTGACGCCGGTGGTGGTCTTGGAGGTGAGGTTGCCGTTGGTGTCGTAGCCGTAGCTGAGTGATGCGAGGGTGGAGGAGCCGGCGGTGAGTGTGTCGGTTGCCAGGCGGTGTCGGTTGTCGTAGGTGAAGGCTCTGTTCTGCCCGCTCGCGCCGTAGTTGATCGTGGCGGGCTGGGAGAGCGTGTTGTAGGTGTAGGTGAGGGTGTTGCCGGTGGCGGGATCGGCGAGGGTGGCGAGGCGGCCGGCGTTGTCGTAGGTGTAGGAGGTGGTGCCGGCGGCGTCGGTGCGGGAGGTGAGCAGGCCGTCCTTGCCGTAGCCGAAGGAGCTGGATCCGGCGGATCCGGTGGCGGTGAGGAGGTCGCCGCGGTCGTCGTAGCCGAAGTTTTCGCTGGTCGCGCTCTGGTAGCCGCTCTGGCCGGTGGTGCCTGCCGCCTGGGTCTGGGCGGTGAGGACCTGGCCGAGCGGGTCGTAGGTGAAGGTGCGGGTGGCGGTGGCGACCTCGGCCCCGCTGCCCGACTGTGAGGCGAGGTTGCCCGACGTGTCGTACGCCACGGTGTTCACGACGCCGCCGGGCTGGTTCACCTGGGTGAGCTGCCCGAGCTGGTCGTAGAGGTAGGTCGTGGTGCGGTCGGTGGCAGAGCCGTAGGTGCTGGTGGCCGGGGCGACGATGCTCTCCTGCTTGCCCCAGGAGTTGTAGGTGTACTTCCAGAAGTTGCCGCGGCCGTCGGTGAAGCGGGTGCGATGCCCGGTGGCGTCGTAGCCGAAGGAGGTGGTGATGGAGGCGGTCGCCGAGACGGGTTGGACCTCGTTGGTCACCATGCCGGTGGCGTCGTAGGTGAAGGTGGAGGTGCTGCCGCGCGCGTCGGTGGTCGAGAGCACGTTGCCGACGCCGTCGTATGTCTGTGACGTCTGGGCCAGGGGAAAGGGGAAGGGTCCCTTGGTGTAGGGCGTGCTGGACAGAGGCAGGCCCTGCGCGTTGTAGGTGACCTTGGTCGAGGTGCCGTCAGGGGCGGTGGTCTTCTGAGGGTTGCCCAGGAAGTCGTAGGTGAAGCTGGTGGTGTTGCCGGCCGGGTCGGTGGTGGAGGTGACGTCCCCGACGCGGTTGTAGGCGGAGGTGCTGGTGCGTCCCTCGGCGGAGGTCTGGGAGGAGAGGAAGGCGCCGTAGGGGTTTCCGGTGGTGACCGCGTACGAGGAGGTGCTGGTGAGGGTCTGCGCGGTGGGGTACCGCTCCAGGGTGGTGGAGGTGAGCTGCCGGCCGAGGAAGTCGTAGGTGGCCTGGCGGGTGGCACCGGAGGCGTCGGTGACGGCGACCTTCTCGCCGTTCGCGTCGTAGCTGTAGTGGCTCTTCCTGCCGTCCGGTGTTGTTTCCTGGGCCAGGTGCCCGCGCTGGTCGAAGAGGTAACTGCCGGCTTTGCCGTCGGGGCGGGTGGCGGTGATGACGTCGCCGAGGGCGTCGTAGGTCTGTGTGGTGGTGGCGGTGATCGGGGTGCTGGAGCCGGGTGGGGTGTAGGAGGGGTCGGTGGTGGAGGTCTCCTCGCCGTTGGCGTCGTAGGTGTGGATGACCTCGTTGCCGTTCGGGTCGAGTTCCTCGGTCTCCTCGCCGAAGGTGTTGAAGCCGCTGGTCGTCGTCGGGTGGGTCGGCACGGCGGTGCCGCCGGAGCTCTCCACCGCGACGGTCGGGGCGGAGCTGATGGTGCGGTTTCCGGCCTCGTCGTAGAGGTAGTTGGTGGTGTTGCCGTTGGCGTCGGTCCGGGAGGTGGCCAGTCCGCGCTGGTCGTAGGTGTAGCTGCTGGTCTGCTGGTTCGAGGAGCCGGCCGTGCCGCCGGTTCGGCCGGCGGAGTAGAGGGCCGTGGCCTCGGTGGGGTTCAGGGCCCGCTGGTAGACCTGCACATTGCCTATCGCCCCGGTGTGGGTGGTCCCCCAGAGGCGGCCCCCGCCGGTGAGGGTGGCGTTGCCGAGGCTCAGCGGGCCGGTGGCGTTCCACGGGCTGGAGTTCGTGGCGGTGCCGGCCTGCTGACCGTTGACGTAGAGCGTCATGGATCCGTCGGAGCCGTCGTAGACGCCGACCAGGTGGGTCCAGGTGCCGGCGCTGGCCGGGGCGGTGGCGGCGGCCGATGCGTAGGTCACTCCCGAGGTGGCGTCCGCGCTCGGCGCGACGAAGGCCCAGCTGTTGAACGCCTTGGAGTACTGCAGGAAGAACGCCTCGGTGTTGGTGCCGCCCTGGGCCACGAGCGTGTGGTCGGTGGAGGTGTCGGCGAGGTTGGCCCAGGCGGAGACGGTGTAGGAGGAGGCCGTGTTCACCACAGGTCCGTTGGTGGACAGCCAGCTGTTGCCGTTGAAGTTGGCCGCGCTGTCGGACCAGGTCACCGTGCCCGTCGCGGAGGCGGTGTTGCCGGTGCCGGAGGTATCGGTGACGGTGGAGCCGGATGTCTGGTCCAGCTGCCACCAGGCACTGGGATGACCGGAGGCGTCCCCGTACAGCGTCTGGGTCACGGGCCGGCCGCCGCTGTCGTAGGTCGCCGAGGTGGTGCGGTCGTAGCCACTGCCGTCGTGCTCGTTGCTGGTGGCGACGAGGTCGTCGGGGGTGTACGCGATGCTGGTGGTGCGGTTGACACCGGCGGGGGTCGACCGTGGTGGCGGTGGTGCGGGAGGCGGCGTCCACCTGGTACTGCGTCACGGTGGCACCGTTGGCCGAGGTGCGCTGGGTGAGGTTGCCGGCCGCGTCGTACAGGTTGGACTGCAGGACGAAGTGGTTCGAGCCGGTGGAGTCCGTCTTGGTGACGGTCGCGGTGAGGCCGTCGTCGGTGTAGGTGTAGGCGGTGGAGTTGCCCATCGCGTCGGTGACCGAGGCCAGGCGGCCGGCCGGGTCGTAGGCGCGGGATGACTCCACGAGGGTGGTCGGCGCGGTGGGGTTGGTCGGGTCGCCGGTGTAGTTCAGCACGCTCTGGGTCAGCAGCTTGCCGCTGGTGTCGTACGCGTAGGCGGTCACGACGCCGGCCGGGTTGGTCTCCTGGAGCGGATTGCCACTGCTGTCGTAGGTGAAGCGGGTGACGGCACCGTTGCTCGCCCCGGCGTTGCCGTTGGCGTCGGTGCGGCTGGCGACCTGGTCGTACTGGTTGTAGGTGGTGCTCTGGGTACGCGGGGCGTCGCCGCCGGTGGTGTCGGCGACCGTCTGGGAGGTGACGTTGCCGTCGGCGTCGAAGACGGTGCTGGCCACGGAGGTGTGTACCGCGCCCGTGACGCGGTCGGTGATCGGCGGGTTGGTCTCCTGAACGACCTGGCTCATCCGGTCGTAGCTGAAGGTGGTCGTGAGGCCGGCCGGGTAGGTGTCCGAAATGACGGTCTTGCTGAGTGCGCGGCCCTGGCCGTCATAGGTGTAGGTGGTCTTGAGGCCCGCCACGTCCGTGGTGGAGGCCACATCGCCGTTGTGCAGGTAGGCGACGGTGTTGGCTGCTCCGCCCGGCGAGGTGGTCCTCACCGGCAGGCCGGCCGGCACGATGCTGGTGTCGGCGGCGAGGTAGGTGGTGCTGCCGTCACTGAAGGTGGTGCCGGTGGTCCGGCCGGCCGGGAAACCGGCGACAGGCGGTCCGGTGGTGCTAATGCGGTTGCCGGCCGCGTCGTAGCCGTACGTCGTCAGGTAGGTGTTGTCCGTCGCCGAGGTGGAGCGGGCGTCGCGGACGGTCAGCAGGACGTCGTTGCGCGGGTCGGCGGTTGTCAACTTCGCCGTGGTGTCGTCGGGCCAGTACGTGTAGTACTTGGTGGAGCAGGTGCCGGCGGCCTGGTTCTGGCAGGTCGTGGTGGAGACGGTGTTACCGCGCACGTCGTGGCCGGTCACCGTCACGTCACCGTTGGCGTCCGTGGTCGTGTGAAGGAACCCGCCGGTGTCGTAGCCGTAGGTGGTCTTGTTGCCTTCGCCGTCGACCTCGGCGACCTTGCGGCCGCCCGAAGTGGGGTCGTACTGGTGGATGAGGGTCTTGCCGCTGGGTTCGGTGACCTGCACCGTCTCCAGCGGGGTGAGGCCGGTGGAGTTCTGGGCGGCCTGGAAGTGCGCCCCGGCGTCGGCGGCGGTCAGCTCGGAGCGGTAGAAGGACACATCGGCGATGGCTCCAGGGAAGTAGCCGAGTTCGTTGGACGGGGCGTTGGGCCAGCTGGAGCTCTCCCCCGCGCCGATGTAGACGTAGTCGGACTGCGAGGCGGTGCGGGTGCCCAGCGTGGTGCCGGTCAGGGCTCCGTCCAGGTACATCGACTGCGACGTCGCGGAGGCTGCCAGCACCACGTGGTGCCACTTGCCGTCGTTGACGGTCTTGGGTGTGACGATCTGCCAGGCGGTCGTGTACTGGTCCCAGAACTTTCCGTGGAGTTTGCCGTCGGTGCCGACGTACAGGGCGGGCACCCAGCTGGAGCCGCGCGGGGAGCCGCCGGTCAGCGAGGATCCCGCGTAGTCGAACAGGACACCGCCGGCCGTGTTGCCCGCGGGCATGTCGAACCACATCTCCACCGAGTTCGGCCCGGTGCCGACGGTGTCCGTCGGCGCTAGCTGGACGAAGGACGAGGTGCCGTTGAATTTCGCCGCGGTGGTGTCGGAGAACGGTCCGGCGGAGCCGAGCGTCACGGTGTTGTAGCTGCCGAGGCCGTACTTGACCTCGTCGTAGGCCGTGGCCGCGCCGGCTGTGTCGCCGAGGCGCCAGTAGCCGGCCGGCGCCGCACCCATCACAGCGGAGCGGTAAACCTGACTCGAGCCGGTGACCTGCGGCTTGCCGATCTGCCAGACGCCGCCGTTCTCATCGGTGACCTGGGTCACCTGGGCCGCGTTCGTGTCGTAGGCGACGGTGGCGAACTGCTTGCCCGAGGGGCGGGTGATACCGGTCAGGAGGCTGCCCGCCTGCTTGCCGGCGGTGTACTGCGCAAGTACCTGGGAGGCCGTGAGCCCCTTGGGGAACGCTGCGGCCTGGGCGATGGTGCCGTTGAAGTAGGTCGCGTAACCGGTGTTGACGGTGCTGGAGTAGTGCGGCTGGTCCGGCCATACACCACCGAGGAAGCCGGCGCCGATGTAGGTGTGACCCTGCAGGGCGCTGGTGTAGCCGCCGCTACGGGAGATCATGCCGCTGCGGGAGCCGACCGAGCTGCCGTCGAGGTACAGGCTCTGGGTGGAGCCGGCGCCGGCGAGCACCACCTGATGCCAGTTGCCGTCGTTGACCGCTCCCGACACGATCGGCGCGACCCCGCTCGTATTCCAGAACTCCGCGTTGATCCGGCCGTGTGCGTCCAGGTAGATCGACGGTGTGTACTGGGAGGCGCTGGTCCCGCTGCTCAGCGGCAGGGTGGAGTAGGAGAACAGGACGCCGGGAACGGTCGCGGTGGTTTTGAACCACATCGACACGGTGTACTGGCCCGCGCTGCTGGCCAGGCTCTTGGGTATCTCCACGTACGAGGAGGTGCCGTTGAAGGCCGCAGCGGTGGCGGTGCTCGCGGCCAGCGGGCCCGCCTGCCCGAGCGTCACGTTGCTGTAGGTTGCCTTGTCGGCTCCCTCGTTGGTGTTCACCGCGCTCGCCGCGGTGCTCGCACCGGCTGCCTCGGAGAAGGGCCACAGCGAGGACGCCCCGGCGTCCAGCACCTGCGTCTGGAACTGCGAGCCGGCGGTGTAGCTGTACTGGCTGCAGGTGGTGGTGTCGGCGGGTGAGCAGACCTTCGCCAACTGGTCACCGGTGTAGGTGTAGTTCCAGTTCAGCGCGGTGCTCCAGTCGCTGCCCTGCACCGGGTCGGTGTAGGCGTGCACCACGTGGGCGTTGGCGGCGCCCGGCGGGGTGGACCAGTCGAAGTGCAGCGAGCGGTTGGAGACCGCCGAAGCGATACCGGTGACCTGCCCTGCGGTCCAGTAGAAGTAGATGGTCCGCGCGTTGGCGTCCGAGATCGTGTAGATGCCGTACGCACCGGCCGCCAATGCCTGGGTGAAGGTGTAGGTGGTGGCGTTCTTGTCCGTCAGCGTGTAGCCGCCGCTGACGGTGCGCAGGGTGGCGAAGCGACCCGACGGCGGGGAGAACGTACCGTCGGTGTTACGGCCGAAGCCGACCTGGGAGCCGTCCGGGTAGGTGACGATGACGCCGGTCAGGTTCCCGGAGGCGTCCTTGCGTTCGGTGGCACGGGCGTCCAGGACACTCGACCAGCCGGTACCGAAGGACCCGGTGGTGCGGAAGTCGCGGGAATTGTAGTCGCGGACCACCTCCAGGGCAGGGCCCGCCCCGCTGACCTGCGCGTCGGTGACCGACTTGGTGAAGTTGCCGGTCGCCGGGTCGAACCCGCGGGCGTCGCCGTTCTGCGACAGCGAGGAGGTGATCGACGGCTGCGGCACCTGCACACTGAGCGCGGAGTACGGCGCGGCGGGTGAGTACTGCGTCCCGTTGTGGGCCTGCACCGTCCAGTAGTAGGTCTGCCCCCACTGCAGCTTTCCGGCCGGCACGCTCCAGTCTCCGCCGGCAACCAGGCCCGAGTCCACGACCTGGGTGTTGGCACTGTCGTAGACCTGGAAGTCGTACTTCAGGGAGCTGCTGGAGACCTGGGCGTCGTCGGCGAAGGCCTGCAGCTCGGGCGTCAGCGTGTCGGTGGCCCCGCCGTTCTGCGGGAAGGTCGCCTCCACCTGGGGAGCCACATTGCCGGTGTAGTCGTAGACGATGTACGGCTCGACATTCGGGTTGGCCATCGAACCGAACTGCTTCCAGTGCAGCCCGTCATTGGTCGGCGCGGTGATGGCCAGACCGAAGTCGGGGCTCGATCCGTCGGCCACGGCCTGGATCATGGCCTTGTTCAGCGGCACCACCACCCAGTCACCGCCAGTGGAACTGCCAGAGTTGTTGGTGCAGGCGTGCGGGACGCTCGGAGTGAGGGTGCCGACGGGGGTGCCGTAGATCCCGGGCCCGGGGTAGTTGGTGATGGTGCTGGGCGTCCACGGCTGCGTCACCTGGGAGACGGAGAAGGCCTCGGGGGTGCAGGTCGAGGCCCAGATGTCGTACAGGTGCAGGTTGGCGGAGACCAGAGTGACGCCGGAGCCGTCGAAGGTGTGGTACCAGTCCTGCTCGAAGGCGTTGGCGGAGTGTGTCCCGGAGTCGTAGGAACCGACCTTGAGGGTCTGCTCCATCGAATGGTCGACCTGCGGGATGTCCGAGCCGGACTCGGCGTAGGTGGTGTTGACACGGTCCCAGATCGACGGGTCGACCGTGACGGGGAAGACCCGGGCGTTGTCGTGCAGCCACCCGGCGTCCAGGGTCATCTTCAGGGCGGGCTTGCCCGCGTCGACGACCAGTTCGTACGTGACCGCGTGAGTGGTGCCGCGCTCGCCCGACACCGGTGCGATCTTGGAATCGAAGGCGTAGGCCGGCGGGATGGTTTCGGCCGCCTTCCCGGTCTCGTCCAGCAGGTCCACGCCGCCCGAGGCGTTGAGCTTGGCGGTCAGCCCCTTGAGGTCGAGTGGGAACACCCACGAGTTGCCGGCACTCGCCGAGTGCAGAACCACCGACTCCTTCACCCCGGAGGTGATCGGCGCCACCGTCAGGTCCGTCTCGGGCAGGACCGACGCGTACGTCACCGTCGAGCCCGAGGTCGTGCCCTGAACGGGTGAAGCGCCCTTCAGCGCGTAGGAGAGCTGGTGCGCAGCGTCGACCCGAAGGAGGCCAGCGCCCCGTCGGAGGCCTGGGCTGCGAAGTCGACGGTGAGGTTGTTGGCGCTCTCGTGCCAACGCCCGTCGCCGCCCTTGCCGACCGTGGTGTCGATCTTCTGCCAGGCTCCCGCAGGATCCTGGAAGTTGGTCCTCCCCTGGGAGACCTTTCGGCTGAACGAGCCGTCGGCGTTGTCGAAGTAGTCGGTGGTCGCGTTCGACTTCGCCGCGTTGCGCTTGCTCGTCGTCGCGTCGAAGCCCTTCGTACCGCCGCTGGGACCGGGCTTGGCCGCGGGTACGACGGGCTTGGCCTCGGCCAGTTCGCCCTTGCCCTTGCCCGCCTTGCCGCCCGCGCCGCCACCGGCGCGGGTCCGGTCCGCCGGGACGACGTGGCCCCGACCGGCCGCCGACCCCGACGACTGCTTCGGAACATCGCCCCACGACGGGGCGTCGCCGGCGGCCCACGCCACGAACTCCCGAAGCGGCGCGAGGGAGAGCGGCGGCAGGGTGGCGCCCTGCGCCATCGCCTGCTCGGTCGTCAGGAACAGCGCCAGGACCGTGACCGTGAGCAGCGCCAGCGCCCTGGTGAGGCGTCGGCGAAGTGCACGCCGGCGGCGGGAGGGGCGAGCAGGACGAGCGGGCATGACGCAACCCCACTCAAGATCAGCGGGAGGACCCGCGCATCTCATCGGGTTACTGACAAGTCGACAAGGGGTGAGGCGGAGTCTTTACCTGCAGTTGTGAAGGGTTTGCAAAATCAGCTGCGACCTGCATGGATAAGGTATACGTAAAGGCGACTTGCCCGACTTGGTCAGTCCTTGCCCGCATCCCCCACGATCTTCGCCACCGCGCTGCGGACGTCTGAGGACGGCTGCACCACCGTCAGATTCGCCGCCGCGGAGCCCTGCCCGACCACGACGAACCGGACCTTCGGATTGGCCGCGGCCACCGCACGCAGCGCCTGCCCCTGAACCTCGTCGCCGGCCAGCACCGTCGTGCACTTCTGCTGCACCAGGGTGTTCACATACGGCTGCGCGTTCGCCACCGTCGCGGGCCCGAGCACGGGGAGCGAGGCCACCTGGGCGTGCGTCACGGCCGACGCGTCCTGCATCCCCGCCCACACCGGCGCCGCCGCCGCGCCACTCACCCCCTGCCCGTCGGTCAACAGGCACACCCGCGTGTCGGTGTACTCACGCGCCCGCACCGGCAACCGCTCCGGCTCGTGCCCGGGAAGCACGACCGCCAGAACCGCCACCGCGGCCGGCACCACCACACCGGTCCCGGCAGCCCACCACACCCGACGACGATTCATGCCAGCTCCTCACGACCGGACCGACACCCCGCCGGCTCCCTGGAGCCGCGAGCATAGGCCGCCGCCGGGGACGCCCTCCGCCGCGGGGGTCGATCTGGCACCCCGTTCCGCCCGGTCTCCCCACATCAGAGCCCTGCAGGGAGAGCTTCACACCGGCGGGACGAGGGTGGCGCCCTGCGGTCCCGGCCGTACGGGTGAAACCATCGTTCGAGAGTCGCCCGGGCCGACCGCCCCTCCGGCGGCGGGGCAACCCATCCGACCCCGTGGCCCGCGCCCGAAGGCGAGGGCAACCGAGGTCAGGCTTCGGACACCTCCGGAGCGCCGCGCAGTGCGGCGGCGATCGCCTTGGCCGGCCGAGGCGGCCAACT
Organism: Kitasatospora sp. NBC_00315; assembly: GCF_041435095.1. NCBI lineage: Bacteria > Bacillati > Actinomycetota > Actinomycetes > Kitasatosporales > Streptomycetaceae > Kitasatospora > Kitasatospora sp. NBC_00315. The sequence continues at coordinate 8,140,623 of NZ_CP108025.1, read as the reverse complement.
GACGCCCGGCCGGCACCCGGCCCACCTGCACGACCTCGACCACTTCGACCCGCTCTCCCGCCTCGAACGCGGCCACGGCCACGGCCATGCAGTGCTGGGCGCTCTTGTGGTTCATCGGTGATCCTTCACGTGCCGGGAGACCGAGACGCGAGCGCCGCTGGTCGTAGGGCCGCCCCCTGACCTGCGACAACCTCCGGTTTCGATACGGAGGATGTCGGTTCGTTGCCCCGTTTTGCGCCGGTTTTCGAACACGAAACGACAACTATCGGCCGCCCGGACTTCTGAGGGGCCCCGCCGACTCATACTCTCGGCCGTCCCCGGAAACGATTGAAAAGCGATCAAGGAACCACGTTGACGACCCCGCAGGCCCCCCAGAACCCGACCCACCCCGCACCGCCGGAGTTCCTCCCCACCCCCGAGCCCGCACCCGCGAAGAAGCGCGGCACCTCCAAGATCCTCCTGCGCGTGCTCGGCGTGGTCGCCGCCCTCGTCGTCGGCATCGTCGTCTTCGGCTACTTCGTCCAGGACGACCCCTCCCTCGCAGTGGCCGGTGACTGCGTCCACAACGCCGGCACCGACAGCAAGCCCAAGGTCAGCATCGTCAAGTGCACCGAAGGCACCGCCGAGTTCAAGGTCCTCAAGGTCGTCACCGGCTCCGACGACAAGCAGTGCGACGCCGTCGAAGGCGTCGAGGCCGCCTACGTCGAGCAGTCCGGCGGCGACAGCTTCGTCCTGTGCCTCGGCAAGAACCACTGACCCTGCACCACCCACAGGCCCACCTCCGGTCCGGCGCCGACACAACCGGCACCTGACCGGAGGTCACGGCCACAGCAGATCCGCAGACCAGCCACCTGCTACGACCTCGACCTCCAGCCCCGAGAGGTTGACCGTCGACACCTTGCAGGTTCTCGGTTGTGTGGCCACCCTCGTCTCCTCGGCTTCACATCTCGGGTCGCCCGGTGGGCCGCCCGCCCCGCTCCCCCACTCCTCCCCCGGTTCGCGGGTGCGCGCCAACGCCCCTTCGCAGGACACGTTGCCGCCCTCGCCCACGCCGACGTACACCTCGGGGCGGCGACGGTAGCGCCGGCGTCCGGGCGGATCCGGTCGGCGATGCCCAGGACGCCGACCGGGACCGGGCAGCCCTACCGGCCTCCTGGGGCCGTGTTTCGCGGTTCTGGGTGGCGGACTTCGATCAAGTCCGCCCCCTGCGCATTGCTTCGGCTTCGTGTGGCGGGCCGTTGGTATGTTCGCCGAGACCCGTACGTCTGGTCAGACTGTCGTCATGGCGGATTCGATGCCGCGGTGCCGGGCGGCGCCGTGCGCGAAATCGGGTACGCCTGACGTGCCCTCGCGCAGGTCGTCCAGGAACTGCTGGTAGGCATGAGCAACTGCGTAGACCGGCGCGTCGGCGCGTGGGTCCAGGTGCGGAACGCGGACGTACGATTCCGGCACCGTCAGGGGAGCGAGTCCGGGGGACGTTCCGCGGCCGCCTTCGATGGTGAGCGGGCTGAGCTGGGGATGGCCGATCGGGGCGGTGAGGACGAGGTCGCCCTCGGTACCGTTGATCTCCCAGCGGAAGTTGGTTCCTCGGGACATGCCTCCGCGGTAGTGGAAGGTGGCTACCGCGCCGCCGGGCAGCCGTCCCGAGGCCACCAGCTGGTCCGCGGCGGTCATGGGCACAGGCTGTCCGCTCTCGGTGTCCACGGCCGACGTACGTCGCGAGGCCAGTTGGATCCGCAGTTCCTCGGGCTCTCCCAGGACGGACGCGAGTCCGTCGAGGGTATGGCTGAAGGGAATGGTCAGCAGTGTCGCGCCGTTGGCGGCGTCGAGCACGTAGTGGTCGCCGGGGCCTACGGTGGCGCCCCAGGCACCGCCGGAGCCAACGACCGTCGTGGACAGTACTTCCCCCAGGTAGCCCTCGGTCACGAGATGGCGTGCGTAGGCGAGGGCCGGGTGCGACCGTGCCTGGAGTCCGACGACGGTCGGCGCAGCGTGGCCGCGCGCTCGCTGCGCCATGTCCTCGGCCTCCGCGAGCCCGTTGCCCAGCGGCCACTCGCACAGCACGCTCTTGCCGGCGCTCAGCGCCGTCTGCACCAGTTCCCGGTGGTGCGGCACCTTCACCGCCACGACCACGAGGTCCACCTCGTCACAGGCAGCCAGTTCGGCCGCCGTGCCGAAGGTGCGGGACACACCGTGCTTCTGTCCGGAGCGCTCCGCCGACTGTTTCGAACTCGTGCTCAGGGCCCTCAGCTCGTACCCCGGGACGGCGCGCAGCGCAGGCAGGTGCGAGCGCTCGGCCCAGCTCCCGTGCGCTCCGAGTCCGATGATCCCAACTCCGATCGGCTTCTCGGACCGGGCCAGCTCGGCAAGCAGTGACTCAGATGTGTTCATGATTCGCAGCCTGTTCTTTGTGTAGATGACACCGACGCCACTCGCAGTGGCAATGGATCGGAGAAGGGCGTGACCAACCGGAGGGCCCCGTCCCGCGAGGCAGGGCGATGTGTCGTGCTGCCGCCGGCGTAGGACGCCCGCTAGGTGCGGAGTCAGCGGGTGCTGCCGCCGATGGGCGTGCAGGACACGGTGATGCTGTGGGTGTCGCCGTACTCGTGGCTCGGTTCACCGAGCATGCCGACGAACGACCGTGACGGTGGAAGCCGCGAAGTCTCCCCGCCGTCGGCAGTCAGTTCCCCGTACTTTCAGATGGCGTCGGGCCGCGCTCGCTGTCCAGCAGAGCCATGAGGGGTGCGGCGTACCGGGTTCCGGCCACCGCGTCGGTCGGGATGGCCTCGTCGATCGCGCGAAGGTCCGCGTCGGTCAGGGTGACGTCGGCCGCGGCCAGGGCCTCCTCGACGCGGTGCGGTCGGCGGGCGCCCAGAATGGCCACGATGGTGCCGCGCTCGCGGCTCTGGGCGATGACCCAGGCAGTGGCGAGTTGAGCGACGCTGATGCCGCGCGCCTCGGCGAGCGGCATCAGCCGGTCGGCAACGGTGAGGTTCGTGGCGAGGTTGTCGGGGTGAAAGCGGGGCAGCCAGTGGGCGCGCGGGTCGCCTCCGGCGGGTTGTTGGTACGTGCCGGAGAGCAGGCCGTGGGCGAGGACCCCGTAAGCGGTGACGCCGATCCCCAGCTCGCGGCAGGTGTCCAGGATTCCGTTGGTCTCGGGATCACGGCTGAACAAGGAGTATTCGATCTGTACATCGCGGATCGGGTGCACCGCGTGGGCGCGGCGGATGGTCTGCGGCCCTACTTCGGACAGCCCGATGTGGCGTACGTATCCGGCCTGGGCCAGCTCGGATATGGCGCCGATCGTGTCCTCGATCGGGGTGTCGGGGTCGAGGCGCGAGGGACGGTAGATGTCGACATGGTCGGTGCCGAGGCGACGCAGCGAGTAGGCGAGCGCGTTCTTCACGTGGGCGGGACGGCCCTCGATGCCGACGAAGGCTCCGTCAGGACTGCGCAGAGCTCCGAACTTCACGCTCAAAAGCGCCTTTTCGCGATCGCCGTCGCGCAGTGCCCGGCGAATGAGGTCCTCGTTGTGGCCCATGCCGTAGAAGTCGGCGGTGTCGAGGAGAGTGACGCCGCCGGCGAGAGCCGCGTGGATCGTGGCGATGGCGGCAGCCTCGTCGGCGGGGGCGGTCTGATCGGACATACCGGCGCAGCCCAGCGCGAGAGGAGCGACCTGTGGGCCACCGGTTCCAAGGGTTCGGGTTCGCATGGATCCTTCGCAGGGTGGGGTGGAAGAGGTGGGCGCGGCCGACAAGGCCGGCGACGCGGCAGCCACTTGTTACTGTTGACATCTCAACACTAGGAACGAGCAGGTTGATATGTCAACACCAAACGCCGAGGCTCACAATCCGGACGAGCCCATGGGCGAGGCCGCACCTGATCCCGTCGACCTCTGGTCCGTCTTCAAGCGCGCCCACGAGATCGTCCGAACCCGTGTGATCGCGGACGCCGCCGAGGCGGCGGGCCTGTCCGAGCCGGACCTGACGATCCTCGTCAACCTGAGCAAGGCGGGAGGCTCCCTGCGCCAGAGCGAGCTCGCCGCGTCGCTCGGCTGGGACCGCACCCGCATCTCCCACCAGGTCACCCGTATGGGCAAGCGCCAACTCGTCACCCGTGAACGTGCCGATGGTGTCACCGTCACCCTCACCGACACCGGACGCCAGGTCATCACCACCGTGCACCCCGGCCTGGACGCCGCGGTACGCCGCCACTTCACCGACAAGCTCTCCGCACAGGAGATCGCAACACTGAGTTCCGTCTTCCGCCGGCTGTAGCCGCCGGAACCCGAGGCCGACGAGCCGCTGCCGTGCTCGATGAAGGGGCCTTCGGGAAACTGGCCGGCACGCTGACCGGCGAGGGTGAGCGAGCCGACGGGCACTGTCACGTTGGCGGTGACCGTGGGATGACTTGCGGTCGTTCGTGTCGGGAGGCGGTTGATGGTGTCGTCCGTGTCGCCGTCGTACCGGGGTCACCGCTCCTACGGAGCCGCCCCGCGCGAGGCCCTGCCGTCGGTCGAGCACCGTGCCCACAGCGGTTTGAACAACCGCGCCGAGAACAGTCATGCTCGACACGTGCACGTAGCTGACCGGCGGCCGGTACGCCCCCGGTCCGGGCGGATGCGACGACGCCGGGGGCGCAGCCGCCGGCGCCCGGCGCGGGATTCGCGGCGACGGCGTGCACCCCACGGAGCGGACGGTCCGTCCACACGGGCGGGGGACGAACCTCGGCCGCGGCGGGCGGCCTTCACCACAACTGCGCACAGACGGGAAGAGCACCATGGCAGCATCAGGGCGCGGCAGCCTCCTTTCCCCCGCGGGCCAGTGTCGACGTGGAGCGAGCTGATCGGCACGGCCGCGCCTGGGTGAAAGAGTGGGCCTGGTCACCGGTCCAAGTGCGGTGCTGGGGTGCCTGGTGGAGTTCAACCGGCGCCCGAACCTCACTGCGGTGCGCAGGGCCGGTAAGGTACTGCTGGATGCGGATGTGCGCGCACTCGTCTGTGCGCTCAGTGGCGTTCCCCAGGCGCATCTGTGTCGCGCGTTGCCTGCCTGGGAGCAGCAGGCGACCGGCGCCGACCGCGGTCAGGACGGGAAGGCCGTGGGACTGCGCAAACCGGGAGCGGTGCCGGGCACGGGTCCGGGTTGCCGCATGTGCGTGGCACGGCGGCTCGGGCGACCTGGTGTGGCGCGGCTGTGTCTGCCGCCGCGCGGCCGGGTCCGCGCGCGGCATCAGCAGTGGCTGCCGCGTACAGCGCGTGGGTCGGACGGCGATGGGCCGGCGCGGCTGGGTCTTCGGGATATCCCTGATCAGGGCTGTTCCGACCGAGATCGAGGAGGCCGCCGCGATCGACGGTGCGAGCCGACTCGGAGTCTTCTTCCGCGTGGTGAACCCACTGTCATGCCCCGGTGTGGTGACGGTCGGCATCCTCGGGTTCATCGCCAGGATCCGCCCCGGGCATCCGGGGCGGGGTTCGCGGTTGTCCGAGAACGCCGCGCGCAACCGGTGTTTCGAAAGGTTTCGCCGGGCCGCGACACCATAGGCGTCAGCCCGGGCGCCCACGTGCCCACCGCGAGACCCGCCCCGGGCTGAGCGAGCGATCTCGCATCGGGCCTGGAACCCCGACAAAAACCGGTCCCGACCGGACGGAACGTCCACCGGCGCCTCCGACCGGCCGGCCGGAACCACTACTCACGAACGAGGACCACTGAGTTGCCCCGCGCCCACATCGAGCTCGACAGAAAAGCCGTCATCGCCCCTGTCCGACGCCGCACTTTCGGCTCCTTCGTCGAACACCTCGGCCGCTGCGTGTACACCGGGCTCTACGAGCCGCAACACCCGAGCGCGAACGACGACGGGTTCCGCATGGACGTCGTCGAACTCGTCAGGGAGCTCGGCAGTACGACCATCCGCTACCCGGGCGGGAACTTCGTCTCCGGCTTCCGCTGGGAGGACTCGGTCGGCCCGCGCGCGACGCGCCCGGTGCGCCGCGACCTCGCCTGGCACTCGCTCGAGTCGAACGAGGTCGGCCTCGACGAGTTCGCGCGATGGCTCAAGCTCACCGACTCCGAGCTGATGCTGGCGGTCAACGTCGCCACGCGGGGCATCCTGCCCGCCCTGGACCTACTCGAGTACGCCAACCACCCGTCCGGCACGGCACTGTCCGACCTGCGCATCGCCAACGGCACGCCGGACCCGCACAACGTGCGCATGTGGTGCCTCGGCAACGAGATGGACGGACCGTGGCAGACCGGGTTCATGACGGCTGACGACTACGGCAAGATCGCCGCCCGCACCGCCGCCGCGATGAAGATGGCCGACAAAGACCTCGAACTCGTCGTCTGCGGCTCCTCCGGGTCCGGTATGCCGACGTTCGGCGACTGGGAGCGCACCGTGCTCGAACACAGCTACGACCACGTCGACTACGTCTCGTGCCACGCGTACTACCAGGAGTACGACCGCGACCTCGGCTCCTTCCTCGCCTCGGCGATCGACATGGACTACTTCATCGACACCGTCGTCGCGACCGCCGACCACGTGGGGTACAAGAAGCGCTCGAACAAGAAGATCAACGTCTCCTTCGACGAGTGGAACGTCTGGTACCTCAAGGAGCACCAGGAGTCCGAGGAGGTCAACGCCGAGTGGCGCTCCGCCCCTAGGCAACTCGAGGACACGTACACGGTGGCGGACGCCGTCGTCGTCGGCAACCTGCTCATGACGCTCCTCAAGCGCAGCGACCGCGTCACCTCCGCATCGCTGGCGCAACTCGTCAACGTGATCGCGCCCATCATGACCGAGCCCGGCGGCCCGGCCTGGCGGCAGACGACCTTCTACCCGTTCTCGATCACGAGCCGGCTCGCTTCCGGCGAGGTGATCCGGCCCGTGATCGACGCGCCGACGTACAAGACGGCGCGCCACGGCGAGGCATCCGTCGTCGACGCCGTGGCCACCGTCGACGAGGACCGGGCCGCGGTCTTCCTCGTCAACCGCGGCCTGGAGGAGGCCGCACAGGTCACGATCGACGTGCGCAGCCTCGCCTCGTCGCGGGTCGTCGAGGCGCTCACACTCGCCGACTCGGATGTGTACGCGAAGAACACGCTCGCGGACCAGCACCGGGTGACTCCCTCCGCGAACGCGAGCGCGACGCTCGCCGACGGCGTGCTCACCATCGAGCTGCCGCCGGTGTCGTGGACGGCGATCGCCCTCCGCTGAGCGACGACGCGAGACAGCTCCGGCGCCGTCACGGAGCCCGCGCGGCACCCGGCTCCCCCGCACCGGCCGGTGGCCCTGACCACCCGCCACCCGTGCGACCTGCCAGATCACAACACCGTCAACGCCGGCGCGTGCCGGCATTCCGAAGGGACCACGCACTGTGCGGACGTACGACAATCCTGTGATCAGCGGGTTCCACCCGGACCCCAGCGTGTGCCGAGTCGGTGACGACTACTACCTGGTGTGCTCCAGCTTCGAGTACTTCCCCGGGCTGCCGATCTTCCACAGCAAGGACCTCGTGCACTGGCGGCAGATCGGCAACGTGGTCGACCGCCCCGAACAACTGCCGCTGCCGCTGCCCGACAGGATGGCCTCCCGCGGCCTCTACGCCCCGACCATCCGCCACCACGACGGCCTCTTCTGGGTGATCAACACCAATGTCAGCAGCGGCGGCAACTACATCGTGACCGCCGAACGACCCGAGGGCCCCTGGTCGGACCCGGTGTGGATCGACCTCCCTGGGATCGACCCTGACCTGGCGTGGGAGGAGGACGGCACCTGCTGGTGTGCCGTCACCCTCCCCGGCATCCACATCGCCCGGATCGACCCGGTCAAGGGCGAGGTCCTGGAGGGGCCCTTCCCCACCTGGTCCGGTACCGGCCTCAAGTGGCCCGAGGCCCCGCACCTGTACCGCATCGGCGGCTGGTGGTACCTGCTGATCGCCGAGGGCGGCACCGAACGCGGCCACGCCGTGTCCATCGCCCGCGCCCGCTCGCCGCGCGGCCCCTGGGAAGGCGCACCCGGCAACCCCGTACTGTCCCACAGCGGCACCGACCGGCCAGTCCAGAGCGCCGGCCACGGCGACCTCGTCACGGCGCCCGACGGCACCTGGTGGCTGGTGCTGCTCGGCACCCGTCCCCGCGGCTACACGCCCAACTTCCAGGTGCTCGGCCGCGAAACCTTCCTCACCCCCGTGGAATGGGACGAAGCGGGCTGGCCCGTCGTGGCACCCGTGCTCGAGCGCCACCCCGCGCCCGTCGGCGCCTGGCATCCCTTCCCGGCGCTACCCGCTCGCGACGACTTCGACGCCCCCGTGCTCGCCCCGCACTGGATCTCGCCCTACGCCCGTCCCGACGGCTCCTGGTCGCTGACCGAGCGCGCCGGCTGGCTCACCCTCACCGCCACCGGTCCCACCCTCGACCGCCCCGGCCACACCTTCGTCGGCCGCCGCCAGCAGCACCACGACTGCCGGGTCGCCGCGCTGCTCGACCCGGGCACGGGACGGGGTGGCCTGAGCGTGCGCATGGACGAGGCGCACCACTACGACCTGGAGGCCGGCGAGGGAGAAGTGCGGGTCGTTGCCCGCATCGGCCCGCTGTGCCAGACCGTGGCCCGCCGCTCGGTGCCCTCGGGCCCGCTCGCCCTCAGCGTGACGGTCCGGACCACCGACATCGTGTCCCCGTCCCCCGAATGCGCCGGTGTCGAGCCCCTCGGCCCCGACACCATCGCCTTCTGGCTCGGCGATCCCGGTGCACCGGGGGCGCGGCCGCTCGCCGAACTGGAGGGGCGTTACCTCTCCACCGAGGTCGCGACCGGCTTCACCGGACGCGTCATCGGCATGTACGCGACCGACGGCACTGTCGCATTCGACTGGTTCGACTACGCGCCGGCGCCCTCCGCCTGACGGCCGGTCCGGCGCCGGCCCGGGCGCCGGCTCTCCCCCGGGGTTCGTGGCGGGGCCGTGACCTGGAGCGTGGCCGGCGGCCGAGGTGGGCTGCCCCGGGTTTCGTGGAGTCCGCGAGCGTGTGATCAAGCGGTCTGCGGAGCCGGCTCCGGGCTCGCCCGTACTTGATCATGGAGGGACCTCCGGGCGTAGTGGAGTTCGCCGTCTTCACCCGTCTCGGAGGTCCTGGTGACCCACGCTGGTGGTGGGGGTCTGTACAGCCTGACCGTACAGAGCGAGGAACCCCAGCCGACGTGCGGCTGGGGTTCCTCACTGCGGTGAGCGGCGGTCAGGAGGTGGGGCCGCCCGTGCCGTGAGCCGATCGTCTGCCCGCCGGCAGGCCGTACCTGGTCTCGTTCACCGTGGATCGGGCGGGTCAGTGTTGCAGGGTGAGGAGGCCCGGCCGGTAGGGCAGTTGGTCGTAGGGGCCGGTCGCGGTGGGGGACTTGCCCTGGTAGAGGAACTGCAGGTTGCAGGGGTCGATGGTCATGGTCTGGTCGGGGTTGTTGCGGACCAGGTCGCCGTGGCTGATGTCGTTGGTCCAGGTGGCACCGCTGTTGGCCTTGCCCGCGAAGGGGTTGCTCTCGCTGCCGGCCTGCGGGGTCCACGAACCGCTCAGGTTGGAGGCCGTGAACGAGCGGAAGTAGCGCCCGTTCGCACCCTGGGCCTCGACGATCATGAGGTACTGGTTCTGACCCTGGACCTTGTAGACCTGCGGTGCCTCGAACAGGTTGTTCGTCGAGTCGCTCATGACCGTCGTGTACGACGAGCCGAAGCTGCCCGGGAAGTTCCCGATCGGCATGCTCGCCCGGTAGATGCTGCCGTTGTCACCGGCGAAGAACAGGTACATGTTCTGGCCGTCGGCGATCAGGGTCTGGTCGATCGGGCCGGTGCCGGAGTTGGGGATGCTGCCGGTGAACAGCGGCTGCGGCGAGGACCAGCCGTTGGGGTTGGTGGGGTCACTGGAGGTGCGGTAGATGAAGGGCCACGCGCCCCACTGGTACGCCAGCACCCAGATGTTCTTGGGCGCGAAGTAGAACAGCGTGGGGGCCACGGCGGCCTGGCTCATCCCGCTCTGGCCGGCCGACGCCATGTCCGACCAGTTGGTGAAGGGGCTGAACGCCATCGAACCGTACGACGACCCGTTCACGTTCGACGCGTAGACCAGGTGCTTGCCGTTGTAGACCACGTCCGTGAAGTCCTTCAGCGAGGCCCAACCGTTGGCCGGCTGCGCCAGCGCGCCGGTGGACGACCACCGGTAGGTCGACGGGAGGGTGCAGGTGCCGCCGGTCGGCGGGGGCGTCGTCGGTGTGGTCCCGGTCAGGCCGGTCCACTGCTGGTTGCTGCGGCCGTTGCAGGTCCAGAGCTCCACGGCCGTGCCGTTGGCCGTGCCGGTGCCCGTGACGTCCAGGCACAGCCCGGACTCGACTCCGACGATCGTGCCGTCGGAGTTCACCCGCCACTGCTGGTTCGCGGCGCCGCTGCAGGCCCAGATCTGCACCCGGGTACCTGCCGTGGTGGCGTGGTTCGGGACGTCGAGGCACTTGTTGCCGTAGACGGTCAGCTGGGCGGCGGACGTCGCCGTCCACAGCTGGTTGGCCCCGCCCGAGCAGTCGTAGATCTGCAACTGCGCGCCGTCGCTCTGGCCGGCGTTCACCACGTCGAGACACCGGCCGGAACCCACACCGCGCACGGCAGAGCTGGTGGCCGCCTGGGCCGGGCCGGCGACGAGCATCGCCGCCAACGCCGCCACGATCGCAACCGCGGCGGCGAACGCCGCGGACAACCTCCTGCGGCTGGAACTTCGACTGCGCATGGGTACCTCCTTGTGAACGGATAGAGCTGTCACACGGCTTTGTTATCGCTCACACGCGCGTGCCGCCGTGAGCGCGCGCATGCAGGGGCACCCCTGGGCCGGGGCGGGAATCCTCCCCCGGCCCAGGGGACGTCAAGGTGTCGTACGGGTGCTGAACCGCGCGTTGCCTGATGTCCCGGAGCTTCGTCAAGCCGCGCTGCGGTACCGGGTGGATCGCACCCACGCGGTGGCGCGCGGCGGTTTCCCGACGGGGCGAGGGGATCCGGCGGAGGTACGTGCCTCCGCGGCTCAGCTCACCTGAAGTTCCAGTGCTGGTTGGCGTCGCCGTTGGAGTCCCAGATCTGGACGGGAGTGCCGTTGGCGGTCTGACCGCCGGGGATCTCCAGTGCCCGGCCGCTGGCGACGTTGGTCAGGGTGTAGGAGCCGTCGCTGTTCTGGCCGGCCCGCCAGTGCTGGTTGGCGCCGCCGTTGGAGTCCCAGACCTGCATACGGGTCCCGTTGCCGGTCTGGTTGCCCGGCTCGTCCAGTGCCCGGCCGCTGGCGACGTTGGTCAGGGTGTAGGAGCCGTCGCTGTTCTGGCCGGCCCGCCACTGCTGGTTGGAGGCACCGCTTGCGTCCCACACCTGGAGCTGGGTGCCGTTGCCGTTCTGTCCCGCGGGCTCGTCGAGAACGCGTCCGGCGGCCACGTCGGAGAGCGTGTAGAGCGCGCCGGAGGTGATGCCCCCGCCCGGTGTGCCGGCGCTGCCGCCCAGGGCGGTGAGCGCCGCGCTGTAGGCGGGCTTCTTGTTGCCGCTGTTGTCGAACAGAAGCGGGTTCTCACCGGTGCGCCACGAATCGCTGTCGCGGATGCCCCACACCGTGATGCCCGTGCAGCGGGCGACGTTGAGGCAGGCCTGGACGGTGTTGGCGTAGGCGGTGGTGGAGGCCTGGGCGATGTCGAGTTCGGTGATCTGGACGTCGACGCCGAGCGCGGCGAAGCTCGACAGGGTGGTCTGGAAGTTGGCGGGCGGGCCGCCGGCGCCGAAGTGGCTCTGGAGGCCGACGCAGTCGATGGGCACGCCGCGGGACTTGAAGTCCTTGACCATGTTGTAGACGCCCTGGGTCTTGGCGTCGGACCAGTTTTCGATGTTGTAGTCGTTGTAGCAGAGCTTGGCCGAGGGGTCGGTGTTCCTGGCGGTGCGGAAGGCCTCCTCGATGAAGCCGTTGCCCAGCACGTTCTGGAACACGGAGCTGCGGTGCTGGCCGCTGCCGCCGTCGGCGAAGGCCTCGTTGACCACGTCCCAGGCGTAGATCTTGCCCTTGTAGTGCGCCATCTCCTGGGTGATGTGGTTGTTCATCACACTGCGCAGGGTGTTGGCGTCGGTGATGGAGCTGACCCAGCTGGGCAGTTGGGAGTGCCAGACCAGCGTGTGGCCGCGCATGCGCTGACCGTGTGCGGAGGCGTGGCTGACGATCGAGTCGCCGGGGGCGAAGTTGAACGACCCCCGGGAGGGTTCGACGGTGTCCCACTTCATCTCGTTCTCCGGGGTCACCATGGTGAACTCCCGGTCCAGGATGCCCGCGTACGTCGAGTCGCCGAGCTTGCCCGCGGGTACTGCCGTGCCGAAGTAGCGGCCGCTGCCGGCTGCTGCCGCCCCCAGGGTGGTTGCCCCGGCAGCGTGGGCCGCAGGGCTCGCGGTAGCGGCTGTGACCGAGCTGACGACTACGCATACCGCCGCCGTCAGGACCTTGCGGAGACGGGGCTGCTTGTTGAGCCATGGCATGACGGATCGTTCTCCTTGCGTGTGGGGGGGGTATGCCTGCGCACCGGTCGGGACCAGGCACCTCGTCCCGACGGTTGTGCCGGCGCGTGATCGGCCGGGCCGCTCCTGCCGGGCGGAGCCGGTGGTGCCCGTGGTGCCTGGGCCCGCTCAGGAGCTGTTCCGCCGGATGACGTGCCGCCCGTACCCTTGTGGGGTTCGGCCGACGGAAGGGATCCGAATGGCTGGCGGAACTGTCTGTTAGCGTTAACAATTCACGGCGGCCGCGCACCCTGCCCGTGAGCCGACACTGAGTCAGCTCACAGGCAGGAGACCGCCCGCCAGGTGGTGCTGCCGTTCTTCGCGATGGTCATGCCCCAGTTGTCGCCCGCGCCGTTGGAGTGGCGACGAGGGCCTGGGTGTCGAAGTAGGGCACATTGACTTGTCGACGGCGCCAGTGTTGGCCTGCACCCGACAGGCTGTCAATACTTTCGACCAGAGCAGTGAAAGTATCGCTCCTCCCCCAATGCCCCTTACCTGAATATTCCCTGGCCAGACGCCTGGCAGCCGAGGCAGACCCAAGAACTTGGCCAATCGACTGCAACCCCTCGGCGCCGCAGGTCGCAACCTGAGACATCAAGTCATCGAAAGTTTCGAACCGCAGGGGCGCCCGACAGGCCCCCGGCAGGTCCCGCACCAGCCCGCCCGCCACCGTGACCGCGGCCGTCACGCCGGCCACCGCCGCCTCCAGCACCCCGCCCGTGCCCTGGCCCGGATCACCCGCCGCCTCCAGCACCGGGCACGGAGATCCGGATGTCGTGGACACCGTCGAGCTGCCGCCGACCTGTGGCGATGACCCGTCATAGATGAGCTGAACGCGTTCAATCCTGTGCGGATCGTTACCGGTGAACCAGGGAAGGAACTCTCGAAATGATCGACCTTGAGAGCGGGCGGAGCTGGTGGGGGTCAGTGCGCACCAGCAGGACCCGGGAATCCCCGTACTGCGCCGCCGGCTCGCAGTCCTGCGAACGTGGCACACAAGCCCGCGTTGCATTCACCGACCACGTGGCGAGCCGGTTCAGGCCGATTCGCGACATATGAGGGTGGTGGGCAGCAGGGTCCTGGGGTCCGGTTTCGTCTTGTTCTCGATCAGCGCGAGGATGTGACGGGCCATCGTCGAGCCCTGCTCCTCCACCGGCTGCCGGATCGTACTGAGCGGGGGGTGGGTGTACTGGGCCACCGGATCGTCGTCGAAGCCGATGACCGCGACATCGTCGGGCACGCGACGTCCCGCCCGACGCAGTGAGCGTAAGGCCCCGGCCGCCATCAGGTCGGAGGCGACGAAGACGGCGTCGAGGTCGGGGCGGCGCCTGAGCAGCCGGGTCATGGCGTGTTCGCCGGACTCGAGGGAGAAGTCCCCGAGGTCGACGACGGGCTCCAGGCCGGTGGCCGCCAGGGCCTCGGTGAAACCCCGGAGCCGGTCCTGGCTCGCAGCCATGTCGCGCGGCCCGGCTATGGTCCCGATGCGCTGGCGGCCTGCCGCGAGCAGGTGGTGCACGGCGGCCTGCGCACCGCCGTAGTTGTCGGTGTCCACGTACGGGGCACCGTGTTCCGCCAGCGGCCGGCCGCACAGCACGGTGGGCACCCTCGCCGTGTCCAGCAGAGGCATCAACGGATCCGAGCCGTGGGAGGAGACCAGCATGACCCCGTCGACTCCGCGGTTCACGAAACGGGCCGCCGCCGCGTACTCGCTCTGATCCCGCACCGCGACGAATGCCAGCTGGTAGCCGACGGGGGCGAGGATCCGCGACGCGCCGTGGAGCAGGCGGGCGAAGAACGGGTCCGAGAAGAACCGCTCGTTGGACTCGGTGATGATCGCGGCGATGGATCCGCCGTGCGGCCGGTGCGTCCAGGGCGCTCGGCGGCGTACGTATCCGAGCTTTGAGATGGCCTCCTGGACACGGCGATTCGTCTCCTCGCTCACCCGGGCCGAGCCGGTGAGGACCCGGGACGCGGTGGCCGTCGAAACGCCGGCGAGCAGGGCCACGTCAGCGAGGGTGGGTGGGCTTGCGACGGTGTCGGCGGGTGCGGGCACGGACTTCTCCACGAGGTACCGGACACCCGGTGTCCGGAGACGGGAACGAGCGGGAACGAGCGGGGACGCCGGGTATGGCCGGGCAGGGTCGGACCGGAGCTTGTCGGATCGTGACTCGGTGGGGGCGGCGGTTTCGGGTGTCACTGATCGTCGCTCGGTACGTGTGTCGGGCGGTCGTGTCAGAGCTTCGACGCGGCAGTCGCCCCATCCATGATCCCAGTGTCTGACGCACCCTCACACCAGGGTCCGGCGGGTCCGCGCGATCGTCGTGGCCCGCTACGCGCTGCTCGCCGACCACCGGCTCCTCGACCACGGCCCACCCGCAGTCGCGGCCGACACGTGGTCACCGGCTGTCGACGTCGCTCGGCAGGATCCGCGGCAGCCGGGCCGCCTCGTCCGTCAGCAGCGCCGCCGCCCGCTGCTCGCGCTGCCTCAACTCGGCCAGACCGCTGCGAATCCGGTCCGCCGACAGCGTAGGCGTCCCGGCGTGGAAGGCGTTGATCTGCTCCGAGAGCACGGTGGCCAGCCGCGCGACGCCCGCGTACGCGGCGCGGACCTGCTCGCCGTGCCGGGTGAGTGCCAGGAACCGGCTGAACAGGGTGCGCGAACCCGCCAGCAGGGCGATGCTGTTGACGCCGGGCGCACGGTACACGGCGTCGGCCGACGCGCGCTCGGCGACCAGGCTCTCACCGATGAGGTCGTAGATCTGGAACCCGTCGCGGAACCGGGCCAGGAACCCGCGGTACGCGGACTCGAATCCGTCCAGGTCGGGGACCGACCTGAGCACCGCGGTGGAGCAGTCGACGAACCAGCGCTCCGGCTCCCGGGCGTACCCCTCGCGCAGCACGTCCCACCCCACCGTCAGCGGGAAGTATTCGTGGTCGTCGGAGGTGTTGTCGAGCAGCAGCACCTCGGTGCTGCTCGCCCCGCACACGAGGAACGAATGCAGCAGTCGGTGGTCCTCCGCAACGGTGCCGACCCGGCGCATGAACTCCACCCAGTGGGGGAAGTGGTGCCGGGGCGCGTAGAAGAACACCGGATGCCCCGAGGCGAGGAACTCGGGCAGGCCGGATCGGAAGCGGTCGATGTCCACCGTACCGGCCGAGAGCAGTTCGAACCCGAGCAGTCGCAGATCGCCCTCGGTCACGTAGGGCGTCTCGAACGCCCAGCGGTCCTTTCCACGCAGGTGGCAGTGGCGGTAGACGGCCGCGGTAGAGCCGAGCGCCCGGTACATCAGAAGGTCGGACCACGAGGTGCTGCCCGCGACGTAGGCCAGGAGTTGCGCCCTCCGGCAATGGAGGTGGTTGTTCGGGTCCTGAGTGCGGATGCGGTCGATATCCGGCATCCGGATCATCCGGTCGGTGAGCGCCACCGTGGTTCCTTCCCTCACGTACTGGTCGGGGCGATCCTCCATTCCAGCGCCCGACAACAATGGCGGACGTAGACAGGCGGCTACAAGGAGATCCTTGCGTCAGCGGGGGGCACCGTCAAGGAGCACCAGGTGTTCCGCGGGCGCCACTCGACCCGGCAGCGCCGGCGCGAATGTAAGTTTCATCGGGCTTTGACCGGCAATCAAGCGCGGCTGCATATTGTTTCCCGAGTAACCGATCACGGCTTCAGCTCGTCACGGGCAGGATTCACGGCGGTCCGGCGAGCCGGTGCTGCGAATTTCACTCCGGGCGGCACGCCTCCTACTACGGGTGAGGACAACCTGTGCGGGCGTTACTTCATTTCGGCGGGCTGGGTGATCCCGAAGGCCCGCTGATCAGCAGGCTCCGCGAACTGTTCCGACAACAGCAGAATTCTCGTTTCTTCGCATCGGCTTTCACGGGCGTCGAAACGGCCTTCGAGATCGTGGGACGCGAGGAATGCGCCCGTTTCCTGCCCGGCGGGTTACCGATACGCGAGTGGCTCGCCGACTGCGGCGACCGGCCGCTGCCCGCGGCGGCGCGCGGCTCGGTGGCCGAGGGCGTGCTGCTGCACATCTACCAGTTGTGCGTCCTCCAGCCGGGGCCGGGAAATCCGCTGGCCCGGGCGACCCGGTCGGGCGGCCTGCGCCCGGTGGGAGCGGTCGGGCACAGCCTGGGCAGCTACGCCGCCGTCTTCTCGGCCCTGCCCGTCGAGGGCCGCCGCGAGTACACGGCGGCCGCCGCACGCTCGATCGCCCAGGTCACCGTGGCGCTGTTGCGCTGCCACCAGGTCATTCCCGCGGCACCGCGGCCGGACGGGGAACTGCTGCGCCGGCACGCCGCACTCGGGCCGGGGGCCGGCGTCCCCGGGACGATGGCCGCCGTCGTGGGCCCGCGGCGCCCGGCGCTCGACGAGGCGATCCGACGCAGCGGCAGCGGTCCGGGCGGCCGGGTGGAGATCGGCCTCGTCAACTCGCCCACCTTCCACGTCCTCACCGGCGGTACCGAAGCGCTGATGCGGCTCCGGCTCGCCGAGGACGAACTCTTCGAACGGCCCGGTGCCCGCTGGACCTACCTGAGCGCCACCGCCCCCTTCCACAGCGCGGTGCTGGCGTCCGCCATGGCGCTGATCGGCCGGGACGTCGACCACAACTGGCAGCCCGTCAAGGGCGACGGCCTGACCATGCCGGTCTACGGCACCGGCACGCCCGCCAACCTGCAGTTCTCGCCCCACGTCCTGTACGAGGTGGCCGCGCAGCAGATGTGCCGCTCCTTCGACTGGCCGGTCGTCGTCGACGCCGCCATGGCGGAGCTGGCTCCGGACGTGGTCCTCGACATCGGCCCCGGCGTCTCCGCGGCCGCGCTGACGCGGTCGCGGCTGCGTGAGAGCGGATCGGCCGCGCGGTTCACCTCGATCTGACCGCCACGGCACCGAACGACGTCGCGAGCGGAGCACCGCCCCGCGCGCGAGACCTTCACACCACAGATAGGGGGGCACGCCGTGCGCTGCCTCGTTTTCCCCGGCCAGGGCGTCCAACGCCGCGGTATGGGCGCCGATGTGTTCGACCTGTTCCCGGAGGAGGTCGAGGCGGCCGACGCGGTGCTCGGCTACTCGATCCGGGAGCTGTGCCTGCACGACCCCGAGGGGCGGCTGGGCGACACCCGATACGCGCAGCCCGCCGTCTTCCTCGTCAACGCCCTCGACGCACGGCGGCGCCAGGCGGAGGAGGGCGATGAGGCCGAGCCCATCGCCTGCTACGCCGGCCACAGCCTGGGCGAGTACAACGCTCTGGTGGCTGCCGGCTGCCTCTCCCTGGTCGAGGCCCTGCGCCTGGTGCGGGCACGGGCGGAGGCCATGGCCTCGGTTCACGGAGGGGGGATGTCGGCTGTGGCGGGGATAAGCGCCGACGACGTGGCGTCGGCGCTGCTGGAAGCGCGGGTGCGGAACGTCTACGTGGCCAACCGGAACTCCGACCGGCAGACCGTCGTCGCCGGCGGCCGGGACGAGATGGCCGACGCCGCCGGTGTGCTGCGGTCCGCGGGCGCCCGGGCAGTGGTCCCGCTGCCGGTCAGCGGCCCCTTCCACACCCCGTTGATGGCGCCCGCGGCGCGGGCGTTCATGGCCGCCCTGAGCGGCCAGGCCTTCGGGCCTCCCGCCGTTCCGGTGTTCTCCGGCGTCACGGCGTCTGCCTTCGAGCCGGCCCGCGCCGCCGCGCTGCTCACCGCACAGATCACCGCCCCCGTGGAGTGGGTGCGCACCGTGCGCTCGCTGCGGGCCACCGGCGTCACCCGGTTCGACGAGGCCAACGGCACCACGCTCACCTCCCTGCTGCCCGCGATCGCCTGACCGCGCTGCGCCCGCCCCGAAGGAGAAGACCTTGAGCTCGGACATCGCTATCGTCGGCATCTCGGTGGAGGTACCCGGAGCACGGGACATCCACGGGTTCTGGGACCTCGTCGCCGAGGGGAGGAACCTCACCGGCCGCTTCCCCGAGCACCGCGCCCGGAGCATCGAAAACTACCTGCACTACGTCTTCGGCACGACCGTCCGCTCCCCCGCGGACTCCGACATCGCCTACCGCGACGGTGCCTACCTGGAACACCCGGAGTACTTCGACGCCGAGTTCTTCGGGATGACCCCGAAACAGGCCGCGACCACCGAACCGCACCTGCGGCACGCCATCCGCGCCATGTACCTGGCCTTCGAGGACGCGGGTTACCAGGCCTCTCGGCTGCGCGGCAGCCGTACCGGCGTCTTCGTCGGCTTCGCCGTCAACCCGGGCTCGGCCTACCTGGAGTACCTGTCCAAGATCGACCGGTCGTTGATCCAGCCGGCGCTCACCGGGAACGTGCCCACCATGATGGCCAACCGCCTCTCGCACCTGCTGGACCTGCGTGGTCCCAGCATGGTGGTGGACAGCGCCTGCTCCGCCTCGCTCGTGGCCGTCCACCAGGCCAAGAACGCCCTGCTGTTGGGCGACTGCGACACCGCGGTCGTCGCCGGGGCGCGCATCGTCAGCGCGCCGATCGACCACCCGGACACCCGAATCGGCATCGAGTCGTCCGACGGCCACACCCGTACCCTGGACGAGCGCGCCGACGGGACCGGCTACGGCGAGGGCTCGGGCGCCGTCGTCCTCAAGCGCCTCGACCGCGCCCTGGCCGACGGCGACCGGGTGTACGCCGTCATCAAGGGCAGCGCCGTCAATCACGACGGCGTCGCCGGCGGGGTGACGACGCCCGACTCCGCCTCGCAGGCGGACCTCCTCAACACGGCCTGGGCGAACGCCGGTGTCGACCCGCGCAGCATCGGCTACATCGAACTGCACGGCACCGCGACGACGTTGGGGGATCCCATCGAGATCGAGGGCCTGCGGCAGGCGTTCGCCCCGCACACCGGCGACAGCCGGTTCTGCGCGGTGGGCACCGTCAAGGCCAACATCGGGCACCTCTTCGAGGGTTCCGGCGTCATGGGCCTCATCAAGGCGGCGCTGATCCTGCGCAACCGCCGGCTGCCGCCGCTGGCGGGCTTCGAGCAGCCCAACTCCCGGATCGACTTCGACGACTCGCCCGTCCGCGTCCCCACCAGCGCCGAACCGTGGAGCAGCGAGGACGGCCCGCTGCGGTGCGGCGTCAGCGCGTTCGGGCTCGGCGGCACCAACTGCCATGTGGTGCTGGAGGAGTACGCCGCGCCGGCCCCGGCGCCCGCCACCATCGGCGAACCCGCAGCCGCGCCGCAGCTGTTCACCCTCAGCGCGCACAGCGAGGAGTCGCTGCGGCTGCTGGTCCGCGCCTACACGGACTGGTTCGAGCGCGGTCTGTTCGACGGAGTCGCCCTTGCGGAGCTGTGCGCCACCGTCCACCGCTCCCGCGCCGCCCATCGCCACCGGCTCGCCCTCGTCGTCTCCGACCTCGGCGACCTGCGCTCGCGCCTGGAGGCGCTGGCCGCGAACCGGCTCACGGACGCCGCGCCGTTCCACTCCAGCCACCCGGACTGGGCGTTCTGGGCGCCCGGCCTCGCCGAAGCGGCCGATCCGGAACTCGCAGCCCGGGCCGCCGCCTGGGCCGCCGGGGCCGACCTCGAAGCCGACGCCCGCCGCGGCGCCGGTTCGACCCCGCGCCTGGTCGACCTTCCGCCCTACCAGTTCGACGAACGCCGCGCCTGGATCGACTTCCCCGAGAACTGGCGGGAGTCCCTCGCGCTCGGCGCACCCGGGTCCGAGGGCCCCGCGACCCACCAGATCGTCTTCCGGCCCGCGAACGAACCCGCCCCCGCCGCCGACCCCGAGGCCCGGGTGCTCGCCCTGGTCGACGGCTCCACCGCCGCCGAAGCAGTCCTCCGTGAAGGCGGACTGACGGACGAGCAGATCGTACGCGTGCCCGAGGACCCGGCCGGCGGGGCGAGCGCCGACGCCTTCTGGGAGGACCTGGCGGTTCGGGCCGTGGACGAGGGCGTGACCCACCTCGTGCACGCCCTCGGCTTCGAGGCCGAACCGGCCCGGGACATCGCCACCCTCGACTCCCGCCTGGACAAGAACCTCTACAGCCTGTTCCGTCTCTCCAAGGCCCTGATCACCGAAGGCGCCCAGCTCCACCTGGCCGTCCTCACCCGCACCGCCCTGGCCTCCCGCCGCGCGGAGCCCGGCGTCGTCGTCGAGAACTCCACGCTGACGGGCATGGCCAAGAGCGTGAGCCGCGAGTACCCCTACATCACCGTCTCCGTCGTCGACACCGACGACGCCACGCCCGCCCGCGCGGTCCTCGACGAGATCCTCGGCTCCGAGACCTCCGTCGTCGCGCTGCGCGACGGCATCCGCCTGCGCGAGACGTTCGCCGAACTGCCGAGTACCGACATCGCCGACCGCGGCGACTACCTCAAGCCCGGCGGCACCTACCTGGTCACCGGCGGCACCGCCGGGCTGGGCCTCGCCCTGTGCCGCGAGTTCGCGGCCCGCCGACCCGGCATCAACCTCGTACTGCTCAGCCGCTCCGGCGCCTGCGGCATCGGCCCGGACACGGCCGGCGACGACGGCTCGCCCGAGGCCCGGCTGCGGCTCGCCCTGCGGGAGCTGCGCGATCTGGGGGCGGAGGTCCTGGTCCTCGCCGCCGACGCCGGCGACCCCGAGGCCCTGGGGACGGCCGTCGCCACCGTCCGGGAGCGCTTCGGCCGCATCGACGGCATCGTCCACGCGGCCGGCATCCCCGGAGGGGAGGTCATCACGCAGCGCTCCCAGGAGGACTTCGAAGCGGTGATCCGCCCCAAGATCCACGGCGCGTTCGTCCTTGACCTGCTGACCCGCGACGACCGGCCCGACTTCATCGTCCACTTCTCCTCCGTGGCGGCCGTGTTCCCCGCCATCGGGCAGGCCGACTACGCCTCCGCCAACCAGTTCCTGGACACCCTGGCGGAGTCCGAGACCGATCCCGACTGCCACGTCATCACCTTCGACTGGGTTTCGTGGAAGGAGATCGGCATGGCCGTCCGGAGCCACGCCAACGTCGACACCACCTTCAAGGCGCTGCCCACCGCGCTCGGCCTCTCGATCGCGGACGCCGGCCTGCGCTCGGACCGGGCCCGGGTGTTCGGCGGCGAACTGCACTACGAGGGCGACTACGCCGACGCCCTGCCCGGTTACCACATAGCACTCGAACCGCTGATGGCCGCCAAACTCCAGGAGGCTTCGCGCCGCCGTGCCTCGCGCCGCGAACGGAGCGCCGGACGGGTGCGCAAGGAGATCGAGGAGTTGCCGGTCGAACTCACCGGCCGCCTCGACGGCAAGTACACCGACACCGAGATGACGATCGGTCGCTGCTGGGCCCACGTCTTCGGCTTCACCAGCATCGACGTCGATGCCGACCTCTTCGACCTCGGCATCGACTCGATAACCGGGATGTCGCTGGTGGCCACCGTCGCCTCGGTGCTGGGCATCGAGATGCAGAGCAGCGACCTCCTCGTGGACCGCACGGTCGCCGCCCAGGCCAAGATCGCCGACGAGCGCCGGCACGCCGCCGACGGTCACCTGGTATGAGCGGGACGATCCGTACCGGGCCGCCCGGGGACACCGCGTCCCCGGGCGCCGCCCGCGCCGGGAGCGGGGCCCCCGCCGTGGGGGCCCCGCCCGCCGACGCCATGGCGGCCGAGCACCCCGACCGGGGCTACCCGGACCTGACCCGCGGCCCCGTCCTGCGGTCCGTACTCCGCTTCGCCGTGCCCCTCACCCTGTCCAATCTCCTCCAGCAGACCTACCTCCTCGCCGACGGCGCCGTCCTCGGCCACTGGGTCGGCGTCGACGCCCTCGCGGCCGCCGGCGTCGTCCAGCCGCTGTACTTCCTCGCGGACGGCGTCTTCCTCGGCCTGACCACCGGCTTCGCCATCCGCCTCGCGCGCTTCACCGGGGAACGCTCCCGACGGGGCCCCGCCACCGTCGCCGCCGCCCTGGCACTTGCCACCGCGGTATGGGCTGCGCTGTGCTTCCTCGTCGCCCGCACGGCCGGCGACACCCTGCTGCGGCTCACCGGCGCACGCGGCGAGGTCCTCCACGACGCCCAGGTGCTCCTGTCGACGCTCAGCTACGGTTTCCCGTCCGTCTTCGCGGTCTCCGCCGTCTGTGCCCTGCTGCGCGGCCTCGGCGACTCCCGCGCCCAGATGCGGCTCATGATCGGCAGCAGCCTCGCCAACATCCTCCTCGCCTGGCTCTACGTCGTGGTGCTCCACCTGGGCGTGGTCGGCGCTGCCCTCGCCACGGTCACCGCCGCCACCGGCACCGCCGCCGCCGGGCTGGCCCTCCTGCGCCGCAGACGCGACCTGGCGCCGCGTCGCTCCCACGGCTGGAAGGGTGCGCGTACCGAGGCCGCCGCCGCCCTGCGCCTCGGCCTTCCCGGCGCCACCCAGCAACTGCTCATCGCGCTCGGCATCGTGGCGCTCATCCGGATCGTCGCCCCCCTCGGCGCGTCACTGCTCGCGGCGGTCACCGTCGTCGGCCGCCTGGAGTTCTTCGCCGCCACCGCGTTCCTCGACCTGTCCGGCGCGCTCACCGTCTTCGTCGCCCAGAACCTCGGCGCCGGCAGACCGGACCGGGTCCGCCACGCCGTCCGCCGGACGCTGCCCTTCACGCTCGCGCTGGCGCTCGCCGTCAGCCTCGCCGTGATCGTCCTGCGCCCCGCCCTCGCCGCAGCCGCCACCACCGATCCCGTCACCCGGCATCTGGTGGAGGTCTACATCCTCATCACCTACCCCTGCTTCGTCCTCTACGCCGTCATGGCCGTCATACACGGCGCGCTCAACGGCATCGGCCGTACCGTCGTGCCACTGGTGTGCACGATCGTGTCGTTCATCGCCGTCCGCCTGCCGCTGTCGTACCTGCTGCGGGTGCGGCACGGCGCCGACGGCGTGATGTGGGCCGTCGACCTCGGCTGGATCGTCGGCGCGCTGTACACCGCGATCGCCGTCCGCCGCCACCTGCGCCGCAGGCCGGCCGGGACGCCGGCACTGCCCGGGATCCCCTGGAAACGGGTGCTGGCGCCGCTGCTGTGCGCCTGCGCCGTCCTGCTGGCCACCGCCGGCCGCTACGGCTACTTCCGCGACGAGCTGTACTGGCTCGCCGCAAGCCGCCATCTCGCTGCCGGCTACGACGACCAGCCGCCCCTGGTGCCACTGATCGTCCGCGCCGAGACCTGGTTCGGCGGCGACTCGGTGCAGGTCGTGCGCATCGCACCGATGCTGTTCGCGGTCGCCACCGCGTTGATGTCGGTCCTGTGCGCCAGGGAACTCGCCGGGAGAGACGAGAGGCGCTCGCACAGCGCCCAGCAGATCGCCGCGATCGCCGTCTCGGCCTCCGTGCTCGTGCTCGTCGAGGGACACCTGTTCACCACCGCCACCACCAGCGTCTTCTTCTGGTCCGTGGCGATCTGGCTGCTGCTACGGATCCTGCGGACCGGCGACCGCCGCCTGTGGTACGGCTTCGGCGCCACGCTGGGCCTCGGGATGCTCAACAACAACAACATCGTGATACTGGCGCTGTCACTGCTGGTCGCCGCCCCGCTCACCGGCAACGCCCGGCTGCTGCGCGACCGCGCCGTCTGGCTGTCCGTGCTGCTGGCGCTCGCCATCGCCTCGCCGGACCTCATCTGGCAGGCGCAGCACGGCTGGCCGCAGTTCACGATGGCCGGCCACCTGTCCACCTGGACCAAGCGGTTCACCGCCCTCCCCATGCAGGTGGAGGCGGCCACACTGCTCACCTGGCTGTGGGTGATGGGTTGGAGACTCACCTGGAGGGACACCCGCTACCGGCTGCTGCCCGTCGCCTACGTGGTGAGCCTCGTGATCGTGGTCGTCGCCGGCGGCAACTTCTACTACCCCATGGGCTGGTACCCGCTGCTGCTCGGCGCCGGGGCCGTCCGGCTGGCGGAACGCCGGCCGGCCGGACGGCGATGGTTCGCCGTGTTCGCCGCGGCCGCCGCCGCCGTCACCCTGGCAGTGGGGCCGCCGCTGCTGCCGGTGTCCGTCTACCGGCACCTGACCGCGGTGAACCCCTTCAACGCCGACTCCATCGGTTGGCCCCAACTCGCCCAGGACGTAGCCGCGGTGGAGCGCCGATATCCCGGTGCCACCCTGCTCGCCGTCAACTACGGCGAGGCCGGGGCCCTGGCCCACTACGGCCCCGCTCTCGGTCTGCCCACCGTCTACGCCGACCAGAACGGGTACAGCCGCTTCGGCCGGCCCACCGGCGTGTCCGGCACCACCATCGCCGTCGGCTACAGCCCGCAGGCCCTTCAGCCGTACTGGCGCAGTTGCGTCGTCGCCGGGCACATCGACAACGGTCAGGACATCGCCAACATCGAGCAGGGCCTGCCGATCCTGGTGTGCACCGGGCAGCAATACACGTGGGAGCACCTGTGGCCACTGCTCAAACACTTCGACTGAGCTTGACTCTGTCGGTGATCTCGGTGATCTCGGTGATCTCCGGCTGGGCAGGGTGATCGGTGGGCGGGTTCGTGGCCGTGGTTCAGGTCGATCCGGTGGCGAGGCTCGCGTTGTCCGTCCGTCCTCGTTCCGGTGAGCAGGTTCCCGCTTCCCCGACGGCCGCGGCCCCGCCGGGCTGCCCGCCGTCTGAAGGAGGGGCGGGCAGCCCGGCGCCTGGTGGCGTCCGATCAGCTCGCGGTGCAGGCGAGGGTCGGAGCGGTGTTGGTGCCGCTGTAGTTGGCGTTGAAGCCGAGGCTGGTGGTGCCACCCGCCGCGATGGCGCCGTTGTAGGCGGTGTTGTTCACCGTGATGACCTTGCCGGACTGGGCGTAGGTGCCGTTCCAGAGGTTGGTGACCGTCTGGTTTCCGGTGTAGGTCAGGGTGACCTTCCAGCTGTTGGTGGCGGCGGACCCGTTGTTCTTGACGGTCACCGCGCCGGTGAAGCCGGAGCCCCAGTCGGACGAATTGGTGAAGGTCGCGGTGCAGCCGGTACCGGTGCCGGTCGGGGTGGGCGACGGGCTGGTGGTGGTGGTCGGGCTGGGCGACGGGCTGCTGGTGGGCGTGCCGGTCGGGGTGGGCGACGGGCTGGTGGTGGTGCTGGCCCCGTGGCTGACCGTGATGTTGGAGCTACCGCTGCTGCCGTAGCCCTCGGTTGCCAGGATCTCGTAGTTCGGGGTGCCGAGGTTCAGGCCCGCCTTCGCCCATGCGGTGAAGAAGTTGGACACCGTGATGGTGCCACCGGTGCGCTTCGACTGGCGGATCGCCCAGAACTGCGTGAAGTTCGAGCTGTCGCCCTCGATGGACGGGGCGTTGGTGCGCTGCGTCGAGTACAGGTCGTACGTACTGCCGTCGCTGGCGACCGTGCCCAGCTTGGTGGCGCCCGAACTCGGGTTGTAGTTGCCGTAGTTGTCGACGATGTAGTACTCGATGAGCGGGTTGGTGGTCCAGCCGTACAGCGACAGGTAGCAGTTGCCGTTGCAGTTCCACGAACCCGAGTAGGTCACGGCGTCGGTCGTGCCCGGGTTCCAGCCCTTGCCGGCGACGAAGTTGTTGACGTTGGTCCACGTCGTGCTGTACTGGCCGCCGGCGCCCAGGGTCATGGAGGCCTGGCCACTGTTCTGGCTCCAGAACGAGTAGAAGTACCCGTTGTTGGTGCCGGTGCCGTTCGACGAGATGGTCGTGTCGGCGTTCGCGACGGTGGGGATGACGAGCACGGCTGCGAAGGCCACGGCAAGGATGCTCGCCTTGCTGACGAGCCGTGAGAGGCGGTTGCCTCGGATGGGGCGGATGAGCTTCACGTGCGTGCTTCCTCTTCGGTGGGGGCGGACAGAAGGGTGCGTCATGACGTGACCCGGCACGGCGCCGCGGCCGAGGTGGTGGCCGGCGCGTGCGGGCGTCGTACAACGCGGGTGTCGTGCAACGCGGGCGTCGTACAACGCGGCGGGCGGCCGGACGCCGCAGGGTCGGCGGCCGGAGAACACCTGGGGACCAAGTCGTGATGGCCGACCTGGATCGGCCGCCGTGGGGCCTGCCGATGGCGACGATGCTGGCCCGCACCTTTCGGACTGTCAATACTTTCGACAAATTTGCGAAAACTTCGCGAGCGGCGAAGGATCCCGCGATTGAAAGTATCGCCTGCTCACAGGCAATTGGGGAGACCTGCCCGCCTAATCGGGTAACTTCGAGAAGGTCTCAGCTGGTGAAGGCTCGAAAGAATGGCGATCAGGAAAGATCATCCACTTCGAAAGTTTCGAGCCATGAGCCGATCATTGTCGATGCCAGCCGGGAACGTCGCTCGCCCCCTGACGGAGGCCAGGGGGCGGCGTTGTCAGGTCGAGTGAGTGCTCGGGAGAATGTTCCGGTTCGGGGGGTGTCCACGTCGACCGCACCGGCGCTCCCGACGCCACCTCCCGCCGTAGAACGCAGTCGGGGCATCGTCACCGACACGATCGGCCGGCTGCCGGCAGTGCTGGTCACCGCCGCAAGCGTCCAGCACGGCACCGCCGGCCGCGGCCGCCACCGCCGAACATCCCACCCTCCCCACCCGGCGCGGAACCCGACCACCGAAGACAGGGGCATACCGCCCACCGTCAGTGGACGCACGGCGCAGTGCCGGCGTCCAGCCGGCGACACCGAGGGCGCAGCGGCCGTCCGGAGCTGAAATCTGCCGCTGCGGGTCAGCTGGGCGGCGGAACGAGTCCACGGCTCAGAGTCTCCAGCGGTCGTGACAGCAGTTCGGAGAAGGCGAGTTCGGCGGCTCCGATCAGGACGGTGTCGTTACCGAGTTCGCTGACACGCAGACGCAGGTCTGTCCGGGATGCGGCGAGGGCGCTGGTGTTCACGCGGCTGCGCACTTGGGCGGCGGACCCGAGGAAGACGTCCCGGAGGGTGCCGCCAAAGACGATCAGATCCGGGTTGAAGAGGTTGACGAGGTTGGCGACGCCGATGCCGAGCCAGTCTCCGACCCGGTGCAGTGCCGCGCGAGCGGTGACGTCGCCCCGGTCGGCGGCGGTGACCACTGCTCGTACGGCGTCGGTTCCGGTGATGCGGCTGTCGCGGCCTGCGGCTTCCAGCAGGGCGCGCTCGCCCGCTTCGGCTTCCAGGCACCCGTAGGCTCCGCAGCCGCACGGCCGGCCCTGATAGGGGTTGACCGTGGTGTGGCCGATCTCGCCGGCGTATCCGCGCCGGCCGCGCAGGAGTTCGCCGTCGATGACGATGCCGGCGCCGATGCCGATCTCGCCGTGCAGATAGATGAGGTTCTGGCTGCTGCGGCCGGCACCCCGTCGGTGTTCGGCGAGAGCGCCGAGATTGGCCTCGTTG
Source organism: Kitasatospora sp. NBC_00315 (assembly GCF_041435095.1). Lineage (NCBI taxonomy): Bacteria > Bacillati > Actinomycetota > Actinomycetes > Kitasatosporales > Streptomycetaceae > Kitasatospora > Kitasatospora sp. NBC_00315. Next base: position 8,112,850 of record NZ_CP108025.1, on the reverse strand, counting down.
GCGACGAGGACGGGGGTTTCCAGGCAGAGCCTTGCGGCGAGTTCGGCGGAGAAGTCGACGTCTTTCCAGCCCATGTTGGGGGTGTGGCTGACCAATCCGTCGGGGTGGCGTACGATGCCGCGCACTGCCACCGCGACCCCGACGCAGGAACTGCCGGCAGGAGCAGCGGTCAGCATCTGCCGGGCGTACTCGGCCAGGATGTCGGCCACCTCGGTGGGGTCCTGCGGACGGTCCGAGGGCCAGGCGCACTCGCGCCGGTCCAGGAATACGCCACCCAGGCCGAGCAGGGCGGCGGTCAGCCGCTCCACGCCGATGTCCAGGGCGAGTACGTGCGCGCGGGTGGGCTCGGGCCGGACCACGAGGGACGGGCGCCCGGCGCGGCCGGTCACTCTGGGCAGTTCCTCGTGGACCAGGCCGGCCGCGGTCAGGTCATTGACCAGGGCCAGGATGGTGCTGCGGTTGAGCCCCATCCTGGTTGCCAGGTCGGCTCGTGAAGTGGGTCCGCCGAGGTGGACGTGGCGTAGCAGGGCGCCGAGGTTGTGCTGGCGGATCTCTTCTTGGGAGGGGCCAGCCTTCATCGGGGCGCGAACCTCATCGTTGGACGGAGCGGCGGCGGGACAGGGCGTCCACGCCGGCGGCCACCAGCAGAACCGAGCCCGTGACAGCGTACTTGACCCCGGAGGTGTAGCCCATGAGGCCCATGCCGTTCTGGATGACGGCGACGACCAGGCCGCCCAGGACGGCGTCCACGACGCGGCCGCGGCCGCCGAAGAGGCTGGTGCCGCCGATGACGGCGCTGCCGACGGCGAGGAGCAGGACGTTGCTGCCTCCGGTGTTGGGGTCCACGGAGTTCCCCCGGGAAGCGGCGATGATGCCGCCGACGGCTGCCAGGCAGGAGCAGACCACGAAGGCGGTGATACGGATGAAGGAGACGTTGATTCCGGCGCGGCGGGCTGCTTCCGCACTGCCGCCCACGGCGTAGACGTGCAGGCCGAAGCCGGTCCGCTGCAGGGTGAACGTTCCCAGCAGGACGAGGGCTCCGATGACGGGCACGACGATCGGGACGCCCTTGAGGGAGGCGACGACGATGTTGCGGCTGCGTTCCTCGTTGAGGAAGTACACGGCTGTCCCACCGACGGCGGTGATCGCGGCGATTCGCACGGTCAGGAGGGCGGCGGGGATGCCGGGCAGGTCTCGGTTGCGTCGGTCGCGGCTGCGGCGCAGTTGGAGGGCGGCGGACGCGAGGACGCAGCCGGCCAGCAGTGCCCAGCCGAGTGCGGGGCTCAGGTTGTCGTTGGCGATGGCCAGGACGGTCGGGTCCTGGACGGAGATGTTGGTGCCTTCCTTGAGCAGGATGAGCACGATGCCCTGGAACCCGAGGAACGCGGCCAGGGTCACGACGAAGGAGGGGATGCCGACTTTGGAGACGAGGGTGCCGATGAGCAGTCCGATGGCTGCGCCGGTGAGCATGGCGGCGGCCACCGCCGCGTACCAGGGCCAGCCGTGGTTGGTCAGCAGGATCGCCAGGACGGCGGCGCAGACGCCGCTGGCGTATCCGGCTGACAGGTCGATTTCGCCGAGGAGCAGGACGAAGACCAGGCCCATGGCGATGGCGATGCTGCCGGCGCTCTGGGTGAGGAGGTTGGCGAAGTTCAGGTCGGACAGGAAGACGGGTCGCAGGACGGCGAAGAAGACGCACAGGACGACCAGGCCGCCGACGGCGGGCAGGGCGCCGAGTTCGCCTCCGCGCAGTCGTGCCAGGTAGCTGCGGGTGATGTCTCTCAGCGTGGGGGCGGGTGGGGACGCGTCCGCGGCGCGGGTGGACCGGTTGGGCTGGTCCGGCTTCTGGGATGCGACGGCGGCGCTCATGCGGCGGCTCCCTTGGAGGTGGTGGTGAAGCCCAGATCACCGCTGCGGCCCGAGGTGATGAGTTCGACGACTTGGGCGTGGGTCACGTCCGAGGTCCTGACCTGGGCGGCCATGCGCCCCAGGTAGAGCGTGGCTATTCGGTCGGAGACCGCGAAGACGTCGTTCATGTTGTGCGAGATCAGGACGACGCCCAGGCCGTTGTCGGCGAGTCGTCGCACCAGTTCGAGGACCTGTGCGGTCTGGGCGACGCCGAGGGCGGCGGTGGGCTCGTCGAGGATGACGAGCTTGCTGTTCCACAGCACGGCTTTGGCGATGGCGACGGTCTGGCGCTGGCCGCCGGAGAGGCTGGAGACCTTCTGGCGAAGGGACTTGACCGTGCGCACCGACAGGCCCTTGAGCGTTGCCGCGGCCATCTCCTCCATGGTCGAGTCGTCGAGCACCATGCCACGGCGTATCTCACGTCCGAGGAACATGTTCTGGACGATGTCGAGGTTGTCGCAGAGTGCGAGGTCCTGGTAGACGATCTCCACCCCGAGGGTGGCGGCGTCGCGCGGGCTGTGCACCTGGACGGGGCGGCCTTCGAACAGGTAGTCCCCGCCGTCGATGGCGTGGATCCCGCCGATGCACTTGACGAGGGTCGACTTGCCGGCGCCGTTGTCGCCGACGAGGGCGGTGACCTCGCCCGCGTGTGCGCTCAGGGCGACGTCGTGCAGGACTTGGACCGGACCGAAGCTCTTGTCGATCCCGCGTAGTTCCAGGATCGGTGGCTGTGTCATGGGAAGGACTCCTGAAGGTCGGGCGTGCGCGGGCCCGTCTGCTGTGAGGTCGGGGCCCGCAGTGCGGCCGGGTGTCGGCTTACTTGATGCCGGCATCGGCACACAGCGCCGCGTAACTACCGGTGCACAGGTCGGTCTTGGAAACGAAGCCGTCGTTGACGACGTCCTGGATGTTCTTCTTGAAGACGGCCACCGGCGTCAGGAGCGCGGCGGGGACATCGCGGTTGCCGACCGGGTCGTGGGCGGTGGCGGCGGCCTGGCCCTTCTTGCCGTGGGCGAGGTCGATCGCCATCGCGGCCGCCGCGTCGGCCTCCTTCTTCACGGCCTTGTAGACGGTCATGCACTGGTCGCCGGCGAGGATGTTCTGCAGGCCCTGCACGGTGGCGTCCTGACCGGTGATGGGGACCTGCCCGTTGCGGTGGTTCTTGCGCAGAACGGCGATGGCCGCGTTGGCCAGGCCGTCGTTGGCCGCGAGCACCCCGGCGATGTTCGGCTGGCTGGTGAACATCTGCTCGAAGATGATCCCGGCCTGGGCGTTGTCCCAGTCGGGCACCGGCTGATTGGGGCCCTTGGCGTACTCGCCCGAGGCGTACTTGGGGTCAAGAACGCTGTTGTAGCCGTTGGCGAAGAGCGTGGCGTTGTTGTCCGTCGGTGAGCCGTTGAGCTCGGCGACGACGGGCGTCTTGGCGCCCACGTCGCTCAGGCACTGCGCCAGACCCTGCCCCTGCAGCTTGCCGACCTCGGTGTTGTCGAAACTGACGTAGTACTGGGCGGAGCCTCCCAGGGTGAGCCGGTCGTAGTCGATGGTGGCCACGCCCTGCGCCTTGGCCTTGTCGAGGACTGCCTTGCCGGTGCCGCTGTCGAGGTTCACGATGACCAGCACGTCCACGCCGCTGGTGATCATCTGGTCGGCGATCGTCTGGAACGCCTGCTTGTCGCCCTCGGCGTTCTGGATGTCGTAGTCCACGCCGGCCGCCTTGAAGGCCGCGGCCAGGTATGGCCGGTCGGCGGTCTCCCAGCGGACGGAGGACTTGCTGTCCGGGAGGATCACGCCGATCTTCGGCTTCTTGGCGCCGGCAGCGCCGTCGGTGGCGCTCGGCGAAGAGCTCGCGCAGGCGGTCACTGCTGTCAGGAGGGTCACGGTTACGGAGGCAGCGGCGAGGAGTCTCTTGTTGCGCATGGACAGGGTCCTTTCGGATGCGCCCCGTCCGGTAGCGGAGGGAGGGACGCGGAGAGGGGGAGGGCGCCGTTGAGGTGGGCACGGAGCGGAGGGCGATGAAAGTTGTGAGCGGCAACTTACGGGCTGTGGCAGGAGCACGCCAGCCCTCCGGTGGACAATTCGTCGTAACGATCGGATCTCCCCGCACCCCCGACCGATCCGAAGCCGGTCGACGCCCGGGGCGGCTACCGTCCGACGCGCGCCAGGACGGCACTCCAAAGAAAACTGTCTTCGCGTCAGAGCCGGGCCGAAGCTCCCGGGCCACCGTCTCGGGCACGGCAACACTCGCCCTGCGCCACACGGAAGTAGGAACGGATCCCGTCCATCCCCTTGACGACTTTTGTCGTCAGCGTCAACAATCGTCGACGCGAGGCAACGGCCCACCGCACCACGGAAATCCGGTCCGGTTCCTCGACGGGGTGATCCCTCTGCCGGAACGGTCACGACGGAGGCACAAGTAGCCGTCTTCCAGGAGCGTTTCGACCTTCATGGTCGGCCCCGGGAAGGTGAACCTCTCCTGCGCGGAGATGCGGCTCCGCATTCCCGGCCACCCTCGACTCCGGCGACGACGGGAGGCGGTGACGTCCAGGCGGAGTTGGGCGCCGGGCCAGTGGCCACCGTGGGCGAGGACCATGGTGACGGTGCGGTCGCAGATGGGTCTGCAGGCGGGCGGCGAGCCGCTCCGACATCCGGGCGGGCGGGCGGACCAGGAGCAGGTCGCAGGCGCCGGCCAGGGCGGTGACGGCCGCGATGGCAGCCGGGTCCGTCCTCACGCCGGCCGTCCCGAGGCTGGCCGGCGACGGACCCGTCAGCGGGCGCGGGACTCGCGGTCCTGACCTCCGGCCTGCCGCGCCAGGGCCCGAGTGCCTGGAGTCCGCTCAGGAGCCGTCCCGGTAGGCGTCAGGGCGGGACGGCTGTCCGGGACAAGCCCTGACGGGTGGACGGTCGGCTCGGTGACGCCCCGAGGCCGCCTCGCGGGTTCGAGCCCGGTACCGCGACTGACGAACCTGGCGAAGAGTCGTGTGCTACCGACTCGAGGGCCGGCCAACCTCCCCTGCTACGCCCTACTCCTCCGGCTCCCAGGCGCGGAGCAGGTCGAACAGCCCTGCGTCTCCGTCTACGTGCAAGGAGTCGGCCTGGATACGGTCGTACAAGTAGAGGACCAGCTCACTGGCCGTGCCATGGATGGAGGCGCCGGCTGTGTCCGCGTCCTCGCCGGTCGCGGCAGTGAACGCGGGGACGCGGGTGGAGCGTGCGCCGTCGCCGTCGACCGTGAGGCGCCAGGAGCGGCCCTCGGCGGCGTGGAAGCCGAAGGCCGTGGGCTTGTGCGGCCAGGCACTCTGCGTTGCGCAGACGGTGAACAGGAACTCCTCCACACCGTCGAGTGCCACCTCGACCGGCAGCGGCTGCGGGGCGCCCCCGGTGAGTTGGGCGTCATACGTGTGCACCGCGCTCTCCTGGGCCCGATGCCGGGCGACTCCACCGGAGGTCCGCGGCGTCTGCAGGGCACTCCACCACGCCCAGCAGCCGGCGTCCGATCCTGCCTCGCGCAGGGCGCTCAGCAGAAGCTGCGTCGACGCGGCCAGCCAGGCCAGCAGGGCCTCACGCTCCCGCGGCACCTCCAGAGCGGCGCGCGCAGCGGTGGCCTCGGCCGGGGGAGCGTCGGCAGGCCCCGCGCCGACGATGGCGGCCCAGAAACGGTCTCCCCCACCCAGGTGCTTCACCAGATCGAACAGCGTCCACCCGGGGCAGGTCGGCACCTGTTCGTCGAGACCGGGCGCGGCGGCGACCGCGGCGCGGAAGGCGGTCGACCGTTCATCGATCAATCGCAGCAGGTCAGGGAACTCAGGATTCTTTTCCACGCCGGATGTCTATCACCGTGCTCCGGTGATCGGACAGCGATTTTCACAGGCCGGGGGTTGGCCATGGCGGACGTTGTCCTCGCCTCCCACCGCTCGGGTGACGAGCCGCGCACTGCTGCGGGGACGCTGGTGGTGGCGGTGTGCCCGGCGTCGTGCCTGTGGCTGCTCTCGTCCCACCGCGCGCCCGGGCACCTCGGCGACGTGACGTCCACCCACGCGGATACCTCGTACGGGCCCGTCGGACGAGCACCGCCACCGGTCGGCGGGCAGCGCGGGCGGTGCGGGACTCAGTGCCGCCCTCCGAGTCCCAGGAGCAGGAAGTGACACCTGATGACAGACGCGACCGTCCCGGCCGAGTCCGTGGAAGCAGCGGAAGGTCAACGACATCCAACTGCCCACCGATCACACAATTCTGCGGATTCCTCCGATGCACGAGCTCACCAGTAGATCAAGCCGTGAGGAACGGCTTGAGGAGGCACAGAAGTGGCTCGGGGCGGTGGAGCGGGATGATGTGCCCACAGTCCTCGATGATGTGACCGACCAGGTCGTCGGCCAGGGGCCGTAGCTGCTGTTCGAGCGCCCTCCCCACGGGGTGGGCCCCGATGGCCATGGTGGGCACGGTGAGCCGACGGGAGTCGGCGGCGTCCTGGACCTGGCGAGCGCTTGTGGGCAGTGCGCGGTAGTACGAGAAGGCGCAGTGCAGGGCCGCCCTGCCGGTGTAGGCGCTGACGAAGGCGTCACGGATTTCGGGGCGGAGCCCCTGCCCGAGGGTGCCGGAGTCGAGGAACCAGTCGATGTACTGCGCTTCGTGGCCCGTCAGTACGGTCTCCGCGAGGCCGGGTACCGAGTGGAAGCCGAACCACCACGGCGCTCCGCCCGCGAGGAAGCCTTCGGCGCCCGGGAGCCTTCCGAGGAGCGATTCCATGACCACCAGGCGTCGCACGAGGTCGGGGCGGCGCATGGCCAGGAGGAAGGCCGGCGGGGTGCCTGCATCGATGCCGATCACGGCTGCGGAGGTCTCACCGAGAGCATTCAGGAGGGCTTCGGCGTCGGCGGCGAGGGTCCCGGCGTCGTACCCGTCCGCCGGTCGCGTGCTGGCGCCGAGGCCGCGCAGGTCCGGGGCGATCACCCGATGCCGTTCGGCCAGTGGACCCAGGACATCGGTCCACAGCCGCCAGGTGTGCGGGAAGCCGTGCAGCAGCAGGACAGCGGGACCCTCCCCGGTGATCGCCACGTTGAGTTCGACGCCGTTGGCCGTAACGCGGCGCAGCTCTATTTCGGGCCCCTGGTGAGGAACGGTGTGGCGCGGCACGAGAGACACGATGACCTCTTCTTGGTTACCAATGGTGACAACCAAACGTTAGGTAACTACGGTGGGGAGGCCAAGACCGCACCTTCGCCACAGGTGGTGAGCTTCGAGTGACCTCCCCTGCACCGCGTGCGCCGGAGCGCGCACGCGGTGATCTCTTCTCCCCGCAGTGCCCGACCCGGCGTCTGCTCGATCGGATCGGCACGAAATGGACGTCGATGGCCGTCAAGGTGCTGGCGGAGGCGTTCCCGGGCGAAGTGCGCTTCGCGGAACTGCAGCGTCGGATGGCGGGCATCTCGCAGAAGATGCTGTCGGTGACTCTCCAAGGGCTGACCCGCGACGGGCTGGTCAGCCGGAGGGTGGAGCCCACGGTGCCGCCCCGTGTGCACTACCGGCTCACCGAGCTGGGCCTGTCGCTGGAAGCTCCCCTGGCCATGATCCGCAACTGGGCCGAGGAACACATGGCCGAGATCGACCGCGCCAATGAGCTCAACGGGGAGCACCCGGCCAACGACTGACGCCGTCTCCCCGTGCAGGCGTTGGGTGCCGCAGCGCTTTCACCCACCCGGTGTCACCTCGGGACCACCGGGGGCAGGTTCGTGCGGGCCGCGTTGATCGCCAGGGCCATGGCCTGGACCGCAGTCATCTGCTGGTGGGCAGCTACACCATCCGGGAGCGTCACTCCCACAGCTCGGCGCGGCCCTGGTCGGCACCTACGTGCTCCGCAACGTGGTCAACGGCGAGGCGCGCGTGCTCAACCTGAGTGCGGCCCAGCCGGCGATGGAGACGGCCGCCGCGGAGCCCTTTCCGCCGTGAAGGCCCGGTCCGTACCCGCGCCCTCACTCGGACACGAGAGGACCGCGGTCCTCCACTTGGGCCGGTTTCCCTCTTTGGCCCGTGCGGCGGCGGCCCGGCCGGTACGCTCCCGCTCATCGCGGTGTGTGAGTGCCGTATGACAGTCCGTTCGCCGCAGCAGAATGCGCAGGAGGCCCATCATGCCGTCCGACTTCTCCCCGCCCCCTGGGCGCCGGCGGCGCGGTCTGCTCCCCGTCGCGGCCGTCACGGTGCTGGCCGCCGCGACGGTCGGCGGATGCTCCTCGGACGCTTCGCCGAAGCGGGCTGCCCCGCCGTCCACCATCACCGCGGCGGCCACGGCGAGCCCCTCCCCGAGTGCGGCCGCCGCCTCGCCCACCCCCGAGTCGCCGACCGCGCAGTCCCCGACCGCGGAGCCGCCCGCCACACCGACGGTGACCGCCACGGCGCCCACGGCCTACGGCGCCAGACCCGCCGACGCCTGCACCATGCTGACGGCCGCCCAGGTCGCCGCCGCCGTGGGAACGGGTGACCGCTTCGTGGGCACGCATCAGGACCCGGCGCAGGACGGCAGTGAGGTCTGGGGATGCACCTGGGGTTCGCGGCTCTCCTACGCCTCGCTCAAGGAGCTGACGGCCGTGCAGTTCGCGTACTCCATCGGCTCCCCGGATCTCGCCACCACGCGGGCCCCCGGCATCGGCGACCAGGCGCTCATCGCGGCGAGGAAGAGTGACGGCGGTGCCCCGCACCTGGCGTTCCTGGCGGGCCTGCGCTACTACGTCCTGGAGGTGGTCGTGGACCGGGGCAGCGTCGGCGCGGCCGACGCCGGCCAGGAGATCGCCGCGGAGAAGCAGCTCGGCACCCTCCTTGCGACGGCACTCAAGGGCTGACCGCCTCCGCCGCTCCGACGCCAGGTAGGCCGACCCCCGACCGCCTGTGGCAACGCCCCGTGGAATCCGCCGCCTGCCCCGGCCCGGATACTCGCTCTCACCGGCACCGCCGAACTGCTCAACCTGCTGCCGCGCGTGGCCGGCACGAGGCTGGGGCGAGGGTCCCGGCGGCGGACCAGTCGATGGCAGGGCCCGCCTCTCGCGCGCGTAGGCGGGCAGCGTTCCGTGGTCGGGCCGCACTTCGAGCAGCTCCCGTCGCGGTCCGGCGCAAGCCCAACCCCTGAAACCCCGGACCCCGTGGCACACAACGCAGGTCCAGCGGTCACCGTCGCGGACGGACCAGCCGCTCCCCCTCTTGCGCCAGGACTTCCGTCCGGTCGGTGCTCTTCAGGTCGCCATACGCTCATTCTGCCTTGGGGCGGCTTCCAAGGGGACACTCGATTGCTCTGACTGTCCCCGAGCCGTCACAACACCGGTCACGACCGTTCATGATCGCGCTTCCGGTGACGCTCCGTGGCTCTCGGTGACACCCGGCTACTACTCCAGCTGTAGATCGTGATCAGGGTTGTTGGGCAGCCTGTCGCCGGTAGTGGCTGGTGCGGGCGCGGGCTTGGTGTCGCCGGCGCCAGTCCGACCAGCGGAGTCGGTGCGCGAGGCTGCGGGGCGGCGGGGTGGTGAATGCCGCGAAGAGGCGTCGGATCTCGCTGCACGTCAGCGGGGCGAGATCCGACGCCTCTCCAGCTCGGCACTCAGGTGAGGGTCCCCCCCGTAGACCTCGTCGCCGGTGGCCCAGCGTGAGCTCTCACTGAATCTGATCCATGCTGAGCGGCGCTGAACTGCGGTGGATCAGATTCGGTGAGACATGAGGCAGACGACCATATGTCAATGAAGTCGATCTGCCTCTGGTCAGACGGAAACAATGCCTCAGCGGCGGCCAGAGACGCGCCGAGCACCATTGCGGATGGCCGGCACGGTCAAGCCTGTTCCGGCCATCCGCTATACGGGCCCGGACGCCGGCGCGGCGGCCTCGCGGGCGTAGTCGGTGAGGTCTTTTGGTTGGCGGCCCGGGGCCTCCTCGACGTGGATCTTTACCTCGCCGTCGACTGGCGACCTCTCGACAACCGGTGTGCCGGTGTCGGCTTCGGGCACGCCCCGAGCGCTTCGTGACTACTTCAACCGTTGGCGGATGCGTTGCCGTGCTTGGAGTGCCGAGAGCGTGGGCACGATCGCGGGCGTTCATCGCGGCCGGAGGCTCAGGAACCAGCCACGTTCGTGGGCGCGGTCCAGCCGGTGGCCCGGATCCACTCGACCAGGTCCAGGGCGGCCGGCTCGATCGAGCGCACCACCGCGAGGTCCGCAGGGTGTTCCGCCGCCTTCGCGAACTCGCGGAACATCACCCTGTCGAGGTCGGTGGGAAGCACGCTCAACGGGAGGGCCTCGTACCGTGCCGGGAGCCCGGCGCGGGCGCCGAACGCCGCTGCGATCTGGGGGCCCGTCAGCTCGTCACCGACGAGCTCGACGGCTCCGCCAGGCGCCTGGGCGGTGTCGAGCAGGAGCGCGGCGGCGACCCGGCCGATGTCCCTGATCGAGATCATCTTCAGGGCCACGTCCTCCGGCAGCGGCATCCTCAGCACGATCTCCCCATGCTCCAGGCTCGGTGCCAGCACGCTCGCGAAGTTCTCCATGAAGGCGGTCGCGCGAACCATCGACGCCCTGATGCCGGACTTCCTCATGTACTCCTCGATCGCGTGCTTCGAGTCGTGGTGCGGCACACCCCGCTCCCGGTCCGCTCCGAAGACCGAGTTGAACACGACGTGCGGGACGCCCGCCTCGGCCGCCGCGTCGACCAGCGCGGTACCGATGCGGATCTCCGCCTCGACCTCTTCGAGGCTGTTCGCCTCCGGGGTCATGAAGTAGAACCCCTCGACCGCCGCCAGCGCGGCGGCCAGCGACGCCGGGTCGTCGGTCCGGACGGCCGCCAGCTCGACGCCGCGGGCGGCCAGCGCCTGCGCCCGGTCGGACTGCGGGTCGCGGACCAGAGCCCGCACCCGCGCCTTGTGGTCCAGCAGCGCGTCGACCACCGCCCCGCCCTGCTGCCCCGTCGCGCCGAAGACTGCGATCGTGCCGGTCTTCTGAGTGCTCATCACTGCCACCTTTCACTAGTTCACGCCGTGAACGAAATTAGTTCACGGCATGAACTTCGTCAAGGTGTGGGTGTGGCGAGACCTCACGGTGCGATGGGTCAGTTCGAGGCGGGCGAAGAGAGGTCCGAGGTGTCCACGATGGCGGTGGCCACGCGCTCGAAGTCGCGCCGGTCGTCAGCGTCGAGGTTCCTCGCGATCTCGGGCAGGCGCTTGGCGACCTCGGCGTAAACGGCCTCGGCGAGCACCTTCCCCGTGGGCGTCACACCGAGCATGACGACCCGTCGGTCCCGAGCCGAGCTTTCCCGGCCGACCAACTCGCGCCGCGCGGTGCGATCGACCAGCTGGCTCAATGCATTCTTGGTCATGCCCAACGACGCGGCGAGGTCAGCCATCTGCCGCGGCTCGTCCCTGACTGCGCAGAGCAGCGTGGCCTGCGAGGGGGTCAGGTCGAACTCGGCGCAGATCTGCGCGTACTTGCGTTGAATCACCACCGAGAGCCAGAAGAGCTTGTCGCCATAGTCCACGCTGACCTCCCCGGTCCGATGGCGAACAGCCTACTGGCCGCGGGCCGGCGGACTGCGCCACCCACCAGGAGATGCACACCTCCGCGAGCCCGGCCTGGCACTCGCACCCCAACCACTTTGATCGACTCAAGTGCCCCAGCTGTAGATCTTGATCTTGCTGGTGGAGGCGGTCCGCGGACGAAGACGGCCACCGTTGATCATCGTGAGTTGTGTCGACAAACGAAGATCAGCCGGTGGCCGTGGGCCACAGCGCAGACCCTGCCCGGTGGCAGTCGGTATTCGAGGGCCTGATGGCGCGGGTGGCGGGCCGGTTCGCCCGGGTGGAACCGCGTCGCCGGGCGCGCGGACTCGTGCTGGGGCTGCTCGCGGACCTGCCGAGAAAGAACTGCTGGACGATCGCCGAGCACACCGGTGACGCCAGTCCGGCCGGTATGCAGCACCTGCTCAGCCGGGCCCGCTGGGATGCCGACCAAGTGCGTGACGACATACGCGAGTTCGTAGTCGATCACCTCGGTGACGAGGACGCCGTGCTGGTCGTGGACGAGACTAGGGACCTGAAGAAGGGCTCGTCGAGCGTCGGGGTCCAACGCCAGTACACCGGCACCGCCGGCCGGATCGAGAACTCCCGGATAGCCGTTCACCTCGTCTACACGAGTGCGGCCGGGCACGCCGCGATCGACCGCCGCCTCTACATCCCGCGCTCCTGGACCCAGGAACCCGAGCGGTGCCGCGCGGCCGGCATCCCCGACGACCTGATGTTCGCGACCAAGCCCGCCCCTGGCCACCGAGATGATCGGACACGCCCCCGACGCCGGCGTCCGGGCCGCCTGGGTCACCCGCGACGAGGTCTACGGCGGCGACCCGCACCTGAGCGCCGACCTGGAGCGACGTCAGATCGGCTATGTCCTGGCCGTCTCACGCAAACGGCCTGTCCCCACCCACGCGGGCGCCTTCCCGGCCGGCGTCCTGGCCCACGGCCTGCCGAAGAACGCCTGGCAGCAGCTCTCGGCAGGCCCCGGGGCCAAGGGCCACCGCTTCTACGACCGGGCCCAGGTCGAGATCACCAGCCCGCCCGACACCCCGGGGCATCGGTGGCTGCTCACCCTGGCCATGCTCGCGCACGCGTTCCGGGCCGTCACCGCCGCCATCGAACGGGCCACGACCACCACGAACCCGAGCTCAGCCCGCTGACCCGCAACGAGATCCAACGACTGTTCGCAGCTCTGCTCGCGCCCGCCCGCGACTTCGCCCACCGCCTGCGCTGGTCCGCATGGCGCCGCCTACACCAAGCACGCTCGCGCACCAGCCACTACCAGCGACAACTCTCCCAACAACCATGAAGATCACGATCTACAGCTGGAGTACTACGCGAGCTCGCCGGTGAAGTGCCGCGAATCCGCCTTGACAGGCCAAGTGATTAGCCGCCATATTAGTTATATGACGAGGGGCGACATCGATGGCGAGGCACCCACCCTGGACCAGGCCAGGCGGCAGGTCGAGCACTACGGCCTGGCGGTCGATCCGCAGGCGATCCTGGTCGCGGTGCGGCTGATCTCGGCGGGCGCGAGGGTCGGCCGGGCGGCCGAGGCGCACTTTGCCCGGTTCGGCCTGTCAACGGGCCGCTACCGCCTGCTCGCCGACCTCGAAGACCACGGCGGGGAGAAATCCCCCTCGCGCCTTGCCGCCGACCTCGATGTCTCCAGGGCCACCGTCACCGGCCTGCTGGACGGCCTTGAGCGCGAGGGTCTGATCGCCCGCCGCCCGTCCACGGAGGACGGCCGGGGCACGGTGGCCGTCCTGACCGCGCGCGGGGCGCAGCTCCTGCGCGACATGGCACCCGAGCATTTCGGTCAGCTTGAGGCGATGGTGGGCGGGCTCTCCGTCGAGGAGCGCGCGGTGTTCCTGGATCTGCTCGCCCGCGTCGTGCGCGGCAGTGCGGCCCTGGCCGCTGACTGACCCGGCTCTCAGCCGGTTCGGCCCCGCCCTCCGGGCAGGGCCCTTTTTACGAGCTAATAGTTAGCTCCCTAATTATATTGGCGGAGTAGACCTGCCACCCCGCCCCGCACTCGCGTCCGTCGCGAACGAGAAAGAGGCCAGCATGCCCGCACCAAAGGACACAACCAGCCGAGACCGGGCGGGTTCCCGGCCGTCCCGGCCGTTCACGCTGTGGCGCGAGGTGCTGACCGCCTACGCCGCCCCCGCACTGATGGCCGGTACCGCCGGAGTCGTCACCGGTCAGCGAGACCTGGCCGTGGCCGCCTGCTCCTCCATCGCCGGCACCTCCGCCGTGGTGGCGTTCCTGGTCGGCACCTGGCTGCGGCACGGCGGGCAGCCCCGACGGTGGACCACCACCACGCCGCGCGTCGCCCTGACCGCCGCACTCGTCATCACCGCCGCCGGCGTGGCGGCACTGCTGGGATGGTTCACCGCCCAATGGCTACCCGCCCACACTCCGATCCCCGCCAGCCCGTGGCTGGAGCGCCTACGCATCGACCTGCCCGTCTCGACAGCCCTCGCCACCACCATCGTCACCCTGCGCTGGCGCAGCACCACCACGGCATCCCCGGCATAGCCCGCCCCGACACCGAGCCCGCCCGCCCCACGAGCCCCAGCCCCAGCCCGAGCCCCAGCCCGAGACCCAGCCCGAGACCGAGACCGAGACCGAGACCGAGACCGACCGAGCCCGCCCCGGCAGACGCCGCCGGCAAGTCGCCAAGGAATGAGTACACGATGATCGTTGTCATGGGAGCGACCGGAGCAACCGGCAACGCCCTGCTCCACAGCCTCCTCACACTCGGCATACCCGTCCGCGCACTGACCCGCACCCCGCACAGGCCGATCCCCGGCATCACCGGCGCACACCATCCGCCCGTCGAGGTTCAGTACGCCGACGCCACCGACCCCCACTCCCTGCACGCCGCCTTCAAGGACACCAGCCAGCTCTTCCTCGCCATGGCCAACAGTCCCGCACAGGTCGAACTCGAAACCCGTGTCATCGACATCGCCGCCCAGGCCGGCGTCGGACACATCGTCAAGATCTCCGCGCCCGCCGCCGAACCCGACTCCCCGGTCGCCGTGTCCCGCGGACACCACACCGTCGAGGAACACCTGCGCGCCAGCGGCCTCACCCACACCGTCCTGCGCCCCTACGCATTCATGCAGAACCTCCTGCGCCTGGCCCCCACCATCGCCCAGGGCGTCATCCTCGGCACGATGGGCGACGCGCCCTGCAACTACATCGACTGCCGCGACATCGGCGACGTCGCCGCCGCCGCCCTCACCAGGCCCGACATCGCCGGAGGCACCTACACCCTGACCGGCCGCGAAGCCGTCTCCTACCCCACCCTCGCCTCACGATTGACCACTCTGACGGGCAATCAGATCAACTACGTCAACCTCACCGCGGGCGAACTGCGCGACAACCTCATCCACGACGCGCACATGCCCACCTGGCTCGCCGACCACGTGACGGAGATCCAACAACTCTCCATCACCCGAGCCGAAACCCCCACCAGAACCGTCATCGACGTACTCGGCCGCCCGCCCCGCACCCTCGACGCCTTCCTGCACGAGCACCACGCCCGCTTCCGCCGGTAGCAATGTGACACTCCCAGCGAGTCGGTTGTCATGCCGACGCTGATGGCCGTGGCATGGCCGCGGCCATCAGCGCGGCGCACCTGCGGCTGCATTTCGAGGCCGACGAAGAGGATCGCGTCACGTCAGGTTGAGGTGCGGGTCCTGTCCCCCGCCGACACCATCCCCTCGCGCCGACCCGAACGGAAGCACGTCAACAGTGGCCCTGTACGGGCGTCGGCCCCGTGCTCGCGGGGATCTCTCCTGAACTTCTGAAGTCAAGGCCCGTCCGAAGGGGCGGGCCCACGCATGGACGCCGACCGCCCACTCCCCTCGCGCCGGCCTCCGCACCTGAAGCAATGCCCCTCGCCCCAGAGGTCCGCGACGCCGCACGCCAGCGTCTCGGCCCCCTGTCCTCACGGCGGCCCGAGCCAGGATCACCCGACCGGGGCGCCACACTCGAACCAGCACTCAACAAGATCAACAAGATCAAGAATTTCCCAACTTCCTTTGTTTTCAACGACTTGATCCATCCGATCCCTCGAGGCAAGCCCGTTTACAGGCACTTGACGGCCGGTTACTTTGGACGGTGGGAGCGCTCCCAAGAACCAATGCTGGCATGAGCATGATCTTCATTCAGACGGCCTGCCCGGCCGGGACGGCACGGACAGGCCCCATCCACCAAGGTGGTGAGAGTTTCATGTCACGACGCAAGACCTCCTCGATCGTCGCGGCCATCGCAACCGCGGCCGCAACGATCTGCGCGCTGCTACTGGGCTTGACTCCGGCGCACGCACACGGCGTGGCGATCGTGCCGGGCTCGCGCACATACCTGTGCTACGAGGACGGGCTCACCGGCTCCGGGTCGCTGACGCCGACCAATCCGGCCTGCCAGGCCGCCGTTGCACAGAGCGGCACGACCCCGCTCTACAACTGGTTCGCCGTGCTGGACTCCAACGCGAACGGTCGCGGCCAGGGCTACGTCCCGGACGGCACCCTGTGCAGCGCCGGAAACAAGTCCCCGTACGATTTCTCCGCCTACAACGCCGCCCGTGACGACTGGCCCAAGACGCACCTCACCTCCGGTGCCACGATCGAGGTCGACTACTCCAACTGGGCCGCGCACCCGGGTGAGTTCCGGATCTACCTGACCAAACAGGGCTGGTCCCCCACGACCCCGCTGGCCTGGGCCGACCTGAGCCTTCTCACCACCGTCTCCAATCCGCCGCAGGTGGGCACCCCCGGGACCGACGGCGGTCACTACCACTGGAACATGACCCTCCCGTCGGGCCGTGACGGCGCCGCCGAGATGTTCATCCAGTGGGTGCGCTCCGACAGCCCGGAGAACTTCTTCTCCTGCTCCGACCTCGTCTTCGACGGCGGCAACGGCCAGGTGACCGGCATCCACCTGCCGACCTCCTCGTCCTCCCCGACGGCGACGCCGACCTCCTCGTCCTCCCCGACGGCGACGCCGACCTCCTCCCCGACCGCAACGCCCTCCTCCACTCCGACGGCGACGCCCACCAGCACGATGCCGAGCAGCGGCTGCATGGCGACGTACAACCTCGTCAGCTCCTGGAGCGGCGGCTTCCAGGCATCGGTCGAGGTGATGAACCACAACTCCTCGCCGGTCAACTCCTGGACACTGACGTGGCAGACGGGCACCGGCACCACGATCACCAGCCTGTGGAACGGAACGCTGACCACCTCCGGCAGCAACGTGACGGTGAAGAACGCGGCCTACAACGGCACCATCGCCGCGAACTCCAGCACCACCTTCGGCTTCACCGCCAACTCCACCGGCAACAGCTTCCCGACCGGTTCCATCTCCTGCACCACCTCGTGACCCCCGCGCCCCGGCCCGGGGCCCCCGCACGACCCACAGGCACACACAGAGGATGTAGGAGGTTCGGCATGGTGCGAAGCGAAGCGAGAGCGCACGGCGGCCGGCGCGGCCGGGGGGCGGTGTTCGCCGTGCTCGTGGTGGTCCTCGGGCTGTTGGCCGGGTTCGGCCAACGCTCGGCCTGGGGCGCGGGTAGCGCGGCCTGCCAGGTTTCATGGACGAACAACGAATGGACCGGCGGCTTCACCACGCAGGTATCGGTAACCAACTCTGGTGCGGCGGTGAGTGGTTGGAAGCTGACCTGGACGTTCGCCGCCGGCCGGCAGGTGACCTCGGCCTGGAATGCGCAGGTGAGCCAGAGCGGCACTACCGTCACTGCGAGCAGCCTGAGCTACAACGGGGCCGTCGCCAGTGGCGGCTCGGTGGCCTTCGGGCTGCAGGGCACCTGGTCGGGCGGCGACCTGACCCCCACCGACTTCGCCTTCAACGGCGCCTCCTGCCAGACCGGTTCGGGCACCACGCCCCCGACGCCCACCATGAGCAGCACCCCCACTCCTACCCCCACCCCCACTCCTACCCCCACCACCACGACGTCCCCGCCCACCCCGCCCCCCACGCCCACCGCCACCGCAACCGCCGGCGGAGGCGCCGGTTGCTCCGGGGCCGTGGTCTGCTCGGGCTTCGAGGATCAGAGCGGCAGCAGCCTGACCGGTGACTGGACCGTCGCCGCCCCCGACTGCTCGGGCAGCGGCACCGTGACCGTCGACACCTCGGCCGCCCACAGCGGCAGCCGCTCACTGCGGATCAACGGCCAGGCCGGCTACTGCAACCACGTGTTCGCGGCCACCACCAAGGACATCTCCTCCGTCGGCCCCGTGGTCTACGTCCGGTACTGGGCGCGCCACACCACCGCGCTGCCGACCGATCACATCGCCATGGTCACCATGGAGGACGCCGACAACGGCAACAAGCACCTGCGTCTGGGCGGCCAGAACGGCGCCCTTCAGTGGAACCGCGAGTCCGACGACGCCACGCTGCCCGCGCAGAGCCCGACCGGTGTCGCGCAGAGCGTGCCGTTGCCGGTGAACCAGTGGGTCTGCATCCGCTTCGCCGTGGACACCACCAAGCAGTCCATGGACACCTGGTTGAACGATCAGCAGGTGCCCGGCCTGCACGACGATGGCGTCCCCACCGCGGACGTCGACCAGCAGTGGCTCAGCCGCACCACCGCTCCGCGGCCGATCACCCTGGACCTCGGCTGGGAGGCCTACGGCAACGGCGCCGACACGCTCTGGTACGACGACGTGGCCCTGGGCTCCTCTCCGCTCGCCTGCTGAACGGCCGTCGCCACGGCTGGGACTGCGCCCGCGTGCTCCGGGGTGTCCGCTCTCGTCGACCGGTGGGCTTCGCCCCCCCCGTTATGTTTTTCGCGGTCCTGCAAGAGGGCCGCTGGCCTCCGGGCCCGGCATGACTGTGTCCTCCTGTCGAACAGATGACCTGGGGGGTGGTGTCACCGGGCCCGGGAGGTGCCGTCGGAGACGCTGATGAGAGGTCCGGCCACCGTCCGGTCCGGCGCAACGCCGGACAGTCCGCGGGCGGCAGGTCTGCATAACGTGGATGCGCGCGCACGACACCCACGCCGAGGCCAGCCGGTTCAACTCGCCTGGAGGGGCGCGATGTTCGATACGGAAGACGTGGGCGTGTTCCTCGGCCTGGACGTCGGCAAGAGTACTCATCACGGTCATGGGCTCACCCCGGCCGGGAAGAAGGTCTTCGACAAGCAGCTGCCCAACAGCGAGCCGAAGCTGCGAGCCGTTTTCGACAAGCTGACCGCGAAGTTCGGCACCGTCCTGGTGATCGTGGACCAGCCCGCCTCGATCGGCGCCCTGCCACTGACCGTCGCGCGAGACGCGGGCTGCAAAGTCGCCTACCTGCCCGGCCTCGCCATGCGCCGGATCGCCGACCTCTACCCCGGCGAGGCCAAGACCGACGCCAAGGACGCCGCCGTGATCGCGGACGCCGGCCGCACCCTGCCGCACACCCTGCGTTCGCTGGAACTCACCGACGAGATCACCGCCGAACTCACCGTCCTGACCGGCTTCGACCAGGACCTCGCCGCCTAGGCCACCCGCACCTCCAACCGGATACGCGGCCTGCTCACCCAGTTCCACCCCAGCCTGGAGCGCGTCCTTGGCCCCCGCCTCGACCACCAGGCCGTCACCTGGCTTCTTGAACGCCACGGCTCGCCGGCCGCCCTGCGCAGAGCCGGCCGCCGCAGACTCATCGAACTCATCCGGCCCAAGGCCCCGCGCATGGCCCAGCGGCTGATCAACGACGTCTTCGACGCGTTGGACGAGCAGACCGTCGTCGTCCCGGGCACCGGCACCCTCGACATCGTCGTGCCCTCCCTGGCCCGCTCACTCGCGGCCGTCCAGGAACAGCGCCGGGCCCTGGAAGCCCAGATCAACACCCTACTGGAGGCCCACCCTCTTCACCCGGTCCTGACCTCGATGCCCGGCGTCGGCGTCAGGACCGCCGCCGTCCTGCTGGTCACCGTCGGCGACGGCACCAGCTTCCCCACCGCCGCCCACCTCGCCTCCTACGCCGGCCTCGCCCCCACCACGAAGTCGTCAGGCACCTCGATCCACGGAGAACACGCACCCCGAGGAGGAAACCGGCAGCTCAAACGCGCCATGTTCCTCTCAGCCTTCGCCTGCATGAACGCCGACCCCGCCTCCCGCACCTACTACGACAAGCAACGAGCCCGCGGCAAAACCCACACCCAGGCCCTCCTCCGCCTCGCCCGCCAACGCATCAGTCTCGGCGACGGGTGAAAACTGGTTCTGGATCACTTTCCGTGCCAGGGCCACGGAGGGTCACCGAAGCCGCGATCATGAACCCTCGTGACCGACGCGCTCCTCCAAGACCTCTGGTTCCACCGAGCCGACGACGTCGTGCTCAACACCATCGCCATCCGAGACGAGCTGGTGACCGTCCAGGCCGCCGCAACGACCGGCATCATGCGGCGTGGAGGACGCGTTTGCGTAGGAGGTCGAAGTTGGCGCGGCCGAACATCTGGCGCTTCAGCATCTTGATCTTGTTGTTGTGGCCTTCGACGGCGCCGGAGCTGTAAGGCAGGCTCAAACCGGCGATGACGGCGTCGAGGTCCTGGCCCAGGCCGGCCGTGAAGGTGTGCAGGGCCGGGATCGAGTCGGCCTGCACGTGTGCGATCCAGTCCGTGAGCTGGCGTCCGTGGCGGTTGTTCATCAACTCGGCGAACGCCCGGACGTGCTGGGCGGTGCGGTCCAGAGCAGGGCACCGTGCCAGGACCTCCTTGAGCCCCTGGGTCTGGTCTTCGTCGAGGCTGTCGGGGTGGCGGGTGATCCAGCTGGTCACGTCCCTGGTCGAGGGCTTCCTGCGGGGCGGATCGGCGCGCGGGAAGGCCTCCCGCAGCTTGCGCACGTAGGCCTTGACGACTTGCTCACCGCCGGGATAGCCGCGTTCCCGGAGTTCTTCGAACAGGCGGCGGGCGACGGTGCAGCCCTGGGTCCACCGCTGGTGAATGTAGGGCTTGTAGGGATCGAGGATGCTGGTGCGGCCCGTCCACTTGCCGACCAGCAGTTCGTCGGGGTCCGTCGCGTGGGCCAGGCGGCGGACGGTGTTGCGGGCCAGATCCAGGCGGCGCGCGATCTCGCGCAGCGCCACTCCGGTCTTCATGAGCGCGTGGACGGCCGCGTGCTGTTCGCGGACGCGATCGGACAGGCGCCCGGTGCGGCGAGGACCGGCTTCGGTCGGCTCGGGCAGCGGGCCGTCTGCCGACAGTGCCGGGTGATCGGCGGCTGTCGCGGGTGGTTCGTACAGCAGTGCCCGGTGGTGGACGACGGTCTTCTCGACGGCTTCGGCGAGGTTCTTCCAGATGTGCCACCTGTCTGCCACGTGGATCGCGCCGGGGGCGCCGAGTCGTCCGGCTTCGGCGTAGGCGGCGGAGCGGTCGCGGCAGATCACCTGGACGCCGGGGTGGGCGGCCAGCCAGCGGGAGACGGTCTCGACGGTGCGGTCGGGTAGCAGGTCGACGGGGCGGCGGGTCTCGATGTCGACCAGGATCGTCGCGTAGACGTGCCCCTTGCGCAGTGCGAACTCGTCAACGCCCAGAACGCGTGGCGTCGTCGGCGCGGTCTCGGGCAGGGCTCGTATCAGCCGCAGCAGCGTCGACCGGCTCACCGGAGCAGCGAGCACGTCCGCCAGCCGGGCGCCGGCACGGCCCGCGAGCATGAGGGCCACGTGCTGGAGAGCGGTCTGCAGGCCCTGGCTCCCCCGCCCGTGACGGAAAGTCAGACCGGGCACCTGCTCGGCGAACGTCGCCTGCGGGCAGGCTTGTTGGCAGCACCGGAACCGTCGGACCTGTAACTCGATGACCACACGCCGCTGGCCCGCCGCCGTATCGTCCAGACGGCGTACGTACCGGCTGTGGACTCGCGTCGAGGTGGTTCCACAGGCCGGGCACTCGGCCCGGCCGGTCGTTGCGGCGGCCTGGACGGTCACCAGCTCGTCTCGGATGGCGATGGTGTTGAGCACGACGTCGTCGGCTCGGTGGAACCAGAGGTCTTGGAGGAGCGCGTCGGTCACGAGGGTTAATGATCGCGGCTTCGGTGACCCTCCGTGGCCCTGGCACGGAAAGTGATCCAGAACCACGGTTCAACCGCCGCCGACAATCAGCGTCCTGTTCGCCATGCTCCGCGACGGCACCCTCTACGAGTCCCGAACCCCAGCCGTCGCCCTCGCCGCATGACCACCCCAAACAACACCAAATCCGGCACCACGTCCTTGACGAAGGACATAGAGGCACCCCCCCGGCGGGCTGGTGCCGTCCTGGTCGTCGGCGGGTGCCCGGCACTCAGGTCCCGGACGCGCGTGCGGTCCGGGACCCTGCGATGGCGAACGGCTCCGCCGGGATCCGGCTGCCACTCTTCCTGTGCTTGCCCTCCCCAGCGGGTGCCACCCTCGCGCCCGGCATCCTGCCGCCGGTGCGCATCGATCTCCCGGGCGTCCTCGGCCCGCCATGCGATTACGGCGTCGGGGTGTTCCCCCGACCGACCGGGTCGTTTCGAAGACGGGCTGGGCGGTTACCCCTGGGTGGTCACGAGGGGGCGATCGGCTCACTGCGGGTTCAAGCGGTGAACGCTTCGGGTGACATGGGCGGGTGCGGCGCGGTGAGGGTCCTCACAGACCGAAGGGCACTACGACGCTCGGTAGGAGCCGTCACCGACGAGACCCGCGCCGCGTCCCCGTCGGCGTTCCCGACCGGCGCAGTCCACTGTTGTCGCAGGTCGACGGCGCTCCCCCGGCGGCGACGAGTACTGGAGGACCGCCCGGTGCGCCGGCCGTCGGGGCCCGGTCCGCGGCTGCTGCTACGCGCCGTCGTCGTAGTGGGGGGTCTTGGCCGGGGCGTCGCGTCGCGTTAACAATTGCGGAGTCGATGGCCGCGCCGGCCCTGTCCGCCAGGCGCAGGCTTACCGCCGCATCCCGCCCGAGACCCTTCGAGCCCCTGTCCGGCTCACGGTCACCAACGGACGGGACGCGGCCCAACCCGATTGAGGTCTTCTTCTTCATGCCCGCTTTCAAGCTTCGTATGCGCACCTCCGCCGCCGTTCTCGCCGGAGCCGCCGGCCTCACCGCACTCGGCGCCGGCCTGCTCCCCGCCACCGCCAACGCCGCCACCGCCTCCCCCCAGACCCTCGCCGCCCAGATCGTCCCCGCCGGCCAACTCGCCTCCTTCAACCAGATCATCACCCACGAATCCGGCTGGAACATCCACGCCACCAACGCCTCCTCCGGCGCCTACGGCCTCGCCCAAGCCCTCCCCGGCTCCAAGATGGCCTCCGCCGGCGCCGACTGGAAGACCAACCCCAGCACCCAGATCAAGTGGGCCCTCGGCTACATGGACTCCCGCTACGGCAGCCCCAACGCCGCCTGGACCTTCTGGCAGACCCACCACTGGTACTAAAAACCACCCCACCCCACCGGCCAGGACCACACCCCCAGCGCCCCAGGCGCCGGACAGGGAACCCAAGGGCGCACGAGGCGGCCCGGCACACCACCCCGTGCCGGGCCGCCTCGACCCGTACCACCAGGCCGTCAGTCGTGGCCCTCGACCAGCGGTGAATCCAGACGTGCGGTCCTTGCCGGAGGAGGCAAGCGTGCACAGCGGCAGACGCACCTCCTCCGCGGTGAGTAGGAACGACGCATCTGCGACCAGTCGATGTCGTGAAGTCCGTCGAACATGATCAACAACGCAGGGCGGCTTCGTAGAAGCGGCGGACCACATCCTTGTTCGTCTCGGCCTGGGTGGGGTGGTCATCGGAGATCACGTGATCTCCCGGTCGTACGAGGGATCCGGGATCGTCACAAGTCCCAGGTGTCAGCCCGGGGTAGGACGGCGCGCCGAGGCGCCGGTCGCTGCGGCGCGCGCACCCGGTCAGGCGATGGGTTCGCCGAACCAGCGGGTGACGGCGTTCTGGAACGTCTCCGGGCCGGGGGCGTGCCCCTCGGCCCAGGCGACGACGCCGTCGGGCCGGATCAGCAGAGCGCCGAATCCGAGGTCGTCGGCGACCGGGCCGGGGAC
Source organism: Kitasatospora sp. NBC_00315 (assembly GCF_041435095.1). NCBI lineage: Bacteria > Bacillati > Actinomycetota > Actinomycetes > Kitasatosporales > Streptomycetaceae > Kitasatospora > Kitasatospora sp. NBC_00315. Next base: position 8,089,406 of record NZ_CP108025.1, on the reverse strand, counting down.
GTAGCGGATGCGGTCCTTCCAGCGGGCCGCGGTTTCCCGCAGGCGCTGGTCGACGGTGAAGTCGAGGGCGACGCCCTGCCCTTGGCGCAGCAGGTCGCCCAGGTGGCTGCTGTCGCCGAAGCGGAAGTCCGGAGCGGTGAAGCCGACGGCCGGCTGGTCGCTGCCCAGATCGTAGTACTGGGCGAGCCCGGAGGTTCGGCGATGGACGTAGGTGGTGCCGTCGATGGTGCGCAGCAGGTCGTGGGCCAGCTGTTGAAGGGCCGGAGCGTTGGGGCCGGGCTTCATCGTGGCGACCTGTGCGCGTGACCAGTCGAGAATGGCGGCGCCGACGGGGTGGCGTTCGGTGGTGTAGGTGTCGAGCAGGCCGTGGGGGGCGGTGCCGTGGAGAGTGGCGGCGAGCTTCCAGCCGAGGTTCATGGCGTCGCCGATCGCGAGGTTGAGTCCCTGGCCACCGAGCGGGGAGTGGATGTGGGCGGCGTCGCCGGCGAGCAGGAGGCGGCCGTTGCGGTAGGTGCTGGTCTGCATGGCGCGGTCGGTGAAGCTGGAGGCGAGGTGGACCTCCTTCAGCGTCACGTCGGTGCCGGAGATGCGGCGCAGGACCGTCTGGAGGTGCTCGCGGGTCAGCGGTTGGGAGCGGTCGAAGGCGCCGCCGTCGAAGTCCATCATGCCCAGGTGCCCTTCGAAGGGCGTGCGCAGGTACATGCCGGTCGCTGTCAGGTTGAAGCCCGGCTCCAGCTTGCCCGGGTCGTCGAAGGTGACGCGGGCGACGTAGCCGGTGAACAGGGGCTCGGTGCCGACGAAGTCGAAGCCGGCCAGCCGGCGCACCGTGCTGCGCCCGCCGTCGCAGCCCACGAGCCAGCGCGCCCGGTAGTCGTGTCCGCCGGCCCGTGCCAGGACGCCGTCGCCGTCGTCCTGGGTGACGGCTTCCAGCGGGGCGCCGCGCACGATCCGTGCGCCGAGCGCGGTCGCCCGCTCCTGAAGGACGCCGGTGACCGCTTCGAGGCTGGTCATGATCCCCTCCATCGCCGGGCCGGGCAGCCGGGACGGGAGGGCGCCGGTGTCGATGTCGGCGGCGTCCAGGCGTATGCCCGCGAAGTGGCTCACGTCGCGGGGCGCGGGCGGCTCGTGCGCGTCGGGGTGCGCGCCGACCTGCCGCGGGTCGGCGCGCGAGGCGTCCAGGAGTCGGGGGAGCATCCCGCGGCGGTAGAACGTCTCGACGGACCCGGCGTTCAGGCCACGCATCCCCAGCGGGAGCGCCTTGAACGGTGAGGCTGCCTGCGGGTCCTTCTCCAGCACCAGGACCGAGCAGTTCGCGAGGGCGAGTTCGCCGGCGAGGAACAGGCCCACCGGCCCTGCCCCCACGATCACCACGTCGTGCATGTGGACTCTCCTCCAATTCGCGGGCTCCCGGCCTGGCCGGGCTCGTCGAGCCAGGACCCGCTCCGTGAGACCCGGAGCTGGGGGCTTGGAGCACTGCTCCAATATTGGAACGGTACTCCATATTGGAGCAGCGCACCAAGCCTGGCAGGATGAGGGCATGAGCACACAGGCACCCCAGTCACGAAGGCGCAGGCAGGTGCTGTCGCGCGAGCGCATCATCGAGGCGGCGGTCGGGTTGCTGGACACGGCCGGGGAGGAGGCCCTGACGGTCCGCGCACTGTCCGAGCGCCTGTCCACCGGGTCCGGGGCCATCTACCACCACGTGGGCACCATGGGCGATCTGCTGCAGGCCGCGACCGGGAGCGTCGTCGCCGCCGCCCTTCCCGCCTTCCCCGCCCCGCAGGAACCCGCGGCGGCTCCCGGGGCCGCCGGTACCGGCGGGGCCGAGATCCGCGCCGCCGCCCTCGGCCTGTACGACGCCGTCGCCGATCACCCCTGGCTCGCGACCCAGCTCGCCGTGCAGATCACCCGCAACCCCTGGGGAGCCGTGACACCACGGGTCTTCGAGAGCATCGGCCGGCACGTGCGCACCCTGGGCATTCCGCGACGCACATGGTTCGCCACGACCTCGACGCTGGTCCACTACATCCTCGGTGCCACCAGCCAGAACGCCCAGCCCCCCGGTGCCTCCCGCGAAGGCACGGCTCCACAGGCAGATGCAGAGCGCGCCGAGTTCCTCGACTCCGCCTCCAGGGCGTGGCAGAGCCTCGACCCGGACGACTATCCGTTCCTCCATGACATCAGCGACCAGATGCGCCGGCACGACGACCGGGAACAGTTCCTCACGGGCATCGACCTCATCCTCGCCGGCATCACCGCCCTCAGCCGCCCCGCCTGACTGCGTCCGGCCGAAGCAAGCTCGCCGACCGACGGTGGCGCAGGCGGTGAACACCACCACCACGCTGCGCAGCAGGTCCACATCGCCGCACGGGCCTCGTACTCACCATCGCCGCTGTGCCGCTCGGCGTGCGCACCGCCGCTCCCGGAGCCGCCGCGACGGCTCGATCCCCCGCCCATGCGCGAGGATTCGGCGCCGGCCGTCGGCTGCGAGACCCTCGGGTGGCGATCGTGGGCGGCAACGACGGGCGGGCCGACGGGCGGTGGCGCTCGCCCCGTCAGGACGGCGGGCGCTCCCGACCGGGACCTCGCCCGGGCGGGGGGGTGCCCGCCTCGCCGGGTCGTGCCGCCGTCGGAGGTCGGGATCAGCCCTGGCCGCCGGTCTGCACGGTGGATTCGCGCTGGACCAGCCGGGTCGGCAGGATCAGCGAACTCGGGTCCCGGCCGGCGACGAGGGCGAGGAGCATCCGTGTCATCTCCCGGCCGAGGGCCTGGATGGGCTGGTGGATCGTCGTGAGCGGCGGATCGGACACCTCGGCGACCGGCAGGTCGTCGAAGCCGACGACTGCGACGTCGCGAGGAACGGCGCGGCCGGCGCGGCGCAGCGCTCTCAGTGCGCCGGCCGCCATGTTGTCGTTGGCGGCGAAGACGGCGTCGGTGTCCGGGTGCCGGGCCAGGAGTGCGTCCATGGCGCTGATCCCGCTGAGTTCGGTGAAGTCGCCGGGTTCCTCACCGTGGGGGGCGAGCCCGGCCAGGGTGAGGGCCTCGCGGTAGCCGCGGTGGCGATCCCGGCCGACGTGCGTGTCCAGTGGGCCGGCGATCATCGTGATGCGGGTGCGGCCGAGTGAGATCAGATGCTCGGTGGCGGTCCGGGCGCCTCCGGCGTTGTCCACGTCCACGAAGGAGGGGACGTCCTGCCCCAGCGGTCGTCCGCCGAAGACCGCGGGGATGCCCGCGTCCTGAGCGAGCCTCGTCAGCGGGTCGTCCTCGCGCAGGGCCATCAGCATGACGCCGTCGACGGCGCGGGTGTGCAGCAGTTGGCGCACACGCTGCTGTCCCCGGGCGGAGGTGGCCAGGCAGAGCACCAGGTGGAGGTCGGTCTCCTCCAGTACCGTGGTGGCGCCGGCGACGACCTGGCCGAAGAACGGGTCGGCGAAGACCGCGGGATCGTCGCCCGCCACGATGAGGGCCACCGCGCCGGCCTGTTGCGTCGCGAGTGCCCGGGCGGTGGGGTTGGGCACGTAGCCCATCTCCCTGATCGCGCGTTGGACGGCCTCCCGTTTGTCGCGGCTGACGTGGGGTGCGTTGTTGAGCACCCGCGACGCCGCGGTCCGGGAGACACCCGCCCGCTCGGCCACCTCGTCCAGGGTGGGCCGTCGGCGCGTCGATTCGTCTGTCACGGCAGTTCACTCCGGTCTCGGTACCTTCAGGAGGGTAGCGCCCCGGTGGGAATCCGGCCGAACCGAACCGGAAGCGCTTCCATATCTGGACAGTACAAGGATCAGCCCTCCTCGTGAAGAGCAAGCGCCGTCGGCGTCTTGACACGGGCTGGAAGGCGGCTTCACGATTGCCCCGCGGCGGATGTTCGCTCGAATCCAACCGGAAGCGCTTCCACAAGAGGCATTCCCGGGCGTCCCACCTGGGCGCTGGACGCACTCAGCGGCCGGTCCTTGCGGCCGGTCCGCCGACTGCCCCCGACGCTCCGGGCCACCACCACCGCGTCCCGCCCGACGTCGCGCCCGCCGCCCCCAACGCGGCGGCACGGCGATCCCCCACCCGAGAAGAGGCCCCACCATGCGCAGGCCCACCCGTCTGACCGCAGCGATCCTGCTCGCCCTTCCGCTCGCGCTCGCGGCCCCCACCGCCGCGCACGCGGATCCCGTGTCCAGCACCAACGGCTTCTACGTGGACCCCGGCAGCAGCGCTGCCGCGTGGGCCGCCGCCAACCCCGGCGACGGACGCGCCGCCGCCATCAGCGCCTCCATCGCGGCCAAGCCGATGGCCCGTTGGTTCGGCAACTGGAGCGGCACCATCGGCACCGCCACCGGCGCCTACGTGGGCGCGGCCCAGGCCGCGGGCAAGCTGCCCGTCCTGGTCGCCTACAACATCCCGGACCGCGACATCTGCGGCGGCCAGTCCGCCGGCGGCGCGGGATCCGCCGCCGCCTACGACACCTGGATCGCGGCCTTCGCGAGCGGCATCGGCAGCCGTCCCGCCGTCGTCGTCCTCGAACCCGACGCGCTCGGCGACCAGAGCTGCATGACGTCCGCCCAGATCTCCAGCCGCAACGCCCTGCTCAACAACGCCATCACCCAGTTCAACAACAAGGCCCCGAACACCTGGGTCTACCTCGACGCCGGAAACCCCGGCTGGATCAGCTCGTCCACGATGGCCCAGCACCTGAACGCCGCCGGCCTCAGCCGCACCCACGGCTTCTCCCTGAACGTCTCCAACTTCTACACCACCGCCGAGAACACCGCCTACGCCGGTTCGGTCAACTCGACCCTCAAGTCCTCCTACGGCTACACCAAGCCCTTCACCGTCGACACCAGCCGCAACGGCAACGGCTCGAACGGCACCTGGTGCAACCCCGCAGGCCGGAAGACCGGCACTCCCACCCAGCTCGGCGGTGGCGCCGAGATGCTGCTGTGGATCAAGGCTCCGGGCGAGTCCGACGGCAACTGCGGCGTCGGAGCGGGCTCGGCCGCGGGCCAGTTCCTCCCCGAGGTCGCCTACAAGATGATCTACGGCTACTGAGCCCCTCCCACGGCTGAAGGCCGCAGCCACCCGCACAGCCCGGCCCGGCGCGCCACGACCCGTACCCGGCGCGCCGGGCCTCCCGCCACTACCTTCGACCGCACCCCGAAGCCCGAGGAACCTGATGACACACCGCCTGCCCAGAACCGTGCTCCCCGCCGCCGCCGTCGCGCTGGTACTCGGCCTCGCCGCCCCCGCCACGGCCGCACCCGCACCGCCGACGGCCGCCGACCACACCCTGCCCGCCGGGACCCGCTTCCACGTCGACCCCGACAGCGACGCCGCCCACCAGGCCGTCACCGACCTGAAGAACCACGACCTGGCCGGCGCCGCGACGATGGCGAAGCTGGCGAGCTGGCCGGAGGCCACCTGGTTCACCGGCGGCACCCCCGCCGAGGTCAGGAGCAAGGTGGAGAAGCTGATGCGGGACGCCCGGCGTACCGGCACCGTCCCCTCGCTCGTCGCCTACAACATCCCGCTGCGCGACTGCTCGCTGTACTCCGCCGGCGGAGCGCAGTCCGACGCCGAGTACCAGGCGTGGATCAAGGCCTTCGCGCAGGGCATCGGCAACGGCAAGGCCGTCGTCGTGCTGGAACCGGACGGCCTCGCGAACCTGCCCTCCGACTGCGGCCCCGACTCCGATCCCACCGGCGCCCTCACCTCCGGCCGCATCGGCGACCTCAACGCCGCAATCGACGCCCTCGAAGGACAGCCGGGCACCTCCGTCTACCTGGACGCGGGCAACAGCCACTGGAGGAGCGTCGGCGACATCGCCCAGCGTCTGATCCAGGCCGGCGTGGCCCGCACCCAGGGGTTCTCGCTCAACGTCTCCAACAACCTGGCCACCGACCTGAACACCCACTACGGCACCTGGGTCTCCGACTGCCTCTGGTTCGCCACCAAGGGGCCGGCCTGGGCCAACGGTCACGCCGACTGGTGCGCCGGCCAGTACTACTCCCCGAACGCCCCGAACGACGGACAGCCGGGTCATGCGGTGGACCCGGACGACGCGACCACCTGGCACTGGACCGACGACTGGTTCCAGCAGAACGCCGGCACCCCGCCCACCGACCAGCTCACCCACTTCGTCGTCGACACCAGCCGCAACGGCCGCGGCGCGTGGACCCCGCCCCCGGGCAAGTACACGGGCGACCCGCAGACCTGGTGCAACGCACCCGACCGCGGCATCGGCGCCCGACCCACCGCCGACACCGGCGTCCCGCTGGTGGACGCCTTCCTCTGGGTCAAGACCGTGGGCCAGTCCGACGGCCAGTGCAACCGCAGCATCCCCGGCGGCACCGTCGACCCCGAGTACGGCGTCGTGGACCCCGCCGCCGGCGCCTGGTGGGCCGACCAGGCGGCGTCCCTCGTCCGGAACGCCGTCCCGGCGCTGACCTTCAATCTCAACCTGCGCTGACCGCCCGCCCCGGAGAGGGACCGGAGCGGATCACCGGCACCTGCCGGTCCGCGCCCCGCTCCGGGTACGACCTTCCCGGAGCGACCTTCTCGGTGGAGGAGATCCGGGTGCAGGGGTCCAGGTAGGGGAGATCCGGGTGCAGGGGGTCCGGGTGCAGGGGGTCCGCTCTCGGAGAGGGGCCGGGGGTGCTCCGGGGTATCCGGTGGGAGAACACCGGATCGATCCGGCCGGGGCACGGGAGGTCGGCCCTCGCCCGGGCGAGTCGGCCAGGCGGTGCTGTGCCTGACCCACTCGCCCAGGTGGGGACCGACCCCGGGCCCCGACCATGCCTGGCGGTGCTACTCCGGTTCGTCCGGCCGGGTGGGGCCCGGAGCGCCGCGGGCACGGTCGGGGTCCGCCTTCGGTTCCGAGCCGTCCGGCCGGGCCGTACCGGGAGGTCACCGGGGGCGGCCCGGCCGCGGTCTCCGCCCATGACGCGACGCTCGGGCGCCGCCGTCGCTCGCGGGTCAGGCGTGCCGACCGCGGTCCGAAGCGGGCCAGACGTAGGGCAGGTCGTCGGGCACGCCCGGAAAACGGGACCGGTAGAAGCCCGGGTCCTTACGGACGAGTGAGGACTGGTGGCTGCGGTGGAAGGCGTCCGTCCCCAGCCACGGCGGGATCTCTCCCGCGCGAGCCAACTCCTTCTGCGACCGCGCAGGCCCCTGCCCGCAGGAGCGCAGGCCCTCGGCGAGAGAGACCGCGCAGGAGTCCCGGCGACCCTCAGCGGTCCAGACCCCGCAGATCTCCAGCCCGTAGCGCACGAGCGCCTCCTCGTACCCCGTCCACATGCGCACCGCCGGGTGGTGGCGCCACCCGTAGCCGGGGACGATGAGCCCCCGCAGCACCTGGAGGGCCTCCACCCGCTGCTTCCCGAGCCGCCGCTGGTCGAGCGCCGCGGCGGACGCGGTGAAATCCGCAAAAGGCAGGAAGGTCTGCACACGCCCATGGTGCCCGTCCGACCCGGGCTCCGCGCGCGGCCCCGGGCATCGCCCGCGGCGGGGGCGACGGCGGGGGCGACGGCAGGGGCGACGGCAGGGGCGACGGCAGGGGCGACGGCAGGGGCGCACCCGCCGATCCCTGCCCCGCGGAACGAGGTGCGGGTGGCGCCCGCGCACGGCCGGTTCCGGAGCACGGGCTGTGGTGTGACGAGGACTTCGCCGGCTGGTACCCGCGAGACGCGCGTCCCGGGCTCTCGCCCGTCCAACTGGCCGCTGTCAGCGGGCGATCGAGATCGCGAAGGGCGTGAATCCGCTGGACCGAATCACGTGCGGCACGAACAGGATCGCGGCCTCCGTGGCGCGGGCGGTCTGGATCCCGCCGAGGTCGGTGATCCACTCCGTGCGCCAGCCGAGGTCGGTGAGCAGTTCGCGGACGGTCTGCTTGGCCTGCGGGTTCTCGCCGGAGAGGAAGGCGTCCGGCGCCTGGGTGAGTATGGCCGGTGCGGTCATCACTGGGAAGAGCATGGTGTTGAGTGCCTTGACGACGTGCGTTTCGGTCAGTGCTTCCTGGAGTTGCTCGGCGAGGCTCGAGCCGGGGTAGAGCAGGTCGGCGGGTAGTCCGTCCGGTCCGTCGACGGTGGCGTTGGAGACATCGAGGAGGATCTTGCCCTGTAGCTCCTCGCGCAGGGCGACGAGCCGCTCCAGCGAGCCGGCGCCCGGGGTGGCGTTGATGACGACCTCGGCTGTCCGGGCAGCGCGGGAGGCGGCTCCGGGCGAGCGGTCCGCCACCGTCACCTGATGTCCTGCCCGAGTGAGGGCTGTGGCCAGGTTGCCGCCGACGCGGCCGTTTCCGAGAACTGCGATCGTGGTCATGAGGAGGTGGTCCTTCCGTACGGGTGAGTCGTGATGTGCGGTCAGCGCGCGAGCGTGGCGAGGGCCTCGGCGTGGACGCCGGGCGCGGTCGCGAGGAAGCTTTCGCTCTGCGGTGTCCAGGGGCGGCCCTCCGCGTCGGAGATCCGTCCGCCCGCCTCGGTGACGAGCAGCACCCCGGGAAGCAGGTCCGCGCGGGCGCCGGCGAACTGCCAGAAGCCGTCGATCCGGCCGGCGGCCACGTTCACCAGGTGCAGGGTCGCGGGCACGGCGGTGCGCACGACGAGCGCGTCGAGGAGCATCGCGGTGATCGCGGATCCGACGCGTCGCACGACCTTCTCGTCCTCGTCGGGCCGGGCCTGGCTGGTGGCCACGATGCTCAGGCCGAGGTCCGTGGTCGGGGAGACGTGCAGCGGCCGGCCGTCGAGATGGGCGCCCGCGCCGGTGAGCGCGGTGTAGGTCTCGCCGGTCAACGGAAGGTGGACCGCGGTGAGGACCGGCCGGTTGTCGCGCACGAGGGTGGCGGTAACCGCCCATTCCGGCAGGGCGTGCAGGTGGTTGACGTTGCCCTCGGCCGGATCCACGACCCACCATTCTCCGGGCGGCAGTGCCCCGCCGTCGAGCTCGTCCTCCACCCAGCCGGCCTGCGGGCGCAGGTGCGTGAGGCGGGGGCGCAGGATGTCGAGGACGGCGTCGTCGTTGGCGGCGAGCGCGCGCATCAGCTCTTCGCGGGTCCGGTGGCGGACCACGTCACCGTAGCGCTCGCGCAGCGCGGAGCCGGCCGCGCGCAAGGCGATCGCGGTCCGGGTGAGCAGGTCGGCGTCGGAGGCGGCGAGGTCGGTGGTCTGAAGCGATTCGGACATGGCGGTGCTCCTGTCTGAGGAGGGGGATGAGGCCGGTCGGGCGGACCTGGTGCGTTCCGTCGTGCGCTCTCGTCTCGAAGATAGGCAGCCCCTTCATTAACTTCAAATGCATGTCAGGAACGCTTAGAGTTACTCACATGCAATTGGATCTGAATCTGCTCACCGCGCTCGACGCCCTGCTGGAGGAGGGCAGCGTGGCCGGTGCGGCCGCGCGCCTTCATGTCACCGCCCCCGCGATGAGCCGGAGCCTCGGCCGGATCCGGCACACGACCGGGGATCAGATCCTGGTGCGCACAGGCCGGACGATGACACCGACGCCGTATGCGATCGCCGTCCGGGGGCAGGTGCACGAGCTTCTGCACCAGGTCCAGGGCGTGCTGGCACCGAGCCGTGAACTCGATCTGGCGACGCTGGAGCGCACCTTCACACTCCGCTGGCACGATTCTCTGGTCGCCCTGAGCGGCCCCGCACTGCTCGCGGCAGTGCGCGGGCAGGCACCGGGCGTGCGATTGCGCTTCGTCGCGGAATCGAGCACCGACACCCCCGGCTTGCGGCGCGGCGAGGTCGACCTGGAGGCGAACGCCAACCGTCCGAGCGCACCTGACATCCGTGCCGAGAACGTGGGCGAGACCCGCCTGGTCATCGCCGTGAGGCAGGGGCATCCCCTCACCCGCGTCACAACCGTCACCGCGCAGCAGTACGCCGCCGCCGAACACGTCACCGTCTCTCGACGTGGAAACGTCAGCAATGCCCTCGATGACGCCCTCGCTCGGCTCGGCCTCAGCCGCCGCGTGGTCGCGACCGCCCCCACCGAAGCGGCCGCGCTGGAGTTCGCGCGCAGTTCCGATCTCCTGGTCAGCGTCCCCGAAGCCACCACGCGCTCCGCGGTCACCGACCTCGGCATGGTCGTGCTCCCCCTGCCACTCGAACTGCCCTCGGCATCCGTGTACCTGTCGTGGCATCAGCGCTACGAAACCGACCACGCCCACGCCTGGCTGCGCGGGCTGGCGCGCACCACGCTGACCATGTCCGGCGCCTCATCGCCCGCGCCGTCCGGCCGCTCCACCCGCACATCCACGCGGCCACTTTGACGCACGCGGAGCCTTCGCACTCGGCCCGGCGACGGCCCGTCCGACCTGCCTGAACTCGCGGTCAGGACGCCGGGATCTGAACCTCACGGAGACGCTGTGCGCATCGTTGTGTCGGCGGGAGGAACTTCCGCAGGGCCGATCGGGTGATGGAAGCCGTGTCCGACCGCGATCGGCGAGCACGGGGACCGTCCACGCGGTTGAATCCCACGGGCGCACAACGTCAGAGGGAGGACGACTCCATGACCGGTGAGGACATCCTCCTGGGTATCGCCCTGACCGTTGCTCTCGCCACCGGCTCGCAGATCCTGGCGAACAAGCTGCGTGTCCCCGCCCTGATCATCCTCCTGCCGGTCGGCTTCACCGCGGGCGCCCTGACCGACGTCATCCACCCCGGACGGCTCATCGGACCGGACTTCCCCGCGCTGGTCTCCCTGTCCGTCGCGGTGATCCTCTACGACGCCGGCCTCGGACTGAACCTGCGCAACCTGACCGGCCGCACCCGCGCGATCGTGCTCAAGCTGCTGGTCATCGGCATCCTGATCACCTTCTTCGCCGTCTCCGCCATCGGCCCGGCCCTGTTCGACATCCCCCTGCGGGTGGCCGCGATGATCGCCGTGATCCTGGTCGTGTCCGGCCCCACCGTCGTCGGCCCCCTGCTCGAATACGTGCGGCCGACCGACAGGCTGCGACGCATCCTCATCTGGGAGGGAACGCTCACCGACCCGATCGGCGGCATCCTCGGTGCCATCGTCTTCCACGCCATCGCGACGACCGGCCGGATCGACATCGGCCGGGGCTACCAGATCGGCCAGTTCCTGATCAGCATGGGCGTCGGTGTCGCGGGCGGCGCCGTCGGCACCGCCCTCCTCTGGCTGGCACTGCGCAAGCTGCGGCTCGGCGAGACCCTCGGCACCCTCGCCCAGCTGGCGACGGTGATCCTCGTCTCCGCGGGCTGTGACATCGCCCGCGACGACACCGGCCTCATCGCCGCCATCGTCACCGGACTCGCCGTCACCAACCTGCCCGGCCTGGACATGCCGGCCCGCCGGCCCTTCCTGGAGACACTCGTCCAGCTGATCATCGGCCTTCTGTTCATCTCCATCTCCTCCGCCGTCACCCCCGCCTCCGTGACGCCCGTGCTCGTCCCCTCCCTCGTTCTCATCGCCGTCCTCGTCCTGATCGTCCGGCCGCTCGTCGCGTTCGCCTCGGCCCGGGGCTCCGACCTGACGGCGGGCGAACGCGGCTTCATCGGGTGGATGGCGCCACGGGGCATCGTCGCCGCGTCGACCGCGTCCGCCTTCGCCGCCACCCTCGTGGAGAAGGGACTGCCCGGCGCCTCCGAGATCCTCCCGATCACCTTCCTCGTCATCGTGGGAACGGTCCTGCTCTACGCACTGACCGCCGCACCCGTGGCCCGCCGGCTCGAAGTCGTCCGGCCGAGCCGGACCCGGCCGCTGCTCGTCGGCGGCGACCCGTGGGTGATCGGCCTCGGCAAGGCGCTGGAGGCCGCGGGACTCGACGTACTGATGTGGGCCGGGCTCGACGAGGAACGCGAGCGGATCACCGCTGCCGGCATCGAACTCGCCCACGGGGAGATGCTCGCGACCGCTACCAACCCCCGGGCCCGCCTGGAGGGCGTCACCGCGGTGTTCCTGCTCACCGACGACGACGACTTCAACGCCCTCGCCTCCGTCGTCGTCAAGGACAACGTCCAGGGGCCCGTCTACCGGGTGGGACCGCCCCAGGACAGCCACGGCGTGGTCGCCCCCTACACCGGGGGCGACATCCTCTTCGGCCGGCCACTCGTCCGGCACCTCTTGGCGGCACGCTACCGACGGGGCGCCCGCTTCCTGCTGCAACCCGGCACCGTACCCGTCCCGCCGGGCCACGACGTCCTCTTCGTCGTCCGCCCCGACGGCCGCCTGGACCCGGTCACCGAGACGAGGGCGATCACCCCGATGCCGAGCGACACCGCCGTCCTGCTGGGCCCCGCGTGATGTCCTGGGCCGCCCGGTTCCGGCTGCGGCAGTACGCCAAGGCCAGCCTGTGGATCGTCCCGCTGTTCGGGCTCGCCCTCGGCGTCGCCCTCGCCGAGGCGGCGACGGCCGTGGACGGGGCGTCGTGGCTGCCGAAGAGCTGGGACTACTCCGCGTCGACCGCGAGCACCGTCCTCAGCTCGGTGGTCGGTTCGATGATCGCGCTGCTCGGATTCGTCGTCACCATCGGCGTCCTGGTCATCCAGCAGGCCACCGGCACGCTCTCCCCGCGCTACATGCGGCTCTGGTACCGCGACCGGCTGCAGAAGGCCGTACTGGCCACCTTCACCGGCACCTTCGCGTTCGCGTACACGCTGCTGCGGACCATCGAGACCGACTCGGTGCCCAACCTCGGCGTGACCCTGGCCGGTGTCGCCGTCTCCGTGAGCCTCCTGCTCCTGCTGATCTACCTCAACCGCTTCACCCACAACCTGCGCCCCGTCGCCATCGCCGACATCGTCGGACGCCAGGGCGAACAGGTCCTCGACCACGCGGCGGCACACGTCCGGAGCACCGCGGCACCCGGCGGGACGCCACCGACGGACGGCCCGGTGACCCTGGTACGGGCGGAACGCGGCGGTGTCGTCCAGGCGTTCGACGCACCCGGCATGCTCGCGCTCGCGACGCGGCACGACTGCGTCCTCGTCCTCGCCGCCTCCGTCGGGGACTTCGTGCCGCCCGGCGCCGCCGTCGTCGAGGTCCACGGCGGTACCGACATGCCCGACCCGCACCGGGTGGCCGGCCTGCTCGCCCTCGGCGCGGAGCGGACCATCGAACAGGACCCGGCCTTCGCCCTGCGCATCCTCGTCGACATCGCCATCCGCGCCCTCTCCCCCGCCGTCAACGACCCCACCACCGCCGTCCAGGTCCTGAACCACATCGAGACGTTCCTGCACACCGTCGGTCGCATCGGACTCCGCGACCACTACGTCCTCGCCGACGACCACGGGCGACCCCGCCTCGTGCTCCCCGGCCGCTCCTGGGAGGAGTACCTGGAACTCGCCCTCACCGAGATCCGCGACTACGGCACGACCTCCGTCCAGGTCTGCCGACGCCTGCGGGCCCTCCTCCAGGGCCTCCTCGCGGCACTGCCGGACTCCTACGGGCCCGCACTGCGCGCCGAACTCGTCCTCCTCGACGACGCAGTCGAACGGGGCTTCGGCGATGCCCCCCGCCGCACCCTTGCCCGCACGGCCGACCCCCAGGGCATCGGGGGACGACGTCCCGGGCGAGCAGCCCCCGAGGCCCCGGCGTCCGACGAGCCCGGTCCATAGCGCATCTGCCGCGCCCGGCCACCGGGCAGCGCTCAGCGTCGCCCCCGAACCTCGAAGTCCACGAGAGCGGCCTGGGCCACCTCCACGATCACCTCGGGGCCGGAGACGGCATCGACCGTCAGCCCCGGCTCGCCGACCCGCAACGGCTCCAGCGCGTCGTACTGGGAGCCGAGGAGGGCGGCCGGCATGAAGTGACCGGCCCGCCGGTCGATCCTGCGAATCCGGGCCGTGAGAGCACGGAGCCAGGGCGCGCGGTCCTCGTCGTCGAGTTCCTCTCCGGCCGACATTCTGGCGATGTTCTCGGCCGGGTGAAGGTCGTCGCCCTCCGCGAACGGAACTCCCCGGCGGCGCGCAAGCAGGCGCCCCAGGGTGCTCTTGCCGGAGGCGGCGACACCCATCACCACCACCACCGTCGGTGCCGACACCGCTGTCCCCATCCCGCTCCTCCCGGTCCTCCCCCGGTCCTCCCCCGGGGGACGGCCCCCGCGACACCTTCCCGCACCGGCGGGCGGATCCGGTTCATCCGCCGCCGCGCGCGCGGACCGGTGCACCCGGACGGCCCAGAGGCAGGCCGCCGGGGCCGCCGAAGGGGGGAGGCCGGACGGGACGGCCGGCCCGGAGAATCGCGGCAGCGCCCTGCAACTGCTGGGATCGGCCCATGAGCCACCCGTCCGCCGTACCCGCCGGGTCATCGGCCCTCCTCCTTCCGTACCCGCCCGAGCAGGTGGGTACGGCCGACCTGATGGCAGTCGTCTGGGACGGCCGGGGCGCTACGCCTCCAGAACCGCCCGCCGGCCATCCGCTCTGGCGCGCCCCCCGTACCCTGATCAGCCCGCACGTGGGCGGGCACGGCTCCGCGTTCCTGCCGCGCGCGTCGCGCCTGATCCGCAGCCGGCTGGAGCGCTTCCTCGCGGGTGAACCCCTGGCCAACGTCGTCACCGGGCCTGCCGGCTGAGGCCGCGTCCGGCGTCGGCGACCGGGCGGCACGCCGTCCGAGGGACATCGCTGCGCCGGATGGCCGAAGGCGCGGCGAGCCTCTCCCGGGGCACGCGACGCACCCGGGCACGGTGCCTGCGGTTACGAAACGGGAACCTACGACGGGAGACGACCATGGCCTCGGCCTCGGACGCGCGGCGGCTCGACCTACCATCCCTGCTACGCGGCCAGAAGGCGCTGGTCACCGGCGCCAACTCGGGTATCGGCAAGGCCACCGCGATCGCACTGGGCCGGGCCGGCGCCGACGTCGTCGTCAACTACGTCTTCGGCCGCGAGGCGGCGGAGGAGGTGGTCGAGGAGATCAGGTCGTTCGGTGTGCGGGCGTACGCGCACGAGGCGGACGTCGCCGACGAGGAGCAGGTCGTCGCCATGGTCTCGCACATGGTCGCGGAGTTCGGCACGATCGACGTCCTGGTGGCGAACGCCGGTCTGCAGCGCGACGCCGCCAGCACCGAGATGACGCTCGCCCAGTGGAACAAGGTCCTGGAGGTCAACCTCACCGGGCAGTTCCTGTGCGCGCGCGAGGCCGCGAAGGAGTTCGTGCGCCGGGGCGTCGTCCCCGAGGTGTCCCGCGCGGCCGGGAAGATCGTCTGCATGAGCTCCGTCCACCAGATCATCCCCTGGTCCGGCCACGCCAACTACGCGGCGTCCAAGGGCGGCGTCCTCATGATGATGCAAACCCTCGCGCAGGAGCTCGCCCCCAAGGGCATCAGGGTCAACGCGGTCGCGCCCGGCGCCATCCGCACCCCGATCAACCGCGACGCCTGGGAGACCCCCGAGGCCGAGGCCGACCTGCTCAAGCTGATCCCCTACCGCCGGGTCGGCGACCCCGACGACATCGCCCACGCCGTGACCGTGCTCGCCTCCGACCTCATGGACTACGTGGTCGGCACCACGATCTACGTCGACGGCGGCATGACGCTCTTTCCCGGCTTCGCGACCGGAGGCTGACCCGCAGGTGGACACCGCGACACAGCTCCTCGCCGGCGCTCCGGCGCAGCTCCTGCCCGCCCGCGAGATGATGGCGTTCACCCTGGCCACCCACATCATGCTGGTGCCGTTCGGGGTGGCGCTGCCGTTCATCACGCTGGTGATGCACCACCGGGGGCTGCGCAAGGGCGACCCGACCGCCATGTTGCTGGCCCGGCGCTGGTCCGCCGTGATGGCCGTGCAGTTCGCCGTCGGTGTCGTCACCGGCACCGTGCTGTCCTTCGAGTTCGGCCTGCTGTGGCCCGGCATGATGGGCCGGTGGGGCGACGTCTTCGGCCTGGGTTTCGGCGTCGAGGCGTGGGCCTTCTTCCTGGAGGCCGTCCTCATCGCGATCTACCTCTACGGCTGGCGCCGGCTGAAACCGTGGACGCACTTCTGGCTCGCGGTGCCGCTGCCGCTCGCCGCCCTGCTGGGCGCGTTCGGCATCATCGCCGCGAACTCGTGGATGAACACCCCGCAGGGCTTCACTCTCGACGCCGACGGCAACCCGGTGAACGTCGACGTCCGGCAGGCGGTCTTCACCCCGATGTTCGGGCCGGAGTACTGGCACTTCACCGTCGCGATGTTCCTCACCGCCGGGTACGTCGTCGCCGGGGTCTACGCGGTCGGCTGGCTGCGCGGGCGCCGCGACCGCTACCACCGCCTCGGCTTCACCGTCCCGTTCACCGTCGCGGCGATCCTCACACCCGTCCAGTTCTTCCTCGGCGACAACATCGCCCGGCAGGTCTTCCACAAGCAGCCGATCAAGTTCGCCGCCGCCGAACTCGTCTGGGACACCGACACCCACGTCCCCGAGTACCTGTTCGGCCGCCTGCAGGAGGACGGCAGCGTGAAGGGCGGCCTGAAGATCCCCCAACTCGACTCCATCCTCGCCGGGTTCAAACCGGACACGCAGGTCACCGGCCTCAACGCGGTGGCCGCCGACGACCGCCCCACCGCGACCCAGGCCACCATCGTGCACTGGGCCTTCGACATCATGGCGACCATCGGCAGCGTCCTCATTCTGCTCGCCCTCTGGTACGCCTGGTGCTGGTGGCGCCGCCGCGACCTGCCGAAGTCCCGCTGGTTCTTCCGCTGCGCCGCCCTCGCCGGCGTCGCCAGCGTGCTCTGCGTCGAGTGCGGCTGGATCACCACCGAGGTGGGACGCCAGCCGTGGATCGTCTACCAGAACATGCGGGTCTCGGAGGCGGTGACACCGACCCGCGCGGCCTCCCTGTGGACGATGTTCGCCGTCGTCGTGGTGGTCTACGTCCTCGTCTTCGGGGCGTTCCTCACCGTGCTGCTCAAGATGGGTACCCGCTGGCGCCTGGCCCAGGCCGGCCCCGCCGCCGCCGCGGAGAGTCCGGAGAGCGACACCCCCTACGGACCGCGCCCCGAACTCGCCGCTGCCGGGGCGCACCCGCCGCCTGCCGACCCCGGCCCCGGGCACACTCCTGGAGGCACCGGGTGACGGCCGACATCCTGTCCTGGGTCCTGCTGCTGGCGATCGTCGCCTACGCCTGTGGCGGCGGCGTCGACTACGGCGCCGGCTTCTGGGACCTGCTGGCCGGCGGCGCCGAGCGCGGCAGGCGCCCGCGGTGGCTGATCGACCACGCCATGGCCCCCGTCTGGGAGGTCAACAACGTCTGGCTGGTCTTCGTCCTGGTGCTCATGTGGACCGGCTTCCCGGAGTTCTTCCAGACCGTGTTCACCGCGCTGTGGCTGCCGTTGGCGCTCGCCGCCGTGGGCATGGTGCTGCGCGGCGCCGGGTTCGCCCTGCGCAAGCCCACCCGCCGGCTCGCCGCACGACGCGTCTACGGCGCCGTCTTCGCCGTCGCCTCCCTGCTCACCCCGTTCTTCCTCGGCACCGTCATCGGCAGCGTCGCCTCCGGCCGGGTCTCCCCCGGCACCACCGCCTCCGCCGACGCCTGGGCGAACACCACCTCCGTGACTGCGGGGCTGCTCGCCGTCTGCGCGACGGCCGTCCTCGGCGCCGTCTTCCTCACCGCGGACGCCCGCCGCTTCGGCGCCCACGCCCTTGTCGGCTACTTCCGGCTGCGCGCCCGGATCGCCGTCGCGGCGCTGGTGGTCGTCGGCGCGATCGGCCTGACCGTGACCACCGACGACGCCACGTACGTGCACCACGGCCTCACCCACGGCTGGGGGCTGCTCCTCGTCCTGCTGTCGGTGGCGGCCGGAGCAGTCACCGTCGTCCTGGTCGGCGGGCCCGCCCTGGGCTGGGCCCGGTACAGCGCGGTGGCAGCCGTCGCCCTGGCGGTCGCCGCCTGGGGCGTCGCCCAGCGGCCCTACCTGGTGCCCACCTCACTGACCGTCCAGCAGGCCGTCGGTGCGAGCGGCACCCTGCGGTGGATGCTCATCGTGTCGCTCGTCGCGCTCGTGCTGATCGGGCCGGCCGTGACCGTGCTCTACCGGCTCGACACGCGAGGCGTCCTGGAGCCGCTGACCGACGACGACGTCGCGAGCTGACACCGCTGAGCGTGCCGCCTTCGACGGCACGGTCAGCGGGACGCCCGGCGGGTGGGCTCAGCGAAGGCGCTCCGCGATGCGGTCGCCGACCCGCATCGCGTTGGCGATGGCGGTCAGGGACGGGTTCACCGCGCCGATGCTCGGGAAGAAGCTGGTGTCCACGACGTACAGGTTGTCGAGGTCGTGGGCCTTGCAGTCGACGTCGAGCGCGGAGGTCTGCGGGTCGGTTCCGAAGCGGACGGTGCCGGCCTGGTGCGCGGTGGCGCCGATCGGCATCCCCTTGTGCAGGTAGAGGCTGTGCGGCAGCAGGTGGTGGGGGTGCATGCCCAGCTGCCCGAGCATCTTCTGGAGCTTGTGCTGCAGGCGCTTCAGCCCTTCGGTGTTGTTCTTCTCGTCCAGGGCGAGGTGGATGTCGCCGTCACCGTCGAGGGTGACGCGGTTGTCGGGGTGCGGGAGGTCCTCACCGCACAGCCAGAAGTCCACCGCGTGGTGGGCCAGCACCTCGAACGGCATGTCGGGTGAGGCGAGTCCGGCCCAACGGGGTGCTTCGCCCTTGATCTGGTCGGAGTCGGACTTGCCGAGCATCTGGATGCCGCCGAGCGGGAATTCCCAGTCGTCGGCGCCCAGGTACCAGTCGTTCAGTGCCAGGGTCTTCTGGAACTGCGTGTCGTTCGGCTCCTTGGAGACCGCCATCAGCGCGAGGTTGTTGTGCCGCATGTAGTGGCGGCCGACCACGCCGGAGCTGTTGGCCAGCCCGTCCGGATGCCGGTCGCTCGCCGAACGCAGAAGTAGTGCGGCGGAGTTGACCGCGCCACAGGCCACCACCACGATGTCGCCCCGGAAACGGGCCGTGGAACCGTCCGCCAGCTCCGCGACCACCTCGGTCACCGTGCGACCGCCGGCATCCGTCTCCAGCCGCCGGACGTTCGCCCCGGTGACCATCGTGACGTTGTCGTGCTCCAGCGCCGGGTCGACGCAGATGACCTGGGCGTCGGCCTTGCCCTGCACCAGGCACGGGAACCCGTCGACCCGGTTGCAGCGGATGCACACGCTCCCGTGGGCCGCGCCGCCGGTGGCGTCCTGGGTGAGGTTGACGCCGATCGGCAGGTGGAACGGGTGCAGTCCCTGCTTCTCCAGGTCGTCGCTGAGTTGCTGGATACGCGGTTCGTGCCGCACCGGCGGGTACCTGTACTGGGCGCTGACCGGCCCCTCGCCGGGGTCCTCGCCGTGCTGGCCGTGCACGAGGTAGAGGTGTTCGGCCTGGGTGTAGTAGGGCTCCAGGTCCTCGTAGCGGATCGGCCAGGCCGGGGAGAGGCCGCCGTGGTGGCGGATCTCGCCGAAGTCCTCGGGCCGCAGGCGGAAGAGCGCGGCGCCGTAGAACTTGGTGTTCCCGCCGACGTAGTAGTTGACCTCCGGCGGGAACCGGTCGCCGTGTTTGTCGAACCAGAACTCCGGGGCCCGGTACTTGCCCTTGACGAAGACGGCGGTGGACTCCCAGTTGTCCCGCTCGCGGGGGAGGTATCCGCCGCGTTCCAGGATGAGAATGCGTTTGCCGGTCGGCGCGAGGCGGTGGGCGAGGGTGCCGCCGCCCGCTCCGGTGCCGATGACGATGACGTCGTAGTGTTCGGTTCCTGCCACGGGGTCGCCTCGGATCGTGGGTGGGTGCGGGGTGGGCCGGCAACTGCCGGCCCACCGGTCAGAGGATGGCGATGGGATTGACGGGGGAACCGGTGGCCGCGGGGAGCCGCAGGGGCGCGACGACGCAGAGGAACGACCAGCGGTGTGCCTCCTCGCAGAGCGGCACCAGGTCCTCGAACTGCAGGTAGTCCATGAAGTGCAGTCCGAGGGCGTGGATGCCCAGGACGTGCACGGGGAAGTCCACGCCCTCGGTGGGGCTGGGGGCCGTGTCGTTGTTGCCGTCGCTGCCCAGCACGGCCACTTGGCGCTCGGCGAGGAATTCCACCGCCTCGGGGTGCAGGCCGGCCCGGGCTCGGGCGGCGTCCCAGGGCCCTGTTTCGATGCGCCGGCGGCGGTGGCCGACGCGCACGAGGAGGATGTCCCCCACGCCGACCCGCACGCGCTGGGCGGCCTCGGCGGCCCGGAGGTCTTCGGCGGTGACGTGGTCGCCCGGCTCCAGCCACGGCACGCCTCGCAGCCGAGGGATGTCGAGGAGTACGCCGCGGCCGACGATGCCGTTCCGCACGAGGTCGACGGACAGGGCGGTGGCACCCTCCGCGGTCACGGTGCTCGCTGGGACGCCCCCGTGCAGGGTGCCGTCGTAGACGACGTGGCACAGGGCGTCGAGGTGACTGTCCGCGTCGCCGTGCACGTTCATGCTGAACCGGTCGGTGGCGAAGTGCAGCCCGCCTCCCCCGGCTTCGGGCTCGGGCGGGCTGGTGAGCCGGTGGCCGGCGGGCTGCGGGTTGTCGGGGGCGGCCCGGGTCTCGATCGGTGCGGCCATCGTCACCGTCCGGCCGAGTCTGACCTCGCCCGCCGCCGCCCGGACCAGCCCCGGTGTGCGGGCGGCCACAGCGCTGTGGGAGCCGCTGGTGGTCGGCTGCGCGAGCCGCCGGTAGAGCGCCGTGAACTCGGCACGGCTCTGGCGTGGGCGCGGTGGGCGCCCGTCGTCCGGCCTGTTCTCTGCTGCTCCCATGAACACCGCTCCTGGGGCCGTGTCGGTCGCGTCGCCGGTCGAGGAGTTCCGGCGGGGTGCGCGCCACCATGACGGCTTCTCCGAGACGGGGCGGCACTGCGTCCACTATCGGCCAGGACCGGCACAAGCGCCCGCCGCGCCGGCCGGCGGCTCCGTCACCCCGGAGCCGGCGGAAGCGGCCCCGGCCGGCGGGATGTCCGGCTCCCCGGCGGCGCGTCCGTGCGCTGCCGTCCGTGTCGCCCTGGTCGTCACTAGGCCGTTGGAATGACGTTCGATGATGTGCCGGACCGGCGCGGACCGGAGTCGCGATGCGCCGTGCCAGGCCGTGATAGCACGGTTGGAGGCTTGTCGACCGACGTTCGTCCGATCGCCTTCCGGTACCGAGGAGACGCTGAGCATGCAGACCACGCCCGTCGGACCGACCGCCGCCACGCCGCCGGATCCGTTCGCGCTGGTCCGCACCCGCGGCTACGCGGTGCTGCTGGTGATCACCGCGCTGCTCGGTGTCCCGATCTCGGCAGCGGCGTTCGGCTTCCTCGCGCTCGTCTCCGAACTGCAGTCACTGACCTACACCGACCTTCCCAAGGGCCTCGGCTTCCACGGGACGCCGTCCTGGTGGCCGATCCCGCTGCTCGCCGTGACCGGACTGCTGGTGGCCCTGACCATCCGCCACCTGCCGGGGTCGGGCGGACACAAGCCGGCCGAGGGCCTGGTCACGAACAAGGCGCCGTCGGGGGCCGAACTGCCCGGCGTCGCGCTCGCGGCGGTGGCGTCCCTCGCGGGAGGCGTGGTGCTCGGCCCCGAGGCACCGCTCATCGCGCTCGGCGGCGGCCTGGCGGTGTTCGCCGTCCGTGCGGCGAAGCGTGACATCCGGCCGAACGCAAGTGCCGTACTGGGGGCCGCGGGCAGCTTCGCGGCGGTCAGCACACTGCTCGGCTCCCCGCTGCTCGGCGCGTTCCTCCTGATGGAGGCGGCCGGCCTCGGTGGCGCGACGATGGGCATCGTGCTGGTGCCCGGCCTGCTCGCGGCCGGCGTCGGCGCACTGATCTTCACCGGCCTCGGGTCCTGGACCGGCCTGGGCACGTACTCGCTCGTCCTCCACCAGGTGCCGCACGCCGACCGCCCCGACCTCGCCGGATTCGGCTGGGCACTCGCCATCGGGGTGGCCTCGGCCCTCCTGGGAACGGGAATCCACCGCTCGGCCCTCTTCCTGCAGCCCCGGATCGAGCGACGGCGCGTGGTGGCCACCGTCCTGGCCGGCGTACTCGTGGGGGTGGCCGCGCTGGTGTACGCCGAGGGGACGGGCAAGGCGGCGTCCGACGTGCTGTACTCGGGCCAGAGCGCGCTCGGCCCACTGCTGGCCGGTCAGTCCGGCTACACGGCCGCCACACTGGCGGTACTCGTCAGCTGCAAGGCGCTCGCCTACAGCCTCTCGCTCAGCGCTTTCCGCGGCGGCCCCGTCTTCCCCTCGATGTTCGTGGGAGCGGCGGGCGGCCTGGCCCTCGCGCACCTCCCCGGGCTCGACGTGACGTCCGGCTTCGCGATGGGCGTCGGCGCGATGTGCGTCGCCATGCTGAAACTGCCGATGACCGCCGTCCTGCTGGCCACCCTGCTGCTGGGCCTGGAGGGCCTCACCGTGATGCCGCTCGTGATCGTCGCCGTGGCGGTCTCCTACGTCCTCACGCTCCGACTCACCCCGGCCCCCGCAGCGGTGGAGGCCCCGACCCCGGCGTCCCCGTGAGCCGGGAACTCGGGACCGGGGACCCCCCGCGCCGGCCGCCGGGCGCGTCGGTCACACCCGCATGCCCTGGGCGTGACGCGGTTCGGCCAGCAGTCCGTAGATCACCAGGACGGACATCAGCATGGTGAACAGCGACCAGTAGGGGAAGGCCGAGAGGAACATCATCTGACCCACCAGGCACAAGGAGGCCAGCGTGATGCCGGTGATCCGTGCTGCCCTGACCCCCAGCAGCACACCCAGACTGGCCAGCACCTGCGCGATCCCCACCGCGACCCAGATCCACCCCCAGGCCGTGTAATTGAGGATCAGTAAGCGGTTGCCGTGGTTGGCGGTGGTCTCGTAGTAGCCGTGGTCCAGGATCGCGACGAACCCGTTGATGATGTCGAACAGACCGCTCAGCATCAGGAGGATTCCGGCGAAGGCAACCCAGTGCGAACGCTCCAGCGGTGGAATATTGGTGTTCGAAGTCGGGGGCGATGGCTGCATGGATCCATCAGAGGCCGCTCGCCCACCGGCGTGCAAGACAGCGTGAGCTGTTGGTGTCACTCACCTGACCCCTTCGAACCGCGGGCGGCGGCGCCCGAACCGCACACGCGCCGGCGCGGTGCGGCGCGGAGCCGGCCGGGCCTCAGCCGTGACTCTGCCACGGCTGAGCCCCGGCGCCGGCTCAGTCCCGGGCGCGCTGCCTGTCGATCGCCTCGTCCAGGGTCGAGGCCGCCATGATGAGCGACAGGTGCGTGAACGCCTGTGGGAAGTTGCCGAGTTGTTCACCGCTCGGACCGATCTCCTCGGCGAACAGGCCGACGTGGTTGGCGTAGGTGTGCATCTTCTCGAAGGTGTAGCGGGCAGGGCGGACCCGCCCGGCCCGGGCCAGGGCGTCGACGTAGAGGTAGGTGCAGAGGCTGAAGGTGCCCTCCGAGCCGCGGAGGCCGTCCGGGGAGGCGGCCGGGTCGTAGCGGTAGACGAGGCTGTCCGAGACGAGCTTGCGCTCCATCGCGTCCAGGGTGGAGAGCCAGCCCGGGCTCTTGGCGGCGAGGAATCCCACACGTGGGATCAGCAGCAGCGAGGCGTCCAGCACGTCGCCGCCGTAGTGCTGCACCAGGGCCTGCTCGGACTGGCTCCAGCCCTTGTCCATCACCTGCTCCAGGATGGCGTCGCGGGCGGCCCGCCAACGCGGGATGTCGGCGGGCCGGCTGAGCTCGATCGCCATCCGCATGCCCCGGTCGAAGGCGACCCAGCACATCACCCGGCTGTAGGTGAAGTCGTTGCGGCCTCCGCGCGTCTCCCAGATGCCCTCGTCGGGGCGGTCCCAGTTGTCGGACAGCCAGTCCAGGGTCCGCGCGAGCCCCTTCCAGCCGTGGTAGCCGAGCTCCACGCCGACGTCCATCCCCTCGGCCATGGCGTAGAGGGCCTCACCGTAGATGTCGAGCTGCAGCTGATCGGCGGCGGCGTTGCCGGCCCGCACCGGACGCGATCCCCGGTAGCCCTCCAGGTGGTCGAGGATCTCCTCGGTCAGATGCGGTTCACCGTCGACCCGGTACATGATCTGGAGACGCTCGCCGGGCAGGTCGGCTCGGTCGCGCATCCGGTCGCCCAGCCACTTGGTGAACGCCGACGCCTCCTCGGCGAAGCCGAGGTCGAGCAGGGCCCGCACGGAGAGCGAGCCGTCCCTCACCCAGGAGTACCGGTAGTCCCAGTTGCGCTCGCCCCCGACCTGCTCGGGCAGGCCCATGGTGGCGGCGGCGACCGGCGCCCCGGAGGGGTGGTAGGTGAGCAGCTTGATCGTGATGGCGGAGCGGTTCACCATCTCGGCCCACCGCCCCCGGTAGTGGGAGCTGTGCAGCCACTTCTGCCAGAAGTCCACCTCATGCCACAGCCTCGCGGTGACGTCCTCCACGACGAGCGGAGGGGGCACCGCACCGTCTGCGGCACACGTGGTGAACACGGCTGCGGCCGACTGGCCCCTGGTGAGGACGACCGAGCCCCGCACGTCCTGCCCGTCCCGCTCCAGCGGGAAGCTGGCCTGCAGATGGCCGGTGATCCCGGGTGCGCGGAAGACGGCCTCCTGGGATTTCATCTCCAGCTCGTGTTCGGCGCGGGCGTAGTCGAACCGCGGCCGGCACTCCAGGACGAAACGCACGGTGCCGCGCACGGCCCGGATCACCCGCATCAGGCTGTGGCGGTCGGTCGGGGTCCGGCTCGTGTTGGCCGGCATCCAGTCGACGACCTCGCCGACCCCGTCCGGCGACATGAACCTGGTGACCAGTACCCCGGTGTCCGGGTAGTAGAGCTGCTTGCACGACACGTCCGAGTGCTCCGGCGCCAACCGGAAGTGCCCACCGCGGTCGTGGTCGAGCAGCGAGGCGAAGACGCTCGGCGAGTCGAATCTCGGCGAGCAGAACCAGTTGACGACACCCTGGGACGACACCAGGGCCGCGGTCTGCAGGTCACCCACGAGTCCGTGGTCGGCGATCGGAGGGTAGCGGTCCATGAGCATCCAATCCCCGAAATGGCTACGGTGTGCCCATCATCCGCCACGTATGGTGATGAAATGCGGTCAACTCGCCGAACGGGCGGCGGATCAAGCAGCCCCCGCAGCGGGCTGCCACTGTCTGCCGCCGGCTGGAGCCACGCCCGCATCGGGACCTGACCCGATCGCCACTCCCCGACCCGCTCGCCACTCCCCGACCCGATCGCCGGACCGTCACTCGGCCGCTGACCGCCGTTCGCGGCATACCCGATCAAGTCTCCCTGGGGGCGGCTTGAGCCAGGTCGTGCAGGGTGAGGAACTGCCCGGGTCAGGTACGGGCGGCAGTCGAGGGCTGCGGCTGTCAGTAACCGGTGCCGCGCTCGACCTGGGCCCGCTCGATGTCGTGGGCCGCCCCCTTGCGGTCCAGGGTGGCACACGCATCGGCGATGTCCTGCGTCAGGCGGTCGATCTGGTCGCGGCTCAGGGTCTCCTTGACCAGGGCCCGCAGGATCTTCACCCGCTCCGCGTTGGGCGGCAGCGTGTACGCCGGAACCATCCAACCGCGCTCGGCCGAGAGCTGCCAGGCGATGTCGGACTCGTCGTAGTCATGCTTGCCGGCAAGGCGGAAGGCGACCAGCGGCAGCTGCTCCAGATCGCTGCCGATCACCTCGAAGCGGCCGCTGTCACGCAGGTTGGCCGCCAGCGCGCGGGCGTTGGTCTGCATCGTCTCCATGACGTAGGTGTAGCCCTCACGACCCAGTCGCACGAAGTTGTAGTACTGCGCGAGCACCATGGACGCGCCGGTGGAGAAGTTCAGCGTGAACGTCGCATCGGTCTTGCCCAGGTAGTTCTCGTAGAACACGAGATCCTCGGCCAGGTCGGACTCCTCGCGGAAGACCAGCCAGCCGATGCCGGGGTAGACCAGGCCGTACTTGTGCCCCGAGACGTTGATCGACCGGACCTGCTCCAGCCGGAAGTCCCACTTCGAGTCCGGGTAGAGGAAGGGCCACACGAAGCCGCCGCTGGCGGCGTCGACGTGGATCGGAATGTCCAGGTCCCGCTTCTTACGGATCTCCCGCAGGAGCTTGTCGATCCCGACGACGTCGTCCATGTGGCCCGTGAACGTGGTGCCGAGGACGGCGACGACGCCGATCGTGTTCTCGTCGAGGTGGGGCTCCACGTCCTCCGGGCCGATCGTGTACTTGTCCTCGGCGAGCGGCACGATCCGAGGCTCGACGTCGAAGTAGCGGCAGAACTTCTCCCACACGACATGGACGTCACCGCCGAAGACCAGATTGGGCCGCTCCGCCGACAGGTTGGCCGCCTTGCGGCGCTCCCGCCACTTCCACTTCAGCGACAGCGCGCCGAGCATGATCGCCTCGGACGAGCCCTGAGTCCGGCACCCGGTGGTCCTGCCCGGCGCGTGGAAGAGATCGGCGAGCATCCGCACGCAGCGCTGCTCGATCTCGGCGGAGATGGGGTACTCCGCGTGATCGATGAAGTTCCGATGGAGGTTCTCCGCGATGATCCGCTGCGCCTCCGGCTCCATCCACGTGGTGACGAACGTGGCGAGGTTGCGCTGCGGGTCGCCCTCCATGACGAGGTCCTCATCCACCAGGCGCATGGCGTCCGTCGCGGTCATGCCCTCCTCGGGAAAGGTCTCCGAGGGAGCGGGCACGGTCAGGAAGCGGTTGCCGAACAGGGCCGCGATGTCACTCTTGGTCATGCCGGTGACTCAACCACCGCCCGGTCGGGAGCCATGCGCAGGACTCGTACACCGGACTCGAAAGGCACCCGAACGGCCTATCCTTCCCGGGTGACGTGTGACCTGGCGACCGCACTGTGGGCGCTCCGGAGCGGGCGTCAGGCCCGCATGGTGTCGTGAAGGGCGAACGCCCACGGCTCGACCAGTACCCGCACCGCACTCGCCCGGGCCCAGCGCGCCGGTCGGCTGGTCCGGCCTCACTTCCGCCAGAACAGGCGGTGTGTCACACCGCTCGTGCTGGGCACGACGTCCTGGTGGAAGCGGTCGAGCAGCTCATCCGGGGACGTCCACAGCCGGGCCCCGGAGCCGAGCTTCGTCGGCAGGACCGCCACATGCAGGGTGTCGACGAGGTCGGCCTCGATGAACTGCCGAATGATCGTGGCCCCACCGCCGAGCCGGACGTCCTGCCCCTGTGCCGCCTCCTTCGCCCGGGCGAGCACCTCGGCCGGTTCGCCGTCGACGAAGTGGAAGGTGGTGTCGGAGAGCGTGAACGACGGGCGCTTGTGGTGCGTCATGACGAACACCGGCGTGTGGAAGGGAGGTTCCTCGCCCCACCACCCCTGCCACTCGTGGTCCTGCCAGGGCCCGCGCTGCGGCCCGAACTTGTTTCGGCCCATGATCTCGGCACCGACATTGCGGGCGTAGTCCCGCGTCATGTAGTCGTCCAGACCTCGGCTGCCACCCCGTTCGGAGCGTTTGATGGGTGGGTGGTCGGTGGCCATGGCCCAGGCGAACATCTTCCCCGGGTCGGCATGGCCGAACGGCCTTTCGAGAGTCTGACCCTCGCCGGCACCGAACCCGTCGCTCGAAACGGTGAAGTTGTGGACCCGCAGCAACTGACTCATGTCCGTCCTCCTGCTTCGCGCTTCCTGATCACTTGACGAACGGTAGACCGGCCGGGCCGGGAAAGCTCATCGCCGCATCGTGCATTCGCTCGACGGGATGGTCTGTCGCTCCTCAGTGCCGTCCGAGCGCGGGATGAACCCACGACGGGCACCGGCGGAATCCTTCTCCGACCCGAAGGGGCAGACGTACTGGCCGGCCGTCATCCGGACCGTGAAGGCGAGGCGCTGGGGCAGCGAGCTCCTGTCCTGCAGTGGACCGCCGTCGCCAGGAGAGGTCCCCGACAGCTTGGTACGGTGCGTGGGTTGCACCGCTCGGGAAGTCACGGCAGCGCTCAAGGGAGAGGGGCCAGGCGACGATACAGGCGTCAGAGATCCCGCGTGCGGTGGCCGCGGCCATGTCGACCGCCCCATCACTGGCCTACCAGTGGACGACGCGATCGTTCCTCTTGACTCGAACAAGCTCACTCTGCGCCTGTTGCCCTGTGACGTCCTGCCCCGGTTGGCTGCGGCCTGCTGCCTGCTGCCTGCCGAACCGGCCTCCGCTGCGCCGGCGCCGAACGACACTTCGTGGTCGACGGCCGCGGTGTGATGCAGGCGCTCCTGGCTGGTCCGGTCAGCATGCGGCCCCGCACCGATCACTTCGGGTGGGCCGGGGAGCCGGCAGTCACCTGGCGGAGGAGGTCGGAGTTGGTGCTGGTTCGCTTCAGCCGCTCCAGGAGCAGCTCGGTGGCCGGCTGGGAGTCCAGGCCGCTGAGGACCCGGCGCAGGGTCCAGGTGGCGGAGGTGCGGGCGGGGCCGAGGAGGAGTTCCTCGCGGCGTGTGCCGGAGGCGCGGATGTCGACGGCTGGGAAGATCCGCTTGTCCGCGAGGCGGCGGTCCAGCCGCAGTTCCATGTTCCCGGTGCTCTTGAACTCCTCGAAGACCAGGTCGTCCATGCGGGAGCCGGTGTCGACCAGGGCGGTGGCCACGATGGTCAGTGAGCCGCCGTTCTCGATGTTGCGCGCCGCACCGAAGAGCTTCTTCGGATGGTGGATCGCGGCGGAGTCGAGGCCACCGGTGAGGGTGCGGCCGGTGACGGGGGCTGCGGTGTTGTAGGCGCGGGCGAGCCGGGTGATCGAGTCGAGCAGGACGACGACGTCGTGGCCGAGTTCGACAAGGCGCTTGGCGCGCTCGATGGCGAGTTCGGCGATGGCGATGTGGTCGCGGGCGGGCCGGTCGAAGGTGGAGGCGATGACCTCGCCCTTCACGGAGCGCTGCATGTCGGTGACCTCCTCGGGGCGCTCGTCGACCAGGACGACCATCAGGTGGGCCTCGGGGTGGTTGCGGGTGACCGCTGCCGCGATCGCTTGCATGATCATCGTCTTGCCGGTCTTCGGCGGGGCGACGAGCAGGCCGCGCTGGCCTTTACCGATCGGCGCGACGAGGTCGATGACTCGGCCGGTCAGCTGCTTCGGGTCCGTTTCCAGGTGCAGGCGCTCCTGCGGGTACAACGGCGTCAGTTCGGTGAACCGGGGCCGGTGTCGCGGCCCGTCCGCAGCGCGGCCGTTGACCGTGTCGATACCGGCCAGGGACGGCCGGCGGTCGGCGCCGACGTGGGTGGAACCGGTCAGTACGTCACCGGGCCGCAGGTCGAGGGCCCGGACCTGGGCGGTGGACACGTGCTGGTCGGTGCGGCCGGGAAGGTAGCCGGAGGTACGCAGAACGGCGTGGCCGTCGCGGATGTCCAGAACACCGGCGACCGGCACGAGGTCGCCGTCCGCAACGGCGGGCGCCTGCGACCGGCTACCGGTCCGCTGCGCCGGCGGGGCAGGTCGAGTGCCGTCGCCGGCAGTGGTCATGGGCCGTTGATCGGACGTCGGAAGGCCGGCGGAGCGCGTGGCGGTGATCGCCTCGACGAGCTCGCCCTTGCGTAGCCGGACGGAGCCTGGGACGCCGAGGGTGAGGGCGAGTTGCTGGAGGTCGGGCTTCAGCAGGCTGTCCAGCTCGACGCCTGTCGCATGCGGCTCGGACGCGGTGGTCCAGGATGTGGGTGAGGGTTCGGTTGCTGTACTCACGAGAAGGTTCTCCGGTTGACGAGGGATTGAGGTGAAGCGGCGCCGAGTGGACGCTGCTGTATCGGTCGCGACAGCGCGACGTGAAGGGCGGGATGCCCCGGCCGGTGTGCTCTCGGCGTCCGGGGGCAGCGCTGATGGGCCGCGCGAGGCACGATGGTGCTCAGGCCCGTGGCCTTGGGGCCGCGACTGCCGTCACCAGGTGGCTGGTAACGGGTGACCCCACTCAACGCGATCGGTTCGCGGTGGGATCACTGCCGTTCCTGCCTGAGCGGCTGATCCGACAAGCCGGATGCGACCGTGCACGCCCGCGAGAGCTGCGACGGGCCGACTTCTCGGGCGATGTCACGGGTGTGCAGCAGGGACGGGATCGACGGCTCTCAGTCGACAACCTGTCCGTGCCCGTCAGGCCTCCGAGGACCTGGCGCGGGCTCCGCCGTTGTAGCCGGATGGCTGCGGAGTGCCGGGCTCGCCGAATGTTCAGGCGAACTCACGTGTCGGACAACTCGATACTATAGCGCCCCCTTGCAGAGCGCGCAAACAGATGCCAGTCACCTACGCTGTCACAGCACAGCGGGGCCCCGAGGATGAACGCGGGACCGAGCGACCCGGAGGTTTCGTACCGGCTCCACCAGCACAGCGCGCGCGGTCCGGGAGCTGCACCGGCCCGGCACTACTGACGACCCGCCGCTGCCGCCTTCGCCGGCCCCTTTGATGAGCAACCGCACACACGGCCCGACGATGCCCGAGATCCCCGGCATCATCCGGGACGCGGCCGGGCCATCACCTCCCCCGGCACGGCCGTCCACAGCACTGCGGTCCGCCGGTCTCGGCTGCAGGACGGGCGCCTGGAGCTCGACCCGGAGGCGGCCCCCTTCCACCATGCCCCGGCGGGCCGGGACGCCGACCGGACGACGCCGACCGTTCAGGGCGGCGCCGTGTCCGACCACGTCGACGAGCGCCGGCGCGATCAGCCCACCGACGCGCACGTCGGTGCGGGTCAGTGGGCTGTGGGTGGGGTGCCTCAGAGTTCGATGCAGTAGTGGACCTGGGTGTCCTGGGTGACGAACCCGGCACTCTCGTAAATTCCGGACTCCGTGCTCGAACCATCGGCGTCGACCCTGATGCTGGCCCGTCCGTAACCCTGGTCCTGCGCGGCCCGAAGCGTGTGTGAGATCAGGGCTTCGGCCACGCCGCGCTCCTTGTACGCGGGCCGCGTGGCGATGACCCTGAAGTACGCGTCACGGATGCCGTGCGCAGCCGTCTCCGCCTCCCACGAGACCACCAGGAGGATCCCGGCCGCCGTCCCGGTCCCGACGTCACGGAGCAGGAAGCTCAGCTCGGGCCGGAAGCTCGCGTTCACGGCCCAGACCTTCCACTCCTCGGCGCTGAGCTGCGACCTACCCACGTCCTTCTGGACGGCCTCGTTGCGGACCGTACGGAACTCCTCGTCGGTCTCGGCCGTGTAGCCCTCGATCCGCAGGCCGTCGGGGACAGGGGCGTCCTGAATGGCGGTGCCGAGCGGATGCCTCATGTGTCGGCCCCACTTCGTCGCCGTCATGCCTGCCGCACGGTACAGGGCGACGGCCCCGTGAACATGCTCGCCGTAGACGGATTCGACGACCAGCTGGAGCGTGGGGTGATGCAGTTCGTGCAGCGCCTCGGCGGTCGCCAGCCCGTGGCGGAGGAGCTTCATCCCGAGCCCCTGGCGACGATGGGTGGGACGGACGGCGCCGGCCGCCTGCACCCGGTGGACGATCTCGGCCATCGGCTTGTAATGGACCGCCGAGAAGCCGAGCATCGTCGCGCCGTCGAACACCGCCAGAGTGGACGTCGGGAGGTCGTCGACCGGCGAGTCCAGCTCCTCGGCCGCGTCCTCCGCGGTGTACTGCCCCCAGACGTGGTCCTCGGCGTCGATCGCGTTCAGGAGGTCGGCCATCGCCGCGCCGTCGGACACGGTCATCGGGCGCCAACTGAGGTTCTGCGATTCGACAGTCATGATCGCAACCTTATGGAGCCTGGCGGGAGCTGTCATTCCGATTTAAGGCCCGGTGATGGAGTCCGATGCTCGGGCTGGTCAGTGGCCATGGGCGATGAGTGATCGTTTGCTGGTGGCGCCGGTTCTGGTGTGGTGCCAGATCGCGGCGACCATGCCCGGCAGTCGCTCCGATTCGGGCGGAGACGCCGCCGTGGGTGCGGGCGCCGTGCTGTTCGAGCGTCAGCTGACCCTTGAGGATGTCGAAGATCGCCTCGGTCCATTGGCGCATCCGCAGCAGCTTGCGCTCGGTGGACGTGGAGGCGGGATCACAGGTGTTGCACCGGGCCTGGCGGACCGGATGCACGCCCCAACTCGGCGCACAGCTGCTCGGGCTCTCCGCCAGCAAGGCCCTTGGCGGCCCTTGTCGGCCGGGATCACCCAGGTTGGTCCGAGGCAGTCCCGGCCCCGCACGGGGGACGCGGATGCGTTCAAGGACGGCCTGGAACCGCGGGCTGTCGTACCAGTGGCCGGCGGTGATCAGCAGCGACAGGGGCTTCTGCCCCTGCTCCACGGAACAGAGCGTCCCAGGCTCGTCCAGATCCGCGACAACCCCATCGACTGCATCGCCGAAGCCGAGCGGGAAGGCTGGCTCGGCGAGGTCGAAGGCCTCGAAGCCGGCCTCGCCGGCGCCGAGGACAAGCTCGCCCAGATGGACTCCGCCACAGCCCGCACCGCCCCGGCGGTCGATCGCGGGAACCCCGATTCACCCGGATCGCCGGACGCGCCAGTGATATATGAAGACGGGTATGCTTCGGCGACGCAGTAGATCGGGAGCGCACATTCGGGGGTGCCATGAGTCGGCCGTTGCTGTTCCTGGATGTCGACGGACCCCTGAATCCGTATGCGGCAAAGCCCGAGAAGCGCCCCGAGGGCTACACCACCCTCCGAGTCCCACAGGAGACCGGGGCAGCTGGGGAGCCCGGGAGACTACGGACCCATGTGCGGCCACTCCGGGTATGGCTCAACCCAGACCACGGGCGTGCGCTGCTGGCTCTCGGCTACGAGATCTGCTGGGCCACAACCTGGATGAGTGACGCGAACAAATGGATCGGACCTGTGCTCGGTCTGCCGGAACTGCCGTTCGTCGACTTCGGTAGCGCCCTGCTCAACGAGCGCCCTGATGGCGTTCATTGGAAGTCCGAGCCGTTGGTGGAGTACGCCAACGGCCGACCGTTCGCTTGGGTGGACGACGAACAGGGCCACGCGGATCATGCACACGTGGCTGCCAACCACCACGCACCCGCCTTGCTCCATCACGTCAATCCGCGGATCGGTCTGCGGAACGCCGACTTCACTACCCTCGCGGCCTTCGCAGCATCCATCGACACGTCGCCGGACGCTCCCTGAGCGGCAGGCAGCCGGACCTGGGGCCTGTTGCGAAAGCTCTGTTGTCGAGTGCGGGCTCAGTCGTCTCAAAAGGCACCGGGCTGCCGGGACCCGCTACGACAAACCCGCCGTCCGCTACGAGGCCACTGTCACCGTCGCCACGATCAACGAGTGGCCCTGACGTCCGGGAAGCTTCAGGTCAAACTGTCGCGTGCCGAGGCGAGGAAGGCAGCCTTGTGCTGTTCAAGATGGTCCGTCACCGTGGTCTCGGCGAGTTCCCGCCACGCGGCGTGGTTCAAGGCGCGCGCGTAGGCGGTCGCGGGAATGTGGACCACGGTGGCGCAAAGCAGCAGGATGCTCCTCTCGGCGACCCAGAGAGCCCAGCCATGGCGGCCTGGGCCTCGGCGTGCCACTCATCGCCTGCGGCCCAATCCACCGGGCGGGCGTAGGCGAGCTTCTCCGCATCCTGTGCGTACCCGATGAACTGTATAAGGGTCTGGAGTTGTTCGGCTCAGCGTGCTTCCGCTCTGGCCGAGGCCTGCCGACGTTCCTCGACTCGGTCCGCTGAACACTGCCCTGCCCGCTGTGTCAGCGACGCCAATCCACCACCCAGAGCAACGCCGACCAGTGAGATCGCCGACGTCCACAGTTCTCCCGCCATGGCGCATTCATACCAGCGCCGGCCGGAGGGCGCCGACGATCTTTCGATCTCATCTTCGGATTGAGGTGAACTTCATCTGTTTTGCGAGCAATTGGGGAAGCGTGAGGGGTGGCAGTTCAGTTCGACCATCGTGGCGATCGCAGGAGTGGTCTTGATCGCCTTCTGAAGCGCGCCTAGTGCCAGTAGCTGGGCGTGTTTCCCTCCCCAGGATGGTTCCAGGCCCATATGAGGAAGGCGATGACGGCGGCAGCGATGAGGATGGCGAGGAGGAGGCAGCCGATTCCGCCTCGCCGGTTTCGGCGGTCGATGTCGTCCACCTGGGCCCCCTGGTGTCGAATCCGGTGTGCATTCGAGCATGCCGCCGGAGGGAGTGGAGGGCAATACATCCGCAGCGAGCACGCTGCCGCGTACCCGGCTTCCCGCCCCTGAGCGGACGGTGACCGTCCGTCAGGCCAGCGTCAAAAGCGCCCCAGGCCTCGGTTCCCAGGATCGCCGAGTCTCCCGAAACCCGAGTTTCGTCCCACCGACAGTCCTACCCGTCGGCCCGGCCCGGCGCGCTGGGCGCGGCGATCTCCCAGATGTGGCCGCCCGGATCGCGGAAGCTCGCCGTGCGAAGTCCCCATGGCCGGTCCACGGGTCCGTTGAGCAGGCCGACACCTCGCTCGGCCAGACGCCGGCACACCTGGTCCACGTCCGTGACCTCCAGGGTGAACTGCGTGCGCACGCCCTGGTCCGGGGAGGCGACGGGGGCGGGAGCCACGAGCGCGGGGGCGGAGGCGACCGCCAACAGGTTGATCATGGTCCCGCCGAACCGGAAGACGGCCGAGTTCTCGTTCTCGAAGTGGACCGGGAGCTCGAACACCTCCCGATAGAACTCCTTCGCCTTCACGAGGTCCTCCACGAACAGGGTGACGGCTTGGATGCCTCCGGGCCAGACAACCATGGGCGGTGTTTCCTTCCACGACGAGGACGATGACTTCGGTCGCGCAGATACTCACACACGGGACTGACATCCCGGCCGTCGACGCGATCGCTCAGGCGCCGACCGACGTCCTCACTGCCCGAGCACCATCTGCTGTGGCGACCACGCGGACGCCGAGCAGGCCCCACAGCTCCACGTCCAGCCGGACGGCGTCGTCCGAGTCAACTTCGCGGTGGCCGGCACGGTGCCCGTTCCCCGTTCCCGGCGCCCGCTGCCCGCTGCCCGCTGCCCGTGAGGTTGTGCTCGCGCAGGCCCTCGGCGAGGATCCGCTCCTGCTCAGCCCGCGTGGCTCCGGCGTCCCGTGCCTCGTACAGCCTACGGGTGAGGTACCTCGGCCTCTTCCGGGTGGTCGTGCGGGGGTGGGGTCGTCGACCTCGACGTCCCGGTGGGGGCGGGCGGGGCCGCTACGGACCGGGGCCCCGCCCGGG
This sequence comes from Kitasatospora sp. NBC_00315, assembly GCF_041435095.1. Classification (NCBI taxonomy): domain Bacteria; kingdom Bacillati; phylum Actinomycetota; class Actinomycetes; order Kitasatosporales; family Streptomycetaceae; genus Kitasatospora; species Kitasatospora sp. NBC_00315. The sequence continues at coordinate 8,054,432 of NZ_CP108025.1, read as the reverse complement.
GTGCACCTCGCAGGTCAGCCGTTGCCGCCGTCCTCGGCGACCCAGCGACCGAGGGAGACCAGCGTGCGCTCCACGCTGTCCGCCATGTGCGCGAGCAGTGCCTCCAGGTCTGCCCGGGTCGTGCCCAGCACCGGTTCCAGGCGCAGGAGTTGCCAGGACTGCTCCACCACGGTGCCGGTGCCGAGCGCGCGGAGGGTCCACCGCCAGCGGACGAGTCCGTCCACGACGAAGGCGAACTCCTCGCCGGGTTCGGCCCGTACCACCTGCGAGCGGCTGGTCCACTCGCGGTCGCCTCGCCGGTTGCGGCCGCTGAACCAGGCACCGGCCCGGGGGCCGGCGCCGTCCTCGTAGCTCGCGGTGCTCGCGCTCGGACTCCAGGTGCCGATCATCGACACGTCGCTGACCAGGTCGTAGACCCGGGACGGGTCGGCCGCGATCCACGCCTTCCGGGTGAAGCGGAAGTCCGCAGGGTCCAGGCGTCCGAAGGTGTCGGCGTCGAGAGTGTCGGGGGCGAGGGTGCCGGGGTCGGGGGTGTCGTGGTCGGGGGTCGTGATGCTCACAGGATCTCCCTGGCTGAGCGGGGCCCGGCGGTCGCCGGGCCCCGGTGTGGTGGCGGGTCGTCAGCCGCGCGACTGGATGCGCGCGGTGAGCAGGTTGGGGTCCTGGTGGGTGAGGTAGGCGGCCGAGGTCACGTACACGGTGTCGCCGCGTACGGCGAGGGCCGTCGGATTCTGCAGGCCGTCCTGGGCGCTGAGCACGATGGTGTGGGTCCCGTCGGGCTCCACCAGCGCGACCTGGTTCGACTGGTCGAGGGCGGCGAGGATCCGGTCGCCGCGGCCGACGAAGGCGAAGTCGTCGATTCCTGGCAGGTGCTCGGCCCTGATCTCGGCGGGACCAGCCGTGCCGTTCTCCCTCAGCGGGATCCGGACCACGGTGCCCTTGTCCATGTTGGACGCCCACAGCGCGCCGTTGTGCACCTTCAGGCCGTTGGCGCCGAGGAAGCCCGTCGAGGCCAGCTCCGGGCCGCCCGCCCAGAGCGCCGCCTCTCCGCCGCGGGCCGGTACGCGCCAGATGACACCGCGAACGGAGTCGGTGACGTAGAGCACGCCGGCGTCCAGGGCCAGGCCGTTGGGCAGGCCGTCGGCCGGCAGTGCGGCGATCCGCTGCGGGGCGCCGCCGGGAGTGAGCCGCCAGACGCCGGTGAGGTCGGCGGTGCCGGTGGCGTACAGGAAGTACAGCGTGCCGTGTGTGTCCCTGACCAGGCCGGTGACCAGGGGGAAGCCGAGGGCCGGGGTGTTCACGCCGTCGTCGGACGGCATGGGCAGCGTCGCCAGCACCCGGACCGCTCCGGTACGGGTGACCTGGGCGATCTCGCGGGCGGCGGAGTAGGCCAGGTCGATGGTGCCGTTCGGCTCCGCGACGATGTTCTCCGGCATCCGGCCGTCGGCCACGTCGAAGTGCTGGGCGATGCGAGCGTGTGACAGCGGTGTGGTGGCAGCCGTCGCCGAGACGGGCGAGCCGACCGCGAGGGAGGCCACCGCGACGGCGGCGACCAGCATGTTCCGTGCGAACTTCTTTGACACGTTTCTTCCTTGCGTCGTGAACGGGGATGGTGCGGTGCCGGTCCGGCATCGCCGTCGGCACCACGGTCCGGCGTCGCCGGCGGCCTCGGGGGCCCCGCCGGTACTGACGCCGCCGACACCGTGGCCGGGAGGAACGGCATGGTCCGTCCTGCCCGAGGGCCGAGCGGCCCGGGCCGGTCGAGACCCCACTCTGGGTCCGGCCGTCACAGGGCAGCCAGCCCCGGCTCTGCCTATCCCCGGCAGGGGCAGGCTGCGCCCGCCACCGGCAGGGGATACTCGGGGCCATGGACGATCACGGGCGACTCGGCGCCTTCCTTCAGGCACGCCGTTCCCAACTGCAGCCCCAGGACGTCGGCCTGGCGACCTATGGCGATCGCCGGCGGGTTCCGGGGCTACGGCGCGAGGAGCTGGCGCTCCTGGCGGGCGTCAGCTCGTCCTACTACACCCGCCTGGAACAGGGCGTCTCCTGCCACGCCTCCGCCGAGGTGCTCGACGCCATCGCCCGCGCCCTGCGCCTGGACGAGACGGAGCGTCACCACCTGCGCGACCTGGCGACCGCCTGCCGCCACCGCGGCGCCGTCCGCCGCTCCCCCGCCGAGCGGCTCGCCCCGGCCGTCGGCGACCTGGTGCGGAACCTGCACGAGGTACCCGTCGTGGTGACCGGACGGCGCAGCGACGTGCTGGCCTGGAACACGCTCGGACACGCGCTGCTGGCCGGGCATGTGGATCCGACCGGCCCCGAGCACCCGGCGGATCGCCCGAACATGGCGCGGCTGGTCTTCCTGGACGCCCACACCCGTGAGCTGTACGCCGACTGGCCGGCGAAGGCGCGGGCCGTGGTCGGCAACCTTCGACTGGTCGCGGGGCGGCATCCCGAGGACACCCGACTCACCTCGCTCATCGGCGAACTGACGACCCGGAGCCCAGAGTTCGCAGGCCTGTGGGCGGATCACCGGGTACGGGCCTGCGACACCGCCGAGTACGAGTTGCGGCACCCGTTGGTCGGCGCGCTGACGGTCAGGCAGCAGACACTGACCGGGGCGTCCGAACCCGAGCAGGCCCTGGTGATGATGACCACCGTCCCCGGATCGGCCTCCCACGCCGCCCTGGAGCTCCTCGCCCGGGCCACCGCCACCGCCACCGGCGCCGGCGCCGCGGCGGGACCGTCACGGGAGGCAGTCGTCGCCCGGGAGGTGTGAGCACCACCGCGGACCGACGGGCAGCCACAGCCCTATGGGCGGATCTGCGCCGGCGGCCGGAGGAGACCGACCCGTGGTGGTTCCCGGTCCAGCCGGTCACCTGGCGGCGGGCGTGCGGCGCGGCCAGGGCGTGGTGGCTGGAGTGCGACGGCCGGTGGACCGGCCGGCCCTGCCGCTGGACGTCGGGGCCGAAGGTGGGCAGCGTGATCCGATGATGTGACGGTCACAGGATCAGCCGTACGGAACCCGGAGGAACGTCGGGGACCGCCCGACCCGGATCGGGCGTCAGACGGGGTCCGACGGGTCGGCGGTCCGGGCGCGGCGGGCGAGCTGGACCGCTCCGGCCACCGCGGCGGCCCCGCCGAGCGGCGCGAGGCAGGCTCCCGTGTATCGGAGCACGGTGGGCAGGGGCACCGCCCCGTAGAGGGCGGCGATCACGATGGGCATCAGCCAGGGCAGCACCCCGAGCCCGACGCCCAGTTCCCGGAGCCGGTCGGACCGCCCGCCGGACAGCCGGACGGCCAGGACCGGCGCCGTCACCGTGCTGAGCCAGATCGGCAGCAGACCCTCCATGGGCATCGGAAGGTACTGGGCCCCGTAGCGACCGACCGCGATCATGGGGAGCGCGACCGCGAGAGCGAGTGCGGCCATCTCCCATCGGCCCCGCTGCGCGACGTCCACGAGGCCGGCCGGTGCGAGCAGCGCCAGGAGCCCGACCAGCGTCATCCACGCGATCTCCCCCCTGACGTACGAGGCCGGCGCGAGCAGGGCCAGCGCACCGGCTCCGAGGAGGACCGCCGCCGCGCCCGTGGCCCGGGCGGCCTGCCACCGGCCCGACACGGCGAACGCGAGGGCGAGCAGCCAGGGCATGGTGGAGGCCACCGCGAGGACCGCGTTCAGGACGGCGTAACCGAGACCGAGGTTGGGGTACGGGTACCGGATCCGGTGAACCAGCTCGTGCAGCTGGGGCAGCAGGTAGGACAGGGCGCAGCCGGCCGCGAGGGCGAGTGCCACCGGCGCCGCTCCGGCGAGCAGGCGGCCGGGCGCGTCGGTGGGGCCGATCCTCAGCCGCAGGCGCAGGGCGTGGGTGGCGAGGTCACGGCACTCCCGGAGTACCGCGTGTCGTGGTCGGCCTTCGACGGCCTCGGCGAAGGTGGCCTGGATGTCCTCACCGTGGGCGGCCCGGTAGCGGGCGGGGTAGAGGCCGATCAACAGGCGGCCCGCCTGCGGGGTGTCGTGGCCGCTCGTGGAGTCGCTCATGCGGTCGCCCCGTTCGTTCGCAGGCGGGAGGCCTTCAGGCGGCGTTCGGCCTCGGCGGCGGCGGCGCGCAGGCGTTTGGCCTCCTGCGCCAGCACGTCCTGCCCCTGGTCGGTCAGGGCGAACGTGCGGCGCAGCCGTCCGCTGACCACCTGCTCGCTCTCGATCCTGACCAGGCCCTGCTGGAGCAGCCGGTCGAGTGCGGTGTAGAGGGTGCCGGTGCTCAGGCGACTGTGGCCGTCGGAGATGGCGAGTACCTCTTGGATGATCGCGTAACCGTGCCGGGGGGCGTCGGCCAGCGCGGTGAGCACGAGCCGTGTCGGCTCCTGTAATTGACGGTTGGTCATGTCCTGAGCATAGGACCACCGTCGCAATATGTCGATGGTCGGACGATAGGCCGGCGGTCGGCAAGGCCAGGACCGGCGTCGGAGGACGGGGCGGGAACGGGGCGGGGACGGGGCAGGGACGGGACGGGGCAGGGGCAGGGGCAGGGGCGGGGGCGGGGACGGGAATGTCTTCCACCGACGCCCGCTCGCGACAACAGGCACCAGATGCTCGGCACTCCGGGAAGCAGCGGCCTGTCCCGCCGATTCAGGCCCACCACTCGTTGCCCGAGTGCCGGTGCCGCACCGGCCGCACCGGCCGCAGCTGCTTCACGGCCGAGCGCGGGCTCGCGCCGCTCCGGCCCGAAGGCAACACGCAGGAAGTCGAGAGTGGCGTCGCCGGGACGCTGATCAGGAGTGGTGGTCAGCCGCGTGAGTCACCTGAGCCGCCCGATTCAGCACGGCCGCGCGCCCATGGTCGCCGAGGTCAGTGCTCTGTTCGGCGCAACCCCGCGACAAGGAGTTCGACCATGCGGCGTGCATCGTAGCGGGCATCGCTGTCCGCACCGACGCAGAGGTTGCCGACGCCGCGCATGAGCTGGTAGGCGTCGATGTCGGGGCGGATCTCACCGGCGGCTGTCGCGGCCTCGAGCAGTTCGGCGCACACGGGTACGAGGCGGTCGACGAAGTAGGCGTGCAGTGCCTCGAAGCCGGAGTTGTCGGCCTGCAGCACGGCGGCGAGTCCGTGTTTGGTGACCAGGAAATCGGCGAAGAGGTTGATCCACTCCCGGAGTGCGGAGTGCGGAGAAGGGCCGGCCGCCAACAGGGCGGGGCCGGCCTCGGCACAGGAGTCCACCTGGTGCCGGTAGACGCCGATGATGAGGTCCGCTCGCGCCGGGAAGTGGCGGTAGATCGTGCCCACTCCGACGCCGGCCCTGGCCGCGATGTCGCGTACCGGCGCTTCCACACCCGACGTGACGAAGACCGCGGCGGCCGCGTCGAGCAGGGCCTCCTGGTTGCGCCGGGCGTCCTTTCGCCTGGGCGTGGCGGCCTGTCCCGCACCCTCGTCGCCGTCCTTCACCACACCACTCCTCCGACTCGCCGCTTGAAAAGCGGAACAAGGTTCCGTATCGTCGTTCCGGAACGAGGTTCCGTTTTGCTCATGATGCCAGAGCAGGGGCCCGGCAACCAATCCAGGCACCAGGCCAGGCGACCAAACCAGGCACCAGGCCCGGCAACCAAGCCATGCAGCAAGCCAGGCTCCAAGCCTGTCAACGAAGCCATGCCGCAGGTCGGGCACCGCGCCAGGCTTCACCCGCCATGAGGAGACACGATCATGCAGTACCGCACCTTGGGCCGCACCGGTGTGCAGGTCAGTACTCTCGCGCTCGGCGCGATGAACTTCGGAAGGATCGGGCGAACCTCCCAGGACGAGGTCACCGCCATCGTCGACACCGCCCTGGAGCGGGGGATCAACCTGATCGACACCGCCGACGTCTACAGCGGCGGCGAGTCGGAGGAGATGGTCGGCAGGGCCCTCGCGGGCCGCCGCGACGACATCGTGCTGGCCACGAAGGCGACCATGCCGATGGGCGACGAACGTCATCGCCGGGGCAGCTCGCGCCGCTGGCTGGTCACCGCACTGGAGGACAGCCTGCGTCGGCTCGGCGTCGACCACGTCGACCTCTACCAGATCCACCGGTGGGATCCGAACACCAGCGACGAGGAGACCCTGTCGGCGCTGACCGACCTGCAGCGCGCCGGAAAAATCCGCCACTTCGGCAGCTCGACCTTTCCGGCCTACCGCATCGTGCAGGCCCAGTGGGCCGCCCGTGAGCACCACCTGAGCCGCTACGTCACCGAACAGCCCAGTTACTCGATCCTGCAGCGCGGCATCGAGACCCACGTGCTGCCCGTGACCGAGCAGTACGGGCTCGGTGTACTGGCATGGAGTCCGCTGGCCTCGGGCTGGCTGTCGGGCGCGATCCGCGAGGGCGGTGAGATCGCCACCAGCCGCTCCACGTTCATGCCGCAGCGCTTCGACACCACCATCCCCTCCAACCGGGCGAGGCTCGACGCCGTCGAGCAACTGGCCAAGGTCGCCGACGAGGCCGGCCTGACGATGATCCAGCTCGCGCTCGGCTTCGTGACCGCGCACCCCGGCGTGACCGGCGCGCTCATCGGCCCCCGCACGCTGGAGCACCTGCACGCGCAGCTCGCCGCCACGGACACCACCCTCTCCGCCGACGTACTCGACGCGATCGACGCGATCGTCCCTCCCGGCACGGACCTGGCCGCACACGAGAAGAACGACACCCCGCCCGCACTGCTGGACCCGTCCCTGCGGCGCCGCTGATCCCCCGGTGGCGGCCTCCGAGCTGATCGCCGGGACGATCCGCGTCCCCATCCTCCACCGGCGCAACACCGCCGGAGGAGAGACGCCCGAAAGGCCCGACGGGACGCCTTCAAAAGATGGCCAAGTAGCAGGCAGAGACCGCGTCCGGGCGCCGGGCGGAACAGCCGCCACCGCCGGGGCCCGGCCGGGAGTTCTCCGGCCGGGCCCCGGCGGTGGCGGGGGTGGGAGCCGGGCCGGGGTGGGAGACCGGACGTGGTGGTGGCCCACGTCCGGTTCGGCACCCGCTTCGGCCCTCCGTTCGGAACTACCTCCTGGTGCGGTGAGAGTGCCGGGATGCCTGCTCCTGCAGCAGTGCGGAGATCTGGTTGACGTCGTTGAAGATGCTGAGGAAACTCGTCAGGTCGGCGCTGGAGCCACTGTTGACGCCGATGTAGAAGAGGTGCAGGCAGCCGTCGTCGGTCTGCAGGTAGCCGGCCTCCTCCTGGGCGCCGACCTCGAGCCGTTGGTTGAGCAGGTCCTCGCCGAGGATGGTGCCGGGTTTGGCGAAGACCTTGCCCTTGGCCGGGCAGTCGGTGGTGCAGTCGATCCCGTTGCTGCCGTCGACCCCCAGGATCGGCAGGGAGAGTCGGAAGGCGTCCGCGTCGGGGGTGCCCAGCCAGTAGCCGAGGATCTGGTCCAGGCCCATCGGGGTGGCCCGGTCGGACGGTACACCGCCGCGCCCGTCGGCGATCTGGAACTGGGTCGGGTCGATGTGCGCGACGTTGGCGAGGAAGTCGTGCTCGATCGGGAAGGCGTCGAAGCAGTTCTTGCTGCCCTGCAGCACGGCCATGTTGCACAGCGCCAGGTTGGCGCCGAGGTTGTGGCTGACCTTCAGGATCAACTTGGCGTACTGGCTGTACGGCGGTGAGACGTACGCGGCCACCTGCGGGTCGTCGCCGTAGGAGGCGGGCAGCGCACCCTGCGGGTTGGGGCCGGTCGCGTCGGCGGTGACGGCGACACCGGCGCGGGCGAGCGCCTCGATCAGCGCGGTGCGACCGAAACTGTTCGGATCCTGGATCCCGGACACCCTCAGCAGGGGCTGCGCGTCGGCGGCGATCGTGCCGGACAGGGTGATCCGGGTGCCGTCCGGGGAGGCGGAGACCTGGACGTCCGTCGGGCCGCCGGCCGGCACCGTCTGGACGGTCGAGGTGACCTGGTAGGGGGCGACCTGCGGGCGCCAGGTCAGCTGGGCGGGCTGACCGGGAGCGGTGGGGGTGGTCAGCAGGTCGATGAGGTTGTCGTTGATGATCAGCGGAGTGGGCTGCGGGTCCAGCGCCGGGAGCGTGAAGAGCCGGGGGTCGACGATGACGTCGCCGTCCACCCGGCTGATGCCCGCGTCGTGCACCTGCTGGGCGATCTGGTCCAGCCCCGCGAGCGGGTCCTCGGGGGTGAGGGTTGCACCGGGCAGACTGGCCTCGGTGTGGTCGATGTTCGTGTAGTCCACCGAGCCGTCGGGCTTGGTGCGCCCGCCCATCGTCAGGTCGCCCTGGGCGACCAGTGCCAGGTTCCCGTTCAGGGTCGTGCCGTCGCGGGTACCGGTGGCGATCACGGGAGTGGTGAAGCGGCGGTCGGGGCCCAGGGTGTGCCAGGCGGAGGAGATGGTCACCAGCTTGGTGGTCGAGCCGGGGACGAAGAACTGGTCCGCGAAGCGGGAGTGGATCGTCTCACCGGTCGTCGTGTCGATCTCCAGCAGACCCCACTGCGCGTGCTCGTACTCGGGCTTGTGCATGATCGCTTCGATGGCGGGCCCGAGGTCGTCCCCGTTCGCCGCCGCCGCGGGCGCACCGGCGCCCGAGCCGGCCACCGCCAGGAGTGTCGCTGCCGCAGCGGCCCAGGCACGCAGCCTGCCGGGGATCGTCGGTCTCATGCGGTTCCGCCGTTTCTGGAGTCGGAGCCCGTCGCACGCACGGTGCGCACCGGGCGCTCTCGGCCGCATCGTAGGAAGCCGCACCGCCGGTTTCCGGTCATCCGGTGCCGAGCTGACGGCGTGTGGTGCGAAAGTCATCCGATCGGGCGATCGGCATCCGACGACGGCCGGCACCCTGCCCTGCCTTCCCCGGTGGTCCGGAGCTCACCGTCATCACCCTGCAACACGCCGATTCCGCTGCCGGGCCCCCGGGCCCTCCGTCCCCGCGGGGCGCACTGCCCGCGGTACGAGGAGACGACGGCGATCACTGTTCGCGGCCGGGCCCTCACGGCATCGGCGCCGGTGAGGTGGTGGAGGCCGCCTTGGGCCGCCTCGGGCAGGGGCAGCGCGAAGGCGCGCGCGTCCGGGCGGCGACGTCACCGACGTCCTGGCCGCCAGCGTCAGCGTCAGCGTCCCCGGCCTTCGGCGACGGGGCAGTCAGACTGTCCTGCGACGGCAGTGTCCTCCACACAAGCGATCTTGACTGCCTGCCAGGTGACTTCTACCGCCCGGTTCAGTCCCTAGTCACCGTCGCCGCCGCCCCGCTTCAGGCTCCGGCGCCGGCTCCTCCCGGAGGCGCGCACCAGCTCACCCGCCACGAGCGTCACACCCGCCACGGCGCGCACCCACCGGGGCCCGCCCCGCTCGGCCCACACCACACAGACGCACCCACCGACGGCGAACGCCAGGAGACCGAGCAGCACCAGAGCAACCACGTTCTCCACCTCCTCATTGATTCGAACGGCCAAGATCTCATGCCGAGGGACAACTGTCCCGTCTCATCGAAGTGTCACACCGGTCGCTCACCCGAGGCACCGTGGCGGTGGCGCCGCCTGCTCCCCGGAGTGACCCGGAGCACCGAGCTGCGGCAGCCTGCCCCACGGGAAGGGGATCCATTAGGGTTTGGCCGGCAAGTCGTCCCGGCGCGGACGTGACTGACATCGCGTGAGTCGCGACCGTGACGTTGTCGTCGATGCCGGTGCCGGTGCCGGTGTCCTTGCCGCCGGCACGTGGTGGGAGCTGCTGCGTTTGCTCTCACTGTCCATCGAATCCGTGACCGGCTCTCGGTTCCCGGCTAGAGGAGGACGAGCAGCTTGGTGCCCGGCACGAGCTTCCGGTTGACGGAGGTCGACTGGATGAACACGGTGTACGAGGGGTTCTCGCCCGGCTTGACGGTGGCCTCCGACTGGGGCAGGCCGAGGAGCTGACGGGCCGCCGGGCCGGAGAACACCTTGCCCGTCATCCGGCCGGTGGCCGGGTCCTTCTCGGCCACCGCGAGCTGCTTGTTGCCCTGGATCTTCTCACGCTTGGACAGCTCGTAGAAGGCGCAGCCGGTCTTGTACGGGTGGCCGGCGCTGGTGACGAAGTCGCGAATCGGCCCCTGCTGGTCGACCGGGAGCAAGATGTACCTGCCGGCGCCCAGGGCGTCGAGGTTGGCCTTCACCTCGGCGGTACTCAGGTCCTGGCCCATGGTGAACAGGTTCCTGGTGCCGCGCACGCCCTGTTCACGGCCCCGCAGGAAGCTGGTGGCGGCCGTCTTGACGGTACCGATGGCCTCCTCGACACCCTTGCTGGAGTCCGCGTCCCAGATCGCGATGTTGCCCGCGGGGAAGCCGTACTCCTGGGCGGTGCGCTTGGCCAGGGAGTTCGGGACCAGGATCGCCGACGTCCAGTGGTCGGGCAGGCCGTCCATGGCGCTCTGGATGCGGTCCATCCATGTGCGCAGGAGGGCGCTACCCCGGCCGCCGGCCATCCGGGTGTGCATCTGGCCGGTCTCCGAGCAGCCGGAGGCGTTTTCCGCGCCGTCGGTGACGACGACCTGGAGGAAGGAGTGCTCGCCGTAGCCCTCCCAGATGTTCTTGAGGTCGTCGATGGACTTCACGGCCGCCTCGATCAGTGCTGTCGCACCGGTGTCGACCTTGTACAGGCCCTGCAGGGACGGCAGGTGCTTGACGTCCATGTCCCAGACGAGGTTCTGCACCTCGTGGTCGAAGGCGTAGAGGCTGATGCGGGTCTCGTGTCCGAGCCGATCGGACTCCTCCTGAAGGCCCTTCACGAATTCGTCCACCACGCGGACAAGCTGTGACTCGTGCTGGCGCATCGACCCGGACTTGTCGACCACGAGTGAGACGTGGTTGACCTTGTGGTTGATCCTCTTTGCAGACATGGTTTTCCCCATTCTTTCCAACGCCTCTTCCGGCGCCTTCCCGGCGCCCCCTCCAGCGTTGTTCTCACACTAGGGGCAGACACTGACAGTCGGCTCTGACCTGGGGTTCCATGGATCCGACCGCTCGTTCAGCGAAAGCGTTCGGATATTGACGGACATCAGGACACCTCGTCCCGAAGATATTCCTCTTTGATTTCTCCGCCGGCACACGTGTGTGGCGTGCACGGGCACGCCGAATCCGATGTGAGCACTCCCCCCGGCCCGGCCGACGGGCCTGCGGATCAACCCCCGCAGGCCAACTCCGGCAAGTCCGTCGAGTGCCAACCCTCGGGTGCCTTCCAGTCCGGGCGTTCCTGCGACCCCCGCCGGACTCGGCGCAGACGGGGGCCTGCCCGTCAGCCGGGCCGAACCGGAAGACGGCGGTGTCCAGGTCGAGCAGCCGCAGCCGGTCACCCGTCGTCTGCTCACCCTGCGCGACGACGTCGTCGCGCTCCGCCCGCCTGCGCTCTTCCTGCGCGGCGGCTCGTCCTGCGCGAGCACGGCGACCGTCGCCCTCCGGCCCGCGTGCGCGGCGGGAGCCTTCGGGATGCCGGGCGGCTGAGCGGGGAGCATCCTGCTGGTGGGAGCCCCGTGCCCCGGGCTCCCGCTCGCCGACCGCAGGGAGGATTCGTGCCGCCGTCCGCCGACCGGCCTTCGGAGCTGCCCGACGCGGGGCGGGTGGCCGCGGCTCTGGTGGGCGCCGAGGGCCTGATCGAGTGGTGGTCGGCCGCGGCCGAGGATCTGCTGGGCTGGGAGGCCGGGGAGGTGCTCGGAACGCCGGCCCGCCGCCTGCTGGTGCGCTCGGCCGGAACGGGGGGCGCGGACACGGGGTGGCGCCCGGTGCGGCTGAGCGGCCGGGACCGGGGGACGGTCGATGCGTGGATCGCCGTGGTCGGTGGCAGCAGAGTGGGAAGCTCACTCGTCCTCGCCGTCTCCGGGGCTCCCTCCCCGTCCGCTTCCGCGCCCGTGTCCGTGTCCGTGTCCGCGCCTGCCGACGACGGCGGGGACCGGGACGAGCACCGGGACGACGAGCACCGGGACCAGGGCCGGGACCAGGGCGAGGACCGGAGCGGGGACATCGCCCGGGCCCTGTTCACCCAGGACCGGATCGCGGTCGCCGAGTTCGACGTACATCTGCGGTTGGTGCGCAGCAACGAGGCATTCCGGGCGCTTCGGCCCGCGGACGCGGGCAGCGACTGGTTCCTGGATCTGGTCGGGCCGGGCGGCGGGGAGAGGATCGGGCAGGAGCTTGCCCGGGTGGTCGACAGCGGCCGGTCCATGGCCGGCCGGAACTACCGTCTCGGCGTCTCCGAAACGGGCCGTACGCACTCGCTCGCGGGGTTCCGCATCAGCGACCGGCCGGGGACCACGGTGGGTGTGGCCGTCATGGTGGTCGAGGGCGCCTGGGACCTTCGCAGCCGCCGTCTGGTCGAGTCCTACCGGCGGGCCTTCGAGATCGGCAGCTCCCTCGACGTGGTCACGGCGGCCCGCGAGCTCGTCGATCTGGTCGTGCCCGCGCTGGGAGATCTGGGGTGCGTCGACTTCCCGGACGACGTGCTGCAGGGGCGCGACCCGCCCCTGGGGTATCCCGGTATGCGTGCCTCGCGCCCGCGCAGGGTGGCCGTGAAGTCCGCGAGCGGACCCTGGCCCACCGCGATGACCCAGGCCGGCGAGACGGTCCCGATCGTCGAGGAGCACCCCCAGATGGCCGCCGTCTCGGTCGGTGGAGCCTTCGTCCTGGACCCGGCCTCCGGTCGTGCGCTGCTCTCCCACGACCCCCGGCTCATCGCCCAGCTCATGCCGCAGGGCATGCGTACGGCCGTCGTCTGCCCTCTGTACCATCGCAGCCGCCTGTTCGGCTCCCTCCAGCTGTGGCGTACCGACAACCCGGCCCCCTTCGACGAGGACGACCTCGGACTCGTCCAGGACCTGTGCGACCGCGCCGCAGTGGTGCTGGACAACGCCCACCGCTACACCCGTGAACACAGCCTCGTCGTGGCCCTGCAGCGCAGCCTCCTGCCGCCCGCCGCCACCCGGAGCGCGGCCTGCGAAACCGCCGGCACCTACCTGCCCGCCGGCGGCAGCGTGAGCGCCGGCGGTGACTGGTTCGACACCATCGCCCTGTCCTCCCTGCGTACGGCGCTCGTCGTGGGCGACGTGATCGGCCACGGTCTGCCGGCCACCGCCACCATGGCGCGCCTGCGCACCGCGGTGCAGACCCTCGCCGACCTCGATCTGCCGCCCGACGAACTACTCACCCGCCTGGACGACCTGGTCCGGCGCATGGCCGCGGAGTCCGAGTATCCCGACACCGTCGGCGCGACGTGCCTGTTCGTCGTCTACGACCCCGTCACCGGGCACTGCCACATGGCCAGCGCGGGGCACCCGCCGCCCGCCCTTCTGCTGCCCGGCGGCACCGCCTGTCACATTCCTCTCACTCCGGGGCCGCCGCTGGGCGTGGGCGAGCACCCCTTCGAGGTGTGGAGCGGCGCCCTGCCCCCGGGCAGCACCCTCGCCCTGTACACCGACGGCCTGACCGGCCACGACCCCACCCACGGCATGTCCGACCTCCTGACCCACCTGACCGAGGCGAGCCGGCCGGAGCGGTCCCTCGCCGACATCGGCACCGAGCTCGTCGACCGCCGCCCCGGCTTCGACGGCCACCCCGACGACGACGTCACCCTCCTGATCGCCCGAACCCAGGCCGTCCCGGACGAGAACATCCGGCGGTGGGAGTACCCCGCCGACGTCACCGCGGTACACACGGCCCGCGCCGACGCCAACGCCCAACTGCAGGCATGGGGACTCGAAGAACAGATGTTCGCCACCGAGCTCGTCGTCAGCGAACTCGTCACCAACGCCATCCGCTACGCCGGTGGTCCCATCGGGCTGCTCCTGGTCCGCGACCACGTCCTGGTGTGCGAGGTGTCCGACTCCAGCAACACCCAGCCCCGCCTGCGCAGGGCCCTGAACACCGACGAGGGCGGCCGCGGCCTGTTCCTCGTCGCGCAGCTCACCAACCGGTGGGGAAGCCGCTACAGCGCCCACGGCAAGACCATCTGGACCGAGCAGAACCTGCCGTGAGCCCCACCGCCCGCGTCGCCGACCCGTGGAGGACCGGGGAGGAACCCGCAGGGGGGCCCGCGCTGCCGCCGCGCCCGGCCGCATCGGAGGCGTGGCGTATTCCCGCCCGGGAATTGGCTGCTCGACGGAGAGAGCGGACGCTGGTGTCTCACCTTCGGTTGCTTTGGGGGACAGTTGATCACCATTGATGAGCAGGCTCTGGCAGGTCGGTACATCTCGCTCTGGACGGAGCCGGATGCGCAGGCACGCCGGTCACAGGTCGAGGCGCTGTGGGCGGTGGACGGCTCGCATGTGCTGCGGCCCCCGCAGCAGATGCGGGAGCTCGCCGCGGAGCTCGGGTTCGACCACACGACGCTCGAGGCCACGGGGTACGACGCGATCGAGACACGAGTACTGCGCAGCTACGAGAAGTTCGTGGCGGGCGGGGCCTTCACGTTCCGGGTCGGCGAGGACGCGGCCCGGCTGCACGACACGGTTCACTTCAGCTGGGAGATGGTGGACCTCGCGCAGGGCCGGGTCGTGGGCGGGGGGCGGGAGGTACTGGTTCTCGCCGCGGACGGCCTGATCAGCGCCGACTACATGTTCCCCGGACTGTGAGCGGGTCGGAGGTACGCCGGTCGGCGGGCGCGAACGCCTCCGGCTGCGGTCCGGGGAGGGGCCCGTCGAGGGCCGTGGCGACTCCGGCGGCAGATCGCGATCGCGCACCGGGACGGGCCGGCGCCCCGGCCCGGCACCCCGGCCCATCGGCCTCCGCCGGGGCTCCCCGCCCGACCGCGACGCGCGCGCCCGGCCGGAACGTCCGACGCCACGCGGCGGCCTTCGATTCATCGGACATAACGTCACATATGGTTCGTGGCGTGAGCATCGGTGCGATGCCCGCCAGGGTGTGACGCCCGGCCGCTCGAAGCAGTCCGGCCCGGGGCCCGGCGCATCCGCTCAGGACGAACAGCCAGGATCCCCAGGAGGAGTTCCCCGTGCGCAAGCTCACCCGTCTCGGTGTCGCCGTCGCCACCACCCTCGCGGCCGTGGCCGTGTCCGCCCCGTCCTTCGCCGTCTCCCAGGCAGGCGCCGCCCAGGAACGCGATCGCCTCCGGGGCGGCCGGCACGCCGTGTTCGTCCAGACGGACAACACGGCGGGCAACCAGGTCATCGCCTACCACCGTGCCGAGGACGGACACCTGACCCAGGCCGCCACGTACGACACCGGCGGACTCGGCGGTGCGCTGGACGGCGCGGTCACCGACCATCTCGCCTCGCAGGGATCACTGACCTACGACGCCCGGCACGCGCTCCTGTACGCCGTCAACGCCGGCAGTGACACCGTCACCGTCTTCGCCGTCGACGGCGACCGCCTGGAGCGCCGCCAGGTGCTCCCCTCGGGCGGGCGGTTCCCCGTCAGCGTCGCCGTCCACGACGACGTCGTCTACGTCCTCAACGCGCTGGACGGCGGATCAGTCCAGGGCTTCACCGTCGACCACGGGCGCCTTGCCCAGCACGCCGACTGGAACCGGTGCCTGGGCCTGGACCCGAACGCCACCCCCCAGTTCGTGAACACCCCGGGTCAGGTCGGTTTCACCGGCGACGGCTCCAAGCTGGTCGTCACCACCAAGGCCAACGGCAACAGCATCGACGTCTTCGACCTGGACCGCTCCGGTGCCCCGGCCCAGGACCCGGTCGTCACCGTCCAGAGCGGTGCGGTGCCCTTCAGCTTCGTCACCCGGGGCGAGCACGGTCTCTTCCTCACCCAGGCCGGACCCAGCGCGGTCGCCACCGTCCGCGTCCACGACGACGGCACGGTGACGCAGAGCGCCGCCGCTGCCACCGGCCAGATCGCGACCTGCTGGATCACCGCCGTCGGCGACTTCCTGTACGTCTCGAACACCGGCAGCGCCTCGGTCAGCGCCTTCCGGGCCGGCCACGACGGCACTCTGACAGCCCTCGGGAACACGACCACCGACCCGGGCACCGTCGACTCCGCGGCCTCCGCCGACGGCCGATTCCTCTACGTCCAGACCGGCATCAACGGCGTCCTCGACGAGTTCGAGGTCAACGCCGACGGTTCGCTCACCGCCCTCGGCTCCCACAACGTCCCCGGCGCCGTCGGCGGCGAAGGCATCGTCGCGTTCTGACCGTCGGGCAGCCGTACGGCGGCTCGCACAGCCGGTGCGCGGGCCGCCGTACGGGCCGGCCGACTCCCACCGCCCGACGTCGCGCCGCGCCGCCTCGCCCCCGCCGCCTCCCCCCGGTGGCCGCACCCGGGATGCGGGCGGCCCACCGCCGGGTGAGGCTCGACGGGAGCGCCCGGCAACTCTGCGCCGGATGCCGAACCGTTGAGGAGATGGACATCGTGAGCAAGCTGACCGACAAGGCCAAGCAGGTCCAGGGCAACGTCAAGGAGAAGACCGGCGAGCTGACCGGCAACGACAAGCTCAGGGCCGACGGCCGTACCGACCAGGTCGACGCGAAGGCCCGCCAGGCGGCCGACCAGGCGAAGGACGCCGTCGGCAACGCCGTCGGCGCCGTCAAGGACAAGGCCGCCGGCAACCGCTAGCCCCGGGCTGATCGACGAGAGCCCGCTGACGGCTCACCGGCGGGAGCGGCGGCCGAGTGTGACGCCACCGCTCCTGTCCGCTCTCGCCGGTGAGCCGTCGCGCCGCGGGGCGCAGATCCTGACGCGATGGCAGATCCTGACGCGATATGAGGGTCCGGCCCGGGGCGCGCCACCCGCAAGCGAATCCGGGACGCCGGGCGGGACGACCACGGCCCGGACCGTGCCGCCCAGGGCTCCCCTCCCCCGTCTCCTGGACGATCGCCGGCCCCCTCGCCGGGCGGAGAGCAGGCCCTGTGGAGAGCAGGGAAGGCCCGCGGGCGCGGCCCGGTCGTTCAGCGGGCCGTTGCGAGGAGGCGTCGTAGTGCGGCGTGGGCGGGTGGGCCCCAGGTGGGCTTGCCACCGGGACGGCCGTGAACCCCGGCGTCTGCGATGAGGATCCCGGCGACGGCGCGCAGCACCGCCCAGCCGCGGGCGCGGCGCAGGGTCGCGGCGTCCGCGGCCGGCCGGTAGGCGTCATGGAAGCGGTCGGCGGCGCCGTCCGGCAGCAGCACCCAGGGGGCCGCGAGGTCGCAGGCCGGATCGCCCGCACAGAGGTCGCCGAAATCGATCACGCCGCAGAAGGTGCCGTCCGCGGTGAGGACGTTGGCCGGATGCAGGTCGCCGTGCAGCCACACGGGCGGGCCCGACCACTCGGGCGCGGCCAGGGCGTCCTCCCAGACCGCGCGGACGGCGTCCGGGGCCTGGACCAGCCCCAGCTCGGCGGCCGAGGCGAGCTGCTCGGCGAACGCCTCGGCGACTTCGTCCAGCGGCCCCCCGCGGCCACGACCGGCCGGCGCGTCGGCGGGCGCCGGCAGGTGAAGAGCCGTCAGGAACCCGGCCAGGGCGTCGGCTGCCTCCCCGGCCCGTGCGACGGGGACGTGGTCGGCAGGCGTACCCGGTACCCAGGTGGTGACGATCCAGGGTCGCGGAAACCGCTCGGAGGGCTCGCCCAGGCGCTGCGGAACGGGGACCGGCAGCGGAAGGCGCGCGGCGAGCGCGGGCAGCCAGGCGTGTTCCTTGCGCAGCAGCGCGTCCGCGGACCGCGTCGCCCAGGGCAACCGGACGGCGAGGTCGTCGCCGAGCCGCCACATCTGGCTGTCCCAGCCACGCGCGCCGAACCTCAGCGGGTGATCGGCCAGGTCGGGGTGCTGGTCGCGCAACAGGTCCCGGACCAGCTCCGCCGTGACCTCGATGTCCGTGTGGGTCATGCGGATCAACGATAGCGTCGCCGGCCCTCCCATGGCCCGACGGCCGACGAAGCCCGCCGCGCGGCTTCCTCACCGCCCGGGCGCAGCGCCGCGAGCCCGCGGTGTGCCTCGCGGGGGCTCTGCGGCCTCCCCCACGGCCCGGGACCGTCGGTTTTGGAGGCGGCTCCGTCGGTGGTGCGCGAATCCGATCCCGACTCCCGGGCCGCCGGGCGGACCGAACCGGCTCGGGGCCCTAGGGTGCCAGCACGGGGTACTGCACCTCGTGGAGCAGCAGGTGCCGGTCGACAGGCCGGTCCGCGTCACCGGGAAGAGGGCCAGTATGAGCTTGCACGTGAACGCGAACGAGGTGGCGGCCGTCCTGCTCACCGACGGCTGGCACGAGGCGAAGTCCGGCACGTTCAGGGTCGGTCCGTTCGCCTTCGCCGGTGCGACGGACGGCAGTTCCGCCGACATCGGGCGCCAGCCGGGTTTTCGGCTCACCACGGGTGAGGGCTCGGTCGTCACCGGGCCGCTGTCCTCGGTGCTCGCCGTGCGGCTCGAAGCCGCGCAGGACCAGGAGCGCACTCCTCTGCAGGAGCTCGCCTACCGGTTGGACGGACGGATCGTCACGGTGGGCGACGCCGAGTCTGTCCGGTTCGTCCATGCCGGGGAGGATTTCGAGGTGTGGCTCGGGGCGACGAAGTACGGTCCGCGGTGGCTCTTCGCCGCCGTGGGAGACCGGGAGGGGGCCGTCGACTACGGGTTCGCCGAGAAGGATCCCGTCGAGCAGGTGGCCCGGGCGGTGATGGGTGATCTCAAAGCCGGCATGCGCCCGGGGCGAATCCAGGGAGCTCCTGACGGGCCTTCCACCGACTGATCCGCCGAGAGTCGCGCGGCGCTGCCCGCCGGATTGCGCCTCGTCCGACGTCCGACGTCCGACGTCCGACGTCCGACGTCCGACGTCCGGTCATCGTCGTCCGACTGCCTTCCTCCGCGCGCCCTGGCGACGGAGCGCCGCTCGGACGGACGGCTGGGCCCCGCGCCGCCCGTTCTGGCCCCCGTCGACGCCTTCCGGGCAGGTACGATCGCGGCATGACCACCTACTGGCACGTCGTTCTGCCACCGCTCCGCGCCTGACCGGGCGCGGACACCGATGGCTTGAGCTCGGGGCCCCGGCCGACCCGCGAGGTCGCCAGGGGCATGTGTCGTGCGCCCGTTTCGGATCGAGTCCCAGACGCTCTCGAACGACGGAAGATCACGACCGTGCCGAACCGCATGTCCTCTCCGACTCCCGCACGCCCGGCCGCGACCGGCCGCCCGCGTGCCTCACAGTCCGGGCCACGTAGTGGCTCCCTGCCGATCCTCGCCTCGGCGGTGCTCTGGGGAACGACCGGGACCGCCGCCTCCCTGGCGCCTGCCGATGCCCCTGCGGCAGCAGTCGGTTGCGCCGGACTCACTCTCGGCGGCATCCTGCTGGTCCTCACCTCCCGCGGTGCCCGCTCCCTGCCCGCCGCCTGCACGCGCCCTGACCGGTGGCGGCTCGCCCTGGGGGTGGCGGCGGTGGCCGCGTACCCGCTCACCTTCTACCCGGCAGTGGCCCGCACCGGTGTGGCGGTGGCCACCGTGATCGCGCTCGGCAGCGCGCCCGTCTTCGCCGGGCTGCTGGCCTGGATGACCGGCCGGGGCCGCCCGACCGCCCGCTGGTCGGGCGCGACGACACTCGCGGTGGCGGGCTGCGTGCTGTTGGTGCTGGGCCCCGCGTTCACCGCGGGTGCCGCCGCGCCGGTGGACCTGGCAGGCGTCGCGCTCGCCGCGGGCGCCGGCTTGTCGTACGCCGCCTACTCGATGGTCGGCGCCCGGCTCATCACCGGCGGGCACCCGTCCGACGCGGTGATGGGCGTGCTGTTCGGCGCGGCCGGGGTGATCGTCCTGCCGATCGTGCTGTCCGTCGACACGCACTGGCTCGCCACCACCCGGGGTGCGGCCGTGGCGGTGTACCTGGCCCTGTTCACCGTCTACCTGGCCTACCGGCTCTTCGGACACGGGCTGCGCCGCACTCCCGCCTCGGTGGCCACGTCGCTGACCCTCGCCGAGCCGGCCGTCGCCGCGGCCCTGGGGGGCGCCGTCCTGGGCGAGCGCCTTCCGGCAGCATCCTGGGGCGGGCTCGCCGTGCTCGCCGCGGGCCTGTTCGTGCTCGCCGCCCCCCTCGGCACCGCTCGGCGGGGACGCCGGGAGAGCCCGTCCGCTCCGGCCCGAAGGCTCGGCCGACGACCGCGAAGGCGGGCCGGCCGCATGGGCGGGGACCAGGAAGCCGAAGCACTCGACGGCGGGCATCGCTGACGGTGACCGCGGCGCACCCCGCCTGCTGGCCGGGGCCGCACCGGGCACCTTCGGCACCCTGGAGTCGCTGGTGCTGCTGGCACTGATCGTGCCGACCGTGCGCCACGCCCCGCTCCCCCGAGCGATCGCGGCCGGGACACCGGCCCACCTCGCCGTCACCCTCTGGGTCCTGCGCACCTGGTCCCCGGAGTCGGTCCGGAGCATCGTCGGCGGCTGCGTCTTCTGGTCGTTGACGGCGACCGGCGCGGCGGCGAGCGGGGCCTATCTCAGGATCCTCGACGCACGGCGCACCGGGTCGGCATCGCCGCCTGGGCCTGGGAGCACGGTCTCTGCAGGCCCTGAACAGCGTCACCGCGCGACCGTCACCGCCGGACGCCGGGCGCCGGACGTCGGCCTGCGGGCCCCACCGCCGGCCCCGCCAGACCAGCGCCGCCGGATC
Organism: Kitasatospora sp. NBC_00315; assembly: GCF_041435095.1. Taxonomy (NCBI): domain Bacteria; kingdom Bacillati; phylum Actinomycetota; class Actinomycetes; order Kitasatosporales; family Streptomycetaceae; genus Kitasatospora; species Kitasatospora sp. NBC_00315. The sequence goes on along the minus strand of NZ_CP108025.1, from coordinate 8,033,923 downwards.
GGGCCGCCCCACCGCCGGATCGGGCCGGCTGCGCCGCCTCGCACCGATGGCCCAGTCCGTCGTGAGCCAACAGGGCGGCACCGGTGCCCGGGCGTAGCGTGTCTCATGCTTCGCATGTCCGGGTTGAACCATAGAGATACCTATGACCTCTAGGATCCAGGCACTCGCGGCGCTCTCCTGCGCATGCCTTGCCGCAGCGGTACCGCTCGCCACCACCGGCGGCGCGAGCGCCGGCACCGGCCACCGGGCCCTGACCGTGAATCCCCTGCTCGGCTCCAACGGCTTCGGCGTCCTGACCGAACAGGACGCTGTGCTCGGCAGCACCGAGTCCGAGGGATCGGTCGCGATCGGCGGCAACCTCGCCTTCGGCCCCGGATACAACGTCGCACTCCACACTCCCGGCAGCTACACCGCCCCCGGGGACGGGCGACCCACCGCGCTGCTCGTCAACGGCCGTGCCGACCTCGCGGGCAGTTCACCGACCGGCGTACTCAAGGTGCTCAGCCAGGGCTACCTGAAGGTCGGCGACGCCACGGGCGTCTCCGTCCTCGACAAGGACTCCAACAACGCCGACGTCAACTCCCAGGTCGTGGCCACGGGCGCCGCCTACAACTCCGTCCCCCGCATCGAGCTGACCACCGGCCAGGAACCGGCCTCGGTCACCGGCCCGTCCGGCTTCGACGTGACCGCCCTGTTCCCCGATCTCCGCTCACGCGCCACGCAGATGAGCCAGTGCCCCAACACGGTGATCCTGCGCGACGCCGCCGGTAACCCACTGCCCTCCCAGCAGGACCTGCCGGACGGCACCCAGGCGTACATCACCCTCACCAAGGGCGTCACCAACGTCCTTCACATCACCGGCGCCGACCTGAACCGCGTGAGCGAGTTCAGCTTCACCAACCAGCCCGACGCAACCACTCCCCTGCTGGTCGTCGTCGACACGACGGCCACCTCCGGCATCTTCCTGTGGGACGTCCCGAACCTCCCGGGCGTCTCCGGCCCCCAGGCCCCCTACATGCTCTGGGACTTCCCCGACGCCGCCACGATCACCGTGGCGACGGGTGACAGCGTCGAGGGCACCGTCTACGCCCCCTTCGCCGATCTCACGGACATCGACCCCGCGAACCTCGAAGGCACCATCGTCGCCAAGTCCCTCGTGGCCGGACCGCTCGACGGCGCGACGGGTGGGGCGGTGAACGCCGGAGAGATCCACTACTTCCCGTTCACCGGAGAGATCTCCTGCACGTCGCCTTCGCCCAGCCCCTCGCCTTCGCCCACCCGCTCCCAGAGCCCCGCCCCCGACCCGTCGCCATCGCCCAGCCCGAGCCCGTCGCCGTCGCCCAGCCCGAGCCCGTCGCCGTCGCCGTCGCCCAGCCCGAGCCCGAGCCCCTCACCGTCACCGAGCCCGACCCCGAGCCCGACGCGGAGCACCGCCCCCGAGCCGTCGCCGCATCCGAGCCCGTCGCCGTCGCACAGCGCCTCATCCTCTCCCTCGGGGAGCGGCGGACCGTCGCCCTCCCATCCGGGCGGTCCCTCGGACCACGTATCACCGCCCCACCCGGGCGGCCTTCCCGGCACCGGAACACCGCTCGCCGTCTGGCTGACGACCGGGGCAGCTCTTTTCCTGACCACCTTGGGTGCCTTCCTCAAGCGGCGCAGCGGCCGCCACAGCTGATCCGACGCGCGTCCGTCCGACGACGCTCCCGTCTCGGCTCCGCCGGTTCCGCCCCGGCGGCGAAACGCTCGCCGGCCACGGACGGGCAGGCGAGGCCCTCGCGCGCGGCCCGGCAGGAAGGTCCTCGGCGGTGGTCGTGCTCGTGGTGCCCGGGGCGCGGGTCACTCCTTCCGGTGCGCAGCCCGTCCAGGTAGACGGCGCAGTCGACGATCATGAAAGGAATTCTTGCCTGCGGAAACCAGGCCCGCATGTCGACCGCCCCTCCTGCACGCCCCGACTCCGACCCGCACGCCGAACGCTCGACGGACCGGCCTTGTTCCGCCCCGGATCCCGGGGGACCGCCGGCCGCGTCGAGGCCAGGATCCCGGCGAGGTACGGCTGCGGCTGCCGGTACCGGTGCAGGGGGAGCATGGACCGCTCCGGCGGTCCATCGCAGGCCAGGTCGGCGATCATGGTGGCGAGGTCGCGTCCGGGGCGGGCGGCGAGAGGGTGGGGCGGGCAGCGAGAGGGTGGGGGCGGGCAGCCGGTCGCGCCGGACCGCTTCGAGCCGGTTCGCCCCGCCCCACCAGTCGGTCAGCTCCGCGCGCCCTTGGTGTACGCGATGATCCCGGCCCGCTTCAACCACTGCTGGCACTGCTCGCAGGGGGTGCGCACGTGCCAGCTCCCGGGGTTGTCGGCGCTGCGGTCGTACAGGCACACGGTCCCGATCAGCGCGCCCCTGAGCACGTTCTGGTCGATCGCGGTCAGGGCAGCCGCAGCGGACGTGTAGTTGGCCGAGACCAGGAAGCGGTTGAGCGCCGCGACCTCGGCGCAGCCGGTCTCGGTCCAGTGCTCCAACCGGTCGACCAGCTGCGGGATCAGTGCGAGGGTGACCGGCGACAGCTGACCACTGTGGCCGTTCGCCCCGTGGTACTCGGCGCCGCCCACCACCAGGACCGACTTCACGTCCCCGGGCAGCCGCCGCGCACCCGGGTCGTACGCCGGCCCGGCCTCGCCGCACTTGCGGCGGATCGCCTCCTGAAGGATCTCCGTGTCGTTGCGCACCCGCGGCAGCCGGGCCGCCGCCTGGCGGTCCGCCAGCGCCTGTGCGGCGGCGACCGCGTCCTCCCGGCGCTGCCGCTCGCGCTTCACCAGGTGCTCCACCAACGCGGCGACCAGGGTGCTGGATTCCAGGCCCGCCTTGTTGGACCACTGCTGGAGCCCGGTGCGCAGCTGCGCCACCAGGCCGCCGACGGCCTCGGCCTCGGCCACCCGGGTGGTCAGCTCGCGGACGTACTCGGTCAGCAGAGCCTGGTGCCTGGTCGGGTCGTCGTTGGAGATCAGGTAGTCGTCGCGCACCTCGTTGAGCGCGTGGCGGGCGATCTCGAGCCTGGACTTGAGGATGTCCAGCGCCTCGGCGTCGGTGGGTGGCGGCGGCTGCACACCCTGGGGCTGCTGCGCCCGCTGTTCGATCATCGTCCGAGCGCGACCGGTCAGCCGCCGCTCGATCCGGCCCAGTGTACCGTCGATCCCGTTGGTACCCGTGTCGGCCATGGTGCTCTCCCCCCAGTTCAACCGGGACAAGGGCCTCCCCCCGCCCCGGTTCGGTCGTTCTCCCCGGTCGCACCGTAGGTGAGCCGAGCCCGACCCGACAAGGGGTCTGGCGATGCGTCAGGCACTTCACGGCGCGCCGGTGCCCCGCGTGCGCCGCAACGCACCGGCGCGCGCCAGCGCGCCACCGCGCAGTGGCCGCCCGCCCCACGGTCAGGGCGACCCGCGGCTGCTCGGGGACGGCCTGCTCGTCGAGATCGAGCACGGTCGTGCCGTGGCTCGCGCCGATCCGCCCAGCGAATCGCCGCCGCCCTCGCCCCGGACCACCCCATCCCCGACTTCGGCTGAGCCCCACCCCGCTCCCGACGCGCCCGCCCCCTGATCGAAGCGGTGCACGCCGAGCCGGCGCTGCGCCGCCCTCCACCCGTGCACGAGTCACCGGGCGTTGCGTTTCTCGACCGCTGCCCGCCTACACCGACCGCCGTCGAACCGTGCCTGTCCGCGCGAACGACGACGGGACGTAGAGGTGAGCAGGTGCAGTGAAAGGACTGCGCTCTTGATCATCAGTAGTTAGACTCCTCGGGTTCGCGCCGACCGGTGACAGCTGTCGAGGGTTCGGGTGGTGTCGATCGACGGGACGGCAGACCCTGGGTTCGCGCGTGCGGCATCGACCCCCGGTCGTTGCCGAGAGTGCTCGCGGACCGCGTGTTCGGCGAGCGGAGGACGGCTCTGATGTCTGGTGGCCAGGCTATGGACGATGAGCGTTGGTCCAGGTGGCCCGAGCCGTGGGCAGGCACGGAATGCGACATGCGTACGGTCGTGAGCGCGATCCCACGAGAGGTCAAGGACGGGTTCAGGTACGACGAGATACCTTGGCACCGATTTCCGCACTTCTACGGCCCGGGCGAGGAGGTTCCCGGTCTCCTTGCGACGCTCGCCTCCGGAGAGGCCGAAGCCGCCGACGGGGCTTTGTGGCAGCTGCGGACAGATCTTCACCACCAGGGCAGCACGATCGCGGTGGGAGCACTGGCGGTGCCGTTCCTGCTCCGGATCGCGGCTGGCGGATCCGCCGGAGTCCGCGCGGAAACCCTTCGCCTGGTCGCCGAGATCGGACGTTGCCAACACCACGGGGACGGATCACGAGAAGGCCTTCTCGCAGTCGCTGAAGATCCATTGGAGATCGAGGGCACCACAGAGTGCCCGGTGGACTGGACGATTCAGGCCGCCCGCGACGCCGTCACGGGCGACCTGCACCTCCTGTTCCCTCTTTTCCCCGACCCCGATCCCGAAGTCCGCTCCGCGACCGCCTTCGTCCTGGCGGCGGCGACCAGCGAGATTTCACGCGTCTCATCAGCTCTGCACAGCAGGCTGGCGGCGGAAGATGATCCGGTGGTCCAGGTGAGCCTGATCCTGGGGATCGCCCAACTCGCCCGTGAACACCAGGATGAACACGCTCTGGCATGGGCCCGGGACCTGTGGTCGGATCCCGGCCGACCACCCGCGATCCGCATCGGCGCCGGCCTCGCCTGGCTGTGCCTGGTCGACGACCCCGTCCCCGACGAACTCCGCGCCCTGCTCACCGATCCCGGTACCGACCAGCACAGCGACCTCCTTCAGCGGGTGCCATGGCTCCCACCGGTCGACTCCACCAGCGGACTGCGGCGCTGCATCCACGAGATGCTCACGCCGGATGTCCCCTGGAACAGCGCTTGACGGTCCGCCGCGTTGAAGGCGGAGGACCGTCACCGTCGGGTCCTGCAGCGGTCAGCCGGCCTTGGTGGGTGGCTCGGCTCGGGTGCGGGTCAGAGGTCTCATCGGCGAGTGCGGTGAACTGGTGGGCCTTCAGGGGGCGGTGGCGTCAACGAACCGCTGGGACTGGGCCGGGCGGGGCACGCTGTGACCGTGAGAAGTCTTACCACCCGTGCCGTCCGTCCGTTGACGGCGCCTTCGGTGGTGCGAGTGGCGGGCCCGGGTGCCCGAGCCACTCGCACCCCTGCTGGAGTGTCAGGAGGCCGGGCCGAAGTAGCCGAACAGATCGGCCACGACCTGGGGGTTGCCCCAGGACGCCCAGAGGTCGACGCGGCCGTTGACTCCGACGGGGACCTGGGTGTGGTTGGCGACGGTCTGTCCGGACGTGTAGTTGAGGTTGGAGGTGTCCGGGCGAGCGGTGCCGTCGGCATACGCGGTGAGATGGCCGGAGTCGACGGGGCCGGTGACGGTCACGTTGAGTACTGCTGCGCTGGAGCCGGCGGGTACGACCGGGGTGCCCGCGACGGTGACGGCTCGGTACGCTCCGGCTCCGATCGGGCCGATCGGCGCGCCGGTGCCGATGCGGGTGTCGAGCAGTCGGGACGGGCTCACCGGGGTGAATCGGCTGCCCTGACCGGCGCGGTAGTAGCCGGTGATGTCGGCGATCAACTGCGTGTGGCCGGCGGAGTTGAAGAGCGCGACCGTGCCGTCCGAGCCGACCGGGACGATGACCTGGTTCGGCACGGTCTGCCCCGGGGTGAAGTTCAGGTTCGAGGTGCTCGGGCGTGTGGTGCCGCCGGCGTAGACGATGACGTGGCCGGAGGAGTCCGGTTCGGTGGCGGTCACGTTGAGGACGGCGGCCACGGCATCGGAGGGCACGCCGTGGTCACCGGCGATCTTCACCCTGACCTCGGCGCCCGGACCGACGGCGGCCTTCGGCGCGCCGGTGCCGTTGCGCGTGTCGAGCAGTCGGTCGGGGGTGACCGGGTTGAAGAGCGCCCCTTGGCCCGGCATGTAGTAGCCGTAGACGTCGGCGATGACATGGGTCGAGCCGCTGTGGTTGTAGACGGCGATCTTCCAGTCGGCGCCCTTGGGCACCGTCACCAGGTTGGGAACGGTCTGCCCTGCTGTGAAGTTGACGTTGGAGGTGCTCGGCCGAGGGGCGCCGTGCGGATAGACGGTGAGGTGGCTGTCCTGGTCCGGCTCGGTGGCGGTGATGTTCAGGACCACGGCTGTCGCCGAGTGCGGAACCGTCACTCCCCAGGGCGCCGAGTCGAAAACGACCTCGCCGCCCGGGCCGACCTTTCCCGCGCCGGGGGAAGGGCCGATCGTCCTGGTGTCCAGCGCACGGGTGGGTGTGACCGGAACGTAGCCGCCGGGCGCGTAGGCGACGTGGGTCGACTGCACGGTGCTGGCGGTCCGGCCGATGCTGTCGGTGACGGTGAGCCGAACCCCGTAGTCGCCGGGCGCGGCGTAGGTGTGGGTGGTGGCGGTGCTGCCCGCAGGAACCTGCCACGAGCCGGACCCGTCTCCGTAGTCGAAGGCGGCGGCCACGATCGGCCACGGGTTGGCGGCCATGTAGGGCTTCAGGTCGAACGCGTACTGCAGCGCCATGAACCCCGGGGCGGTGTTGTCCGGTGTCGGCAGCTCCGGCGCACTGGTGAACACCGCGACTGCCGGGCCGGGTCGGCGGATCGAGACGGGTTTGCGGGTGGAGGCCCTGCCTCCCTGGGGATTGCTGACCGTCACGGTGACGGTGTATTCGCCCTCGACGGAGTAGGTGTGGGAGGAGGTGGCCGCCGTGCCCGGGGCGGTCCCGTCACCGAAGTCCACGGAGTACGCCAGGGTGGTGCCCCAGTCGTCGGCGGCCTTCGCCGATGCGGTGATCTGCTGGGAGTACGGGGCCTGCTGGTGGTCCAGCTGCAGATCGACTGCGGAAACGCCCTGGGTCTCGAACGCGCCGCGGTCGTAGTGGCCGGGGCCGTTCCCGGTGTCGGCGACCAGCGGGTCATCGACACGGGCGCCGCCGAGGACGTCGGCCGCGCTCGCGCCGACCGCCGTGGAGTCGGCGGAGTCGATGGCCGGCGATCCCGTTCCCAGTGAGTAGTCCAGGTGCTCGACGTCCTTGAAGTGCGGATCAGCCGTCAGGTCGTGCTGCCCCTGTCCCGTGGCGGTGCCGAGGAGCGCGGCGGTCGGGTAGCTCTGGCCCGCCCACCGATAGGCCGGCGCTCCCGGCGCGGGGTGTACCAGGTTGTAGTCCAGCCGGGTGCCGATCGTGGAGGAGGCGTCGATCGCGACCTCGGCGGACCGGTCGGACGGGGCACAGTACTGGAGGTCGTAGGGCGTCTGCCGTGCGGCGATGACGTTGTTCGCGATCACCGCGCCGCCGGAGTCCCCCTCCATCTGCAGCTCTGTGAAGCAGTCGGTCACCAGGGTGTTCCCGGTGACGACGGTTCCGGGGGCATCGATCACCCGAAGCGCCGGCGCACCCGCGTTGAGAGCCGCGTTGCCGGTGACGACGGTTCCGGTCGCACCGCCCCGAACGGTGAGCTGGGAGGACGGGAGCTGGTTCCGACTGACCGTCACCCGCGTGCTTCCCCCGTCAACGACGATTCCGGACCCGGTGTTGACGAAGTTGTTGTCCACAAGCACATCACTCGACCTGCTGACGGTGACCGCCGCACCGTTGATCGCGAAGCCGGCCACCGTCACGTCGTGCAGGCCCGCGATGGTCACGGCGGAGATGGCCGGGCGTGACCAGTTGTCGTTACCCGAGTTGACCGCCACGAAGCGGATGGGCTGATCTGCCGTCCCCGACCGGATCGGTTGCAGAGTCTCCGCCATGGCGAGACTCCGAACCTCGACCGTCTGCCCCGGCTGAGCCACCGCCGCGGCTGCGGCGAGCGTGCAGTAGGGCCTGTCCGGAGTCCCGGTCCCCTGGTCGGAGCAGATCTCCTTGGCGGTGCCGTCCACGAGCAGGGCGCCCGGGGCAGCAGCCGTCGCCGGCACCGGAAGCACCACCCCTGCTATCACCGCGACCGTGGTCAGTCCTGCCAGTCTGTGCAAACGCACTGAAGTGTGCTCCTAGGTCGAGGAAACGGTCCACCCGCCGACTGACCACTCGCGCCCCGAGAGCGCGCCGAGTGCAGGCCCGCGCTGTCGCATTATCCCCGTCCAAGGATCATGCGCCACCCGCTGTCCGCCTGAGCCGCAGGCCCTCGACGGGATCCGCGTCCCGCGCCGACCTGCGACGGCAGCAGCCGCTCGCGGGCTGCCCGTTGGGCCGGCGAGCGCGTGGTCAGAACCCGTGAACCCGTGCAGGCAGTGCGGGACGCGCTCGGCGCGGAAGAGGGCGTCGGCAAGGGTGGCCGCGCCCTGGCCGCCGGCGCGAGGTATGACCTCCGGACGAGTAGGAGGTCGAGGATACGGCGATCGCCGTCCACCCTCAGGGCGTCCGCCGGAAGACGGCCGTAGAAGGTCGGAGCCGGCTCACCGGCCGTGCACCGGGCGGACACATCGGACGCGTCGGAGGCTCGTGTGTCCCTCTCCGCGATCGCGCCCGTTCCCGGTACGGAACGGAGGGAGAGACCTCGGTCAGCTGGGAGGACCGCTCCAGATGACGTCCTTGCGCTCCAGGCCGGACCCGTGGGCGAACTGGACGGTGAACCGGGCGGCCGCGCTGTTCGGCAGGGCGTACGCGGAGAGGCCGGTGGCCTCCTGGCCGGGGCGGAGAGAGCCGTCGAGGATCTTGAGCCGTCCGCTTCCGTCGATCAGCATGAAGACGAGCTTCTCGTCGGCGTCCCGGACGAAGAGCATCCCCGAGCCGGAGAGTGAGATGTCTGCCGACCCGGTGTTGACGACGGTGATCCTGAGCTGGCGGATCGTCGCGTTCTCGGGGGCCTCGAAGACGGTTTCGTCCGGAACGTACGGCTCGGGCTTGGCCACCGTCACCTTCAACCCGTCCTCGTACGTGTAGGACTGGCCGAACGACAGGCGCCGGGCCCGCTCGTCCGCAGCTCTGGCCTCCCGCTCCGCCTCGGTCTTCCGGATCTCGGTTTCGATCCGCTCCTTCTCCTTCGCCGCCCGCTCCTCGGCGGCCTCGGTGCGGGCGCGGGCGGCGGCCTCCGCTGCCCGTCGCCCCTCGTTGACCGCGTGCACCTGCGCGACGACGAACACACCGGCACCGGCCGAGACCAGCAGGCCCGTGACGCCCAGGATCACGCCCGCGAGTGCCATCGCCCGGTTGGTCGCCCGGCCCTTGCGCACCTGCGCCAGCCCGATGGCCCCGAGGATCACGGCGAGCAGCGCCGGAAGCCAGGACAGCCAGAACAGGATGACGGTCAGGCCGAGGACGGCGCCGACGATCCCGAGCACCAGGGCCGCGATGCCCAGGCCGTTGCGGGGCTGCGGCATCGGCATCGGCATCGGATACTGCGGCCAGTACGGCACGCCCGGGCCTCCGCCGGGGAGCGGGGCGGGGGCCCCTCCGTGCCCCAGTACCTCGCCCCGGCCCTCACTCTGCCCCGAGCCCGGCGGCGCCCACGGGTTGACGTCGGCCGGCTCACCGGCGGCCTGCGGGCTGTCGGGCGGGGCAGGAATGGTCATACAAAATCCTTCGAGCAGGTTGATTCGAGCAGGTTGAGAGGGTGAGCGGCCGTTAAGCCTCGACCCCGAAGTCTCTCCTGATCTTCGGGCGGCAGCGAACCGATTTCCGCGAAGCACCCACCGGGGCGGGCCGCCCCCGGGCACGGGACGGCGCGGGGCGGGGTCGGCCCCGCGGCCCGGTGACAGTGGTCCGCCGCCGTCAGACCTGGCGGGCGCAGGACATGAGGCGGTCGGCGAGCGCCGCGACGAGGTCGCGCAGTTCGGCGGGCCGCTCGATGACGAACGGCCGGTCGAGTGAGGCGAGTACCGCCGGCAGCCAGTCGAGGTCCTCCACCCGGAGCTCGACCCGCAGCCAGCGTTCGGCCGCTCGATCAGCGGCCGGGTCAGCGGGCGGCACCGGCTCCACAGGCTGCGTCGGCGATACCGGCTCCTCCGGCTCCACAGGCTGTGTTGACGGCACCGGCTCCTCCGGCTGCCCGAGCTCTTCCACGGTCGCGACGCCGGCCGGAAGGCGGGACCGGATCCGATCGACCGTCCCGTGGATCCGCAGGGTCACCTCGTGTCGGTACGGGGCGGCGGCGAACCCCGCGAGCACGCGCCGGGCCGGATCGAGCCCGGCGGGGGGCTCGAACGAGCCGGGCAGGGGCCTCGCGTCGGCGATGCGGTCCAGCCGGAAGGTCCGGTCCTCACCGATCCCCTGGTCCCTGCCGGTGACGTACCACCGACCCGCGTGGGCGACGATCCCGTACGCGTGCAGCGAGCGCTCGGTGCGCTCTCCGGCGCGGTCGGTGTATCTGATCGTGATCGGCCGTCGATGGCGTACCGCGTCGGCGACGGTGAGCAGGACCTCGGCGTCCGGTGCGGCGGATTCCCCCGCCGGCGTGGTGAAGGCGAGGGACTCCAGGACCGTGTCGAGCCTGCGGGCCAGGCGTTCGGGCAGCACCCGGCGAATCTTGGCCGCCGCGGTCTCGCTCGCCGCGTCCGCCGCCGTCATCAGCCCCGCCCGGCGGCCGGCGGCCAGGCCGAGCAGGACGGCGAGCGCCTCGTCGTCGCTGAGCATGAGCGGTGGCAGCCGGTACCCGGGCGACAGCCGGTACCCCCCGTACCGGCCCCGCACCGCCTGCACCGGAATGTCGAGGTCCAGCAACTGTTCCACATACCGGCGGACGGTCCGCCCGTCGACGCCGAGCCGGTCGGCGAGTTCGGCGACCGTCCGGATGCCGCCTGACTGCAACAGCTCCAGCAGGGTCAGCACGCGTCCGGTGGGTCGAGACATGGCCGGAGCCTAGCGCGGATACCGGGCGGTTTCTGTCCACTATCCGTCCTGGCCCCTCAACGCCGGCGGATCGACGGCTCCCGCCGTCCGATCGGCTTCCCGGACGGCCCGTCACCAACTCCGGGACGCCCCCTGTGGGTCGTCCCGAAGTTGGACCGAGCGGGTGGGGCCCGGGGCGCGTCGGTGTGGTGCCCCGGCCGGCCGCGGGTGGTCGCGGGAGACTGCTCCCCGGGCGACAGGCGGGAGGGAGCACGTGAGCGCACCCAGCTCGGGAAGCGCCGGGGCCCACGCGGCCGTCGGCGGAACCGGCGCGCGGGCGGCCGGGGACGCCGGGGTCCTGGGGACCGCGCTCGGCGTGGTGCTGGCGTTCTCCTTCGCCCAGGGCTCGTGGCAGTGGTTCTCCACGTACCTCGGCCTCACGCTCCTCACCGTGGTGCTCTCCTTCGGCCGGGTACCGGCCCGGACACCGGGAGCCCGACCGACCGGCTACGGCTGGAGCCTGACGGCCTACTCCCTGGTCGTGGGCCTGTGCGTGGCCCTGGCTCTCGCACCGGCCATGCAACGCTGGAGCTGGCTCTTCCCCATGCCGGGCACCCGTGAGAACTGCGCGCAGGCGGGCAACTACGAGATCCTGCACACGCAGGCCGCCCTCGGCTCCCTCGCCGGTCAGGACGGCGACGCCCTGGCCTACGCCCAGCATGAGGCCGGCCACCAGGCCGTCGAGGACTGCCTCGCGGCCACCACCACGCTCTGGCTCCCGCTCTACGCCCTGGGAGCGGCTCTGCTGGCAGCCGCGGGGGCCTGGAGTTGGGCGCGGTTCCGCGGCGCCACGGAGGGCGCTTCCTGACCCGGCCGAGCGAGCCCCCGGCGCTACCTCGTCGACCCGGACGGAAGCCGGGAACAGCACCTCCGCCCACCGTCCTCATGCCGAGTCCGCCGCCGACGCCGACGCCGACCCGAGGACGTGGCGAAGCACGACCGCCGACGCCGACCCCAGGACCCGGCGAAGCACGGCCGACGGCGACGAACCGTGGTCGCCACACTCCGAAGTCACCGGCCCGCGGCGGGTGTGAGGAGGCGCTTCAGCGACAAGACGGTGTACGGGAATACCCACCGTGGCGCGTTCCCCTGGCGAGAGGGAGTGGTCATGGCGCGCAGTCGTGAGGAGTCGCGGTTCCGGCACCCCAGGCACGAACGGCGCGGGGAGGCGCGGCTGCCCGGGGTGCTGGCCACCCTGACGGCGATCCTGCTGTACGTGGCGCTCCCCCAACAGCTGCTGGTGGCGCCGCGCTACGTCCTCCCGGCACTGGAACTGCTTCTGCTCGTACCGCTGGTGGCCGTCAACCCGAAGCGGCTCACCCGCCAGACGCGGATCTCGCGCGTACTGTCGTTGTCCCTCGTCCTGCTGATCGGGCTCAGCAACCTGACCTCGCTCGGCATCCTCATCCACGCCCTGGTGTCCTCCGAGGTCAAGGACGGCGGGCAGCTGCTGGTCGCCGCCCTCCAGGTATGGCTGACCAACATCATCGTCTTCGGCCTCGCCTACTGGGAACTCGACCGCGGTGGCCCCGTGGCCCGCACCCAGGCCCCCCGGGCCGAACTCCCGCTCGCGGACTTCCGCTTCTCGCAGGACGAGAACGACGACGCCGTCCAGGAGGTCGCGGACGGCGCCAGCGGCTCGTCCGACTGGGTACCCACCCTCCCGGACTACCTCTACGTCTCGGTGACCAACTCCACCGCGTTCAGTCCCACCGACACCATGCCGCTCTCCACCCGGGCCAAGCTCCTGATGAGCGTGGAGAGCATCGCCGCGCTGCTGACCTCCCTGCTCGTCATCGCCCGCGCGGTCAGCGTGCTGCACTGAACCGGGCGCCGGCCCGCCGGGCCACTCCGGCCGCCGCCCGGACGGGTGCTCCCGGCAGCCGCCGCGCGCCTACGCCGGGCTGCCGTCCGCGTTCCGCGGGAACGGGGGCTGCCATTCGATCATCATGATGGTGGCGTCGTCCGTGAGTGTGCTGCCCTGGTCCCCGAGGAGAGCGTGGATCAGGCGTCGCAGGGCTTCGGGGGCCATCTCGCCGGCGGCGGTCGCCCGGATCACGAAGTCGGCGAACCGCTCCAGGCCGAACAGCTCGTTGTGCGCGCCCTTCGCCTCGATGATGCCGTCGGTGTAGAGCAGGACCCGGTCCCCCGGGTGCAGGGAGGCGGTGTTGGTGCTGCGGGTGCCCTCCATCAGTCCGGAGAGGCCGAGGGGCGGTTCGGGAGCGGACGACAGCGCGTCGGTCACCACCTCCTGGTCACGGATGAGCAGTGGCGCCGGGTGGCCGCAGTTGGACCAGTGCAGGGTGCCGGTGGCCAGGTCGAGCCGGAGAAAGACGCCGGTGGCGAAGCGGTCCGGGATCCACTCGATGAGCGCGTCGTCGATACTGCTGACGAGATCCGGGAGGTCGGCGCCGTTGCGCCGGGCGTTGCGGCAGGCGGCGAGCGCCACGGCGGCCGCGAGGCCGGAGGCCAGGTCGTGCCCCATGGCGTCGAGCACCGCCGCGTGCAGGACCCCAGCGGCCAAGGAGTGGTCGAAGGCGTCGCCACCCAGGTTGTAGGCCGGTTCCAGGACGGCGGTGGACACCACCTGGTCGGTGCTGACGGTCCTCGGGGGAAGGAAGGCACGCAGCATCTCGGCCGGCAGCGACATGGTGTCGACCCGGGTGGTCCGGGAGTAGCTGTCGCTGGTGTCCCGCTTGGAGGTGATCACCATGGCGAGCAGCCCCGCCAGCATCCGGCAGCGCCGCAACGCGGGGCGATCCAGCGCGGACGCCTCCAGGAGCAGGACCCCGAGTCGCTCCGCCCCGTCGATCAGCGGGAACCACGCCGCCAGCCCTCCGCCGGAACTCTCGGCGACCCTCAGCGAGGAGGTCCGGAACGCCCATCCCGCCAGCGTCCCCTCGATCGGAACCGCGGGGCCGCCGGAGATCGGGAAGAGCAGGTTCTGCTGGATGTCGGCCAGGTAGACGGTGCTGCTTCCGATGCCCAGGCTCTCGGTGTAGCGGTTGGCCATCGCCGGAACATCCGCCGGGTCGAACGTGCGCCTGCGGGTGAGGAACTCCTCCAGGAGCTCTTCGCCGAGGTTGAGCTGGATGGGGTCGGATGTCATGGCACCAGCCCACCTCATGGGCGAGCGCCTGCGGTGCGCGGGGCGCGGGAGCAGGGCGAGGTTCACTCCGGCGGCCCTACGGCCGGCCGCCACGGTCGGCCGCCGGACCGACCGGACCGACACCGGACAGACCGGACCGACACCGGACACGCGCCGCCGGCACGTCCCGGGTGTACCACGCGTACCGGCCCGGCCACCCGGGCGTACCGGGGTGTTCACCCGCGACGCTCGGCCGGATCCCGGACGAGTCGCCGACTACGCCGGACGCCGATCGGGCCGCCGGGCCGCGACCAGATCCGCCCGCGGCGCCCGGACCATCTCGAAGCCGGTGGCGGTGAGCTCCCCCTCGATGTCGCCGGGAGCGGCCGGCCACATTCGGAAGCTCTCCCGCTCCCCGCGCAGCAACCGGCCGTCGCGCTCGACCTGGTAGTCGAAACGCACGGTGATCACCCCGCGATCGGGCGTGCACGTGCGCCGGACGCGGTACAGGTCGGGTCCGAGACGAACCGGCGGCAGCGGCCGGCTCTCCGTCATCGCGGGGACCTCCGGCGGAGGAGGGTCGAAAAGCAGCAGGCCCCCGGGGACGAGCGCGGTGAGGAGCACCGGCCACAGCGCCCTGCGCGCGGCCGGCTCCAGGCAGGCGACCACGTTCGAGGCGACCGCCAGGTCGGCTGCCTCCTGCAGGCCACAGGCGCCGAAGGTCTCCGGGTGGACGGTGATGCGGGCCCGCTGGTCCGCGCCGAGCCGCGCGAGACGGGCGAAGAGCGCGATACGCATCGCCGCCGAGGGTTCGACCGCGTGGACGGGGGTTGCGGCGGCGCCCACCAGGACCTCGGTCACGATGCCGGTTCCGGCCCCGGCGTCGATGACGCCCACCCGCGCCTTTCGGGCGGCTTCGGCGAATCGTCCCTCTGCTCGGCGGCGGTCGTCCTCGGCCTGCAGGAGGTCGTAGAACTCGGCCGACACCGCGTACTCGGCCGGCCCGGTGGACCTGGCGGTCTCGTCGGCGCTCATGGGCTGCCCCTACCCTCTCCGCCGCCGGGCAAGCGGGCACCCCGGGTAGTTGCCCGGGGTCGGTCGGCGGCCCGGGCGAGGGCGCGAGTGAAGGCGCGGGGCGCGGCTGGGGGCCCGGGCGCAGTGCGCGGGCGCGGGCGCAGCGCCGGCGCGGGCGCGCGGCAGTCCCGTTCGGGCACGGTCCTGTCGCCGCCGGACACTGCTGCCGACACCGTCGGACGTACCTGCTCCCGGTGGATGGAGGATCGGGTCGGCGGGGAAGCCTCGTGCCCGATCGACCCCATCCGGGCCTGCTCTCCGACGCATCGGAGTGAGAAGTGCGGGCAGGCGCCCCGGCACACGACCCTCGTACCAGGAGACCACTCATGATCGTGCTCGCCCTGCTGATACCTCCGCTGCTGCTCGCCGCGGTGATCCTGCTGTCCCGCTTCGAGGAGCGTGTGTTCGCTCAGCCCCGGGAGCCGCGGCAGCAGCCGCACCTGCGGCTGGTGGTAGACGACCGGCCGGGGGCCGACGAGCCGCTCGCGGCGCAGCGGGCTGCCTGAGCACCGCACTCCCGACGCTCACGCCGACATGGCCTGGTCACCGCCGACGGCATCCTCGGCGAAGGCACCGGCCAGGTCGTCCAGTGACAGGCCCAGTGCATGGGCCAGGGCCGCCACGGTGAAGAAGGCCGGTGTCGGGGCCCGGCCGGTCTCGATCTTCCGGAGCGTTTCCGCGGACACTCCGGCCGCCGCTGCCACGTCCACCATGCTGCGGTCACCGCGGGCCCGACGGAGCAGGGCCCCGAAGCGCTCTCCGCGCTGCCGTTCGTACGGACTCAGAGGAACTCTCACCATACCCGTGATACTAATACCGGTATAAGTATTGGATTGCATCGCATCGCGAGGAGTCACGACGACATGGTGGAGATCAAGACCGACACGGCACTGGACATGATGCGGGAGGCCGGACGCGTCGTGGCCCACGCGCTCGCAGCCGCCCGCGAAGCGGCGGCCGTGGGAGTCCGCCTGCGCGAGTTGGACGAAGCCGCCCGCGGCGTTCTGACCGCGGCCGGAGCACGGTCACCGTTCCTGGGTTACCGGCCGGCCTTCGCCCCCGTCCCGTTCCCCGCCGTGATCTGTGCCTCCGTCAACGACGCCGTGGTGCACGGGATCCCCGACGACCACCGCCTGGCCGACGGTGACCTGGTCAGCATCGACTGCGGGGCCGAACTCGACGGCTGGACGGGTGACGCCGCGATCAGCTTCACCGTCGGCACCGCCCGCCCCGCCGACCTGGAGCTCATCGCCGCCACCCAGCAGGCCCTCGACGCCGGCATCGCGGCCGCCGTCGTCGGCCACCGCGTCGGAGACATCTCCCACGCCATCGGCACGGTCGCACGCGAGGGCGGCTACGGCATGCCGGCCGACTTCGGCGGCCACGGCATCGGCCGCCGGATGCACGAGGACCCCCACATCCCCAACCGGGGACGGCCCGGCCGAGGCTTCTCCCTGCGCCACGGCCTCGCCCTCGCGATCGAACCCATGCTCATGGCCGGCGGACGCGACGAGTACCGCACCGACCCGGACGGATGGACGCTGCGCACGACCGACGGCAGCCGAGCCGCCCACATCGAACACACCGTCGCCATCACCGAGGACGGCCCCCGCATCCTCACCCTGCCCTGACCGTTCACCGGCCCTGACCGTTCACCGACTCACCCGCGCACCGGCGAATCGGGTCGGCCGAGATCGGCCGACCCGCCGAACGGGGCGTCCCACCCCGGGTGCGACGCCCCGTCCCCGACGCCCCGTCCCCGACGGTGGTCGGCTCAGGCCTTGGCGAACTGCTCGACCAGCGCCTCGTTGAAGGCGGGCAGATCGTCGGGCTTGCGGCTGGTGACGAGGACGGCCGGGCCGGCCGAGCACACCTCGACCCGCTGGTCGGTCCAGTGGGCTCCCGCGTTCTCCAGGTCGGTCCGCAGACTCGGCCATGAGGTCACGGTGCGACCGCGAACGACATCAGCCTCGATGAGGGTCCACGGGGCATGACAGATCGCCGCCACGGGCTTGCCGGTCGCGAAGAACGCCCCGACGAACGCCACCGCCGCCGGATCCGTCCGCAACTGGTCGGGGTTGGCCACGCCACCCGGCAGCACCAGGGCGTCGAATCCGGCGGCGGTGGCGGCGGCCCCCTCCACGCTGCCGTCCAGCGCCGCGTCGACGGGGAAGGTGTCCCCGGCGTCCAGGTGGTTGAACGCCTGGACGAGCCCTTCTCGGGTGGACACGAGTACGGCGGTGCCTCCCGCCTCCCGCACCGCGTTCCACGGCTCCGTCAGCTCGACCTGCTCCACCCCTTCGGGGGCGACCAGGAAGGCGACGGACTTGCCCTGCAGGGAGACCACGATGATCACTCCGTTTCGGCGACGACGATGATGCTGTCCTGGCTCGCCTTGCCGTTCGTCGACGGGCGAAACATCGGAACGGCCGAGCGGGTCGCGCGGTCCGGTATCGGGCTCCGGCGCGGCTCAGAACCGGCTCCGAGCCGACTCCGAACCGGCTCAGATCCGGCTCAGATCAGGCTCAGAACCGGGTTCCGGGCATCAGTGGTCCAGGCGATCCCACTGGCGCCGCGCCGTGTCGAGCTGCTCCTGCGCGCCCTGCCGCTGCATCGCGTAGAGCACGCCGTACCCGAACGCCACGTCCGTGCCGCCTCCGTCGCCCGTGGCCGCCGCGGCCAGCGCCAGCACGGCCTGCTCGGCGACCACACCGTCCTGATGCGCTCCGAGCGCCTGCTGGATCTTCTTCATCCGCTTGCCGTAGCGGCGGGCTCCGGACCCGGTCGGGGGCGCCACGCTCTCCGCCGTGTACCGGGCTCGCTTGGCGGCCTTGCGGGCGCGGTGGAGCGCGCGGTCGCGCCCGGGCCCCGGCGCCATGTCCAGGGCGCGGTCGAGCCGCCGCCCGGTTCGCCGCTTCTCCCGCCGCAGTGCGCGGCGGACCTCTGCCCGGCCGTGGCCGGCCCGGCCACGCAGCGGCGGCGCCGCGGCGAGTTCGCCGAGGGCGTCCAGGACGGCGTAGTAGCGACGACTGTCCATGCTTCGGACGGCCGCGCGGTGGGCCTCGGCGTAGCGGTCACCGAACCATGCGCGGACGCGCGAGACCACCTGGCCGGGATGCGCCGCGGGGGGCAGGGTCGCGGCCTGGTCGCTGAGATGGAGGCCCAACACCTCGGCGTCGCGGGCCTCTCCCAGGACGTGGCCGAGCCAGCGCAGTTCCTCCGACAGATGATCCACCGTCGACGCTGCGAGCAGGCGGCGGTGTGCGGTGAGCGCGCTCCGCAGCCGGCGGACGGCGACCCGCATCCGATGCACCGCGTCGGGTTCGTCGAGGCGGACGGCCGGGTCCAGTTCGCGGATCTGCGCCGTCTGCGCCCGCAGGTAGGCCGTCAGCGCCTCGCCGACGGACCCGGCCGCGGCTTCGGTCTGTCGCGGACGCGGCGGCAGGCGGTCGGAGAGCACCCGTTCCAGTTTGGAGGAGGTCACAGCGGGCTGGAGCCCTTGGTCACGCAGTGCCTCGTCCACGGCGTCGAGGAGCTCGCGCGGGCCCTTGATGAGTTCCACCTCGGTCTCGGTCCAGGCGATCACCTCGGTCACGTCGGTGACCGATCCGCTCGGGCCCGGCGCGCCACCCGGTCGGCGGCGCCCGGTGCGCGCGGCGTCGATGACCTGCCCGCACACCTCGTCGCGCGCGAGTTCCGCCAGTTGCCGGCCGTCCGGATCCATCAGGACCACCCGTTCACGGCGGGTGTGCAGGCGCGCCACCGGGTGCAGCCCCATCCCCCGCGCGATGCCACGGGTGCGGACGACGAACTCCCGGGGAGGACTCTCCTCCTCCCCCGCCTCCAACGGCAGGCCGTACTCGCTGCGGTGTCCGTCACCACGCGGGATCTTGAGGTGCCAGCCCGGGTCGTGCCCGCCGGTACGGCGACGCAGGGTGAGTCCTGACCGGAGGAGGCGCAGGTCCGCGGTGTCGTAGTAGACCGCGTCCAGGTTCTCCGCCTTCCCCGCCGCGACGTCGATGACGTCCGGAAGTCCCGCCGCCACCAACGGGCGGCCGGGCACGCCGTCGTACTTGCGCTCGGTTTCCTCGTGAACAGTCCCCATGGTCGGCGGCTACCCGGGCAGGAGCGAACCAATCGCGTCCGCGGCGTCGGACTGCGGCCGGCCGGTCGCGGAAGCACCGGCGCAGCAGGCTGCGACAAGCAACCGGCGGAGAGCTACCGGCGAAGAGCAACCTGCAACCGGCAACGTCGGGAGAACCGCCCGGGCACCTGCACCCGCCGCCCCGGGCGAGAAACCGACGGCGGCCCCGGTGACGCCGCTCTCTCAGGCGACCCTGCTGTCCGGTTCGGCGTCGAGCGGGGGTCGCCGGTCGACGGGGAACACCTGGTCGGCACCGGTCAGTTCCAGCATCCTCGCCACGATCCCGCCCGGCGAGGCCAGGCGCAGCTGGGTGCCGGTTCGCTGGGCCTGTCGGTGGGCGAGGAGCATGGCGTTGAGGGCGCTGGAGTCGCAGAAGGTGACCTGGGACAGGTCCAGCACAGCCACCCGTGGGGCGGGAATGCGGTCGAGGACTTCGTGGAGCGCGATGCGCAGGTGGGGGGCGTTGTCGAAGTCGATCGCGCCGACGGGTGCGACGACGGGGCCCTGTGTGCTCTCGCGGGCGGTGATGGTGAGGGGGGAGGACGGGTCTGCGGGTTCGGTCATGAGCGAACCTTCCTGCCTGCCGAGCGGGTGACCTCGCAAGCGTAGGGGGGCGGCCGCGCTCAGCACACCCCCATGGAGAGCGCCGTACCCTCGGCGTCCGCATTCGCGCCAGACGCTGACCACCCGCCACCCCCACCCGGCCCGCCCGGCCCGCCCGGCCCGCCCTGGCCGATCCGCCCGCCTCGCCCCACCCCGATCCGCCCGATCCGTCCGGCCCCGTCAGGAGCGGCTGCGGCGTCCCGGGGCGAGCGGGGGACGGAGATCCCCGGGGATCGCCGGGCCGCTCACGCTCCGTCCGGATCGCCCGGTGCCCCCGGCGTCGCGCCGTCCGTGGGAGCGGCGCGGCGCAGCGTGCGAATCGCCGGGATCGCGAACAGTGCCACGCAGCCCGCGAGGCAGGCCCCCGCCGACACCAGCAGCAGCCGGTCTGGGGAGGCCAGCGCGGTGGCCGGCCCCGCCACCATCTGGCCGAGCGCGATCCCGGACACCGAACCGGCCAGCTCGTAGGCGGTGACGCGGTTGAGCACCGCGGGCGGGGTGTGGGTCTGCACGCTGGTCGCCCACATGACCGACCAGAAGGCCCAGGCACCGCCGCCGAGTACGTGGCCGGCCAGGAGCACCGGCAGGCCGGCGCCCAGTGCCACGCAGAGCGGCAGCACGGTGTAGAGCGCCATCGCCACCGCGCCGGCGGCCAACGGCCGGGCCGGGCGCAGGCGCAGCGCCAACAGGCCGCCGAGCACCGTTCCGACGCCGAGGAAGGAGACCGCCAGGCCGTAGGCGTTCGGGCCGAGCCGGGCACCGACCAGCACCGAGCTGAGCGGTATCAGCGGGCCGAAGAGCAGCACGCCGTAGCCCATCCAGATCAGGATCACCGCCCACATCCAGGTGCGTGCACGGAACTCCTGCCAGCCCTGGCGCAGGTCGCGACGGAGTGAACCGCCGGTGCGGTCGGCGCGGTCGCCGTCGGCGTCGGCGGCGGCGGCGGGGGCGGCGGGGGCGGCCGTGGGCGCGTCGGCCGGGGTGATCCGGATGAACGCCAGGCACAACGCGCTGAGCAGGAAGGTGGCGCCGTCGATCGCGTACACGGTGCCGGCGCCGGTCAACGTGATCAGCAGCCCCGCCAGGGCCGGACCGAGCAGTTGGGCCAGCGCGTCGGCCACCTTGAGCGTGGCGTTGGCGCGCTGCGGCTCGCGGGCGACCAACGGGATCATCCCGTTCACCCCCGGCTGGAACATCGCGGCGGCCGATCCGGCCAGTGCCGCCATGGTCACCAGCAGCCAGAACGGCGGTGGCCCGGCGAAGAAGGCGGCGGCCAGCACGCCCTGGGTGAACACCCGGGCGAGGTCCGCGCCGATCATCATCCGCCGCGCGCCGATCCGGTCGGCGAACACCCCGCCGAACAGGACCAGGACGACGAAGGTCCCGGTCCAGACGCCGAGGACGAAGCCGACCCCGGAGATCCCGTACAACGCGCCGACCGCGAGCGCCGCGGCCACCGGCATCATCGCGTCGCCGACCAGCGAGACCGTACGGGCGGTGAAGTAGAGCGTGAACCGTCGGTCCCACAACGGGGGCCGGGCGGGCGACCTGGCGGTCGGCGGGTCGGCCCGCGCTGTCCGGATCCGGATCCACCTCCCGGTCCGGGCCTGGGTCGGGGAGGGGGGCGGGGGCGGGGAGGGGGACGGGGGCGGACTCTGGGTCTGGCTCTGGGTCTGGCTCTGCGGCCGCGTGGTGGTCACAGCAGAGATAGTGGTCTGTACCAATCGGTCACTCCAGTGTCCCGAACGACACGATGGGGTACTTTCCCGCCATGACGCTTCGTTCGCTGCCTGCGGCCACGGCGCCGCACCGGGTCGTGGCCCTCTTGCAGCCCCCGCAGTCGACCTTCCTGCTGGCCTGCGCGACCGAGGTGTTCGGCGACCACGGCCCGGCGGTCCCGGCCCGCTACGCGTTCGAGGTCTGCACCGAGCTCCCCGGTCCGGTGCGCACCCAGGTCGGCTACGACGTGCTGGTCACGGCGGGCCTGGACGCGTTGGAGCGCGCGGAGACCGTGCTGGTCCCCGGCTGGCAGCAGCCGGCCGGCAGCGAGGTGGCGCCGGCGGTGGTCGCGGCGGTCCGCCGCGCCCACGAACGCGGCGCGCGGATCGTCGGCCTCTGCTCGGGTGCCTTCGTGCTCGCCGCCGCCGGACTGCTGGACGGCCGGCGGGCCGCCACCCACTGGACTCGCGCCACCGAGCTGGCCGCCCGGTTCCCACTGGTCCGGGTCGACCCCGCGGTGCTCTACGTCGACCACGGCGACGTCGCCACCAGCGCCGGATCGGCGGCCGGCGCGGACCTCTGCCTCCACCTGGTGAGCGCCGATCAGGGCGCCGCGTACGCGATGCGGATCGCCCGGCAGATGGTGATGCCGCCGCACCGCGAGGGCTGCCAGCTGCAGTACGCCGAGCTGCCCACCGCCGGCCCGGTCGCCGACTCGCTGGCCCCGCTGCTGGAGTGGTTGGCCGGGCGGTTGGATCAACCGGTCAGCGTCGCCGAGATGGCGCTCCGCTCCCAGGTCTCGGCCCGCACGCTGACCCGGCGCTTCACCGAGCAGTTGGGCATCAGCCCCGGCCGCTGGCTGCTGGACCGGCGGATCGCCGCCACCCGGGCGCTGTTGGAGGAGACCGACCTGCCCGTGGAGACGATCGCACGCCGGGTCGGTCTCTCCTCCGCCGTCAACCTTCGCCGGCGCTTCCACGAGGCCCTGCGCACCACGCCCGCCGCCTACCGGCGCGCCTTCCGCTCGGCCGAGGCCGGGTAGGCCGGCGCTGAGCGGCACCACCGGTGTCGCGAGTTCGGGGCGGCCGAGCACGTGCCCCGGTCCCGGCGGGCGCACCGGTCTCCGCCGGCCGGTCGCGGGCGGGCGGCAGCAGCAGCAGCGGGCTTCGCAGGGTACCGCCGGTGTTGAGCTCCTCTACGGCCCCGTCGGCACGGCGGATGACGGCCAGGTGTCGAGCGCACCCGGCCGCCGGGGCAGAGGGCCCGCGTTCCGGGGTGCTGCGGGCCTCAGCGAGCACACCCGAGTGGGGCCCGCGCACGCGCGCGAGCCCCACTCGGGTGTCTCCCCGGCGCCGCCGCCTACCAGCGGTACCAGCGGTGGCGGCTGCCGGAGGAGTGGGTGCCACGGGCGAGGAAGCCGACCAGCCAGACCACCAGGACGACGACGGCCACCCACCAGAGGATCTTCACGGCGAAGCCAGCTCCGAACAGGAGCAACGCCAGCAGCAGGACGAGAAGAAGGGGAACCATTGCGACCTCCACAGTCAGTGTCGAACAACCGACTGCCCTGGTCCGGACCAGATACTCCTATCGCACCGGACACTCATCGTGACGTCCGACCGACGGTGACCGGCGGGTGAGCGAGGTGGGGCCCGGGCGCGGGGCCCCGCCCCACGCCCGGGGCCGGCCTCCCGCCATCACCGGCTCTGGCCGCGGAATTCCTCGGGGCGTTCCGGGGAGGTCTCGGCCAGCGCCTTGGTGACCGCCTCGACGCCGGCACGCAGGCCGTAGACCGGGGTGCCGGGCTGCTGGCGCCAGGAGTCGTCCAGGCCGCCCGCGTCCACCGAGTCGAAGCCGAGTTCGTCGATGAGGGCGCGGACGGTCCTCTTCGCCACCTCCTCGTCGCCCGCCACCGGAAGGGCGATCCGGTCGGGGTCGCCGGCGGGGAGGGCCTTGTCCAGCAGGTCCTGGGCGTAGGTGCCGTTGAAGGCCTTGATCACCGGGTGGCCGAGGTGCCCCTCGACCCATCGGCTCTCGGTCAGCCCGCCGTCCTCGATGGCGGCGATCCGGCCGTCGCGCTCCTGCGGGTAGTAGTTGTTGGTGTCGATCACGGCGAAGCCCTCGGCGGCTCCGTCGAGGAGGCCGGCGGGCAGGTCGGGCACCTTCAGCAGGGGGACGGTGACCACCACGACGGCCGCGCCCCTGGCCGCCTCGGCCGCCTCGACGGGGGTGGCGCCGGTCTCCTCGGCGAGGGCCTTCAGGGTCTCGGGGCCACGGGAGTTGGCCACGGACACGTCGTGGCCCAGGGCGGTGAGACGACGGGTCAGGTTGCCGCCGATGTTGCCGGCGCCGATGATGCCGATCTTCATGAGCTCTCCAAGGGTGCGGAAACTTGTCCTCGTGGGCCCGAACCCCGCCGGGCGGCAGGACATTCCGCTCCGGGCCGCCGGGGCCACGGATTCCACCCGAAAGAGGGACACACCGCGCGGGGCCCAGCCGTACCGCGCCGCCCCGTTCCGTCTTCGTCCGCACCTTTCCGCATCCGTCCGCGCCGGCCCGGCCGATCCGCGACAGACCACGAGAGCTCCGGCCGACGCACCGCGCCACCGCTCGCGGTGGCACGCCCGCAGCGCGGGCCACCGGGGAACGGGGGTCGCCGGGAGCACCGACCGGTCGGAACCGCCCTCGCCTCGAACTACGCAGAGTGACAATTCTGCGGACTGCAGCCCACTCGTCTCGGCGGGCCCGGTCGGGGGAGCCGGCCGGCCATCGGCGCGAAACCACCGGGCGAGCGGGATCCGGCGGCCCCTCACAGCCGGACGAACGGATCCACCCTCCGGCTTCCGTTTTAGTTTTGTTTTAGTAAATCAGGCCGCAAAAGCTTGAACATCCCCTGAATAACAACCTTGACCGGTCTATGGACAAGCCTTCTATATGACGTCTAGGTTAAGCGCTCATCGGCCACCGCTCGTTCTGAGCCCGAGCGGAGCCGCTCTCGTGATCAATGACCGATCAGCACAAGGAGCAAGCGGATATGCGAAGAGGATGGCTAGCCGTCGCCGCAGCGACGATGACGGTGCTCACTGCCTGTAGCGGTAGCAGTGGGGGCGGCGGAGGGTCGGCCGCGATCGCCTCGGGCGACCCGGCGAAGGTCTCCGGCGACATCACGGTGCTGACCAACCGCACGGACCTGGTCTCCGACGGGACCCTGAAGAAGTACGCGGCCGAGTTCAACAAGACCTACCCCGACGTCAAGGTGAGCTTCGAGGGCCTCACCGACTACGAGGGCGAGACCAAGATCCGCATGACCACCGAGAACTACGGCGACGTGCTGCTGATCCCCAACTCGCTGTCGGTCGGCCAGTACCCGACCTTCTTCGCCCCGTTGGGCTCCGCCGCCGACCTCTCCGCGAAGTTCGACTACACCGACCACGCCACTGTCGGCGACAAGGTCTACGGCATCGCCAACTTCGGCGTGGCGAACGGCTTCGTGTACAACAAGGCGCTCTGGGCGAAGGCCGGTGTCACCGACTGGCCGACCACACCCGAGCAGTTCGTCGCCGACCTCCAGGCGATCAAGGACAGGACCGGGGCCACGCCGTACTACACGAACTACCACGACGGCTGGCCGCTGACGAACTGGACCAACGCCATGGGCTCGCCGTCGTGCGACCCGGGCGCGCACGACGCGCTGGCGACCACCGCAGCGCCGTGGTCCGCCGGCAAGGACCTCTACAGCGCGGACAAGCTCCTCTACACCGTCGTCCACGACAAGCTTTCCGAACCGGACCCCACGACCACCAACTGGGAGAACTCCAAAGCCCTGCTCGGTACGGGCAAGGTCGCCTCGATGTGGCTCGGCTCCTGGGCGGTGTCGCAGATGCAGGCCGCGGCCAGGACAGCCGGGCAGGATCCCGCCGACATCGCGTTCATGCCCTTTCCCGCACAGGTCGACGGCCACTTCTGCTCCGTCCTGCGACCCGACTACCAGTACGCCGTGAACGTGCACTCCCAGCACAAGGAGGCCGCGAGCGCCTGGCTCAACTGGTTCATCACCAAGTCGGGCAATGCCGCCGCCGAGGGCTCGATCTCCTCCGTCAAGGGCACCGCGCTTCCCACCACCGTGCAGCCGTTCCAGGACAAGGGCGTCAAGTTCATCCCCGAGGCCCAGGCCGCGGCCGTGCAGGTCGCCAAGATCGACAAGGCTTCGGAGATCGGCATCACCTCGCAGGACTACCGCCAGCACCTGGTCGACGTGGCGCGCGGCGCGGCCGGCGGTGACATGGACAGCTTCTTCGCCGACCTCGACAAGAAGTGGTCCGAAGCGCTGAACTCCGCCGGCTGACCTCGGCCGCCGGTCTTGCCCGGCCGCCCTTTTTGCCGGGCGGCTCACCGAGCGACCGCCGACCCTCTCGCGGGCCCACCGGCCCGACCCGCACCAAGGAGAAACGCATGACTGTCCGCACGCCGCTCACCGACGGCTGGACGCTGCGGCTGGATCCGTCCCGGCACACGCCCGCCCAGGCCCCGGCGAGCCTGCTGCACACGGCCGTGCCCGCGCAGGTGCCCGGCTGCGTGCACACGGACCTGCTGGCCGCCGGCCTGATCCCGGACCCCTACCTGGGGCTCAACGAGACGGAGGTCGCCTGGGTCGGGCGCGCCGACTGGACGTACGACACCGCGGTACCGGCGCGGGACGGCGCGTACGAACGTGCCGACCTGGTCTTCGAGGGCCTCGACACGGTCGCCGAGATCACCCTCGGGGGCCGACGGCTCGGGGCGACCCGCAACATGCACCGCAGCTACCGCTTCGAGGTCACCGAACTGCTCGACGCCGACCGAACGCCGCTCTCGGTGCGGTTCACCTCGGCCTACGTCGAGGCCGAGGCCGTCCGCGCTCTGCTGGGTGAGCGACCCAACTCGTACCCGGAGCCGACGAACCACATCCGCAAGATGGCCTGCGGTTTCGGATGGGACTGGGGGCCGACCCTGGTGACCGCCGGCATCTGGCGCCAGGCCCGGATCGAGCAGTGGTCGACCGCCCGGCTGGCCGAGGTCCGCCCGCTCGTCACGGTCCGGAAGACGACCGACCGGAAGACGACCGACCGGGAGACGACCGACCCGGAGAGGACCGAACAGCAGACGGCCGAGCAGCGGCCGGCCGAACAGCAGCCGGCCGAGCCGCCGGCGACCGGTCAGGTCGAACTGCGGGTCGCGTTGGAGCGCACGACGGCCGGCGCACTGCGCGAGCTGACCCTCACCGCCGAGATCGGCGGGAGCCGGCACCAGGTCACCGTCGCGGCGGGCGAGGACTCCGCCCTGGTCACCCTGCGGGTGCCGGACGCACAGGTGTGGTGGCCGCGTGGCTACGGGGCCCAGCCGCTGTACGACTGCCTGCTGCGGCTCACCGACGAGCACGGGATCGAACTGGACAGCTGGAGCAGGCGGATCGGCTTCCGTACGGTCGAGTTGGACACCGCGGCCGACGAGCACGGCAGCGGGTTCACCCTCGTCGTCAACGGGATCCGGATCTTCGCCCGCGGCGTCAACTGGATCCCCGACGACGTCTTCCCCACCCGTGTCACCCCGGCCCGCTACCGCGAGCGGCTCCAGCAGGCCGCCGACGCCAACGTCGACCTCGTCCGGGTCTGGGGCGGCGGCATCTACGAGGACCACGCCTTCTACGACGTGTGCGACGAGCTCGGTCTGCTCGTCTGGCAGGACTTCCTGTTCGCCTGCGCCGCCTACCCCGAGGAGCAGCCGCTGCGCGGCGAGGTCGAGGCCGAGGCCCGCGAGAACGTCGCCCGCCTCATGCCGCACCCCTCCCTGGTGCTGTGGAACGGCAACAACGAGAACCTCTGGGGCTTCGCCGAGTGGGGCTGGGAGTCCGACCTGGCCGGTGACTCCTGGGGCGAGGGCTACTACCTCGGGCTGCTGCCGCGCGTCGTCGCGCAGACCGACCCGACCCGACCCTACTGGGCGGGCAGCCCCTGGTCCGGCTCCTGGGACCACACTCCCAACCACCCCGACCACGGAACCTCGCACTCCTGGGAGGTGTGGAACCGCCAGGACCACGGCGACTACCTCTCCAGCGTCCCCCGGTTCGTCGCCGAGTTCGGCTGGCAGGCACCGCCCACCCACGCCACGCTGCTCCGGGCGCTCCCCGACGAGGCCCTCGCCCCCGACTCTCCCGGCATGCTGCACCACCAGAAGGCCGAGGACGGCAACGGCAAGCTGGACCGCGGCCTCGCCCACCACTTCACCGCCCCCGCCGACTTCGACGAGTGGCACTACCTCACCCAGGTGAACCAGGCCCGCGCCGTCGCGACCGGCGTCGAGCACTGGCGCTCGCACTGGCCGCGCTGCGCCGGCACGGTGCTGTGGCAGCTCAACGACTGCTGGCCCGTCACCTCCTGGGCCGCCATCGACGGCGACGCCCGCCCCAAGCCGCTCTACCACGAGCTGCGCCGCCTCTACGCGGACCGGCTGCTGACCTTCCAGCAGCGCGAGGGACGCCTCGTCCTGGCGGTCGTCAACCAGGGTGCGCAGCGGTGGCGCGGTGGTCTCACCGTCCGGCGGGTCTCGGCCGACGGCGCGGTTCTCGCCGCCGCCGAGCTCGCGTTCGACGCCGAGGCCCGGGCGGTCGCCCTGGTCGAGGTGCCCGCCGCGGTCGCCGGCGCGGGCGATCCCGGCAAGGAGCTGTGGACGGCCGAGGCGGACGGTCTGCGTGCCTGGCACTTCGCCGTCGGCGACGCCGACTTCGCCTATCCTGAAGGCGCCATGGACATCACCGTCACCCCGAGCCGAGGCGGAGCCGACATCACCGTCACCGCCCGCACGCTGCTGCGCGACCTCCTCCTCCAGGCCGACCGCCTGCACCCCGACGCGCGCACCGACCAGGGCCTCACCACCCTGCTGCCGGGCGAGAGCACCGTCCTGCGTGTACGGGACTGGCCGGACGCCGGGCCGACGGCCGACCTCACCGCCGCGCTGCGCTGCGTCAACTCGCCGCGCTCCCGGGGCCGGCGCGCATGACCACCGCTCCCGGTGGTCCGGCGCCGCGCCGCGCCACCATCAAGGACGTCGCGGCGCGCGCCGGAGTCTCCATTGGGGCGGTGTCGCTGGCGGCCAACAACCGGCCGGGCGTCTCGGACGCCACCCGGGCCCGGATCCTGGCCGCGGCCGCCGAACTCGGCTGGCAGCCCAGCCAGGCGGCCAAGGCGCTCTCCGGCAACGGCCGCCGGACGGACACCATCGGTCTGGTCATCGCCCGACCGGCCCGCCAACTGGGCCTGGAACCGTACTACATGGAATTCATCTCCGGTGTGAAGAGCGTGCTGGAGGAGCAGTCCTGCTCCCTTCTCCTCCACCTCGTGCGCGACACCGACCGGGAGATCGAGATCCAGACCGAGTGGTGGCAGAGCCGCCGGATCAGCGGATCGATCATCGTCGACCTGACGGACGCCGACCCGCGCATCCCCGCGCTGGAGCGGATCGGCCTGCCGGCCGTCGCCGTCGGGCACCCGCATCTGACCGGGCGGTTCGCCTCCGTGTGGACCGACGACGCGGCGGCGGTGGAGGAGGCGGTGCGCTATCTCGCCTTCCTCGGCCACCGACGGATCTGCCGGGTCGGCGGCAACGCCGCCCTCGGGCACACCATCATCCGCACCGCCGCGCTGGAGGCGATCACCCGCGAGCTCGGCCTGGAGGAGGCCCGCTCCATTCCCACCGACTACTCCGGCGAACAGGGCGCGCGCGCCACCCGCACCCTGCTGACCTCCCCCCGTCCGCCCACGGCGATCATCTACGACAACGACATCATGGCCGTCGCCGGCCTGTCCGTCGCCAGCGAGATGGGACTCTCCGTCCCGGCCGACCTGAGCCTGGTCGCCTGGGACGACTCCCAGCTCTGCCAGCTCACCCATCCCACCCTGTCGGCGATGAGCCACGACGTCTTCGGCTTCGGTGCCGAGGCGGCCCGGCGCCTGTTCGCCGTCATCAACCGCGAGACCCCCGCATCGGGCCAGGCCCCCCGGCTCGTCCTGGTGCCCCGGGGCAGCAGCGGACGCGCCGCCGTCTGACGCCCTCGGCGTCCGCCGGTCCACCGGTCCGCCTGGTCGTCCGCGTGGTCATCCACCTGCCGGTCGACCAGGCACCTGTGGCTGCCGGACCGCGGCCCGCTCCGCTCCCCGACCGGCCACGGCCCACCGGTCGCCGGTCCCGGCGACTCCGTGCGACTCCGTCCGTCTCCGTCCGTCTCCGTCCGACCGAGGGCGCGCCCAGTCCCGGCGCGCCCTGCCCCGGCCGTGACCTCCGTCAGCCCCACCCCACCCTCGGCACACCCACCCTCGGCACACCCACCCTCGGCGTGCCCGCCCGGGCCGTGTCCGCCGCCGAGGGCCCCTCCCCGCCACCGCTCCCCGAGAGGCACTCCATGCCCAGAGCCGCCCGCCGCGCCGCCACCGCCGTCGCGGCCTGCCTCGCCGTCGCCCTGTCCGCCGCCCCGGCCGGTGCCCGCCCGCCGCAGGCCGCCGCCGACGCGTTCGTCACCCGCGACGGCGCCCATCTGACCCTGCAGGGCAAGCCCTTCCGCTTCGGCGGCACCAACCTCTACTGGCTCGGGCTCGACGAGAACGTCGGCGGTGTCGCCCACCCGACGTACTTCCGCATCGACGACGCGCTCAGGACCGTCCGTGCCATGAACGCCACCGTGGTCCGGTCCCACACGCTGGGCACATCGCTGGGCTGCGCCGAGTGCATCCAACCGGCCCTCGGCCGGTACAACGAGCAGGCGTTCGCCCCGATCGACTACGCCGTCGCCCGCTCCCGCGCGCTCGGTCTGCGCCTGGTCGTGCCGCTCACCGACCAGTGGACCTACTACTCCGGCGGCCACACGGACATCACCGAGTGGCTCGGCCTCGCGGATCCGAAGGCCTTCTACACCGACCCCCGGGCGATCGCCGCGTACAAGGACTACATCAGCCACGTCCTGAACCACGTCAACCCCTACACGGGGCTGGCCTACAAGGACGACCCGACCATCATGTCCTGGTCGCTGGGCAACGAACTCAACGACATGACGCCCGCCTGGACCGACGACATCGGCGCGCACCTGCACCGCCTCGCGCCCCGTCAGCTCGTCTCCGCGGGACGCCAGCAGGGCGTGGACCCCAGCGCCCTCGGCTCGTCCCAGGTCGACATCGTCGACGTGCACTACTACCCGAGCAGCGCCGCGACCGAGTCGGCGGACGCCCGCACCGTGACGGCCAGGGGCAAGGTGTACCTCGCGGGCGAACACGGCACCACCAGTGTCACCGCGGCCGACGCGCTCGCCCTCGCCGACGACCCTAACGTCACCGGTGCCCTGTCCTGGTCGCTGTTCGGCCACGCCGACGACCACGGCTACGTCCAGCACGACGACGGATTCACCCTGCACTACCCGGGTGACACCGCGGCCATGCACGCCACCGTGCTCGCCGAGTCGGCGTTCGCGCGGACCGTCGACGGCGACCCGAACCGCCCCGCCGTCCCCGTCACCCCTCCCCTGGTCACCGCGGTCACCAAGAACAGCGGTATCAACCAGATCGCCTGGCGGGGCTCCGCCGGCGCGGACGGCTACCGTGTCGAGCGCTCCACCCAGGGCCCCGACGGCCCCTTCGGCCCGGTCGGCCCGGTCGGCCCGGTCGGCCCGGCGACGCTGTCCGACAACGACGCCCCCTGGACCGACACCACCACCCCTGCCGGCTCGGCCTGGTACCGGGTGGTGGCCCTCGACCGCGCCGGGCGCCCGATCGCCACCTCCGCCGCCCTCGGCGCCGGCGCCGCGCAGGACGCCGTCGCCGACCCGTTGCAGACCTTCGCCCTGAACTCCGACCACAGTGACGGCCTGACCGTCACCCCCGACGGCGCCGACGTCCGGGTGGCCCCGGCCCCGAGGGCGGCCGGCCAGATCACCTGGAGCCGTCCCGGCCTCGCCGGCTTCCGTGCCGACTTCGCCACCACCGACCGGGCGACCCTGCCGACCGTACAGGTCTCGGCCGACGGCAGTACGTGGACCGACGCCGCCCCGGCCCTCCAACGCCAGGGTGACCACACCGTGCTGGCCCTGGACGATCTGCGGGGCGCCGCCCACGTGCGCCTGCGCTGGCAGGCCGACCGGCACCCGGCACCGCTCACCCGGGCCTCCTGGACGGCGGCGACCGCCTCCCCGGCCACCGCCGCCCCCGGTGCGTTCCAGCAGACCCCCACCGGCGGCGCCACCGCCATCGACACCCACACCGCGTTCAGCTGGACCGCCGCCCCGAACGCCGCCTACTACGACCTCACCGTCTCCAAGAACGCCGACCTGAGCGACCCCGTCATCCAGGCCGACGGACTGCGCACCACCACCTGGACCCCGCCGGTCAACCTCCAGCCGAACACCGACTACCACTACCGCGTCACCGCCGTGAACGGCGCCGGGTCCACCATCGCCGACGGCGCGCCGGCCGCCTTCACCACCGCCGACCTCACCGTCGAGGACTTCGAGGGGTACGCCTCCGACGCCGCCCTCACCTCCGCCTACCCCCGCAACACCGGCGGCGGAGCGGTCACCACCAGCCTGGACGCCGCCCACGCCGACGGCCCGGGGCACAGCCTGCGCGCGGCCTACGACCACGGCGCGCCCGGCTACGCCGGCATCATCCGCTCCTTCCCCTCCGCACAGGACTGGGGCGGCGCCGACCACCTGACCCTGTGGGCGCGCTCCGACGGCAGCGCCGACCAGGCACTGACCGTGCAGTTCGTCGCCAACGGCGTCTACTGGGAGACCACCGTCCCGCTCTCCGCCACCGACGGCGGCCGGATCACGCTGCCGCTCAGCTCGTTCAAGAACCCGGGCTGGGCCTCCCCCGGCGCCCTCGACACCAGCCGGATCAGCCAGTTGTCCTTCTACTTCAACGGGACGGCCGCCACCGGCACCGCCTGGATCGACAGCATCACCGCCGCCCGCTAGGCGGACTCCTCCCCCTCCCCGCTCACCTCCACCGCCGGTGGCCGGACGCCCTCGCGGCTCCCGGCCACCGGCCCCGTCCACCCCGTCCACCCGGGATCCGACCGGCGTCGCATCGCCGGCATCGCCGACACCGCCGGCAGCGCCCGCCACCGGAGTGCCACCCCGGCCGTCAGGAGCCACCGCCATGATCCTTCCCGTCCGAACCTGGGGCCACGGGCACCACACGGTCCTGCTGGTCCACGGCCTGATGGCCGACCACCGGACGTGGCGCCGGATCGGCCCCGAACTGGCCGCCCGAGGCCACCGGGTGATCGCGGTCGACCTACGGGGCCACGGCGCCGCACCCGCCGCCACCGGGCGGCAGGGCCACCGTCCCGAAGAGCTCGCCCAGGACCTCGTGGACACCCTGCCCCGGGGCGCCGACCTCGCACTCGGGCACTCCCTCGGCGCCCTGGCCCTGCTGCTCGCCGCCGACCGTCTGGCGCCCGCCCGCGCCGTCTACAGCGACCCCGCCTGGGTCGACCTGCCGCGTGATCTGCCCGCCCTACGCGCCGCCAAGCACGCCAGCCGCGCCGACCTGCGCGTGCTGCACCCACGCTGGACGCAGGCGGACCTCGATGACGAACTCGACGCGCTCGCCAAGTGGGACCCGCGCTCCGCCGACGCGCTGCTCGCATGCCCCGGCCTGCCGCCGGCGCCCGGCCGCGCCTCGCTCGTCCAACTCGCCGACCCCAGCAGGCGGATCGGCTCGGCCGACGCCGCCCTGTTGCGCGCACGCGGTTACACCGTCCGGGTGGTTCCCGGCGCGGGTCACACCATCCATCGCGACGACCCGGAGGGCTTCACCGCCTCGCTGGAGGGATGGATCCTCCCGAAGCCCGCCTCCCCGGCGAAGCCCGCGCCCGCCCGGACCGCACCGGCGAAGCGCACGCCCGCACAGACCACACCCGCGCGGTCCGACGAGACGTGACGGCTCGTCGACGTCCACCGTCCGGATGTCTCGGCGGACGGAGGTGTACTCCGGGCCACCCACCCGCCGGTGTCCACCCCGAGGTCCTGGGAGGCGTAAGAGACGTAAGAGGCGTGGGAGGTGAGGGAGGCGTGGGAGGTGAGGACCGCGATCCCGCCTCCGCAACGCTGCCGGGACGCCGCCGCGAGCTGCTTCGAACCACAGGTGGACAGCACGTCACTGCCTGAGTGAGGCCGTGTCAGCTGGGCTGCCACAGCTCGATCCGATTGCCCTCCGGATCGGTGACCCAGCCGAATCGGCCGACACCCTCCATGTCCTGGGTCTCCTCGGCCACGTCCGCTCCGCCGGCGCGCAGTTGCGCGAGCATCGCCTCCAGGTCGCGGACCCGGAAGTTCAGCATCGTCTGCTGGGCGCGGGAGCCGAAGTACTCGGTGTCGGCCTCGAAGGCCGCGAACACCGTCACCCCGGCTTCCTGACGCCACAGGCCGTTCTCATCGGCGTCCAGACCGAGGCACTCGCGATACCAACTGCCCAGAGCCACCGGATCGGCGGCTCGCACGAAGTATCCGCCGACTCCCAGCACACGTTCCATGCCGCCATCCTGCCAGGGCCGGACCCGCCCGTCCCACGCCTCGCCCCGAGCGCGGCGAAATCCGGTGAGCGGAGCCGGTCGACCGGGTCGAGGCAGAGGCCGATCGCCGCCGTGGCGGCCCCGCCGACCCACACGTCCGAGCATCCCCCGGGTCACCCGCAACGGGCCGGAGGCCACCCGGCCCCCGGCCCGCTGAAGGCCCGGTCGAGAACGGCCGGGGCACCGGCCCACGGCTCCGCCGACCGCTCCTGTTCGACGCACGGCCTCCCGACTCTGAGATCCCGGCTCCAGCCGGTGATCCGCGCCTACGAGGCCGGGGCGGTCTCGCCGCCGTCCGCGTAGGCGTCCTCCAGCGCCTGGATGTCGATCTTCCTCATCTGCAGCATCGCCCGCATCACCCGCTGAGCGCCGATCGGATCCGGGTCGCCGAGCAGTTCCATCAACCGTCGGGGGGTGATCTGCCAGGACAGCCCGTACCGGTCCTTGAGCCAACCGCAGTCGCTCTCCTGTCCGCCGCCCTCGGTGAGAGCGGCCCACAGCCGGTCGACCTCCGCCTGGTCGTCGCAGTTGACCTGGAGCGAGATCGCCTCGGTGAACGGGAACAGCGGGCCGCCGTTGAGCGCCAGGTGCTGCTGGCCGGCGAGTTCGAACGCCACCGTCATCACCGAGCCCGCCTCGCCGGGGCCCACCTCGCCGTAACGCTGCACCGAGAGGATCCGGGAGTCCGGGAACAACGAGATGTAGAACCGTGCCGCCTCCTCGGCCTGGTGGTCGAACCACAGGAAGGTGGTGATCTTCTGTTCGGGCATGCTGTCCTCCCGCTCTTCGGCTCTCCCGACGACAGTAGGCGCCGGGACCCACGCACGCACGGTGACCACGCGTCCGCCCGCTCCGCAGCCCGTCCGCCCGCCTGCTCCGCCGCGCTGCCCGGTGGTCTCAGGGGGCGCCCCGGCGTCTTGTGGCGATCCACCGTTCGGCCTCGGCCTGTGCCCTGTCGAGCGGGCCGAGGACGGGACCTTCGGCGAGGATCAGGGCGTCCCGACCGAGCCGTTCGGTGAGGCCGGTCCGTTCCAGCATCTCGGCGATGGCGGGATGGACGCCAGCCAGGACGAGCCGTCCGCCTTCGCGCTGAAGGGTGTCGGTGTAGTGGCGCAGGGCCTTGAGGATGGCGGAGGAGGGGATGTCCGGCGCGGTGCGCACCACCAGGACGAGTACGGCGTTGCGGGCACCGACGGGATCGGGCAGCCGGGTTCGCAGGGTGGGCAGCTCGGCGAAGAAGCTGGTGCCCTCGTACTCCAGCACGGTGACGTGGTCGGCCGCCAGCCGTTCGGGGACGGGCTCCGGCGTCCAGCGGCCGGCGTCGTCGCGGACCAGGGCGGTGAAGTGGGCGGTGCGGGCGGCCTGGACGCAGTAGAGGAGAAGGGAGAGCACCGCGCCGATCACGATCGCCCGCTGGAGTGGCAGCTGGGTGGTGGCGAGGAACGTGCCCGCCATCGCGGCGGTGGAGAGCTTCGAGGTACGCAGCACGAGAAGGATGTCGGCCTGCTTTCCCCAGACGAGTTCCCCGCCGACGACGAGAATCAGGGCGCCGATCACCGGCATCGGGATGCGCTCGGCGAGGGATCCCAGCAGAAGCACGACCAGGGCCAGGAAGACGCCGGTGCGGGAGAGTGAGCCGCCGCTGGGCAGCGCCTGGAAGAGTCCGCCGCCGAGGTTGGCCGCGCCCTGGGAGAGGAAGTCGCCGTTGACGCTGGAGCGGCTTCCGTCGGGGTTGGGCACGGAGGGGGCGATGCCGGCCGCCTGTGCGAGGGCCACCAGGGCGACCGAGCAGGCGCCGGCGGCCAGGTGGGGTGCGGCCGCCCACGAAGGGGCGGTGAAGTGTGGCAGCGCGGCGGGGATGTCGGCGATGTCGCGGACCAGTTCGACGTCGCTGCCGGCCACGGCGACGAACACGCTGATCACGACCATGGCGATCAGCAACGCCACCGGCTCCAGACGCTTCACCCGGCGGGCGAGCGCCCATACGACGACGGTGGCCGTCGCGACGAGCGTCGGGGTGAGCTGCCAACTGCCGATGTGGGTCAGCCAGTCCGCGAGCTGGGCGAGCTTGTTGTGACCGCGAGGCTCGTAGCCGGTGGCGTCCTGGAGGACACCGGTGATGATCTGGAGCGCGATGCCGGTGGAGAAGCCGACCATGACGGCGTTGGAGACGAAGCTGAGCACGACGCCCAGCCGCAGGACGCCCAGGAGCAGCATGATCACTCCGACCAGCACGGTCAGCGTGGCGATGTTGCCCGGGTCGTGCGGGTCCAGGCCCGCGTCGGCGAGAACGCTCTGCCCGGTGAGGGCGATGGCGCTGGTGAGCGTGGTCACCATGAGCACGGTGGGTGCGGTGAGCGAGCCGAGGATCGGCGGAACGACACCCGCGAACAGGCCGGAGACGGGGTTGAAGCCGGCGATCGCCGCGTAGGCCATGCCCTCGGGGATGGAGAACAGGCCGGTGACCATCCCCGAGGTGACGTCGGCGGGCTTCGGCCGGCCGAGCCGGGCAGCCAGGCGGCGGGTCTGCTTCAGCGCCCGCCCGACGAGCGTCGGAGCGCCGTCGTCGCCGTCGTCGCCGTCCCTGGCGTCGCGACTCTCGGAGGCGCCGTCCCTGGAGGCACGGCCCTCGGCGTCACGGCCCTCGGAGCCACCGCCCTCGGCGTCACGCCGACTCATGCGGGGCGCACGACGGCCGGGGCGATCACCGGCTCGGCCGGCCGCGGTGCCTTCGCGCCGCTCCCGCCGGGACCGCGCGCCGAGGTGTCGCCCTCGTCGGGACCGCGCGCCGAGGTGTCGCCCCCGCTGCGAAGCCTGCGCCGTGCTCCTGAACGGGGAGTCGCTGTCATCTCCGGCAGTCCTCCCCGCAGGCCGACGGCCGCGCGGAAACGCGCGCATCCACCCATTCGGCCTCGGCGGAGCCCGGCACGCACGCCCGGCGCGTCCGAACGCGTGACCGGCGGAGCGGGCGACGACGCGGCGTCAGGTCGCGCGATCCGCGTGCGGGTCGGCCGGGGGCAGAGCGGCCCCGAGGGGTGAGGTGTGCTGGAACAGGAGGAACGCGGAGTCGTCGGTGAGCGGGGCCCGGGTGTGGCGGGCGACGTCCTCGCGAAGGCGAGCGAGGGCTTCGTCCGGGTCGGGCTCGGACAGCGGTGCACCGGCGCGGGCCAGGACCGGGTAGAACTCGCCGGAGGGGTCGCGTGCCTCGGTCAGGCCGTCGGTGTGGAAGAGGATCCGGTCTCCGGGCGCCAGCGTGATCAGGTCCCGGCCCGGGCCGGCGTCCGTCAGGCTGCCGAGGCCCAGGGGCGGCCCCGGACACTGCGGCTCGACGGATTCCAGCAGGCCGTCGGCGCGGCGCACCAGTGGAGCGGGGTGCCCGTAGTTGAGGAGGTCGACGGATCCGTCCTCCGCGATCTCGGCCAGGACGGCGGTCACGAAGCGGTCGCTCTCGGTGCGCCTGGCCAGGGCCCGCTCGATGCGCCGGCCCACCTCGTCCAACCGCTCGGCGTAGGGGGCGGCCTCCCGGAAGGCGGCGAGGACCACCGCGGTGGTGCGGACGGCCGGGAGGCCCTTGCCCTGGACGTCGGCGACGATGATCCGCACCGAGCCCCCCGGGAGCGGCACGGCCTCGTAGAGGTCTCCGCCGATCCGGGCCGCCTCGGCTGCCGAGGTGTACGACACCGCGAGTCTGCCGCTGCCCGTCCGGGCGGGAACCGGGCCGAGCAGCACCTGTTGCACCGTGTCCGCGACGGCTCTGACGTCCGTGAGTTCCTTCTCGGTGCGCAGTCGCAGCGTCGCCACGTACCAGGAGGCGATCGCGACGACGACGACGGCGGTGAGCGCCACCGCGAAGCGGGTGGACTCGAGCCGACTGTGGGAGGCGGCGGTCACCACGCACAGGACGATGGCGGCGGCGGTGGCGGAGGCGACGCGTCGCCTGGGCCCGGCGCCCGCGGCGAGGGCCGGGCCGACCGCGAAAAGCGGTAGCAGGCTGGTGTTCTGCCAGGTCACGTGATCCGTCAGGGCGACCGCGAGCATCGCCGCGGCCGGCAGCCACCGGTAGAAGCTGCCCGTGAGCCGGTCCTGCCTCTTCACGATGTCCTCCTTCCGCACCTGGAGCACCGGCGCGAACCAGCGGACCCGTCGCCGTGGTGGCGTCGTTCGAGCCCGGATGTGGGGCGCGGCGGGCGTAGGGCCGGATCACGGCGGTGCTGGCGGCGCTCTCGTCTTTGCCTCCACTTTACCCAATCGCACCGCCCGGACGGCGGCCGGAGGTCCCGTCGTGCCGGGACCTCCGGCCGGGTGCGGGAGAGCCGGTCGCCGGGTGGACTCCCGGTGGACGGGCGACCACCGGGAGCCCCCGTCGCGCAGCGGGCGCGCGAGCGGGCGCGGGCTGCGCCGCGTGCGACGCCACCGGGCGACGACGGGGGTCGGGTGTGCTCCGGATCCACCCGCTGTCCTCCCGATGGAGTACACCCGGCCCTCCGGCCGCCGTGCTGCGCGGAGAGTGGCGGTGACGCCCGGACGGTCACGCCTCCGCCCCGCACGCCGTCCGAAAGGGAGACCCATACCCGAGAACACGCAGCCCGGGCCGGCCGAGCAGGCCGCCACCGACTCCAACCGGGCGGTGCGGCAGCCCCGATTGTCCGGTAGTACGCGGCTCCGCAGGCTCCTGGACAGGTACCGATTATCCGAGATATCCCGTCTCCTGCGACACGGGGTGGTCCACCGGCCGCTGATCCGTACCCGTACCGGCCCTCGCCGTACCCGAACGGGGCGCACACGCCGAAGCCGGGGCGCGGGGCCGACGGACAGGCGGCTGTCGCCCGTCCGACGGCCCCGCGCCCCGGGGCGGCCCGTCAGTTGTTGACGGTGTCCGAGGTCTTCAGGTTGCCGATCTTCTTCTGGTAGTCGTCCAGCTTCTCCGGGCAGTAGACCTTGACCACCTCGGCGCCGGCCTCCAGGATCCGCTGGTCCGCGATCACCGGACGCATCCCCGGGCCGCCCGCACCGTTGGCGATCTGGACGAGCCACAGGCCCCGCCTCAGTGCCGAGTTCGGGTCGGTGCAGACCACGCCGCCGTCGGTGCCCAGGGTGTCGGCGATGTTGCCGGTGTTGCGCGAGGCGAAGCCCTTGGCGACCAGGGCCTGGTTCAGTCGGTCCGCCTTGCGGTGGGCCTCGTTGGTGGCCTTCTGCTGGGTGTACGTGAACAGTCCGATGATCATCATGGCGACCAGTACCACGATCGCACCGATGTAGATCCATCGGTGCTGTGACCACATGCGGGTGGCGCTCATGCCGGCCCTCCGTCCACCGCGGCGGCGTCGGCGTCGGGCTGCCGCCAGCTGGGTTTGCGCGCCTTCAGGAAGCCGAACGGGATGATCACGCCGAGCAGCACGAGGCCGCCGCCCACGATACCGACGTAGGCCCAGCCGCTCCCGCCGCCGAACTGCGAGGAGGGGATGAAGCCGATCACCATGGCCAGGGCCGAGGCGACGAAGCCGACCACGCACAGCGTGGTGAGCAGCGGGGCGCGGTAGCCGCGCGGGTGGTCGGGCTGCTTGCGGCGCAGCTGGATGGCGGCCAGGAACATCAGCAGGTACATGATCAGGTACACCTGGGTGGTGATGACCGAGAAGATCCAGTACACGCTGGAGACGTTCGGGATCAGCGCGTACAGCAGGGCGATGACCGTGGTGAGCAGGCCCTGGGTGACCAGGATGTTCTGCTGGATGCCGTGCTTGTTGAGCTTCTGCAGGTACGGGGGCAGGTAGCCCTCCTGGCGGGAGATCAGCAGCAGGCCCTTGGAGGGTCCGGCCAGCCAGGTGAGCATGCCGCCGAGCGAGGCGGCGCACAGCGCGAACGCGACGATCGGGACGAGCCAGCCGATGTGGAAGTACTGGAAGAAGGCGTCGAAGGCCTGCATGACGCCCGCCGTGAGGCTGAGTTGGTCCGCCGGGATGACCCAGCTGATGGCCAGGGCCGGCAGGATGAAGATCAGCAGCACCATGCCCATGGCCAGGAACATCGACCTCGGGAACTCCTTGGCGGGGTTGCGCAGCTTGTTGACGTGAACCGCGTTCATCTCCATGCCGGAGTAGCTCAGGAAGTTGTTCACGATCAGCACCAGGCTCGCGATGCCGGTCCACTCGGGGAAGATGTGCGAGGAGTTCATCGGGGCGGCGGATGCGTTGCCCTGGCCGAGGAAGACGAACCCGAGGAGGACCAGCAGCACGCCGGGGATCAGCGTTCCGATGATCAGCCCGCCGGAGGCCAGCCCCGCGACGGCGTTCGTGCCGCGCGAGGACACCCACACGCCGGTCCAGTAGAGGACCACGATGACGATCGCGGTGTAGACGCCGTTACTGGCCAGCTCCGGGTTGATCACGTAGGAGATCGTGCTGGCCACGAAGGCCAGCAGACTGGGGTAGTAGAAGATCGTCATGGCGAACTGGCACCAGACGGCCAGGAAGGCCGCCGGCTTCGACAGACCCTGCGCGACCCAGTTGTAGACGCCGCCGCTCCATCCGGAGGCCAGCTCCGCCGACACCAGCGCGGTGGGCAGCAGGAACACCACGGCGGGCACCAGGTAGAGGAAGACGCAGGCCAGGCCGTACACGGCCATCGTCGGCGACGCCCGCAGGCTCGCCACGGAGCTGGTCGTCATGAACGCCAGCGTCAACCAGCTGATCTTCTGGGGCCCCGCCACCGCGCGGACCGCGCTCGCCGCCTTCGCTCTCCCCTGGCGTCCGGCATCGTCCGCCGGCAGATCTCCAGCACTCATCTGGTCCCTCCTCGCTGAAGGCGACTCAGAACGAGGACGCCACGAGCCCATGCTCATCACAGACCGCTACCCGTCGCACACCCGATTGGGCCATCCGAGCGCACCGGGCGCCGCCTCACCGCCGCCGTGAGAACCCGCCCGGCGGCTGCGGATCGCGCGGTGGCCGAAGGATCGCGCGGTGGCCGACCTCGGTGACGTCAGTTTCGCAGGCCCGGCGCCGGGGTGACGGCGTCCGGGCTCGGGGCGGGCTCCGGTCGGCCTCGGGGCGGGCTCCGGTCGGGCCTCCGGTCAGGCTCCGGTCGGGCCTCCGGTCAGGCTCGGGGCGGGCTCCGGTCAGGCTCGGGGCGGGCTCCGGGCCGCCGCCGTCACGCGATGCGGGAACAGGACCGGGACCCTAGTCTCGGAGGCAAGCGGCCCGGGCGTCCAACGGACTTCGCCTCGCCCGGCCGGTCGTTCGCACCTCACTCGGAGGACAGCCGATCATGACAACGACGTCCGAAACCCCGGTACTCGACACCCTCGCCGCCATGACGATCGACTCGGTCGAACGATGTGGCATGGCGCCGGACATGATGATCCTCACCAGGATCGCCGCGCTCGTCGCCATGGACGCACCCACGATCTCCTACCTCGCCCACCTCGACCCGGCCATGCAGTCGGGCGTGACCGGCGAGCAGCTCCAGGACCTCCTGGTCGCCGTCGCACCGATCGTGGGGACCGCCCGCGTGATGTCGGCGGCCGGCCACCTCACCGAGGCACTGGGCATCACCATCGCGGTCGCCGCGGCGGAGGCCGGGGGCGCCGCGTAGTCGCCACCCCCGGAGGGTGCGGGCCCGGCCCTTCCCCGGTCGCCCCACAACCGGCGGGCTCCGGCGTCGGAGCCCCCGGGGGCGACCCGGGGAAAGGGCCGCGGATGAGGAGAACGGTGAGCACCGCGCCGGGCGGCCCCGTCCCCTCCGGGGCGAAGCGGCGCAGCCGCCGGGCGGCGGTCCGCGCCCGGGCCGGCCGGCGTCGACGATCAGGCGGGCCCGGCGGCCACGGCGCCCTGTCGGCTCCCCCACCGGGTGGCGCGAACTGCCCTGGCACCGGCAGCTGCTGGGGCGGCCCGGGGGGCTGCCGGGTTCCGCGCGCGGGGTGGGAGCGGGCCCCTGACGGAGGACGGCCCCCCACGTAGCGCCGGGCCTGCCGCCGGGCGTGCTCAGAGTGCGGCGGACGGTTGCTCGGCACCGGCGGGCGCGGGCCGGCCGCGGCGGGCCCGCAGACCGTCCAGGGCCAGGCCGCCGGGGCCGGTGACCGCGATCAGCAGGAAGGTCCAGCAGTACAGGACCGACGCCTCGCCGCCGTTCTGCAGCGGCCACAGGGCGTGCTCCTGGTGGACCGAGAAGTACGCGTAGGCCATCGAGCCGGAGGCCGGCAGCGCGGCCGTCCTGGTGCCCAGTCCGACCAGGACCAGTCCGCCGGCGACCAGTTGGACGGCCGCGGCGTACCAGCCGGGCCAGCTCAGTGTGGCCACGGTGCCCCCGCCGTTCGCTCCGCCGAGGACGCCGAACAGTGAGGCGGCTCCGTGGCATACGAACAGCAGGCCGATGACGACCCGGAAGGCGCCCAGGACGTACGGCCGTGCGGTCGCGACCGCTTCGCTGGGAACGAGTGGCATTGACGCGCTCCTGACGGGCCACGGACAGTCAGGTAAGGCTTGCCTGGCTTATAGGGTTCACGCAACCCCGCACACCGAGTCTTCACGCCGTCGCAACAGGCCACCGATGCGCCGGGGTGAGGCATGCACGGCCGGGCGCCGCACCTGACCCGGCGGCCCCGGCCGCGGGCACTGCCGGGCGCCGGGCCGCGACCGGATCGCGGACCGGATCGGAATCGGAATCGGCGCCGCGGTCGGGATCTGAAGATGGCGAAGGCCGCAGGGTCTCGTTTTCAGCGGGTTCGGGGTGGTTCGGGCTTCACGACATCGCCGCACGGGGTCAGAGGCCGTGCTCAACCCCCGCTGCGAGCAACCCTGTTCGCCCTCATCATCCGGGCCGGACGTCGCCGACGGTGATTCGGGAAGCGGTCCGAGGTAACAAGTCCTGAAGTCCGACGGCCGATTCGGTCCGTTCCGTTGACAACGTTGCCAAGCTCATCTTTGCTTACCCCGTGCG
The DNA here is from genome assembly GCF_041435095.1 of Kitasatospora sp. NBC_00315. Taxonomy (NCBI): domain Bacteria; kingdom Bacillati; phylum Actinomycetota; class Actinomycetes; order Kitasatosporales; family Streptomycetaceae; genus Kitasatospora; species Kitasatospora sp. NBC_00315. The sequence continues at coordinate 7,990,890 of NZ_CP108025.1, read as the reverse complement.
AGCCCCCACCGGTTCGGTGACAGCCCGTCCGTTCAGTTCGGGAGCCGCAACGACGAACGCGATCCGGCAGGTGCCCGGACGCCGCCGACGGCCGAGGCGCCGGCGGCACGCCGCTGCACCCGTGGACCGCGGCGACGGCACCGACCGGCAGTGGACGCTGCTGTCCTCCCGGGCCGGGCGGGCCGGGAGGGAGCACCGAACCGCTCCCGGCGGACCGCGCCCGGGGCACACGTGACCAACCCCCTTGGAGGCAGGCGATGATCGACATCAGGCGCGCACTACGCGGTCGGGGAGGCGGCGACGCCGAACCATCCGTCGCCCGGGCGCGGCGACCCAGGCGGACGGCCGCGCTGAGCGCCCTGGCGCTGGCCGCCGCCGCCATGTCCGGTGTGCTGCCCTCGACCGGTTCGGCGGTGGCCGCCGGCGCGGACCGGCCGGCCCTGAGCTTCGCCAACTCCACCACCCAGGCGAAGCTCGGCGCGGCGTACACCAAGGCCCTGGCCAACCTGCTCGACACGAACACGGTCACCTACGACCCCGCGGTGTACAACTCCTCCGGCCTGATGACCGGTTCACCGCAGACGTTCATCCGCGCGGGCGGCGGCTACAACCAGCCGTGGACCAGGGACGCGGCCGTCAACTCGTGGAACGCGGCCAGCCTGGTGGAGCCGAAGGCGGCCGCGAACACACTCTGGTCGGCCGTGGTCAAGCAGTCGAACGGGCAGCTGATCGTCCAACAGGACAACCAGCTGTGGGACCAGGTCGTCTGGATGACCGGGGCCTGGAACCACTACCTGGTCACCGGCGACCAGAGCTTCCTGACCAACGCCTACCAGGTCGCGACGAACACTCTCAACTCGCGGAAGGGGCAGGCCTACAACGCGACGTACGGGCTGTTCCAGGGGCCGTCCTTCTTCAACGACGGCATCGCCGGCTACCCCGCCCCGCCGGCGGACAGCACCGAGAGCCACGGCGGCTTCGTCGGCGACTACTCAGCGACCAGCACGATGATGACGCTGAGCACCAACGAGCTGTACTACTCCGCCTACCGCAGCGCGGCCCAGATGGCCGCTGCGCTCGGTAAGCCCTCGGGTGAGGTCTCCACGCTGAACTCGGCGGCCGACGCACTGAAGAACAAGATCAACCAGTACTTCTGGATCCCGGGCAAGGGCCTGTACGGCTACTTCGTCCACGGCAACGACAGCATGGCCGGCCAACTGGACCAGACCGAGGAGGGCACCGGCCTCTCGTTCGCCGTCCTGTTCGGCATCGCCGGCAGCAGCCAGGCTCAGTCGATCATGCAGAACGCCCATATCCAGCCGTACGGCATCGCCGACACCTACCCGAACTACCCCCGCTACAGCGACGCCAAGCCCGGTCGCCACAACAACGTGGTCTGGCCGATGATCCAGGGGTACTGGGCCGACGCGGCCGCGCGCACCGGCAACCAGGCCCGTTTCGCCAACGAGGTCCAGACCCTGGCCGGACTCGCCGTCTCCAGCAACCAGTTCGCCGAGATCTACAACGCCCAGACCGGCGTGGTGGACGGCGGCTGGCAGACCGGCGGCCACTGGGGCGCCGCCCCGGACCAGACCTGGTCCGCCACCGCCTACCTGCGGATGATCCACGACGGGCTGTTCGGGATGACGTTCACCTCCGGCGGCATCACCTTCCAGCCGACCCTGCCCGCAGGCTGGGGGGACGCCACCCTGTCCGGCGTCGCCTACCGGGGCGCGAAGCTCAACATCTCGCTGCACGGGTCCGGCAACACCGTCACCGCCTTCAAGCTCGACGGCGCGGCCACCGCCGGCACCTCGATACCCGCCACCCTGACCGGGACGCACACCGTGGACATCACCCTGACCGGCGGCCAGTCCGTCCAGGGCACCGGGACCATCCTGTCCGCCGTGAACAGCGGCAAGTGCGTCGACCTCAACGGCAACGCCTCCGCCGACGGCACGGCCGTCCAGTTGTGGGACTGCAACAACACCGCCGCCCAGAACTGGACCAGGCAGTCGGACGGGACCGTCCGGGCCAACGGGTCGTGCCTCGACGTCAACGGCGCCGCCACGACCGACGGCGCCCTGGTGCAGCTGTGGACGTGCCACGGCGGCGGCAACCAGCAGTGGACCGTCATCAACGGCACCCTGGTGAACCCGGCCTCCGGCAAGTGCCTCGACGACCCCAACTACACCGCCACGAACGGCACCAGGCTCGACCTGTGGACCTGCAACATCGGGTCCAACCAGCACTGGGCGATCCCCTGACCGAATGACGGCCGACCGGCACCGGGGGGCACACCGCCGACCGGGTGCCGGTCGACCGGCACCGAGGGCACTCCGCGCGCGTCGGTCCGGGAGTCGCGGACGGGCCCGCCCGGGCGAGCGGGCAGGCGGGCGAGCGGGCGAGCGGGCGAGCGGGCGAGCGGGCGAGCGGGCGAGCGGCGAACGACATCGCCGCCCGCCCGGACTCCCCCGGGGTGCTATCAGGTGGTAGCTTCGATCCTGTGGCGAAGACACAGGTGAACCTGCGGATGGACGAGAACGTCGCCGAGATGGCCAAGCACGCGGCCGAGACCCGCCGCGTGCCGGTCAACGACTATGTCGCGCAACTGATCCGCGACGACAACGCCAAGGTCAGAGCCGACTTCCTGGCCGGCGCCCAGCAGGTGCTGGACGTGTACGGTGACCTGCTGGACGCGATCGAGGACGCGGCGTGATCCTGCACGTGGATCTGGCCTGGATCCTGGATGTGGCCGAGCGGGCGGGCCAGGGCGACCCGGCCCCGGTGGACTACGGGGTGGCGATCGCCGCCGTCGAGCGCCACCGCGCGGTCGTCGCCGGCCGGGACGTCTACGACGGCCCGCTGGCCCGGGCCGCCGCGCTCGTCCACACCCTGGGCCGACTGCCGTGGCTGGAGCGCTCCAACCTGCGCGTCGCGGTCGCCGTCGCCCACGGCTACCTCCAGGCCAGTGGTGTGCCCGCCGAACTCGACCAGGACCGCGTCGGCGCCCTCGCCGCCGAACTGCGCCGCCCCGGCGCCACCGCCGCCGACGTCATCGCCGTCCTGAAGACCTGGCTGGCCTGATGACCTGGCCGGCCTGAACAACCGGAGCCGGCGAACCTCGCCGTCCGGAGCGGGCGATCCTCGCCGTGGTGTCCGCGAGCGGGAACGCCCCCGGGTGTGGCCGGCCGGGGGATTCCCCGGTCGGCGCCGAGCGGCGTCCGGGCGGCTGGATCAGGAGGGTGCGTTGTCGGCGACGGCGAACACGCCGCGTGCGGACGTGCCGTCCGGCAGCAGCCAGGGAGCGCTGACGTGCCCCAGCGGCCGCGGGGCCGGTACGGCCGGTTCGTCCAGGGTGGGGCACAGGACGCGGTTGAGGTGGATGGTCAACCGCGCCGCGGTGGGGGCGGGCCCGGTGCCGATGAGGATGTCGGTGCCGTGCGGGCTGTTGGCCACGGCGACGAGGCCGGCCATGGCCACCCGGGCGGCACCGGCGAAGTGTCCCTCGACCGAGGCGTCGGCGCTGTCGCTCTCGCTCTGGGCCTGGGGCTCGGCCTCGCCGGTCATCAGGGCGAGGAGTTGGGCGACGAGCACGGGATCGTGGGCGCCGTCGTAGATCCACCGCCGGCCGAGCACCCCGTGTTCGGAGGTACCGACGAGGGCTTGTCCGGCATCGTCGAGCGGCGCGTCGCGGTAGGTGAGCGGCAGGAGGTAGCTGACCCCGCGGTCGGTTGCCGACATGTCCGTGGCCACCATGAACTCGATCCCCACCTGCCCCGCGGGATCGTCGAGACGGAATCCGCCCGCCTTGGCGAGCGTGGCCGCCCGGGCGCCGCCCCGGTACCAGGGCTGGGTCGGGAGCCAAACCGACAGCAGCTCCACCTTCGTGGGGTTCATCGTTGTCCGGTGGACGACAGCCATGCCATGACTCCTTGCGCCTCGACAGTGATCAGCAGGCCCAACCTATCGGGCGGCTTCGATCGGACTCCGGCGAGACCGGTCAACGGCCGGCGAGAGCGGGCGGGCACCTTCTCCTCCCACGGTGCGGCGACGGACCGCGGTGCACCTGACCGCCCGCGCGCGACGGGTGACCGTGCGGGCGCTAAGGCCGTTCGAACCACTGCAGGACGCCGCCGGCCGAGAAGCACACCGCGCCGGCGAAGGTCCCCCAGTTGGCGATGCCGACGTTGACCAGACTGCCGGTCTCCGGACGGGTGAAGGCGGCCAGCGCCGACACCAGGAAGAGCACCGAGCCGAGCTGGTTGACCGCGACGATCCACCAGTCGAGCCCGCGCGAGCGCCAGCACGGGCGGCCGTGGCAGACCTCGACGAGGGCGAGATGACCGGAGATCAGGAACAGCACGCACCCGACCAGGTCGGGGGCCCAGATCAACCGGTCCACCTGCTGGGCCGAGAGTCCCGTGAGGAACGAGTCCGCCAGGTTGACGCCGAACACGAGCGTCCCCACGAACAGGACGAAGGTGCTCAGCCAGTCGATCCGCCCCGGCTCGTAGCTCCACCAACGCCAGCCTCCCGTGACCAGCGAGTCCGTCACACGGGACCGGCGCGGAGCGTTGACCGACTGGAGCAGTGAGGCGTAGCCGCCGGCGTTGAAGAACAGGCCGCCCGCGAAGTAGATCGACGCGATCGCGGTCCCTCCAGCCGACCCGACCTCGGCGGTGGCCGCGCCCAGCGCGAACAGCGCGCCGCCGATGGTGAACGCGACGGCGGCCACCGCGTTGAGGACCCGCAGGCGACGCAGCACCACCTCGGCCGCGCTGCGTGACGGTCCCTCCGCCCCTGCCTCCGTGCGGATCCGCAGCGCCCCGCGCTTACGGGCCCTGCGCGACTCCCAGATCGCCGAGCCGCCCTCGGCCAGGCGCCAGGTGAGCCGTGTCGTGAACGGGCCGGCGCCCTCGGCGCGCTCCTCCGGTGGAACCACGGGACGAGCCTAGCCTCGCCGCCCGCGCAGGAGCGGGGCCGTAGGCGTGTCATCGGAAGGCATGCGGGTGAACCCGGGCCGAGCCGGCCGAAGCCCGGCGGCGGGTGTGCCACTGCCCGTCCGGCTTCGGCCGGTCGACTCCTCGGCGGACGATCGGCCGTGGTGCACCGGATCAGCCCTTGAGGAATTCGAGCAGGTCCTGGTTGAACCTCTCCTTGTCCCCGGGAACCAGGGCGATGCCGTGGGAGCCGCCCTCGTAGACCTTGAGTGTGGCGTCGGGGATGATCCGGGCGGACTTGCGACCGGTCGCGTCGATCGGCACGACCTGGTCGTCGTCGCCGTGGACGATCAGGGTCGGGATGTCGAACCTCGCCAGGTCCTGGTGGAAGTCGGTGAACGCGAAGGCGTCGACACAGGCGACACCGCCCTGGAGGGTCTCGGCCATGGCCATGTACCAGAAGGCGTCCTTGTTTCCCTGGGTGGCCCTGCTGCCCTCCCGGTCGGCGGAGAAGAACCCGACCGCGGTGTCCTTCCAGAACTGGGAGCGCTCCGTGAGGATGCCGGCCTTGATGTCCTCGAACACGCTCCGCGGAACGCCCTCGGGATTGTCCGGGCCCTGCAGCATCAGCGGTGGGATCGCGGACAGCAGGACTGCGGACCTGATCCGCCCGGTGCCGTGACGCCCGACGTAGCGGGCGAGCTCGCCACCGCCCATCGAGTGCGCCACCAGGGTCACGTCGCGCAGGTCGAGACCGGTGATCAGGTCGTCGAGGTCGTCGGCGAAGGTGTCGAAGTCGTAGCCGTCCCAGACCGGGGTGGAGCGACCGTGACCGCGCCGGTCGTGGGCGATCCCGCGGAAGCCGGCGTCCGCCACCGCCTTGAGCTGGTCCTGCCAGGCGTCACCGTTGAGCGGCCACCCGTGGATGAACACCACGGGCCGTCCGCTGCCCCAGTCCTTGTAGAAGATCTCCACGCCGTCACGCGTTGTGCAGTAGGGCACGATGGCTCTCCTCGAAGCTCCGGCCGCCCGGACGAACCGCGCGCCCACGTGACCCGTCCGGGCCGGGGGACGAGGCGCACGGGGAGCCGCGCGTACGCGAGAGCGCGCGGCGCACCGTGGACGCGCACAGCCGTCAGCGGCATCTGATCCCATTGACCGGTACGCGGACGGAACCCGCATCTCGGGAGCGACGGACGCCCGTGCCGCGCCGCGCCCGTCCCACGCCCTGGGCCGCGCCCGTCACCGTCCCCCGGCGGGTCCCGCGCCTGACGAGCTGCCGGGGCTACCCGTCCGTCCGGGGCAGCAGGGCGTCGACGACGAGGTCGAGCAGTCGTTCGGTCTGCCCGGCGCTGCTGCCGGTCGCCGTCGACAGGACGACTCCGAGCAGCATCGCCGTGACGTCCTCGCGGTCGACGTCAGCACGCAGCGAGCCCGCTCGCGCTCCGGCCGCGAGGATCGTCCCGATCTCGGCGGTGATCCGCTCCCGGGTGGGTGGCGTGATCCGCCCGGAGGCCCAGCCGGCGCGGAGGGTGTCGATCATCCCGTGCTTCGTCGCGGCGAACCGCGCGTAGCGGTCCAGCCAGGCGCGGAGCGCCTCCTCGGGCGGGGACTCCCGGAGCAGCCCGGCGGCGCTCGTGGTCACCTCGTCCAGCTCGGCGGCGTAGACGGCCTCGACGAGTGCCTCCCGGGTCGGGAAGTGACGGTAGAGCGTGCCGATGCCGACCTTGGCCTCGCGGGCGATGTTCTCCAGCGGGACGGAGTCGTCGGCCGCGGCGAAGGCGGCTGCGGCGACGGCCACGAGGTGGTCGCGGTTGCGCCGCGCGTCCGCCCGCATGGGGCGCGGGGCACGCACGGGCGTCCCGACCTCGGCGCCGGCCGGTGCGCCGGCGGGAGCGGCCGCGTCGGAGGTGCCGTCAGCGGAGGCGGTCCCGTCGGAGGAATCGGGCGGGCCGGCGGGAGCGGCCGCGTCGGCGGAGGCGGTGGTTCTGGCGCGCACGGCCGCGTCGGCGGAGGCGGTGGTTCTGGCGCGCACGGGCGTGTCGGCGGGAGCGTCGGCGGGCGCCTGGTCCGGAAGACTCAAAGCGGAGGTACCTCCGGTAGTGCTAAAGTCGAATTAGCGGAGGCTCCTCCGCTTTCCTCATTCTCTCATAAGGCAGGCGCGTCGTGATGCCCTCCGCAAACCCCTCGCCCGACGCCACGGCCACGGGCGCCCCCCGCGCCGGGGGCCCCGGCCTGCTCGGTGCCCACACCGTCTCCCGCGTCGGCTACGGCGCGATGCAGCTCGCCCGCCTGCACGGCGACCGCGGCGCGGCCGTGGCGCTGCTCCGCCGTGCGGTCGAGCTGGGTGTCGACCACATCGACACGGCCCAGTTCTACGGCTCCGGCCTCGTCAACGACCTCCTCCGCGAGGCGCTGCGCCCCGAGGACGGCGTCCTCCTCGTGAGCAAGGTCGGCGCCGAACCCGACCCCGGCGGCCCGCACCCGTTCCGTCCCGCGCAGCGGCCCGAACAGCTGCGGGCGGGCGTCGAGGACAACCTCCGCGCCCTCGGCCTCGACCAGGTCCCGGTCGTGAACCTGCGGCGGCTGGACACCGGCCCGGGACTGCGGGCCTCCGGCGACCAGGACGTGGACTTCGACGACCAGCTCGCGGTGATGATCGCGATGCGCGACGAGGGCAAGATCGGCGCGATCGGCCTGAGCAGCGTCACTCTCGACGGCCTGCGCCGCGCCCTCCCGGCTGGCATCGCCTGTGTGCAGAACGCCTACAGCCTCGTGGCCCGCGAGGACGAGGACATGCTCCGGCTCTGTCTCGCCGAGGAGATCGCCTGGGTGCCGTACTTCCCGCTCGGCAGCGCGATCCCCGGGCTGCCGAAGGTGACCGACGAGCCGGCGGTCCGGGCCGCGGCACAGGCGCTGGGCCGCACGCCGGCCCAGGTCGGCCTGGCCTGGCTGCTCCGACACGCTCCGAACACGCTCCTCATTCCCGGGACGACGAGCATCGAACACCTGGAGGCGAACGTCGCCGCGGGCACGGTCACGCTCGACGACGCGACGCTCGACGCACTCGACGCCGTACCCACTCGTCGGGCGACCATCGGCTGAGGCCGCACCCGGATCCCGGCGCCGGCGCCGGCCCCACGCAACCGCAACCGCAACCACCGCCACCGCCACCGCCCAGGAATGCCGGAACGGTGCCGGCGGAACACCGACACGGAACGAGGTCACCGTGACGCTGAACGACACCGAACGCCGCCGAACGAGCCGGGAGCTGAAGGCCGACCTGGCCCTGTCAGGGCTGACGCCGCAGGAGGCCGCCGCCGATCTGGGCTTCACGGCGCAGCGGTTGCTCTTCACCCTCGACGTCTCCCCCGGCGCCGATCCGGTCGACGTGTGGCAGCTGCACGACTACCTCGTCCGGGCCGCACAGGACGCCGGTCGTTCGCCCGCCCCCGCCACCGTGCTGACCGAGCCGGCGCGGTTGCTCGCCCGTAGGTGGTTCCGGCTGCGTGAGGCCCCGCGGCACGACTTCGGCTCCCGTACGCTCCGCTGATCCCCGGTCGGGCCGGTGCCCGGCCCGACCTCCGTCACGGCGAGGGCCCGGACACCGCACGCGCGGTGTCCGGGCCCTCGTGGGCGGTGCGTCGCGCCAGCCCCCGGTGTCAGCTCAGTGCGAACTTCTGGGAGGCGGTGCCGTTGCAGTCCCAGATCTGCAAGCGGGTGCCGTTGCCGGTCGCCCCGTTGGGAGCGTCGAGGCAGCGGCCGGACTGCGGGTTGCGCAGCGAGCCGTCCGCCTGCTGCACCCACTTCTGCCCGCCGATGCCGTTGCAGTCCCACAGCTCGACCTGCGCGCCGTTGGCCGTGCCGTTGCCGACGATGTCCAGGCACCGGCCGATCGTGCTCAGCGAGGTGTCGGCGTTGTGCGTCCAGTGCTGGTCCAGGGCGTAGGACTGGCAGTCCCACAGCTGGACCGCCGAGGCGTTGGCGCCGCTGTCGTCGGCGGCGACATCCACGCACTTGGCGCCCGGCGCACCGATCGGGCTGCCGCCGTTCACGGAGAACTTCTGCGCGGCGGCGCCGTTGCAGTCCCAGATCTGCAGACGGGTGCCGTTGCCGGTCGCCCCGTTGGGAGCGTCGAGGCAGCGGCCGGACTGCGGGTTGCGCAGCGAGCCGTCCGCCTGCTGCACCCACTTCTGCCCGCCGATGCCGTTGCAGTCCCACAGCTCGACCTGCGCGCCGTTGGCCGTCCCGTTGCCGACGATGTCCAGGCACCGGCCGATCGTGCCCAACGACCCGTCGGCGTTGTGCGTCCAGTGCTGGTCCTCGGCGTAGGACTGGCAGTCCCAGAGGACCACGGCCGAGCCGTTGGTACCGGTGTCGTTCGCCGTGACGTCGGCGCACTTGCCGCCCGGTCCGCCGATCGTGCCCTGGGGCCCGTTGGGGACGTTCGTCTGGCCGGAGTACCCCACCGCGACGATGTTCGCCTGGACGGCGTTCTCGGCGGCGTCGGTCGGGTAGCCGGAGACCATCACGCCCTCGAAGAAGGTGCCCATGTTCCAGTTGCTGTTGTCACCACCGGTGCCCAGGATGATGCCGCCCTCCTGGTGCATCGGCAGGTAGCCGCCCCGGGTCGGCAGGGAGCCGTTCCACCAGGTCGACAGCGCGCCGGTCTGCGAGTTGCCGCCCTTCAGCGCGTAGGTGGTCTGCCCGTTGTTCTTCAGGACGGCGGTGACGTACGGGCTGTTGTTGCCCGTGTTCGCGGTGTTCGAGCCGTTGTTGCCCTGGAACATGCCGTTCTCCAGGTCGGCCTCCACCCAGGGGCCGGAGCCGGTGCACGGGGCGAAGTAGCACGTGGTCGCGATGCTCACGGCGTCCATGTGGCCGTTGCCGGTGTCGGCCGCCGTGCTCTCCGCGTTGCCGTAGTCGAAGCAGCAGTCAGCGCCGACGTGGGTGCCGCTGGCGACCATGTACGCGCCCTCGGCCTGGCCGTTCACCGCGACGCCGGACGCCGCGCCGTGGGACCGGTAGCCGACCCCCGGGGAGATCCAGATGCCGTAGACCTTGTGCCCGCCGGCCGTCACCGAGAGCTCACTCGCGTCCGCGCCCCGGTCCGCGCCCATCCCGGCGGTGCCCGCCGGCCCGGGGTAGAGGTCGTTGTGCCGGGAGGTCTGGTCGTAGATCTTGTTGATGCGACAGGTGGTGCCGGCGCAGAAGGTGTCCTGCTGGCCGGCGTTGGCGTAACCGCCCTGGGCCAGCAGTCCGATGTCCGAGGTGGCGCCGTCGGAGACGCGGGTGACCTGGTAGAGCGGCCCGTTGTAGGCGGAGAAGACGGCGCGCACCGTGCTGTGCGCGGCGACGCACGGTGTCCCGGCCCCGGCGTAGATGTCGCACGGAAGTGAGCCGGCGGCCTGCGAGACGCCCGGCATCCCGATCAGGGCGCCCAGGACGAGCCCGAAGGTCGCCACGGCGGACAGCAGAGCCCTGCGGTACCGGCGCGCCGCGCCGAAGCCGGGGGCAGATCCCCCGACGGTGTACCAGTTCTTGCGCATGACGTGCTCCTCTGGTGGTGGTATGGAGCTACAACTTGCCTGTAGAGCGGCCAAGTTCGTGTGGCCAGGCAGCTGAACCGGAAGTTACGCCCGGCCATCGAGGGTGTCAATATTTGTTGCTTTTATTTCTTTACAACCTTGTAGAGAGGTCCAGATTTGTGCGTTTCTGTAGTAGTGACTGATGACCACTCAGCGGACGGACCGACAGGACCGCGCGGCGGCAGGCCGGCTGGAGCGCTCGGGCGGACGATCGGGTGGACGGCCGGCGGCCGACGGAAGCCACCTGCGAGCGGGCGGAGGCCACCTGCGAGCGGGCAGAGGCCGGAAGGCGATGAACTTCTCCGCGACCGCCCGGTGCACTGCGTCCGCGCGGGAGTCGGGATCTGACCCCATAGAAATATGATGAAACACCCGGTTTGACAGTCACTGTCCTTTTGGCTTGGCTGATCGACGGCGATGCGCCCTTCGCGTCGCCGTCACCGGTCGGTAGGGGGATGTGTGATGGCCAAGACGGTGCTGTTCCATGAACACGGCGGGCCCGAGGTGCTGCGGCTGGAGGACGTGGAGGTCGGCGGCCCCGGCCCCGGGGAGCTGCTGATCCGGGTGCACGCGATCGGGCTCAACCGCGCGGAGGCGCTGTTCCGCGACGGCAACTACATCGAACCGGTCAAGGAGTTCCCCGCCCGGCTCGGCGCCGAGGCCTCCGGGGTGGTCGAGGCCGTCGGCGCGGGGGTACGGGGCTTCGATGTCGGCCGGCCGATCAGCGTGGTGCCCGCGTTCTCGATGAACGACTACGGCGTCTACGCCGAGAGCGCGATCGTTCCGGTCGGCGCCGTGCTGCACCGCCCCGACGGGCTGGACGCGATCGAGGGCGCGGCGGTGTGGATGCCGTATCTGACGGCCTACGGCGCGTTGGTGGAGACCGGCGGGATGCGCCCCGGGGACACGGTCGTGCTGACCGCCGCCTCCAGCAGCGTGGGCCTGGCCGCGATCCAGATCGCGCGCCGCGTCGGGGCCGTACCCATCGCCACCACCCGTAGCGCGGCCAAGCGGGAGGCGCTGCTCCGGGCGGGCGCGGCCGACGTGATCGTCACGGACGAGGAGGATCTCGTCGAACGCGTGCTCGACCTGACCCGGGGGCGGGGCGCCGAGTTCGTCTTCGACGCCGTCGCGGGCCCCGGCGTGGTGAGCCTGGGCAAGGTGGTCGCCCCCGGCGGCACGCTCTTCGTGTACGGAGCCGCGAGCGGCGAGGTGACGCCCTACCCGGGGTTCGAGCTCGGCATGCCCGCACTGAACATGCGCACCTACACCGTCCACGAGACGACCACCGATCCGCACCGGCTGCGCCGGGCCGAGGCGTTCGTCTCCTCCGGGCTGCGCAGCGGCGCCCTGCGGCCCGTGGTGGACCGTCTCTTCGGTCTGGACGAGATCGTCGAGGCGCACCGCTACATGGACACGGGTACCAAGGTGGGCAAGATCGTCGTCACCGTGGACGCCTGAGCGTCCCCTTCACCTGCCGCCGGGCCGGTGGGCCGGCCGGACGTCCGGCCACCCCACCGGTCCACCCCACCGGTCCACCCCACCGGTCCACCCCACCGGTCCACTCCACCGGCCCGCCCGTCACTCTCCACGACCCACGTCGGGCACCTCGCCCAGCGTCCGCAACGCCACCGCCAGGAAGTCGAGCACCCGGGGCTCGCTGCAGTCCTCCGCCACGACCACGCAGCTCTCGACCGGCTCGGCGTCCGCCAGCGTGTGGTGGACGAGGTCGGGGCGGGAGTACGAGAGCGCCACGCTCAGGGGCACCATGGCGATCCCGTGTCCCACGGCGATGAGTTCGAACTTCTCCTCGACGGAGGAGGTCCGCCGCGACTGTGCGTCCAGCACGAGCTCACCGTCGAGATCCGCCAGGACCAGCTCCCGGCGCCCGGCCAGCCGGTGGGTGGTGGGCAGGCAGACGACCCTCGGCTCCGCGCCGACCGGCACGGCACGCAGCCCGGTCTCGTCGAACGGGCGACGCAGGTATCCGAGATCGGCCCGACCGTCCCTCAGTGGCGCGTCCTGCTCCCACCAGTTCAGGCGGAACAGCTCGATGCCGACCTCCGGCCGGACGGCGGCGAACGCGCGGACCGCGGGCGACACGTGCAACCCCGGCGCGAACGCCACGACGAGTCTCTCGACGCCCCGGGCCACCTCGTTGACACGTCGGACAGCCGCGTCCACGGTGGCGAAGACCGCGCGCGCCTCCTCCCGGAGCGACTCGCCGGCGGGCGTGAGCTGCACGCTGCGGGTCGTGCGGAGCAGCAGCGTGCACCCCAACTCCTGTTCGAGCGCGCGGATCTGCCGGCTCAGGACGGGCTGCGCGATGTAGAGCTGCTCGGCGGCCCGGCCGAAGTGCCGGTGCTCGGCGAGCGCGGCGAAGTACCGCAGCTTGCGCAGGTCGAGATCCATGCCCCCAGGGTATCAATCGGCGTCAAGAGGTATTGGACGCCCGCGCCGGAGCGCCGCAGGCTTGACCCATGATCGTCATCACGACGCCCACGGGCGACATCGGCAGCCAGGTACTCGGAGCCCTCCTCGACGGCGCTCCCTCTCACGGGCAGAAACTCCGCGTCATCGTGCGCGACCCGGATCGGCTCCCCGGCCCGGTCCGCGAACAGGTCGAGGTCGTGGCCGGCTCCCACCGCGACGCCGACGTGGTCGACCAGGCGTTCGCCGGCGCGAACGCCGTTCTGTGGATCGTGCCGCCCGACCCGCGGGCACCGAGCCTCGAATCCGCGTACCGCGGATTCACCCGGGCCGCCGCCCGGGCGTTCACCACCCACGGTGTCGGGCACGTGGTCGGTGTCTCGGCGCTCGGCCGGGGCACGGCCCTCGCGGATCGCGCCGGGCTCGTGACCGCCTCTCTGGCCATGGACGACCTCGTCGCGAGCACGGGCGTGGCCTACCGGGCGCTCGCGAACCCGTCCTTCATGGACAACCTGCTGAGGCAGGTGCCGTCGATCCGCGACGCGGGGGTGTTCACCGACACCGTCGCCGCCGACCGGAAGGCGCCGACGGCAGCCACCCGGGACATCGCCGCGGCGGCCGCCGGGCTGCTCCTCGACCGCTCCTGGACGGGCGTCGGCAGCGTGCCGGTCCTCGGCCCGGAGGACCTCTCGCCGGACGACCTGGCGCGCGTCGTCTCCGAGGTGCTGGGCACACCCGTGCGTTACCAGCGGCAGTCGCTCGACGACCTCCGCGCGACGCTGGTCGGGTACGGCAGCGGCGACGCCTTCGCGGAGGGCATGGTCGACATGATGCGGGCCAAGGAGGCGGGCCTGGACGAGGGCGTGCGGCGTACCCGGGAGACCGCGAGCCCGACGAGCTTCCGCCAGTGGTGCGAGGAGGTGCTCGCACCGGCGGTGCTCGGCCGGACGACGGAGCGGTGACGCTGCGGAGAGCCCGCGCGGACGCGGCAGGGACGCGGCGGCTGCGAAGCACGGACGCGGTGGGGGCCGACCCGTACTGCGAGGTCTGAGCTCCGCCTCGATCCCCCGGCGTTGGCGGATCGTTGGTGATCGATTGGCGCCCTGCGGCAGGCTCGCGACAGACCAGGAGCGGACGGGCGACAGTGCGCGTCCGCTCCCCCGCACATCCGTCAGGAGCACCGCATGTGTCCCCTGCACAAGACCGCCGCCTCTCGCGGGCCGGCCGCCGGCACGGTCCGCGACGTGACCGGCCACCGCCCGAGCACGACGTGGGAGACCGGCCCCGGCGCGCTCGGCAGCCGTGACGACGACACCGCCTGGGTGCGCCGTACCGCCGGAGGGATCACCCGGCGCCACCACCCCTCCGCCAGGGGCCACGACGGCCGGTGGGCCATCACCCCCGGCAGAGCCACCGCCGTCCGCGTCGACGACTCCGTCGGCCGCTGACCGCCCTGACCCCGGTGGGCACACCCGGACGCGTGCCCACCGGGGTCGGAGCAGCCGGGGTCGGAGCGGCCGGGGTCGGAGCGGCCGGGACGGGCGGCGGCCGGCCCCTCCGGAGTGCGGCCGTCAGTCCTGCCCCGGCTCCGGGCCCGCGAGCTCGCGGACCAGTTCCGCCACGATCTCCGCCGCCGTGGTCTGGTAGAGCGCCCGGTACTGGACGGAGTCCCACGGTTCAGGGATCCGCATCCGCTGCAGGGCCACCGGAACGACCCGCGCGGTGCCCTCCACCGACGCCCGGTAGAGGCGGTCGGCCTCCATCCGGCACCACTTGCTCTCCCAGTAGTCGGGTGACAGCAGCAGAACACCGACGGCGCTCGCCGAGAGGCCGTCGGACAGCTCGGTCATCCAGTTCTCGCCGGCTCTGATCGCCCCCTTCGTGCGGTAGTCGAACACCTTCTGGAAGGACGTGTTCAGCAGGGCGCTGAACTCGGCCGCCACGGCGCTGTCCTCGCGTGCGTAGCTCAGGAACACCTGCTCCTTGCGGAGTCCGGCGGACGCGAAGTACTCGACCGCCTGGCGGTCGTCGCTGACGTAGCGCGGCGGCTGGCCGATCACCTTCAGGTGGGTCCTGAACAACGGCTCCAGGCCGTCCTGCGTCTCCCAGCGGAGCAGCGCCTTTCGGTGGCCGACCTCCGAGACGCCGAACAGGCCCTCCTCCATCGACTGCGACTGCGCCGCGGCGAGGCCGTGGCGGAACGGAAGCAGGGGAACGCCGTGCCCCAGCACGAAGCCGGCCGCGACCTGCACCGCCGGGTGGTCGAGCGCCATGACCACCCAGTCCAGCCTCCGCAGCCGCGTCATCAGCTCCAGATCCAGCCGGGGCGGCCAGGGCAGGGGGATCGGCTCCCAGGCCCCGTCGTTCAGGGCCCGCTCCAACACCGCACCGCTCTCCGCCCTGCACTCGGGCGGCATCAGCATCCCCACCGTCCGGCTGTCGTGCGCCCGGGCGCTCTGCCGGATCGCCATGGTGGACCGCAACCGGTCGACGAAGGCCCGGTAGGCCCGGCGCACCCTGGCCACGAGCGCCGAGTCCTCCGCGTCCGCGATCTCCTGCGGGTCGTACTCGATCACCATGACGTCCGGAGGGGAGCGCAGCACCGGGCCGTAGCGGTGGTCGCAGAACACGATGGCGGGGCCCCGGCCGCGCACCGCGATGCCCAGTTCCAACAGGAAGTAGCGCGCTTCGTGCCGCAGCGCGGCGAGATCCCAGGGCTCCTGCGGATCACCCGGCAGCGGATAGACCCCGACGAAGCCGTCGGCGTCCCTGATCAGCCGCTCCAACCGGGTCGCGCTGGTGAACAGTCGCCCCTCGTCGACCCGGAACGCGACCTGCTGGACGTCGCTGATGATCCGCCAGAAGAACAGGTTGACGTCGACCGACCGGTACCGGTGGCTCAGGAACACGGTGGGCCGCCTGCCGGGCGACGGGTCAGGAGACATCCGGCCCCCGCTCGGGCGCTGCCGGCGGCGCCGCCGGCAGCCCGGACATGGTCAGCGCGTCCTGCTGGCGCAGGCGGGCGTACACCGCGTCCGAGGTGAAGCCGGCGATGAAGCCGACCGACAGCACGAAGAACAGCAGCCTTCTGGCCCCCGGGCCGGCCAGGATGTCCGGCGACGTCGCCAGCTGCGCCGACACGAAGAGGAGGAACGCCACCGCCCCGGCGGCCGTACCGAGGGCGGCCGCCCGGCCCCACTCCAGGTTGCTGTCCACCGACGTCCTGGTGATGGCCCCGGAGGTGGCGGCCAGCAGCGAGCCGAGGATCAGTGCGGTGATGTTCAGCGGTGCGCTCGCGGAGGCCGCGTAGGTCAGCGGGACGGTCGCCAGTCCGGCCAGCAGCAGCACCGTGCCGACCAGCAGGCGCAGCCTCGCCGAGCGGCCGTCCGCCCGCCGGTCGCGCTCGCGCTTGGTGCTCCTGGGCGAGTCGGCGCCGGTGCTGGCTCAGCAGGATCTCCACCACCGCCGTGCCGGCTCCCGGCTGCCACCCGGCGCCGAGAGCGGAGATCTCCTCCTCGGTCGCCTGGCTGCGGACCCTGCCGAGGGTCTCCCAGGCCTTGCGCGCATGCCCGCCGAACGCGGCCGGCGGGGCCAGCGGGATCCCGAAGGCCAGCCCGACCATGGCGGTCACCAGGGTCGTCCGGCCGCCGCCGATCAGGATCACGCCCTGGATCTCGCTCAACGAGCGGTAGAACGTGACCTCCCAGTCGGCCCCCGGCTCGTACCGGACGTCGAAGGCCTCCCGGTGGCGGAGCATCTCGGCGAAGTCCAGATGGGGATCGTCGAACGGCGGCCGGACCTGGACGGATCCGGCCCGGACCGGCGCCGCTGCGAGAAATCCGGTGACCACCCGGTGCTCCAGGAACCGCGGCGAGCTCGAATACACCATCAGATCGCAGCCGGCCGAGGCGAGTGCGGCTCCGATCTCCTCGGCGGCGCGGGCCGCCGGATCGTCCCCGTCCACCTCGCCGCCCGGCCCGGCCGCGCCGCGCGGTGCACTTCCCACCACCGCCACGACCGGTCTGCGTCCGGCTCCGCCCGGCCCCGCGGCCGCCGCCCCACCGGCGTTCCGCCCTGTCATCACAGCCATCTCCCCCACGCCGGCCCGCCCACTCGTCACCAGGTCTCACCGCACCTGCGCGCGCACCGCGCCGCCCGGTCCGAGCCTGTCGCCCGACCGGCCTCCCGCGCGCCGCATCACTGCACAGCATGCATGAACGGCAGGGTAGTTGGGTAGCGAACCGATCCCTTCCGCCCGGTCCGCGGCGGACTGCCCGGGGCGCCGCTGCGCCGCCGGTGCTCCGGTCGCACGGTGTACCCGACGGCCGCGACGGCCACCGGGTGGCCGGGTGGCCGGTCAGCCGAACTCCTCGTGGTCGGCGAGTACTTCCTCCAGTACGTGCCGGTTGAGGGCCGCCAGGTCGGGATCCGAGTCGACAGCCCGGCTGAGCACCAGCAGGGACTTCCACAGCGCCCAGCCCCGGGCCCGGGCCCAGGTGGCGTCGTCCTGGCCGACCGCCTCCCGGAAGGCCGCCCGGCCCGCGCCCGAGAAGAACCCCCACGCGATCACCAGATCGCAGGCGGGGTCTCCGACGCCGGAGGTGCCGAAGTCGATCACGGCCGTCAACTCCCCGGACCGCACCAGCAGGTTGCCGACCGCGACGTCGCCGTGGAACCACACCGGCGCACCCCGCCACGGCGCGCGGAGCGCGGCCTCCCAGACCGCCCGGGCCCGGGCGGTGTCCACGCGGCCTTCCAGCGCGGACAGGCAGTCCCTGGTCTCCTCGTCGTAGTGGGCCGGCGACGCTCCCCGGTACCAGCTGTGCGGGCCGGCGAGCGGGCCGCCGGTGGCATCGCAGCGCTGGAGCGCGAGAAGGAACCCGGCCACCGAGGCGGCGAACCGCGGCATGTCGGGAATGCCGGCCGACGCGGCCGTCTCCCCCGGCAGCCAACCGCGGACGGACCAGGGATAGGGGTACCCCTCGCCCGGGACGCCCCGGCCCAGGATCCGCGGCACCGCCACCGGCAGGGCCGGGGCCAGCCGGGGAAGCCAGTCGTTCTCCTTGGCGACCGCCGGAACGTAGCCGGCGGCGGTGGGCAGACGGGCCGTCATCCCGTCACCGAGCCGGTAGGTGCGGTTGTCCCAGCCGTCCACCTCCACCGGGGTGACGGGCAGTTCGCTCCACTGCGGGAACTGGGCCGAGACGAGTCGTTTCACCAGGGCGGCGTCGATACCGGCGCGACCGTCGGGCGGATTCGGGATCATCTCCCGATCCTCGCCCGGCCGTTCCGCCCCGGGCAACGGACTTTCGCGCGTCTCCGTCCCGCAGGGCCGGCCGGGCGGCCGCACGACCGGACGACCGGCCCGGGTCGCGACCGCGCCGCCCGTGCCCACCGGGAAGGGCCCGGCGGGACGGCGTCCGCACCGCTCAGGGGCGCGGCCAGGGGCGGCCGCCCAGGCGTTCGATGTCGGCGTTGAAGCGCCGGAGGCAGGAGGCGAAGACGGCGATGTCCTCGTCCGTCCAGTCGGCCATCACCCGGTCGAGGCTGTCGATCATGCCGGCCCGCTCCTCGTCCAGTATCCGGACGCCCTCGGCGGTGATCCGGAACTTTCTGGCCATCCCGCCCTCGGGGTCGGGGATGCGCTCCACGAGCCCGGCCCGCATCGCGGCGCCGGTCTGCCGGTTCAGCGTGGAGGTGTCCAGGTCGAAGGCGTCGCTGAGCTCGCCGATCGACATCGGTCCCTGGACGCGGATGCGGCTGAGCAGGATGTAGGCGCTTCGCTCCAGCAGGCTGTCCTTGCGGCGGCCGCCGCCCTGAAGGCCGTGGCGGCTGAGGAGCATCTGCTCGTACTCGACCTCGTGCGTGGGTCTGACCATGTCCGCGTGCCTCCTGACCCGCTGTCCGCGGGTCGTCTGCCGGCCCGCTCCATCGGATCCTCTCACGCCATTATGCGGCATACATTCTGTATGCATGATGCATAGACCATGTATGCTGCATCTCCTTGTCCGACAGACAGCTCAGGAGTTCTCCGATGGACGCCTCACCACGATCAGCAGCCGCCGGCGGTGTCGTCGCCACCCTGGCCTTCGCCGGCACGGTGGCCGCGATCATGCAGACCATGGTCACCCCGCTCATCGCGGAGCTGCCGCAGATTCTGAACACCACGGCCTCGAACGCCGCCTGGGTCATCACCGCGACCCTGCTCGTCTCGGCCGTGTGCGTGCCGGTCTCCGGGCGGCTGGGCGACATGCTGGGCAAGCGCCGGATGCTGCTGGTGTGCTCGGTGCCGCTGGCCGCCGGTTCGGTGGTCTGCGCGCTCGCCTCCTCCGTCGTTCCGATGATCATCGGGCGGGGTCTGCAGGGCATGGGCATGGGCATGGTGCCGCTCGGTATCGCCCTGCTGCGTGACGTGGTGCCGAGGGAGCAGCTCAGCTCGTCGATCGCCCTGGTCAGCGCCTCCATGGGCATCGGCGGCGGCCTCGGCCTGCCGATCGCCGCGGCGGTCGCCCAGTACGCCGACTGGCGGGTGCTGTTCTGGGGCTCCGCCGTGCTGGCACTGGCGGTCTCCGCGCTGATCTGGTTCCTGATCCCGGACGTGCCCGGCAGCGCCAGGGGCCAGCGCTTCGACCTGGCCGGTGCGCTCGGCCTCGGCGTCGGCCTGGTCAGCCTGCTGCTGGCGGTCTCCAAGGGCGCCGAGTGGGGCTGGGCCTCCGCGACGACCATCGGGCTGTTCACCGGCGCCGTGGTCGTACTGGCCGCCTGGGGCCTGTGGGAGCTCCGCGCCAAGGACCCGCTGGTCGACCTGCGCACCACCGCCCGCCCCCGGGTCCTGTTCACCAACATCGCCTCGGTCTTCGTCGGCTTCGGCATGTACGCCAGCATGCTGATCGTTCCCCAGCTGCTGCAGTTCCCCGAGGCCACCGGCTACGGGTTGGGACAGTCGATGCTCGCCGCCGGCCTCTGGCTGGCGCCCGGCGGCATCATGATGATGATCGTCTCCCCGCTCGGCGGGAAGCTCACCAACGCGCGCGGCCCGAAGGTCACCCTCATCAGCGGCGTGCTGGTGATCGCCGCCGGCTACGGCCTGTCGCAGGCACTGCTCGGCTCGGCCTGGGGGCTCATGCTGGTCACCATGGTGATCAACAGCGGTGTGGGCCTCGCCTACGGCGCGATGCCCGCGCTGATCATGAGCTCCACCCCGCTGGCCGAGACCGCGGCCGCCAACGGCTTCAACACGCTGATGCGCGCCCTCGGTACGTCCATCGGCGCCGCGGTGATCGGCACCGTGCTGTCCCAGATGAACACCACCGTGGGCGGCCACACCTTCGCCTCCGAGAGCGGTTTCCGCACCGGCCTGCTCATCGGGCTCGGCGTGGCCCTGGTCGCCGCGGCCGTCGCGGCCGTCATCCCCGCCCTGCAGAGCGAAGCGACGGACGACGAGCCGGTCGCGCCCGCCACCGCACGTGAGGCGGCCGTAGTCGAGAGCTGACCGCCCGAGGACGCCTCCGGGCACCGGGCCGCCGGGACGACTCCCCGCGCGCGCCGCAGGCGCACCAGGTCACCGGTGCGGGTGGCGACGCACCGACGCACCGGGTCACCGGACGGGGGAATGGCCCCGTCCGGTGGCCCGGTGCCGCGCGTCGGACGAGCTCCCGGACCGCCGCCCGGCAGCGCCCGCCTCCCCCCGACCGGCAGCACCGCGGCGAGGTCAGCCGGCGGCGGGGGGCGGCGCGCTCTCGCCGGATCCCCGGATGATCAAGCGGGTGGGAATCTCGATCCGGTGCGCCGGGGCGGTGTCCCCGCTGAGCCGGTCGAACAGCACCTTGGCCGCCGTCCTGCCGAGGGCCGCCGGATCCTGGGCGACGACGGTGAGACCGGGGTCGAGCAGGTCGGCCAGTTCCAGGTCGTCGAACCCGACCAGGGCGGGCCGGGCACCGAGCCGGGCCAGATGGTGCAGAGCCGCCAGCGTGACCCGGTTGTTCGCGGTGAACAACGCGGTGACGGGCTCCGGTCCGCCGGTCAGGCGGCTGACGGCGTCCGCGACGCGGGCCTGGTCGGTGGAACCGGTGGCGATCCACCGCTCGTCCACCGGCAGATCCGCCGCGGCCATCGCCTCCCGATAGCCGCGCAACCGCTCGGCGCTGGTGTAGATGTGCGGCAGGTCGCCGACGAAGCCGATCCGGCGGTGCCCGTGCCGGATCAGGTGGGCCACACCCTCGCGGGCGCCACCGACGTTCTCGCTGAGGATCGCGTCGGCCTCGATCCCGGGGGCGGGCCGGTCGAGGAACACCACAGGAGTGCCGGAGGCGATCTCGGGCAGCAGGTAGCCGTGGTCGGCGCCGGCCGGAACGATCAGCAGGCCGTCGACGCGGCGGGCGCAGAAGGCCAGGGCCAGCTCCTGTTCCCGCGCCGGGTCCTCGGCACTGGAGCCGGTGAACAGCAGGCAGCCCTCGTCCGCCGCCACGCCCTCGACGGCGCGGGACAGGGCGGAGGAGAACGGGTCGCCGATGTCCTCCAGCAGCAGCGCGATGCTCGCCGTGTGGCCGGTACGCAGCAGGCGCGCGCTGTCGTTGCGGCGGAAGCCGAGTTCGGCGATGGCCGTCCGGACCCGCTCGGCCATGGCCTGCGTGACACCGCTCTCGCCGTTGACGACGCGGGAAACCGTCTTCAGGCCGACCCCCGCCGAGGCGGCCACGTCCTTCATGGTGGGCCTGGTGCCGTGTCTGCTGGTCGTCATGCTGGGAGCATACGGCCAGGCGGGGGAGAGGAATCAACGGTGCCGCCGGTCCGGATGCGCAGCGCGGGCGCCGGCCGCGGAGCAACGGTCCGGGCCGCCGGCAGCCGGCCCCGGACGCCACCCGGTGGGCGGATCGGGCGCGTCGCCCGTACCCGCCGCCGGGGCCGCCTGGTAAGCATCGACAGGGGCGCCCCGACCGGCCGGACGGCCACCTGCCCGCACACCGCACACCCGCCTGACACCCGGTCGTCTCCCGCCCCGACCCGCGTCCCGACCTCCCGTGCGGGCCGACCTCCCCGGTCGTCCGCGGTCCCACCGACCTCCCCGAGATCCTCGGTCGTCCCGAGATCCCCCCAGACAGGAGACCACCCGATGGCACCCACCGACGCCACCTACGCCGTCACCGGAGCCTCCGGCCGCCTGGGCGGGCGGATCGCCCGCCTCCTCGCCGACGCGGGCATCCCCCAGACCCTGCTGGCCCGCACCCCCGAGCGGGCGCCCCGGCTGCCCGGCGCCGCGGTGGTCGCCGGCGCCTACGGCGACCACGACGCCGTCGTGGACGGGCTGCGCGGAATCGACCGGGTCCTGATGGTCTCCGCCTCCGAAGCGCCGGACCGCCTCCAGCAGCACCGCGCCTTCATCGACTCCCTTGTCGAGGCCGGCGTCGTCCACCTCGTGTACATCTCCTTCTTCGGCGCCGCGCCCGACGCGACCTTCACGCTGGCGCGCGACCACTGGCACACCGAACAGCACATCCGGTCCAGCGGTCTGGCCCACACCGTCCTGCGGGACAACCTCTACGCGGACTTCATGCCCGCCCTCGTCGGCGACGACGGGATGATCCGCGGCCCCGGCGGCACCGGGCGCGCCGCGGTGGTCGCCCAGGACGACATCGCGGCCGCCGCGGTCGCCGTCCTCACCCGTGCCGACGAACACGCGGGCGCCCGCTACGACCTCACCGGACCGCAGGCGCTCAGCCTCGCCGACATGGCCGACATCCTCACCCGGGCCACCGGCCGTACCGTCGGCTACGAGCCCGAGACGGTCGAGGAGGCCTACCGGTCCCGCTCGTCCTACGGCGCGCCCGACTGGCAGCTCGACGCGTGGGTCTCGACCTACACCGCGATCGCCGCCGGCGAACTCGACGGTGTCACCGACGCCGTCCCCCGCCTCACCGGGCGCCCCGCGACCTCCCTCGCCGACCTCCTGGCCCGGGGCGGCTCGGCCTACTGACGCCCGGCCGGGCGGCCGGGCCGGGCACCCGGGGGCCGGCCGTGGCCGCCGCCGGGGTCGTCACCGTTCGGCGGCGGTGACCGCGGCGTGCTCGCCCAACGAGGTGAGGATGTCCAGGAGCGCCGCCAGCGGCTGGTACTCCGGGCGCGCCGCCGGGTTCTCACCGTCGGCCTTGAGCGCCTCCCAGATGCCGCGGACATGGTCGAGAAGGGCCTCCCGGGCCTGGAACTGGGCGTCGAGGGCGGCCGCGTCGAGACGCCCCAGGCCGGCTCGGTCCAGTTCCTCCACCGCCTCGGCGATCGTCAGACCGGCCCGGCGGATGTCCAGCTCCCCACTCATGCCCATCAGCTGCGCTTCTCCCGTCGACCTGCGGATTCCTGTCGTGCACAGCGTAGGGAGCGACGGGCGGTCACGTGGGCATTCGAACGATCCCGACCCACCCGAATCGCCGAGGGCCCGAATCGCCGAGGGCCCGGGCCGCCGCAGGCCCGGGCCGCCGCAGGCCGGTGCCCGCGGGCGTGCCCCGGCGTACACGCCGGGTGCGCCGCCGCTGTGACGTGCCTCCCGCCGTACCACGGGTGCTTCGTGGCGCGCGGAGTTATGCCGGAGAGACCCCTCGCACGAGCGAACCGGTCCCGGACCGTGGCGCGCCGGGCCCGGGAGGGGGCAAAGCTGCTGCCAGCACCACCGGGCCGGCGCAGCGAGAGCCCGGCCCGACCGCCGCCGGTGGCCCGGTGGCCCGGCGACCCGGCCCCGGTCGGCCCGGGAGGCCCGGCTCGGGCCCGTGCCCTCCCCGTCCAGACGCCGAGCTGCCGTTCGTCGCACGCCGACCGCACCGACCGCCCGGCCCGACCACCCACGACGCCTTCCTCCCACGGCAGCCGCCGCATCACGACCCCGGAGACACCTTGACCACCGCGTTCCCTGACGAAGCCCCGCTCAGCCCGCCGCCCGGCTGCCCCGCCCACGCGAACCACGTCGGCGGAGTCGGCCCCGGTGGCCTCCGGCGGCTCTACGGACCGGAGGCCGAGGCCGACCCGAGCGGCCTGTACGAGACGCTGCGCGCCGAGCACGGCGAGGTGGCGCCCGTCCTGCTGCACGGCGACCTGCCGGCCTGGCTGGTCCTCGGCCACTCGGCGAACCTCACCGCGATGCGCACGCCCTCCCGGTTCTCCCGGGACTCCCGCCGCTGGACGGCGTTCCAACAGAACCTGGTCACCCCCGACTCGCCGCTGATGCCGGTGATCGCCTGGCAGCCGCTCTGCGTGTTCGCGGACGGCGAGGAGCACAAGCGGCTCCGGGGTGCGGTCACCGACAGCCTGAACCGCTTCGACCGGCGCGGCATCAGACGCTACGTCACCCGCTTCGCGGACCAGCTGATCCAGGACTTCGGGCCCGGTGGCCGGGCCGAGCTGGTGTCCCAGTTCGCCGAGCACCTTCCGATGCTGGTGATGACCCAGGTGGTCGGCATGCCGGAGGAGTACGGGCCCCGGCTGGTCGACGCCGCCCGGGACCTGATGAAGGGCACCGAGACGGCCGTCGCGAGCAACGAGTACGTCGTGGCGACCCTGCGCCGGATGATGGAGCGCAAGCGGGTGGCCCCCGGCGCCGACCTGGTGTCCTGGCTGATGCAGCACGGCGCGGGGCTCACCGACGACGAGGTGCTGGAGCACCTGCGGGTGGTGCTGCTCGCGGCCAACGAGACCACCGTGAACCTGATCGCGGACACCCTCAAGCTCGTCCTCACCGACCGGCGGTTCCGGGCCCACCTCTCCGGCGGCCACATGACCCTGCCCGACGCCCTGGACCAGGTGCTCTGGGACTCCGTGCCGATGTCGTTGGTCGCGGGCCGCTGGGCGACCGGCGACACCGAACTCGGCGGGCGGCAGATCAAGGCCGGGGACATGCTCCTGCTCGGCCTCGCGGCCGGCAACGTGGACCCGGCGGTCCGCCCCGACCTGTCGAAACCGCTCTACGGCAACCGCTCCCACCTCGCGTTCGGCGGTGGCCCGCACGAGTGCCCCGGCCAGGACATCGGCCGGGCGATCGCGGAGACCGGCATCGACATCCTGCTGACCCGCCTGCCCGACCTCCAGCTGGCCATCGCGGAGGAGGAGCTGACCTGGACCTCCGCGTGGATCTCCCGGCACCTGGTCGAGCTGCCGGTGCACTTCGCCCCGCGGGCCACGCCGGACGGGGCGCCGACGGTCACCGAAGGAGCCACCCGCGCGACCGCGCCCGCGACCCCCGCCGTCCGGACGGTCGGGGCCGGCGAGCCCGCCAGGCCGGCCGCCGTCCCCCCGCAGCGGCGCAGCTGGTGGAGCATCCTGACCGGGGGCTTCCGGCGCTGACGGCCGGCGCCTCGGCCTGGACACCGGCGAACCCGGCGGTGAGCGAGGCGCCGGGCGCCGCGAGGACTCGTCGGTGCTGCCGCCCCGCCCGTGCCGCACCCCCGTGACCGCGCGGCGGGGCGTCCGCCACCCGACCGGCGTAACCCCCGGGCGAGCCGATGAGCATCTCGCCGGGGCCGTGACACTGTGGCCGCATGACAGCCAACGCCGCGACGGGCCGGGCGGGGGCAGCCCGGACCGTCCTGCTGACGCTGGCCTCGGGGCAGTTCCTGATGACCCTGGACAGCTCGGTCATGAACGTGTCGATCGCGACGGTGGCCGACGATCTCGGCACGACGGTGACCGGGCTACAGGGCGCGATCACGGCGTACACCCTGGTGATGGCGATGCTCATGATCGTCGGCGGCAAGACGGGCGCGCTCATCGGCCGACGGCGTGCGTTCATGATCGGTTGCGTCATCTACGGCGCCGGCTCCCTGACCACCGCGCTCTCCCCCAACCTCACGGTGCTGCTGATCGGGTGGTCGTTCCTGGAGGGGGTCGGGGCCGCACTCATCCTGCCCGCCATCGTGTCCCTGGTGGCGAGCAACTTCGGCGTCGAGAAGCGGCCGGCCGCCTACGGTCTCGTCACCGCCGCCGGCGCCGTGGCCATCGCGCTCGGGCCACTCATCGGTGGTCTGGCCACGACGTACTTCTCCTGGCGCTGGGTCTTCGCCGGCGAGGTCGTCCTGGTGCTGGTCATCCTCGTCCTCGCGCGCAAGGTGGCGGACGCGCCCGCCGAAGCCGCCCAGCCCATCGACGTGGCCGGCGCCGTCCTCTCCGCGCTGGGTATCGGCGTTTTCGTGCTCGGGGTGCTGCGCTCCGGGGCATGGGGGTGGTTCCAGCCCAAGCCGGGTGCACCGTCCTGGCTGGGGATCTCCCTGGTCGTCTGGCTCATGCTGGCCGGCATGTTGCTGATCTGGCTCTTCTTCCGCTGGGAGGAGCGCATGGTCCGGCGGGGCAGGGCGCCGCTGGTCGCTCCCGCTCTGCTCAGGAACCGTCAGCTCACCGGCGGTCTGACGATGTTCTTCTTCCAGTACCTCGTCCAGATGGGCGTCTTCTTCGTCGTCCCGCTCTACCTGTCGGTGGCCCTGGGCCTGTCGGCGCTCACGACGGGTGCCCGGATCCTGCCGCTCTCCCTGACCCTGCTCGCGGCGGCCATCGGGATCCCCCGGCTGTGGCCGGACGTCTCACCCCGCAGGGTGGTCCGCCTCGGCATCTTCTCGATGCTGCTCGGCGCGATCGTCCTGCTGGCCGCCCTGGACTCGGACGCGGGCGCCGAGATCGTCACCGTCCCGCTTCTGCTGATCGGTCTCGGCATGGGAGCGCTCGCCTCCCAGCTGGGGTCCGTGACCGTGTCGGCGGTGCCGGACGAGGAGAGCGCGGAGGTCGGCGGGGTCCAGAACACCGTCACCAACCTGGGCGCCTCGATCGGGACGGCGCTGGCCGGCTCGATTCTGATCGCCGCGCTGAGCACGTCCTTCCTGGCCGCCGTCGACCAGAATCCGGCGATCCCGACCGAGGTCAAGAGCCGGGCGAGCGTCGAGCTCGCCGGCGGAGTTCCCTTCCTCTCGGACGCCCAGCTCGAATCCGCCCTCACCGACAACGGGGTCGCGCCGGAGACGGCGCAGACGGTGCTCGACGACAACGCCGAGGCCAGGCTCGACGGACTGCGGGCCGCTCTCGCCGTCCTCGCCCTCGTGGCCCTGCTCTCGCTCTTCTTCACTCAGCGGATCCCGGCGACGCAGCCGAGGTCGAAGACCTCCTGACCGGGGCGCCCGGGTATCCGCCTCGGCGCGCCACCGGCGGCCCTCGGACGGCTCACGACAGCGCGGCCCTCGAACGGCTCACGGCAGCCGGCGGAGCCGATCGCGCACCCGTCGGCGCCGGCCCACCCGCGTACGGCCGTGCCCGTGGGGACCGTGGGCGACCGCCGCCCGGGCGCGGCCGGGCTGCGCCCGGGCCGGGGCGCCCCTAGGGTCGTACTAGCAGAACGAGGAGGTCGCCTTGCCACACGACTGCAGCCCGAGAGACGGGATCCGATGCAGTCGCGGGCGAGGACGGCGCGAAGCGGGGTCGGCCGCCGCGGCCGGTCCGGGACCACCGACGGTCGCTCCGCGCGCGCGAGGTCCTCTCCGGTGGCACGGTGGGCAGCACACCCGCAGCACCCCACCGGGCACCGCCCCGGGACGGGCTCCGCGGCGAACCGCGGACGCGACGAACCGCAGACGCGAAAGCCCGCAGGCCCGGGACATCGAGAACCGTTCCACGCTGTACAACTACCAGCTCGCCGACGCACTCGGCCGCTGACGGCCAACCCTGGAGGCGCCATGAACACTCAGTCCGGCTCGAATCCGCCCTACGAGGGCATCACGCCCGACGCACTTCTGCACACCGGCGCCGAGGGCGAGGTCACGGCCGAGGACCTCGTGCTGGCCTCGGGGCGTGACCTCACCCCGGAGACCCTCGCCTGGGCGGAGCGCAAGCTGGCCGCCGAGGGAACCATCGCCATGGAGAAGCTGCTGCCCTGAGCAGACTCGGCCGGGCCGCCCTCCCCCGCCCACGGCTCACCGCACGCGCCCCCACGTGGTCAGGGCGCCACCCGGGGTCGGGGCGCCCGGCCCCCGGGGTCGGGGCGCCCGGCCGCGACCCGTATCGCCCCCGCGCCGTCGGAGCCCGAGGTGCTCCCCGACCCTCCGGTCCGGGCAGGTCGTCGAGGTTCCTCCCGTGCCGGGCCCGACAGGTGTCCACGGATCGGTCGCCGTTCGGCACCGGGGGGCCGGGGGTGAGAGGGTCTGGGCGGGCGGCCTCTCCCGACCCCGGGACGGGCGGGGAGGGGCCGCATCGGGGCCCACGGCCGGCGCAGCACCGCTCGGACGGCGGACGCCACCGCCCGGGGGCCGCCGCGGCCCGCCGGACGAGCCGGCGGCCCTCCGGATGCTCTCCGGCCGCCCGAGGCGCGCCGAGGATCGAAAGGCGCGGAGAACCGGACGGCGCCGAGGATCAGAAGGCGGTGTACTCCACCACGACGCTGAGCAGCGCGAGCCCGCCGAAGGCCAGGCCGAGGAGCGGGTGCCCGGTTGTGTACAGGGCGAGCGCCCCGGTGCCGAGGACCACCAGTTTCAGCAGGATCTCGGCCGCCAGCGGCAGCGGGAACTTCGGACCGCCGGCGGCGAGGAAGAGGCCCCAGACGATCGCCGCGGCGGCCGGGGCACCGACCGCGAGCAGCACCCTGACGGCCGTGCTGCCACCGGTCCGCGCTCCCCAGTAGCACAGCGCCGCCAGCAACCCGAGTTCCAGCGCGAACGCCAGACCTCCGTTGACCGCGCTGACCGGCGTCCAGGTACGGCCCGACACGGGCCCGGGTCTGACGATCCTCATGGTGCTGTCCCCGTTCTCCGACTGCAGACGACTGCAGAAGACTGCCGAAGCGCACCGGCGGCACGCCACGCGGAGTGTGACAGTGCGCCACCTCCCACGCAACAGCCGACGGCGAGGGCCTGTGCGCCGTGCACGTCCGGTCTCCGCTCCGTGACGGCGCGTCGGCGGGGCGGACCGGATCCCCCGCCACGGTCGTCCTGACCCGCGCCGGCCCGGCCGCCCCGCTGCCGGTCATGTCCCGGGCGCTCCGCGCTCGTTGGACACCGCGACGGGCCGCGTGGCCCGAACGGAGGGTGAGGCGATGAGCGAGCAGTGGCAGGACGGGCGCGAGCAGGAGGACCCGACGGACCAGCGGGCCGGGTGGGCGCGGCCCCAGCCGTGGCCCACCGAGGCCCCCGGGCCCGCGATCGCGGCCGCGCCACGGGCGGCGGGCCGGCGGCGGCGCTGGGCGGCGGCGCTCTCCGGGGGCGGCGTGCTGGTCGTGACGGCCGCCGTGCTGGCGATGTGCGCACCGGGCGGCGACGGCGCCCCGGCGGGCAGCGCGCCCGGGCCGGTGCCTCTGCCCGCCGCGTCCGGCCTGCCCCCGGTTCCGCCGCCGCCCTGGCTGAGTACGTCAGTGCCGGCCTCCCCGACGGCTCCCGCTCCGCCGCCGGCACCCGCCGCGACCGCCGAGCCGGAGGCCGAACCGCCCACCGCCGCTCCGGCTGCCGAGGACGCCGACGAGGACACCGGGCGGACGGAGCACCGGCCCGCTCCGCGGAGGCCGGCCCCCAAACCGGCCCCGGCACCCGTGCCCCCGGCCGGACAGGCCCCCGGCCGGGCGCCCGCCGGAGGGGGCGCGGCGCCGGGGGCCGCCGCGCTCTGCGCACAGGCGGAGCAGCTGGGCCGGTGGTCGGCCGGCTCGGCGCAGGCCGGGCTGTGCCGCGGCCTCTACGGGGGCTGAGCGCGGGCGGCAGTACGGACGGGCCGTACCGGCGCCGCCGCGGACGGACGGCAGAGGCGGCGCCGGGGGGAGCGGGCTCCGCGGGCGGGCCGACGGCTCAGAGCGTCTTGGTGAGCGTCTCGAAGCGCAGGTCGGGGCGGCGCGGGATGCCGAAGCGCTCGTCACCGTAGGGGAACGGCGAGTAGATGCCGGTCCGGCTGAAGCCGCGGCGCTCGTACCACTCGATCAGCTCGGTCCGCTGCTCGATCACCGTCATCTCCAGCGCCCCGACGCCCCACTCCTCCCGGGCGAGGCGTTCGGCCTCCGCGAGCACCGTCCGGCCGATCCCGCCGCCCTGCCGGCCCGGGCGGACCGAGAACATCCCGAAGTACGCGCGATCGCCACGGTGTTCCAGTTGGCAGCAGGCGAGGATCTCACCGGCCAGTTCGGCCACCAGCAGCAGGCCGTCGGTCCGGGCGATGACCTCGGCCACGCCGTCCGCGTCGGTGCGCCGACCGTCGAGCAGATCGGCCTCGGTGGTCCATCCGGCCCGGCTGGCCTCGCCCCGGTAGGCGGACTCGACCAGCTCGACCAGGGCCGGCACGTCGGCCGTGGTGGCCGCGCGGAAGGTGGTTCGGTCCTCGGACTGCTCGGGCGCCACGGTGCTCGGTCCTCTCGTCGTACGCAGCGGCCGGCACGGGCACCGGCCTCCCGGCATGGTGCCACAGGCCCGGACGCGCATCGGATGCAGGGCTTGTGACCTGGATGTTCGCCCCCGGCCGAGCGGCCCGACCGACCCCTTCGCCGCAGCCGTCGCCGCAGCCGGGCCCGCCCCGCCGCGCCCGCTCGCCGCGGCCGTCGCCGCCCCGGGGGCCACTGCGCCGGGCGGGCGTACATCCCAGCCGTTCAGGTGGGTCGGTGGGTACCGCCGACCGCCGACGGGTACCTGTCCAGCCCCTTCCGAGCGGCCGCGCCGATCCCGCGCGCCCCGTACCGAGGAGTTGCCCGTGCCCAGCAGACCACCCCGTACAGCCCGTCCGGACGCCGCCCACCAGGCCGCCGGCCCTCCCACCGCCGACCGGCCCGCCGTCACCTCTCCCGTCCGCACCTCGCCCGTCCGCACCTCGCCCGGCAGCACCCGTTCCGCCCGCACCCGTCCCGGTGGTCTGCGGCGCTTAGCCCGCCCGGCCGCCGCCGCGCTGACGGCCTCCGCCCTGCTGACCGGAGCCGCCGCCGTCCCGGCGTACGCGCAGAACACCCGGCCGCTGCCGATCGTGCTCCACCCCGAGCTGGACTACGCGGGCTCGACGGTCGCCGTCCACGAGGGGCGGCACGGTCTGGCCGGCCCGCGCTCGCGTGCCACCCAGACCCAGGGGATGGACGTCTCCGGCTTCCAGGGCAATGTCGACTGGGGCGCCGCGATCTCCAACGGCGCCCGGTTCGCCTACCTCAAGGCCACCGAGGGAACCACCTACACCAACCCGTACTTCTACGGGCAGAGCGGCGGATCCTTCGCGGCGGGAGTGATCCGCGGTGCGTACCATTTCGCCCTGCCGAACACCTCCGGCGGCGCGGCCCAGGCGAACTGGTTCGTCGATCACGGCGGCGGCTGGACCCCGGACGGGCTGACCCTGCCACCCGCGCTGGACATCGAGTACAACCCCTACGGCGCGAGCTGCTACGGCCTGAGCCAGTCCGCGATGGTCGGCTGGATCAGGGAGTTCAGCGACACCGTGCACAGCCGGACCGGCCGCTACCCGATGATCTACACCACCACCGCCTGGTGGAGCAGCTGCACCGGTAACGACTCCGGCTTCGGCGCCACCAACCCGCTCTGGGTGGCCCGCTACGCGAGCGCGGTCGGAGCCCTGCCGGCGGGCTGGGGCTTCCAGACCATCTGGCAGTACGCGGACTCGGGTTCCCTGCCGGGTGACCAGGACTACTTCAACGGCGCCTACGACCGCGTGCAGGCGATCGCCAACGGGTGAGCGGGGCCGCCGCGATCCGGTGGGCCGGGGCTTCGGCGGGCGGCCGCCGGGGTGGCGGACGGGACGACGGCCTACGCCCGTAGACCACCCGCGTAGACCACCCGCGTAGACCGCGCGCCGTCTCGGACAACTCCCTTGGGCACGAACGGAAGTGACGATCGGTCCCTCTGGTTCACCAATACCCCGCCATCCTGGCGGGGACATGGCTACTCTCGTGTGCGGATCACGCGAAAACCGCGCGGTCCGCACACGACCATGCCCAGGACCAGAGGAGTGTTCATGCACAGCACTTCCCGCTCCGCCCGCACCGTCAGCATCCCGTCCACGGCCCTCCCGGCCGCGACTGCCACCCCCGTCCGCCGGCTGTCGCGCCTGGCCGCCGCCGCCCTCGCGGCCACCGCCCTGCTCGCCGGTGCGGCCGCCCCGGCGCAGGCGGCCCGGCCCGCTCCCGTCCTCCACCCCGAGCTGGACTTCGCGGGGTCGACCGTGGCCGCCCACGAAGGAAGATCCTCCACGGCCACCGTCCAGTCACTGGCCACCCAGACCAAGGGAATGGACGTCTCCAGCTACCAGGGCAGCGTGAACTGGAGCTCGGCCGCGGCGAACGGCGCCAGGTTCGCGTACGTCAAGGCGACCGAGGGCACCACGTACACCAACCCGAGCTTCTCCCAGCAGTACAACGGCTCCTACGGCGCCGGCCTGATCAGGGGCGCCTATCACTTCGCACTGCCGAACTCGTCGAGCGGCGCCGCCCAGGCGAACTGGTTCGTCGGCCACGGCGGCGGCTGGTCGGCGGACGGAAAGACCCTGCCGCCCGCGCTGGACATCGAGTACAACCCCTACGGCGCGAGCTGCTACGGCCTGAGCCAGTCGGCGATGGTCGCCTGGATACGGGACTTCAGCAACACCGTGCACACGAAGACCGGCCGTTACCCGACCATCTACACCACCACCGACTGGTGGACCACCTGCACCGGCAACAACTCGGGCTTCGGCGCCACCAACCCGCTCTGGATAGCCCGCTACGCGAGTGCCGTCGGCACCCTGCCGGCGGGCTGGAGCTACCAGACCATCTGGCAGTACGCCGACTCCGGCACCCTGCCGGGTGACCAGAACTACTTCAACGGCGCCTACGACCGCCTCCAGGCGCTCGCCAAGGGCTGACCGGCCCTGCGGGCGCGGCCGGCCGTCGCACCGGCGACGAGGTCGGGACGGCCCGGCACGACGGCACGGCGGGAGGAGTGTCCGACCCCGCCGTGCCGCCGTCGCGCTCAGATCCGCGCGCCCAGCATCCGCAGTACCAACTCGCCGTAGCGACGGCCCAGTTCCTGCGGCGTCTCGCTGCTGCGTTCGGTGTACCAGCGCGACACGTCGATCCCCAGGGAGGTCACGGCGCGCGCGGCCGTCTTCACCTCGGCGACCTCGAAGAGCCCGGCCGCCAGCCCCTCGGTGATGACCTCGCTCACCGTCCGCTCGATGTCCAGCCGCAGGCCCGCGACCACCGCGTAGTCCTCCGCCGGCAGAGCGTGCAGCTCGTAGTTGACCACCCGGCCGACCGTACTGGCCTGGGCGTGCCAGCGGGTGAAGTCCTCGGCCAGCCGCCGCATCCGGACGACCGGATCGCCCTCGGTGGCCGCGGCCATCCGGACCCGGGCCAGGGCCGCGGCGTGGCCGGCCCGGCTGATCTCGGCGAGCAGAGCCGCCTTGG
Source organism: Kitasatospora sp. NBC_00315 (assembly GCF_041435095.1). Taxonomy (NCBI): domain Bacteria; kingdom Bacillati; phylum Actinomycetota; class Actinomycetes; order Kitasatosporales; family Streptomycetaceae; genus Kitasatospora; species Kitasatospora sp. NBC_00315. The sequence continues at coordinate 7,957,567 of NZ_CP108025.1, read as the reverse complement.
ACGGATAGTGGATGTAGAGCGCGGCCGGGCTCATCCCGGCGGCGGTGGCGATGTCACGGGTCGTGGTGGCGTGGAAACCCCGTTCGGCGAACGCCTCCACGGCGGCCTCCAGCAGCCGGTACGCGGCCTCGGGGCGGGCGTTGGCACCGCCGGGCAGCGTGGTCCAGAGGTCGGCGATCGGCGTGCTGGTCATGGCGCCATCCTCGCAGAGGGGTCGTACGGGCGTCCGGGCGCCCGGACGTCACCAGGGCTGTTGACAGCGTCTCGCACCGACAGCATGCTAAGCAAGCGCTTAGTCACACAGTCTGCTCGAACGCACGAGCCGGCGGACGCCGTACTCCCCCGGCCCGCCGGACGCGAAAGGACCCTCAGTGGTGCACTCGTTCAAGGGCCAGGTGGCCGTCGTCACCGGAGCCAGCCGCGGCATCGGACTCGGCATCGCACGGGAGCTCGTCGCCCGTGGTGCCAAGGTCTGCGTCACCGCCCGGGGCGCCGACGCGCTGGCCGACGCCGTCCGGGAGCTGGGCGGCCCCGAGGTCGCCATCGGGGTGGCGGGCAAGGCGGACGACGCCGCCCACCAGGAGGAGGCGGTGAGCCGAACCGTCGAGGCGTTCGGCCGGCTCGACCACCTGGTCAACAACACCGGCATCAACCCGGCCTACGGCCCGGTGCTCACCACCGACGACGCCGTCGCCGCGAAGATCCTCGCGGTGAACGTCCTCGCCCCGCTGGCCTGGACCCGCCGCGCGCACGCCGCGTGGATGGGCGAGCACGGCGGCTCGGTGGTCAACATCGCCTCGATCGCCGGCATCCGGGCGTCCGAGGGAATCGGCATGTACGGCGTGAGCAAGGCCGCGCTGATCCGGCTGACCATGGAGCTGGCAGCCGACCTCGGCCCCGGCATCCGGGTCAACGCCGTCGCCCCCGCCGTGGTCAAGACGAAGTTCGCGGAGGCGCTGTACGAGGGCCGCGAGGAGAAGGTCGCCGCCGCGTACCCGCTCGGCCGGCTCGGCGTTCCGGAGGACATCGCGGGCGCGGTGGCCTTCCTGCTCTCCCCCGACGCGGCCTGGATCACCGGGCAGACGCTGGTGGTCGACGGCGGCGTGACCCTCGGCGGCGGCCTGTGAGCCCCGGCGACGGCGCCGACCGCCCCGGCCCCGGCCCCGGCCCCGAAGGACGGGCCCCCCTCGGACAGGGCGTCGCCGGACAGGGTGTAGCCGGACAGGGTGTAGCCGGACAGGGCGTCGTCGTCACCGGCGCGGGCCGGGGCATCGGCGCGGCCCTGGCCCGCGCGTTCGCCGAGGCGGGCGCCCGTGTGGTGGTCAACGACCTGGACGCCGACGCCGCGAAGGCCGTCGCCGAGCAGTGCGGCGGTACGGCGGTGCCAGGTGACGCGGCGGGCGTGGAGGGCCTGGCCGCGCTGGTCGGGCGGGCCCGCGACGCGCTGGGCGAGATCGACGTCTGGTGCGCCAACGCCGGGGTGGCTCCGGCCGGCGGCTCCGACGCGCCGGCCGCCGCCTGGGCGCTGGCCTGGGAGGTCAACGTGCTGGCCCACGTCCGGGCCGCCGACCTGCTGCTCCCGCGCTGGCTGGAGCGCGGCGGCGGGCGCTTCGTCGCCACCGTCTCCGCGGCCGGGCTGCTCACCAGCCTCGGCTCCGCCCCGTACGCCGTCTCCAAGCACGGCGCGCTCGCCTTCGCCGAGTGGCTCTCGGCCACCTACCGGCACCGCGGCCTGCGGGTGCACGCGGTCTGCCCGCAGGGGGTGCGCACCGACATGCTCACCTCCAGCGGCGCGATGGGCGAGATGCTGCTCGCCCCGACCGCCATCGAGGCCGAGGATGTCGCCGAGGCGGTGCTCACCGGGCTGCGCGAGGAGCGGTTCCTGATCCTTCCGCACCCCGAGGTCGCCGACTACTACGCCGTCCGGGCCACCGACCCGGACCGCTGGATAGCCGGCATGAACAAGCTGCAGCGCGGACTGGAGAAGGGCGGGGCGCTATGAGGGCCTGGCAGGTCGAGGAGCTGGGCGAGCCGCGCGAGGTGATGCGGCTGCGCGAGGGGCTGGAGCGGCCCGAACCGGGACCGGGCCAGGTGCTGGTCCGGGTCCGCGCCGCCTCGGTGAACTTCCCGGACGCGCTGATGGTGCGCGGCCACTACCAGGTCCGCCCTCCGCTGCCGTTCACGCCCGGCGTCGAACTCTGCGGTGTGGTCGAGGCGCTGGGCGAGGGCGTGAGGCTCCACTCGGGCGGCGACCGGGTGATCGGCAACCCCGTGCTGCCCGGCGGGGCCTTCGCCGAGTACGCCCTGCTGGACGCCGCGGCGACGTTCCGCGCTCCGGACGCGCTGGACGACGCCGAGGCGGCCGCCCTGCACATCGGTTACCAGACGGCCTGGTTCGCCCTGCACCGCCGGGCCGCCCTGCGGCCGGGCGAGACGCTGCTGGTGCACGCGGCCGCCGGCGGGGTGGGCAGCGCGGCCGTCCAGCTCGGCAAGGCGGCCGGTGCGACGGTGATCGGCGTCGTCGGCGGCGCCGACAAGGCCGCGGTGGCCCGCGAGCTGGGCGCCGATCTGGTGGTCGACCGGACGGCGGAGGACTTCGTCGCCGCGGTCAAGGCGGCCACCGGCGGGCGCGGCGCCGACGTCGTCTTCGACCCGGTCGGCGGTGACGCCTACACGGGTTCGACCAAGTGCATCGCCTTCGAGGGCCGGATCGTGGTGGTCGGCTTCGCCGCCGGGACGATCCCCGCCCCCGCGCTCAACCACGCGCTGGTGAAGAACTACTCGATCCTCGGGCTGCACTGGGGCCTCTACAACACCCGTGACCCGGGGGCCGTCCGGGCAGCCCACGAGGAGCTGGGCAAGCTCGCCGAACAGGGCGTCGTCCGTCCCCTGGTGAGCGCCCGGCTGCCGCTGGCCGAGGCCGCGGCCGGGGTGCAGCTGGTGGCGGACGGCCGCAGCACCGGCCGGGTGGTCGTGCTCGGCGACTGAGCCCGGCCGGTGGCGTGCCTCGGGGCCGGCGGTGGTCACCGCCGGCCCCGAGTGGCTGTCCCGCGAGGCCGTCGCGAACGCCTGTCCCCGGCGGGGTCAGGCGCGGCCGGCCGCCTTCTGGGTGCGGCGGGAGAGCGAGTCGACCACGACGGCGGCGAGCAGCACCGCGCCGGTGATCATGAACTGGATGGCGTTGCTGACACCCATGATGTTCATGCCCGACTGGATCGAGCCGATCACCAGCGCACCGAGCAGGGCGGACCAGGTCGAACCGCGCCCGCCGAACAGGCTGGTACCGCCGATCACGGCGGCGGCGATGCAGTTCATCAGCAGGTTTCCGCCGCCGGAGGTCTGGCTGGCCGACTGGATCTGGGCCGCCAGGAAGAGACCGCCGACGGCCGCCATGGTGGAGCAGATCATGAAGACCGAGATCCGGATCCACGACACGTTGATACCGGCTCGGCGGGCGCCCTCGATGTTGCCGCCGAGCGCGAAGATCTGCCGTCCGTAGGTGGTCCGGCGCAGCACGAAGTCCAGCACCACGATGAAGATCAGGAAGATCAGCAGCGCCAGCGGCAGGCCCTTGTACTGGTTGAGCGTGTAGGCCACCACGAAGCCGACGACGGCCAGCGCGACCGTGCGCAGCGCGATGTCGGCCGGCGGACGGAACGGCACACCGGCCGCCTTTCGGCGTCTGGCGTCGATCAGGTTGGAGGCCAGGAAGAGCAGGACGCCGGCCACCGCGACCACGTAGGCCGCGGCCGTCTGGCTGTAGATCGTGGTGTAGAGCCGGGAGACGATGTCCTTGCCGGAGAGGTTCACGGTGCCGGAGGATCCGAGGATCTGCAGCATCAGGCCGTTCCAGGCCAGGTTGCCGGCCAGGGTGACGACGAACGCGGGCACGCCCACCTTGGCGAAGAACAGGCCCTGGATCAGGCCGACGATCGCGCCGCCCGCGAGGGCCGACAGCAGGGCGACCCACTGGTTGACGCCGTGGGTGACGTTCATGACCGCGAAGATGGCGGCGCAGAGTCCGCTGACCGAGCCGACCGAGAGGTCGATCTCGCCGAGCAGCAGGACGAACACGACGCCGATGGCGATCATGCCGGTTCCGACGATCTGCTGGGAGAGGTTGGAGAGGTTCTGCGCCGAGAGGAACGTGCTGTTCAGACTGCCGAACACGGCCCAGATGATGATCAGGGCCAGTACGACGGGGAGCGAGCCGAGCTCGCCGCTGCCCACCCGGCGTCTGAACTCGCCCAGGTAGCCCGCCACGCCCCCCTCCCGGACGATCAGGCGGGGGTCGACCGCGGGGGTCGCGTCGGCCGCCACCGGCACGTCCGCGTTGACCCCGCCCTTGGGCATGTTGTCCTCGGGCAGCGGAGTGCGGTGGAAACCGCCGTCGTCGCCCGGGTTGGGGGTGTTGTCGCTGCTCACTCTTGACCCTCCGTGCCGCGCGCCTGACGGCGGGTCACGGCATTGTCCGTGGCGCCGGTGATGGCGGAGATGATCTCTTCCTTGTTGGTGTAGCGCCGGTCGAAGAAGCCGTTGTTGCGGCCGAGGCGCAGCACGGCGACGCGGTCCGCGACGGCCATCACGTCGGCCATGTTGTGACTGATCAGGATGACGCCGAGCCCCCGGTCGCGCAGCCGCTCGACCAGGTCGAGGACCTGCGCGGTCTGCTCGACGCCGAGGGCCGCGGTGGGCTCGTCGAGGATGACCACCTTCGGGTCGCCGACCAGCGCACGGGCGATCGCGACGGTCTGGCGCTGGCCACCGGAGAGCGAGGCGATCGGGATCCGCACGCTGGGGATGCGGATCGACAGCGTGCTCAGCAGCTCGCGGGAGCGCTTCTCCATGCCGACCTCGTCGAGGATGGTGAAGTGCCGCATCTCGCGGCCGAGGAACAGGTTGCCGACCACGTCGAGGTTGTCGCAGAGGGCGAGGTCCTGGTAGACGGTCGCGATGCCGAGGCTCTGGGCCTCCTGCGGCCGGTGGATGGCCACCTGCCTGCCCTCCCACTCGATGACGCCGCCGTCCGGCTGGTTCACCCCGGCGATCGTCTTGACCAGGGTGGACTTGCCCGCGCCGTTGTCCCCCACCAGGGCGACCACCTCGCCCGGGCGCACCTCCAGCTCGACGTCGGTGAGCGCCTGCACGGCGCCGAACCGTTTGGAGACCCCGCGCAGCGCGAGTACGGGCTCAGCTGCCACTACTATCAACTCCCTTGTTCACCGAGGCTATTGCGGCGACCGTCACGACCGGCGAGCGGTTCCTGCCCGGCCCTCGCAGGCCGGGCGCGCCGGTCAGGACAGGCCGACCGCCGTGCAGGCCGCGGCGTAGTCCGGGGTGCAGATCTGCGCGACGGTGTAGAGGCCGTCGGCGACGACGGTGCTCTTGATGTTGTCCTTGACCAGGACGACCGGGGTGATCAGGACCGAGGGCACCGTGTGGCCGCTGCCGCTGGTGGACGTCGCCGTCGCGGAGGCGCTCGGCACTCCCTTGCCCTGGGCGAGCGAGACGGCCATGATCGCGGCCGCCTCGGCCTCCGGCTTGTACGGCTTGTAGATCGACATCGTCTGGGTGTTGACGAGGATCCGCTGCACCGCGTCGAGCTGGGCGTCCTGTCCGGTCAGCGGGACGGAGAGGTTGGCGGCCTTGAGTGCGGTCGCGATACCGGCCGCCATGCCGTCGTTGGCGGAGTAGACGCCGACCACGTTCTGGGCGCCGAGCGCGGTGATCGCGGCGGCGGCCTCCTGGTTGGCGTTGTTCGGGTCCCAGTTCGGGGTGTCGTACTCCTTGCCGATGGTGAGCTTGCCGTCCATCGCGCTGTGCGCGCCGGCCTTGAACTCGGCGGCGTTCGGGTCGGTCGGCGAGCCGTTGATCATGATGATCTTGCCGGCCGAGGCCTTGTCGCCGACGGCGTCGACCAGGGCCTTGCCCTGCAGCTCGCCGACCTTGTGGTTGTCGAAGGAGACGTAGGCGTCCACCGGGCCCTGCGCCAGCCGGTCGTACGCGACCACCTTGACGCCCGCGTCGTGGGCCTTCTGCACCGAGGACTGGATCGACTTGGCGTCGACCGCGTCCAGGATCAGCACCTGGTTGCCCTTGGTCAGCGCGGTGTCCACCTGGGTCTGCTGCGTGGTGGCGTCCTGGTTGGCGTTGTAGTAGTCGATCTGGGCGTTCGGGGCGATGGCCTTGATCTTCTGCTCGATCAACGGCTTGTCGAACTGCTCGTAGCGGGTGGTCTTGGTCTCGGGCAGGAGCAGCCCGATCTTGATCGTCCCGCCGGCGCTGCCGGAGGCACCGCCCGACGAGGACGATCCCGTGGACTGCTTCGCGCTTCCGCACGAGGCGAGGGCGAACGCGAGAGTGACCGCGGTGGCGGCCACGACGATGCGGGAAGGAGCTGACTTCACTGGAACGCCTCTCAGAGTCGAGAACACCCCCCGGGCTCCGAGTCTCCGACCGCCGGAGCGACCCTGCTATCCGGAACGGCCGAATGCGTGCCGAGCAGGTCCGACCGGGTGACGTGCGGGGCCTGCGGCGCCCGGTTGCCCCGTGGGGCGGCCTCCCTCTGGCAGCGTTCGGTCCGCGGGGGGAAGATGTGAGACGCCGGTCCGCCCGGGGTCACCACGCCCCGACCGGACCGCCTCCGGACGCAGTGGCGACGGACGGCGCGGCCCCGGTCGCGCGAGTCGCCGGCCGCCAGGGCGCTCCGGACGGACTCCGCCCGACGCAGGAAGAAGAAGGTGGGGACAAGTGTCCGCTCCAGCCGGTCGTCCCGGGCCGCCCGCAGCACCGCTCGTCACCGGCTCCGGTGCGGGCGAGAAGGGGCTCAAGGGCGGTGCGCTCGGCCTCGTGTCCTCGGTGGCGATCGGACTTGCCTCCACCGCACCGGCCTACAGCCTGGCCGCCACACTCGGAATCATCGTGGCCGGTGTGGGCCTGCAGGCGCCGATCATCACCATCCTCGGCTTCGTGCCGATGCTGCTGATCGCGTACGCCTACAAGGAGCTCAACGCCTCCGACCCCGACTGCGGCACCACCTTCACCTGGGCCGCCCGCGCCTTCGGCCCCCGGACGGGCTGGATGGGCGGCTGGGGCATCATCGTCGCCGACATCATCGTGATGGCCAATCTGGCCCAGATCGCCGGCGTGTACGGGTTCCAGCTGCTCGGGCTGGACTCACTGGCCTCCAACACCACCTGGACGACCCTGGCCGGGGTGGCCTGGATCATCGTGATGACCGCGATCTGCTACGTCGGCATCGAGATCTCCGCCGCACTGCAGCGCTGGCTGCTCGGCGTCGAGATCGTGATGCTGGCGATCTTCTCGATCACGGCTCTGGTGAAGGTCTACGGCTCGCACCCGCCGGCCACCGCGATCAAGATCTCCGGCTCGTGGTTCAACCCGTTCAACGTCCCCACCACCAGTGCCCTGACGGCGGGCATCCTGGCCGCCGTCTTCATCTACTGGGGCTGGGACACCGCCGTCTCGGTGAACGAGGAGACCGCGGACAGCCACCGCACGCCCGGGCGCGCCGCCGTGATCTCCACCGTGCTGCTGCTGGTGATCTACGCGCTGGTGTCGACCTCCGCGCAGGCCTTCGCCGGTGTCGGCGCGGACGGCATCGGGCTGGGGAACCCGGACAACGCGGGTGACGTGCTGTCCGGTCTGGGCGGCGCGGTCTTCGGCGACCAGGGCCTGGGCTGGTTCCTCACCAAACTGCTGATCTTCATGGTGCTGACCTCCTCCGCGGCCTCCACCCAGACCACGATCCTGCCGACGGCCCGTACCTCGTTCTCGATGGCCGCGCACCGGGCCATCCCCAGCCAGTTCGCCCGGGTGCACGCCAAGCACCGCACGCCGACCTGGTCGACGATCGGTATGGGCATCGCCTCCATCGCCTTCTACGTCCTGCTGACGCTGATCAGTGACAACGTGCTGGCCGACTCGATCGCCTCGGTCGGCCTGGGCATCGCGTTCTACTACGGTCTCACCGGCTTCGCCTGCGTCTGGTACTACCGCAGAGTGCTGACCCGAAGTGCCAAGGACTTCGTCTTCAAGGGCCTCTTCCCGCTGCTGGGCGGGCTGATGCTGCTGTACTTCTTCTGTTACGCGGCCTTCGACGTCTACGCGCAGCCGGACTACGGCAGCACCTCGATCGACCTGCCGGTGTTCGGGCAGACCGGCGGGGTGACCGTGATCGGTGTCGGGGCGCTGCTGATCGGCGCCGTGCTGATGCTCGTCCAGTGGGCCGTGCAGGGCTCCTGGTTCCGGCACCCGGACGTCCCCGTGCACGCCGCCGACCCGGCCGACGCGCCACCGTCCTGACCGTCACCGGCCCCGCCGTCCCGGCCCCCCCGGCCGGTACCCTCCCGGCCCGACGCCGTCGTGCGGGGAAGGGGCCGGTGGTGATGCCCCCGGGCGCCGACCGCCCCCGCCGCCGTCCGGCGGGGGCCCGCCGCCCTCACACGTGCGGCACCCGGGGCGTCGCCACCGCCCCCGGGGCGGGCAGGTCGACCAGCGCGGCCAGCGCCGCGCGGTGGCGGCCGGGGGTGCCGAGGGCCAGCTGATCGGCCTTGGCCCGCTTGAGGTAGAGGTGCACGGGATGCTCCCAGGTCATCCCGATCCCGCCGTGCAGTTGCACGGCCTCCTCCGCCGCGCGGACGGCGGTGTCCGAGCAGTGCGAGGCGGCGACGGCCACCAGGATCGCGGCGTCCGACGCACCCGAGGCCAGCGCGTCGGCCGCGGCCCGGGCCGCCGCACGGGCACCGGCGATGTCCAGCCAGAGATCGGCCAGGCGGTGCTTGAGAGCCTGGAAGGAGCCGACCACCCGGCCGAACTGCCGGCGCTCCCGCAGGTACGCCACGGTGGTGGCCAGACACCACTCGGCCAGGCCGAGCTGCTCGGAGCAGAGCAGGGCGGCGCCGGTGAGCAGTGCCTGGCGGAGCACGGCCTCGGCGCGGTCGGGACCGATCAGCAGCCGGCCCGGGGCGCCCGTGAGGCAGACGTCCGCGAGCGGCCGGGTGAGATCCAGCGAACCGCGCGGCGTGAGCGTCGCCTCGGCGGCCTCGACCGCGTAGAGGCCGGGGCCGGCCGGGCCGTCGGCGGGGACGATCAGCAGTCCGACCGCCGGCGTGTCCGCCACCCAGGCCACGGTGCCGGTCAACTCCCCTGTGCCGGTGGCCCGTACGCCCAGGGGAAAGGGCGCTTCGGGCGCTGTCGGGAGCGCCACCACCAGGGTGGCGGTGCGCTCCCCCGCGGCGAGGGCGGTGAGTTCCGCCGAGGCGTCGGCGGCCAGCAGGACGGTGGTGGCGAGGACGGCGCTGCCGAGGAAGGCGGTGGGCGCGCAGGCCCGGCCCAGCTCCTCCAGCACCACGGCGCTCTCCCGCAGGGAGGCCCCGGCCCCGCCGAGTGCCTCGGGCACCGGGAGCCCGGCGACACCGACCTCCTCGGCCAGCACCCGCCACAGGCCCGTGTCGTAGGGCTCCGGCCCTTCACAGCGGGCGAGGACGGCCTGCGGCGGACACCGGTCGGCGAGCACGGCCCGGACGGCGGAGCGCAGGTCCTCCTCCACCTCCGAGTACAGCAGGTCGAGTTCGGTCATCGGGCCGACTCCTTCCACGGCACGTCCTTGTCCGAGCGCGACTCGGCGGGCAGGCCGAGAACGCGCTCGGCGATGATGTTGCGCAGGATCTCGGAGCTGCCGCCCTCGATCGAGTTGCCCTTGGCGCGCAGGTAGCGATAGCCCGCGTCGCGGCCGGTGAAGTCCACCAGCTCCGGGCGGGACATCGTCCAGTCGCCGTAACCGAGCCCCTCCTCGGCGAGCAACTCCACCTCCAAGCCGGTCAGTTGTTGGGCGAGCCGGGCGAAGGCAAGCTTGGCGGCCGCGCCCTCGGGGCCGGGCTGGCCGACCGCCAGCTGCTGGCGCAGCCGCTCGGCGGTCAGCCGCAGCACCTCGGCGTCGGTCCAGCCCTGCAGCAGCCGCTGGTGCAGCTCGTGGGTCCGGGCACCCGGCTGCTCGCGCCAGACGTCGGCGAGCAGCCCGATCAGGCCGCCCTCCCGGGGAGTGCGATGGCCGCCGATCGCGACCCGTTCGTTGTTGAGGGTGGTCTGGGCGATCTTCCAGCCCTCGCCCACCGCGCCGAGCCGGTGCGCGTCCGGGATCCGTACGCCCGTCAGGAAGACCTCGTTGAACTCGGCCTCGCCGGTCAGCTGGCGCAGTGGGCGCACGTCCACGCCGGGGTCGGTCATGTCGCAGACGAAGTAGCTGATGCCCTGGTGCTTGGGGACGTCCGGGTCGGTGCGGGCGAGCAGGATGGCCCAGCGGGCCAGGTGGGCACTGGAGGTCCACACCTTCTGCCCGTCCACGGTCCAGTGGCCGCCCGGCCCGTCCCCGCCTCCCTCCGCGTCGCCGGCCTCGTGGACGGCCCGGGTGGCCAGCGCGGCCAGGTCGGAGCCGGCTCCGGGCTCGCTGAACAGCTGGCACCAGACCTCCTCGCCCGTCCAGAGCGGGCGCAGGAAGCGCTGCTTCTGCTCCTCGGTGCCGAAACGCAGGACGGTCGGCGCGGCCATGCCGAGACCGATGCCGATCCGGCGGGGGTCGTTGTCGGGTGCGCCCGCCGCCGCGAGCTCCGCGTCCACCACGGCCTGCAGCGCGCGTGGGGCGCCGAGGCCGCCGAGGCCGGGCGGGAAGTGCACCCAGGCGAGGCCGGCGTCGAAGCGGGCCCGCAGGAACTCCAGCGGCTCGGTGGCCGCCGGATCGTGGGCGGCCAGCAGATCCGCGGTACGGGTGCGCAGTTCCTCGGCGGTGGTCATCGGGCCACCTCGCGGTACCGGGCCAGCTCGCGCCGGGCGAGCGAGCGCTTGTGCACCTCGTCGGGTCCGTCCGCCAGCCGCAGCGTGCGGTTGCCGGCCCAGAGCTGGGCGAGCGGGGTGTCCTGGCTGACCCCGGCCGCGCCGTGCGCCTGGACGGCCTTGTCGAGGATCCACTCGACGGTGAGCGGGGTGGCGATCTTGATGGCCTGGATCTCGGTGTGCGCGCCCCGGTTGCCCACGGTGTCCATCAGCCACGCGGTCTTGAGCACCAGCAGGCGGGTCTGCTCGATCCGCACCCGGGCCTCGGCGATCCAGTCCTGCACGACGCCCTGCTCGGCCAGCGGGCGGCCGAAGGCGGCGCGCTCCAGCGTCCGGCGGCACATCAGCTCCAGGGCGCGCTCGGCGATGCCGATCGCGCGCATGCAGTGGTGGATCCGGCCGGGGCCGAGCCGGGCCTGGGCGATCGCGAAGCCGGAGCCCTCCTCGCCGATCAGGTTGGCCGCCGGGACGCGGACGTCCTCGAAGAGGATCTCGGCGTGCCCGCCGTGGTCGGCGTCGTCGTAGCCGAAGACCCGCATGCCGCGCCGGACGGTGACGCCCGGGGTGTCGCGCGGCACCAGGATCATGCTCTGCTGCCGGTGCTTCTCGGCGGTCGGGTCGGTCTTGCCCATCACGATGAAGATCTTGCAGGCCGGGTTCATCGCGCCGGTGATGTACCACTTGCGGCCGTTGACCACGTAGTGGTCGCCGTCGCGCTCGATCCGGGTGGCGATGTTGGCGGCGTCGGAGGAGGCGACCTCCGGCTCGGTCATCGCGAACGCCGAGCGGATGTCCGCGTTCAGCAGCGGCTCCAGCCAGCGTTTGCGCTGGTCGGCGTCGGCGAACTGGGCGAGCAGCTCCATGTTCCCGGTGTCGGGCGCGGCGCAGTTGAGCGCGGCGGGTGCCAACTGCGGGCTCCGGCCGGTGATCTCGGCGAGCGGCGCGTACTGGAGGTTGGTCAGACCGGCTCCGCCCTCGCCGGGCAGGAAGAGGTTCCACAGGCCCTGCCGGCGTGCCTCGGCCTGGAGCTCCGCGACCACCGGGGGGATCTCCCAGTGTTCACGCGCCGGATCGGCGAGCTGGGCCTCCAGGACGGCTTCGGCGGGGTACACGTGCTCGTCCATGAAGGCGAGCAGCCGCTCGCGCAGTTCCAGGGTGCGGGCGTCGTACGAGAAGTCCATGTCAGTGCTCCTTGAAGGCCGCGAGGCCGTGGTCGACCAGGATCGGGCCCATCTCACCGGCGCGTTCGAAGCCTGCGCCCAGGGTCTTTCCCTGCTGGTAGCGGTAGTGGATCCCCTCGGCGACCACGGCCAGCTTGAACGAGGCGAAGGCGACGTACCAGCCGAGCGTGGCGATGTCCCGCCCGGAGCGTTCGGCGTAGCGGGCCGCGAGCTCGCGGGCGCCCGGGTAGCCCGGCGCGGTGGTGGCGGCGGGGATGATCCCGCCGCCCGCACCGGCCGTCTCGGTGTACATCACGAGCAGGCCGAGGTCGGTGAGCGGATCCCCGAGCGTGGACATCTCCCAGTCCAGCACGGCGGCGATCCGGTCCCCGCCGTCGGGCGAACTGTCGACCAGGACGTTGTCGAGGCGGTAGTCGCCGTGCACCACGGTGGGCGCCGGGGAGTGCGGGAGCCGCTCGGTGAGCAGCGTGTGCAGCTCGTCGATGCCGGCCAGCTCCCGGCTCCGGGAGGCGGCGAACTGGGTGCTCCAGCGGCGCAGCTGGCGGGCCAGGAAGCCGTCCGGGCGTCCGAAGTCGGCCAGACCGACGTCGGCCGGGTCGATGGCGTGCAGCCGGACCAGCGTGTCCACCAGGCTCAGGCCCAGGGCGCGGACCCGCTCCGGCCCGAGCGCGGTCAGCGCGGCGGCGTCACGGTGCGCGACTCCGGGCACGTACTCCATCAGGTACCAGCCGGCCCCCAGCACCTCGGCGTCCTCGACCAGCAGCAGGGTCTGCGGGACGGGCACGGCCGTGGAGCGCAGGGCCGTCATCACGCGGTACTCGCGCCCCATGTCGTGCGCGGTGGCGAGCACATGGCCGAGCGGGGGGCGGCGCAGCACCCAGCGCGCGTGGTCGTCGGAGAGGACGTACGTGAGGTTCGAGCGGCCGCCCTCGATCCGCTCGGCACGCAACGGGCCCCGGACAGTGCCCGGCATGGCGCGCTCCAGGTGCTCGCGCAGGCGCGCGAGGTTCAGGCCCGGCGGGTCGGCAGAGGTGTCGGACATGGGCTCACTCCAGGCTTCCATACGGCGGTCGGTGCGGCGGCGCGGGTACGGCTGTGCGGGTGCGGCGGTTCACGTGCGGCGGCTCGGGTACGGCGGCGCGGGTACGGCGGCGCGGGTACGGATACCGGGGTGCCCGCCGGCACTGCGAATCCACGCTGACTAAGCGCTTGCTTAGCATTCAGCCGAAGAGGGCGCGCTGTCAACGCCCCCGCCCCGATCCGTGCGCCGCGCGGGCGGGGACGCGGGCGCCGTACCGCCGGACGGCGCCCGCGCCCGCGCGGTTCGTGGGCCGTCGCCGCGCGGGCGCGGACGGACCAGCACAATGTCGCCATGAGGTTGATCTACACGCTGGCCGGCCTGCTGCTCCTGCTGCTCACCGTCGCCAGCATCCTGCGCACCCTGGTGGTGCCGCGCGGCCTGTACTCGGCGCTGGTCTACCGGCTCTGGGCGGTGCTGCGCGCGGCCCTGCGGGCGGGCGCGGTGCCGTTCGGAACGTACCGCGCACAGGACCGGGCGCAGACCTGGCTCGCGCCGCTGGTGCTGGTCGGCATGCTCGGGGTCTGGCTCGGCAGCATGCTGCTCTCCTACACGCTGCTGATGCACGGCAGCTCCCAGCTGGCCTGGACGGTGTCGTTCCGCGAGGCGGGCTCCAGCCTCTTCACCCTCGGCTTCGCCAGCGGCGACCGCCTGCACCTGTCGGCGCTGGACTTCCTCGCCGCCGCCAGCGGCCCGCTGGTGATCGCGCTGCAGATCGCCTACCTGCCGACCCTGTACGCCGCGTACAACCGTCGCGAGGTCGAGGTGACGCTGCTGCAGTCCCGGGCCGGGGAGCCGGCCTGGGGGCCCGAGCTGCTGGCCCGGCAGTCGCTGGTGGACACCGAGACCGCCCTCCCGCAGCTGTACCGGGACTGGGAGCGGCTGGCCGCCGACATCGGCGAGAGCCACTCCAACTACCCGGTGCTGCTCTCCTTCCGCTCCCCCCAGCCGAACCGCAACTGGGTGGTGGGCCTGATCGCCGTGATGGACGCCGCCGCGCTGCACCTGGCCGTCAGTCCGCGCTCCGCCCCACCGGAGGCCCGTCTGGTGCTGCGGGCCGGCTTCACGGCGCTGCGCGACATCGCGCGCTCGCTGCGGATCGACTTCGACCCGGATCCCGATCCGGACAGTCAGATCCGGCTCACCTTCACCGAGTTCGACGCGGCGCTGGCCATGCTCGGCGCCGCGGGCTTCGCCCACGAGCGGGCCGCCGCCGAGGCCTGGCCGCACTTCCGCGGCTGGCGGATCAACTACGAGGCCCTCGGGTACGAGCTGGCCCGGCGCGGCGACGCCGTCCCGGCGCTCTGGACCGGTCCCCGCGACTTCACGGCCGCGACCGTCCCGCCGAGCCGGCCCGCCGACCGCAGGCCGCAGGCGCAGCGCTGACCGGCCCGGCCGCGGCGGGCCGGGCGGCGCAGGGCCGGGCCGATGCGCGCCTGGCCCGCCGCGGCCGACAGGGCGGTGGGGTCAGAGCCCGGCCGGGCCGCCGTCCGCGAGCGAGCGCTCGGCACCCGCGAGGATCTCCACCACCCGCAGTCCGAAGGCCGCGTCGCAGGGGTGCGACTCGCCCGTCCTCGCCGACTCGCGCAGAGCGTCCAGCGCGCCGTGCAGGGCCCGGACCGGACCTTCCCCGCGCTCCGGCAGGTGCGCCACACCCGCCGTACCACGCAGTTCCATGCTGGTGCCGCCGGCCTCCACCGGGGCCGTCAGACTGAGCGCGAGTGTGCTGGACGCGCCACCGGTGTGCCGGAGCACCAGGTGCACGGTGTCCCTGGGCCCGGCGGCGGCCGTCACCTCCAGCGCGTCCCCGAGCACCGGTAGCAGGACGGACAGGGCGTGCGGGCCGACGTCCCAGAGCGCGCCCTTCTCCTGCCGCCAGGGCGAGGCCGCGTACGGGCTCTCGCTGCCCGGGGCGAACACCGAACCGAGCCAGTCGGAGCGGGCGGTGAACCAGCCGCCGACCGCCGCCTGCTTCTCCAGCCAGAGCGCCTGTTCGCCGCCGAAGCGGACGGTGAAGAAGACCACCGAGGCGACGTGGTTGCGCGCCGTCGCCTCCGCCAGCCGGCGGGCGTCCGGCACCGTGAGCGCGACCGGCTTGTCCAGCAGGAGGTGGCACCCGGCCTCGGCGGCGCGCACCGCCAGATCCGGCTGGACGGCCGGGGGCAGCGCGATGGAGACCGCGTCCACGTCGGCGAACAGCCGGTCCAGGTCCTCGTACGCGGGCACCCCGTGAGCCCCGGCCAGGGCGGCGGCGGCCTCGGGCCGCCGGCCCCACACCCCGGCGAAGTCGATCCCGGGGTGTTCCGCGAGCACGGGGGCGTGCACCCGCTCCGCCCATGGCCCGGTGCCCAGCAGTGCGATCCGCAACGTCTTGCTCCTCTGGTGGTTCAGCCCTGGACGCGGGCCAGTGTGAATCCGTCGTAACCCTTCGTCCCGACGGTCTGGACGGAGGTCGCCGAGACCTTCGGCTCGGCGGCGATCACGTCGTGCAGGCGGCGGGTGCCGACCACGCTCGGATCGGTGCTGTCGGCGTCCACGACGGAGCCTCCGCGCACCACGTTGTCGACGATGATCAGCGAGCCCGGCCCGGTCAGCCGCACCGCACTCGCGAAGTAGTCCGGGTTTCCGGCCTTGTCGGCGTCGATGAAGACCAGGTCGAACGGCTCGACGCCGGCCCGCTCCAGCTCCACGAGGGAGTCGGCGGCCCGGCCGAGCCGGACCTCGACCACCTTGTCCAGACCTGCCCGCAGGAGGTTGGCGCGGGCCACCTCGGCGTGCGCCGGGTCGATCTCCAGCGTGATCATCGTGCCGTCCGCGGGCAGCGCCCTGGCCAGCCAGATCGCGCTGTACCCGCCCAGGGTGCCGACCTCCAGGATCCGGCGGGCCCCCTGGGTGAGGGCCAGCAGGTGGAGCAGCTTGCCCTGGTTGGGGGCGACCGCGATCTGTGGCAGACCGGCCGCGTCGGCGGCGGCCTGGGCGGCCGCCAGCACCGGATCGTCGCCGACCAGTTTCTCGGAGAAGTAGCTGTCGACCGCGTCCCACTGCTGCTGGCTCACAGGACCTCCACGTACGGCGTCGCGCTGACCGGATACCCCGCCGATGCTACCCGGCGGGGCTGGCGGAGCGTCAGTCCGCCACGGTCCCCGCGGCTGCCACGGGCTGCTCCTGCGGCTCGGTGTCCGGTGCCTCGGCACGGGCCTTCGCGGCCCGGCGCTTGAGCAGCCAGGCGGAGAACGCCCCACCGAGCGCGGCGAGCACCAGGCCCACCCAGGAGAAGCCCTTCAGCCACTGCTCGACGACCTTGCCGACGTGGTAGACCAGCAGCGTGGTGCCGCCGGCCCAGACCACCGCGCCGACCACGTTCGCGATCAGGAACTTCCAGTACGGCATCCGCAGCGCGCCCGCCAGCGGCCCGGCGAAGATCCGCAGCAGCGCGATGAACCGGCCGAAGAACACCGCCCACATGCCCCACCGGCGGAACGAGCGCTCGGCGCTCTCCAGGTGCTCCGGGCCGAAGTGCTTCGGGAAGCGCCGGCCGAGCTTCTCGAACAACGGCTTCCCGCCCTTGCGGCCGATCGAGTAGCCGATCGAGTCGCCGAGGATGGCGCCCCCGATGGCGCAGGCCGCGATCCACCAGGGGTTGACCACACCGCGCGAGGCGAGCAGCGCCGCCGAGACGAGGGCGATCTCGCCCGGCAGCGGGATGCCCAGGCTCTCCAGACCGATGATCAGCGCGACCAGGGCGTACACCCAACCCGGCGGGACGCTCTCGATCCAGGCGTCGATGTGCAAGGCCGGTACCTCCGTGGCAGAACGAGACGGCGATCTCGCCGTATCCGATTGCGGCGGGGCCTGTCCCCGAAAGGGCAGCCTAACCCGCGCGGCCCGGCGCGCCGGACGCGAGGCCGGGGGCCGGGACACCGGGCACCGGCTTTCCGGCTCCTCGGTGATCTCTTGGTGCCGGTTTGACCGGCCGGGAAGCGCCCTCCGGGCCTCCCGCGGCTGCCCGCTCCCGGAGCGGCTCGGGGCCGGGCCGGTCGGGCCCTGCCCCGGCGCCGGTCAGATCGCCTGGCGCTGGTGCCCCGCCATCAGGTCGAGCAGGCCCTGCGGGGCGTCGGTACGGAACAGCAGATCGAGGTTGGCCGCGGATTCGGCCGCAGCCGCCTCGGCGCGCGGGAAAAGAAGCTCCTCGTACGCGGCCAGCGCACCTTCGACGTCGCCCGGGTGGGCCACGATCGCCGCCGCGAGGTCGGCACCGTCGATCATCGCGAGGTTCGCGCCCTCCCCGGCGAACGGGGACATCAGGTGGGCCGAGTCTCCGAGCAGCGTCACACCCGGCGTGCGGTCCCAGCGGTGCCCGACCGGCAGGGCGTGGATCGGCCGTGCGACCGGCACGCCGTCGGCGTCCCGGACGAGTGCCAGCAACCGGTCGTCCCAGCCCGCGAACCGCTCCAGCAGCGCCGCCTTGACCGCGGCGGTGTCGGCGGGGCCGAACCCGCCGGGCCCTGCCCAGTCCGCGGGGGTGCGCAGGGCGGCGTAGACGTGCAGGCGTCCGTCCGTCTCCCGGTGGGCCAGGAAGCCCTTCTCCTCGGCGAGCGCGAACATCATGCCGCCGCCGACCAGCGCGGCGCTGTCCGGGTGGCGGCGGTCCGCGTCGACCAGGTCGAACTCGACGAAGGAGAGGCCGCAGTAAGCCGGTGTGGCAGTGGAGACCAGCGGGCGCACCTTGGACCAGGCACCGTCGGCTCCGACCAGCAGGTCGGTGGTGAAGGTGCCGCCGTCGGCCAGGTCCACCCGGTGGCGGCCGTCGCCCAGGGCGGTGGCACCGGCGACCTTCGTGCCCCAGCGGACGGCCTTCTCGGGCAGTCCGTCCAGCAGGATGCGCCGCAGGTCGCTCCGGTTCACCTCGGGGCGGTGCCCGGCCCGGCCGTCGTCCTCGTGCCGCAGGACGGCGTCCTTGCCCATGATCCGCATCGCCTCCCCGCCGGGGTGGACGATCTCCCGGAAGCGATCGAAGAGACCTGCGGCCCGCAGCGCGGCCTGGCCGGACTCCTCGTGCATGTCCAGCATGCCGCCCTGGCCCCTGGCTGCGGGCGAGGAGTCGAGGTCGTGGACGACCGCCTCGATGCCGTGACGGTGCAGCACGCGGGCCAGGACGAGGCCGCCGAGGCCGCCGCCGACGATGGTGATGGGCTGGTGTGTGGTCATCTCGGGTACTCCTCGGTTCGGTGGGGTCACGCCGGGTGCTTCGGCGCGGATGATCGGTGGGGTCACGCCGGGTGCTTCGGCGCGGATGATCGGTGGGGTCACGCCGGGTGCTTCGGCGCGGATGATCCGGTGGGGTCACGCCGGGTGCTTCGGCGCGGAGGCGATGTCGGGCCCGGGGCCGGGGGTGTGCAGCGTTCCGTTGATCAGGACGCGAAAGCCCCAGGCGAGCCGCTCGTCACCGGAGCCGGACACCAGCTCGGTGGCGAGCGCCGCGATGTGCGGGTGGGTGTCGCCGGAGGCACCGCGCAGGGCCGCGACGAGTGCGTCCTGCTCGTCCTGGGCGTCGGGCGCGCCCTGCCGGGTGGCCTGTTCGGCCGCGGTGGCGGTCGCGTACTGGAGCAGCAGGTCCAGCGCCCAGGCGGCCCGCAGGCCCGGTACACCGCCTTCCTCCAGCAGGGCCAGCAGGGCCTCCACCAGGTTCAGGTAGCGCTCACCGGACGGCCGCGCCACCAGGGCGGACCGGGCCAGCGCCGGGTGCTCGAACAGCACCTTCGTGTAGGAGGTGAGGATCCCCGCCAGGCGGTCCCCCCAGTCACCGTCGCCCCCGGCCGCGCCGAGGTCGACCGAGCCGAGCAGCTCGTCGAGGACGGCCGCGTGCAGCTCGGCGGTGTTGCGGACGTAGACGTAGAGCGAGGCCGGACCGGTGTCCAGCTCCTGCGCCAGCCGGCGCATGGTGACCTTCTCCAGACCTTCGGCGCGCATCAGGGCGACCGCCGTGGCGATGATGCCCGCCCGGCTCAGGGCCGGCTTGGCCGGCCGCTCCCGGCGACTCGGCCGGGCGTTGGCGTGTGCTGTCATACCTCGACAGTAACGAACATGTTCGTAAAGAACAAGTACGTAGCGAACGCGTTCGTTGCAAACGTGTTCGCGGCGCCCGGCGGCCCGGCGGACGTACAGAGCCACCGGCCCGGCGGACGTACAGAGCCAGCGGCCCGGCGAACGTCCCGGGCGGCTCGGTCCGGCAGCGGTCCCGGGCGGCTCAGCCTGTCGAGGACTCCTTGCGGTCCGCGAAGCGCAGCGCCACCACCGAGGGCCGCTTCGCCGAGACCACCGGCAGCCAGGCCCCGGCCGGGAGCAGCACACCCAGCAGGCCGCGACCGCCGGCCGGATAGACGTCGCGGACCTCGACGATGGCCGGGTGGGCGCCGGCCAGCTTGTGCCGTTCGTCGGCGTCCATGCCGAAGGGCATCGGCGGCGCCTGGTAGCCGTGGTCGCGCAGTTTGCCCCGCCGGGCGAGCGAGCTGAACCAGCGCGGCACCGCGTCGAGGACCATCGTCGCGCCGGGGAAGTTCTCCGCACAGATGGCGAGCAGGTCACGCACCTGCGTCGGGTGCAGGTACATCAGCAGGCCCTGCGCGGTGATCAGGACGCCCTGGGAGCGGTCCACCTCGGCCGTCCAGCTGGGGTCGGTGACCGAGCAGGCCAGTAGCCGCTGCCGGGCCTCCGGGGGGAGCAGCCGCTCACGCAGGGCGATCGACTCGGGCAGGTCCACCGAGAGCCAGTGGGCCCGGCCGTTGTCGACCCGCCAGTACTGGGTCTCCAGGCCCTCGCCGAGGCAGACCACGGTGCCGCGCGGGTGGCGGGCCAGGAAGTCGGCCACCTCACGGTCGAAGCTCGCCACCCGTAGGGCCTGGAGTTGGGCCAGCAGACCACCACCGCCCCCGAAGCGCTCGGCGAAGGGGTGGTCGAGCCGGTCGACCAGCTCGACCGCCTTCGGGTCCGGCAGCACGGTGTCGGGGCGGCGGGCCTCGACGGCGCGGTGGTAGAGGGTCCACAGGGCGGTCTCGGGCACCGCCTCCAGCTCGACCCCGATCCGGGCCGCGCCGGTCGCGGGCGGGCGGTTCGCGGGCGGCTGGTTCGCGGGCGGGGCCTGGTGGGACGCTGACGGACTGTCGGCGGTCATGGTCGCGCTCCTCGGGAGGTCGTGGCTGGACCTGCCGATTCTGGCACCGGGCCCGGGGACCTCCGGGCAGGCCCGCCGGGTCGGCCGGGCCCGGGACTCCGAAGGCTCGTCGGGCGTCAGGCCGTGGGGTGACGAACGTCGGACGTCGGACCTCCGACCTCAAACGTCGGACGTCGGACCTCGGACGTCCGAGGTCCGTCAGCCGACGCTGAACGCCCCGGCCGGCGGGGGCGGCGAGGGCTGGGCACCGGCGTCCGTCACCGGTTCGGCGCGCCGGACCAGCTTCGTCAGCTCCTCGCCCTCGCAGAGCCGCGCCGGAAAGGGATCCCCGGCCAGCCGTCGGCTGAGCTCCCGCACGGGCAGCGGCCGGTCCGAGCCGATCAGCAGGATGTTCCCGTACCGGCGGCCGCGCAGCACCGAGGGCTCGGCCACCAGGCAGGTCTGCGGGAACACCGCACGCAGGGTCGCGGCCTGGGCCCGGGCGAAGGCCAGCGGCGGCCCGTCGGCGAGGTTGGCGGCGTAGCAGCCGCCGGGGCGCAGTGCCGCGGCCGCGTGCCGCAGGAACTCGACCGAGGTCAGGTGGGCGGGCGTGCGCGAACCGTGGAAGACGTCCGCGACCACCAGGTCCGCGGCGGCGGCCGGTGCGGCGGCCAGCGCCTCGCGGGCGTCCGCGACCGTGGCGGTGATGTCGACGCCCGGGGCCCGCCAGGGCAGTCGCTCCTCCACCAGCGCCAGCAGCGGACCGTCGATCTCGGCCACCCGCTGACGCGACCCGGGCCGGGTGGCGGCCAGGTAGCGGGGCACGGTGAGGGCGCCGCCCCCGAGGTGAAGCGCCTCCAGCGACTGCCCGGCCGGGGCGAGCGCGTCGATCAGGTGCCCGAGCCGACGGGTGTACTCGAACTCCAGGTGGGTGGGGTCGGTGAGGTCGACGTAGGACTGCAGGGTGCCGTCGAGGGTGAGCAGCCAGCCGCCGTCCTGGTCGAGGTCCGGCATCAGCCTGGCGAGGCCGAGCTCGACCTCGCGCTGGACCGGTACCGGCCCGTCGAGGTCCTCCCCGCTCACGCCGTCACCCGTACGTTCCCCGCGAGCGGCCCGACCGGCCGCACGTTCCCCGCGAGCGGCCCGACCGGCCCGGTGGACGGGCGGGGGATCACCCGGCGGGGCGCTGCGGGGGCGTAGGTCGGCATGACGGCAGCATAGGGCCCCGGGGGCGTCACACCCACATCCCGGCCTACCGACCGGTAAGGTCGGTGCGACCGAGGCGGTGGAGCCTGCGGCGGCAGGCCGGAGCGGAGATTGGTGTGCCAGACATGGAGTTCCGAGAAGACATCCTGGGTGCCCCGTACGAGGCGGCCGAGCTGCCCCTGACACCCGACGAGGAGGGGGCGGTCAGCGCGACCCTGGTCAGGCGCACGGTTCCCGGATCCCAACGCGCCGTGCTGTATCTGCACGGCTACACCGACTACTTCTTCCAGACCCATCTCGCCGATCACTTCACCCGGGCCGGCTTCTCCTTCTACGCGCTGGACCTGCGCAAGTACGGCCGGTCGCTGCGATCCCACCAGTCCCCGAACTTCGTCCGCGACCTCGCCGCCTACGACGAGGAGATCGACCAGGCCGTCCGGATCATCCGCGAGGAGGACGGCCACCGGCAGCTGCTGCTGAACGGCCACTCCACCGGCGGCCTGGTGGCCGCGCTGTGGGCGTCACGGCGGGCGGGACACGGCCTGGTGGACGGGCTCTTCCTCAACAGCCCCTTCCTCTCGATGCCGGCCGGCGCCGCCGTACGCGTTCTGGGCGCACCCGCCCTCGACGCACTCGGACGCCTCGCCGCCCTGCGCAAGCTTCCGGCGCCGCTGAACCCGCACTACGTGCACAGCCTGCACCGCGACCACCGGGGAAGCTGGGACTTCGACCTCACCCTCAAGCCCGCCGAGGGGTTCCCGCTGTACGCCGGGTGGCTGGCCGCGGTCCAGCGGGGCCAGCGCCAGGTGCGCCGCGGTCTGCGGGTGGACTGCCCGGTCCTGCTGATGGCCTCCACCGCCTCCACCGTCACCAGCGCGTGGGATCCGGCTCTGCTGCGCACGGACGCCATTCTGCGCGCCGACGACATCGCCGCGCTCGCCCCCCGCCTCGGGCGCCACGTCACCACCGTCCGGATCGAGGGCGGCATGCACGATCTCGTCCTGTCCGGGGACACCGCCCGTACCCAGGTCTTCGCGGAACTCGACCGCTGGCTCGGCGCGTACGTCACGGTGCCGGTCGGCTAGCTCCCTGCCCGGGCCCGGGGCGGCGGGGTTCACCGCCCCGGTGCCGGGCGGGGTTCACCGCCCCGGGCGGCGGGTCGGGTTCACCGCCCCGGGCCCGGGTCACGAGGCCATCGACTCCGGGGTCTCACCGCCCGGGGCCCGGGTGACGGCGAGTCGGGGCAGCGCCTGGGGGTGTTCCTCGCGCAGGTAGGCGATCAGCCGCTCACGGACGAGGCAGCGCAGCTCGAAGGCGTCCCCGGCATCGCGCGCGGTCATCAGGGCACGCACCACCATCGTGGTGGGCGTGGTGTCCACGACCTGGAGCGCCTTGCCCTCGCCGTCCCAGAGTTCCGTCTTGGCGAGCAGCGTGTCGAACTCCCGGCGCAGTTCCTCCACCGGTGTGCTGTGGTCGACGTGCAGCGTGGCGGTGCCGGTGATCCTGGTGTCGTTGCGCGACCAGTTCTCGAACGGCCGGCCGGCGAAGTAGGAGACCGGCATCACGATCCGCCGTTGGTCCCAGGTCGCGACCACCACGTAGGTGAGGGTGATCTCCTCCACCGTCCCCCACTCGCCGGCGACCACCACCGTGTCCCCTATCCGGACCATGTCGCCGAAGGCCATCTGCACGCCGGCGAACAGGTTGCCCAGGGTGCTCTGGGCGGCCACGCCCGCCACCACGCCGACCAGACCGGCCGACGCCAGCAGGCTGGTACCGAGCGATCGGACCGCCGGAAACGTCATCAGCATCGCGCCCAGCGCGATCACCGCGATCGCCGCCTGGCAGATCCTGCGCAGCATCCCGGCCTGGGTGCGCGCCCGGCGCGCCCGGCCGAGATCCTGTCGGCGCGCCGACAGCAGCAGGCTGGTGTCGATCACCAGCGCCACCAGCCGGGCCGCCAGCCACGCACCGCCGAAGATCGTGCAGAGCAGCAGCAGGTGCCGCACTCCCCCGCGCATGCGCAGCGGAAGGGCCGCCCACGGCTCGCCGAGCAGCAGCAGCGTGGCGCCGATGGCCAGCTGCAGCGGCCGGCGGCAGGTCCGCAGCAGCGCCAGAACGGGACTGCCGGGACGTCTGCCGGACAACCGGCGCGCCACGGACTCCGCCGCCCGGTTGAGGACGAACGCGGCGCCGGCCGCCCCTGCGGTGATGGCGAGCATGCGGACGATGCTGCCGAGACCCACGATGACGTGCTCCTTCCCTCGGGTGCCCGGGCGCGCTCCCGGCGCCGGGGTTCCCGGTCGGGCGCGGGCGGCCCGCTCCGGGCCGTCCGGAGCGGGCCGGCGTCCGGCGTCCACTCGAACGGCGCCGGGAGCGCCCGCCCGCGCCCGGACCTGACACACGGCCGGTCCGACCTGTTCCGGCCTCCGACCGCGTCTGCCCCCGGGCCGGGCCGTCAGTCATCGTCGCCCCGAAGCGGCCGGCCGGCGCCGGTGGCCGGACACCCGAAGCGGCCGTCCCGCCCCGGGGCACCGGACGCCCGGGCGACCTCGCGCGGCCGGGGGCGAGACGATCACCCACGTAGGATCGGGCGCATGCCCGCCTTCGTCCTGGCCGCCGCGTTCTTCGTCCTCTTCGGCCTCGGGGTACGGCGTGAACGCCGCCGGTTCAGCAACGCCGTCCTGCTCGGGCTGGCGGTGGCGTTCCTGGCCATCGGCCTGCTGGGGGAACTCGACCGGCTGCCGGACGCCTTCCTCCACGTCGTGACGACGGTGGCGCCCGTCGCCACCGCGATCGGCATCGGGGTGTTCGCCGCCCTGCTGGTCGCCAACGGCGTGACGATGATCCGTCAGGAGGGCCGGAAACCGGCGAACCTGCTCTCGCTCGCCGCGGGCCTGGCGATCTTCGTACTCGTCGCCCTCCTGCTCGCGGCCGTCCACTTCGACTCACGCGCCCTGCGCGCCGTCGCCGGCACCACCCTGCTGGTGGCCGGCTACGTGTCCTTCCTCCTCCTGTGCTTCCTCGGCTACGCCTTCGTCTACGGCCGTCTGCGGGTGCGCCGGGACGTCGACTTCGTCGTGGTGCTCGGGGCGGGGCTGGTCGACGGCCACCGGGTGCCCCCGCT
Organism: Kitasatospora sp. NBC_00315; assembly: GCF_041435095.1. Taxonomy (NCBI): domain Bacteria; kingdom Bacillati; phylum Actinomycetota; class Actinomycetes; order Kitasatosporales; family Streptomycetaceae; genus Kitasatospora; species Kitasatospora sp. NBC_00315. Next base: position 7,932,974 of record NZ_CP108025.1, on the reverse strand, counting down.
TCTCGCGAGCCGGCTCGACCGCGCCCTCGGCCTCCACCGCGCCCAGGCCGCCCGGGGCCGGCCGCCGGTGCTGCTCACCTCCGGCGGCAAGGGCTCGGACGAGAGGGTTCCGGAGTCGCAGGCGATGGCCGAGTACCTGCTGGAGCGCGGCGTGCCGCCGGAACACGTCCGGCAGGAGGACCGGTCGCGGAACACCGACGAGAACCTGCTGTTCTGCCGGGAGCTGATGGAGCGCGACACGCCCGGCTACCGGTGTGTCGTGGTGACCAACAACTTCCACGTCTTCCGGGCCGCCGTGACGGCCCGTCGGGCCGGTGTGCCCGGACAGGTGCTGGGCGCTCCCACCGCGGCCTACTACTGGCCGAGCGCGACGCTGCGCGAGTTCGCCGCGATCCTGGTCTCCTACAAGGCGACCAACCTCACCATCGGCGCGCTTCTGGTCGTGTTCGGTCTGACGGCCGGCTGGACGGCCTGATCCCGGCCCCGCCGGGCGCGGGCGGCACGGACGGCCTTCCCCGGACGGCCTTCCCCGGACGGCCGACCGCCGACGACGCCTGATCGCTGACGACGATCGCCCCCCGTGATGCCCGACCGCCGGCGATGCCTGACGGCCGGTGATGCGTGACCGCCGGTCGCTCGGGCAGACGGCGTGCCGAGGACGTGAACCGAGCGTCCACAGCGCCCGGGAGGACAGTTGAGCTCGTCACACGCACAGCACGCGACAGCAGGCCGGATCGGCCGGGACAAGGCCGGTGGCCCGTCCCCGGCGCCGCGCGGCGCCCTGCGGGCGATGGGACGCGCGGGCTTCACCGCCCGCGGCGTCGTGTACGTCCTCGTCGGGGCCCTGGCGATCCGGATCGCCTTCGGCACGGAGAGCGCACCGGCCGACCGGCAGGGCGCCCTGCAGCAGGTGGCCGCCCAGCCCTTCGGCCGGGCCATGCTCTGGGCGCTGGCCGCCGGCTTCGCCGCCATGACCCTCTGGCGGGCCTCGCTCGCGGTGTTCGGTGAGAACGGTGAACGCAAGACGGGCAGCCGCCTCCTGAGTGCGGCGCGCGCGGTCTTCTACGCCTCGGTCTGCTGGGGCACCGCCGCCTTCGCGGCCGGCAGCGGGTCCGGTTCACAGGCCGATCCGCAGGACTGGACGGCCTCCGCGCTCGGTCTGCCCGGTGGCCGCGTGCTGGTCGCCGTCGTCGGCGTGGCGATCAGCGGCGTGGGGGTCGGCATCGCGGTCCGCGCTCTCCAGCGGCGCTTCCTTCGCAAACTGGAGACCGCCGGGATGAGCAGCAGGATGGTCCAGGTCGTCACCGCGCTCGGCCTGGGCGGCAACCTCGCCCGCGGCGTGCTGCTGACCGGCGCCGGGGCGTTCCTGGTGACGGCGGCGATACGGTTCGACCCCCACCAGGCCAAGGGCATGGACGCCACCCTGCGCAGCTTCGCGCGGACCCCGGCCGGGCCCTGGCTCCTGGTGCTGGTGGCCGTCGGCCTGGTGCTCTTCGGGTGCTTCTCCTTCGCCTCCGCGCGCTGGCGCAAGCTCTAGAGCCGAGCCGAGCCGCGCCGGGCCGTGTCGAATCGGCTCGGCTCGGCGACCGGCTCACGGCGGCGCGGCCGGCGGACCGGTGGCACGGCCCCGGCTGCAGGCCCAAGCGGGTGACCGGGAGGTTTGCCGGTACCGGCGGCGGTTACACGGCAGGTATGAGCAGATTCGTGCTGACCATCCCGGGAACGTTCAAGCGTCCGCTGCAGTCCGACGCAAGGACGCGCCTGCTGACCGCCCTGCAGGGCGCCGACCCCGAGGAGGTGGGCTCCGTGCCCGAGGAGCTCGACGTCCTCACGGTCGACGAGGACGCCTCGACCTTCGTCCTGCGCCTGGAGGTGGAGGGCGACGACCGCACGGCGGCCCAGGACGCGGCGGTCTCGGCCGCCCGGTCGGCGCTGGACGCGGCCGGCTACGACGAGGAGGACGCACCCGTCGGGATGCCGACCGTGACCGCCATCGATGTGGGCTAGCGACGTCCGACGGCCCCGGGTGAGCCCGGGGCCGTCGGTGTTTGGGCCCATCGGCGGAATCCGGTTCGCCGGGCGTGACCGGGCGGGCGCCTCGCGGTTGGGCAACAGGTGACGACCCCTGCGCATCCCGGCCGGCTGCCGGCGGCCCGCGTCGACCGGGCGCTGGTGCATCCCCTGCTGACCGCACTCTCGGCAGCGGGTGTACCGGTCCGGCCGGGCGACCTCGACCAGCTCCAGCAGGCCGCCGCCCTCGGCCCGGACTTCGTGCACGCCCTCGCCCGCTGGATCCACACCGCGCACCTGGCGGCCGGGCAGCCGACGGAGAACCCCCTGGGCGCGCTCCCGGAGGCCGGTACGGCCGCCACGGCGATCACGGCCGTCGACACGCCCCTCGGCGGTCGGCCCCGCCGGTATGGTCCGGCGCCGATCACTCCGGCCGCCGCCCCGCCGGACCCTGCGGGGCGGGGCCGCCGGGCATCCTGAGAGCAGCAGGGCGCAGTCAGCGCGTAACCGACAGGGGCAGCCCACGGTTCACCGGGCATGACCCTGATCAATGAACCCCGCCGACCGCTGGAGAACGACCGGATGACCAGTACCAACGGCCGGGCGGGCTCCTCCGGCCCCACGGCCCCGGCCCGCCACCCGGACCGCCACCCGGACCGCCACCCGGACCGCCACCCGGACCGGGCGGCCAGCTCGGGACAGCGAGCCGCGACCCAACTGCTCGGACTTCGCGAGGTCACGCTGCCGGCCGCCGTGCTGGCGGCAGCCGACGCTTTCCTGGACGACGCCGTCGCCAGTGACGACCCCGTCACCCGGGAGGCGGCGGCTGCCACCCGTGCCCGCCTGCGCGCCGCGCTGGGCCACGAGCGGGACCAGCACTGACCCGGGCCGCACGGTGGCCGGCGCTCCCGCGCCCGGCCGGCCGGAGCCGGCGGGCCCGGGCGGCCGGGCGCGGGAGCGCCGGTGGATGGGCAGGGCGGCCGGTGCCCGGCCACGGCCACGGGGTGTGCACGGAGTGCACCCTCGGCCCCCCACCGGGGCCGCCGCGAGGGGGCCGTGACGATTCTCTCAAGAGGCGGCGAACGCTTCGGATATCTCCCGGGTCCGACCATGGTCGTAGGAGCGGCCGACTCGCTCCGAGCGGCTGCCGCCCAGCCAAGGAGGCCGCTGCCATGCCCGTCCACGGCACCACCCGCCCGGTGTTCCGCCGCCCTGTGGTCCGGCGCGCCGTCGCGGGCTCCGCGGCCGTCCTCTCGCTGGCCCTGGCCTGCGCGTGCGGCCCTTCGCGGGGAGCGGTCTCGCAGGAGCGGGCGGCCGTCGGCGGTGACAGCGTGCGATCAGCGCCGAGCAGCAGCCCGAGCCCGGCCGCGAGCCCGGACGGCGCCGCCGGGACGACGCCAGGTACGGCGAACGGTCCGGCGGGCGCCTCGAACGGCCCGAGCACCGCAGCCGGCGCCGCGAGCAGCGGCGTCGGCGCGGGCACCGGCTCCGCCGACGTCCCGGCCGGCGGCTCCGTCGCGCCGTCGGGTCCAGGGCCCACCGCGCCGGCCGCGGTGGCGAGCACACCGGCCGGCCCCGGAACGCCGGCCCTCCCCGCCGGGGCGGCGCCGACGACCGCGGCCGTGTCCGGAGCCGCGACGTCCGCTCCGGACGCCGCCGGCTCCTCGATCGTCCGCGGGACCGTCGACGGTGGCCGGAGCGTGGCGCTCACCTTCGACGACGGCCCCGGTCCCGCGACCGGGCAGATCCTCGACCTGCTCGCGCAGTACCACGCGAAGGCGACCTTCTGCGAGATCGGCCCGCAGGCCACCGCCCACCCGGCCCTGGTGAAGCGGATCGTCGCGGCCGGTCACCGGCTCTGCGACCACACGGTGGACCACCCGCAGCCGATGCGGACGCTGCCCCACGATCGTCAGACCTTCGAGATAGACACCGCCAAGGACATGATCGTCAAGGCCGGCGGACCGGGCACCCGGGTCGACTGGTTCCGCGCCCCCGGCGGCGACTTCAGCCCCGACAACCGCGCCATCGCCCGCCAGGACGGCATGCGCCCGCTCGGCTGGACGGTGGACACCAGGGACTGGTCCCGCCCGGGCGCCGCCGCCATCGTCGCCACGGCGCAGCAGGAGCTGCGGCCCGGCGGCGTCATCCTGATGCACGACGGCGGCGGCGACCGGTCCCAGAGTGTGGCCGCCCTGGGCCAACTGCTCCCGTGGCTGGTCCAGCAGGGCTACACCTTCGACTTCCCGACGGGCTGACCCGCCCGGGCCGGGAGCACACCTCCGCCGTACGCGACCGCACCCGGCGCACCCCTGCGGGCGGTCGCCGGACCCGGACACCCGTACGCGTCGCCGGTGCAGGCACCGGCACCGGCACCGGCAGCACACTCACTCCGACCTGCGCAGGGGCCCCGCCAAACCTGGCGAGGCGCATTTTCCGACCAACGATACGTACACGGCCGTCAGTCCACGATCCGTCATCTGTCGGCTCCTGGCGGGAGGACCGGCCCGGCCGGCCGACGGGCGACCTAGGCTCCGGAGTCATGCCCACTACAACTCTGCGGCGCTTCGGCCTGTCCGCGCTCCTGTCCCTCGTCCTCGGCCTGGTGTTCCTCGCCCCGCCGGCCCACGCGGACTCCCCGGCGCTCTCCGTCAGCGCGAGTTCCTCGACCGTCACGCCGGGCGGCACCGTCTCGCTCAGCCTGACCTTCACCAACGTGCACGACACGCCCGTGCAGTTCATCTACCAGTCCGTGCAGCCGACCTGGCAGACCACTCAGGTCCCGGGGCTGAGCTTCGCGCTCAGCAGCAACACCGTCGGCTACACCGCGCCCGTCGCGCCCGGGGCCAGTACCACGGTGACGCTCAGCTACCAGGTAGCCGCCGACTCGGCCTGTGGCGTCCGGATCGACCTCTACACGTACCTGTACTACGAATATGAGAGCGGGACGCTGACCGAGTCCACCATCCAGGACCTCCCCGGCGCCGACGTGCTCTGCGCCGCCTGACACAACGTCCATCGGCCTCGGCGGGACCCACGGTGACATCCCGTGGGCCCCGCCGTGCCGCTCCCCGGCCCGGCCGCTCCCCATCGTTCCCGGGCCGGCTCCTTCCCCGGCGGCGTCGTTCCCGGGCCGGCGCCTTCCCCGGCGGCGCCCGGACGGCGGTCCCTCGCACGGTCCCCCGCAGGGCTCCCGCGCGTGGCGCCTGCGCGGGTTTGAGGTTGAGCATCGACAGGTGGACGGGGGGCCTCTCCGGCGTGAGGTGGACGCCATCCCCCACGGCCGCGTCGGACGCCGGCCCGGGCCGACCTTCCTCCTGCCGGCCGACCGGCTTTCTGTTGAATCGCCGCGCAACGCTCCGGCGACCCTCGCCAGGACCGCCGAAACGGCCCGCCGGACACCGCGGCCCGTCTCCTGGGAATTCACGGTGGCGTCACGAGGAATGAGAACTCGCCCGGTGCCGGGATTGGCCCGGGCCATGGTGATTCCCGGTGATTCCTGCTGATTCCCGGAGTGCGGCTTCGAGGAGTTCCGCAGCCTTCGCCATGTGTACGCACGGTGTCGGCCGACAGAAGAGCGGGCCATACCGGACCGCGCCGATACCGCCCCTCGGACAGGAGAGGCGGCGGAGGTTCCACGGCTTGCCCGAAGACCTTCGGCGGCACGGCACCCGGGGAACCCCGGACCGCCAGGCCCTATGACCCAGGAAACCCACCGGGTACCGAGAGGAAGACCAACTGACTCTCTGTCACCTGAACCAAGAAGGCCGGGGACCTTCATTCGTTGGAGTGCTCGGCCCACCTGGCCGAGTGAATCTGCTTTATTTGTTCGTCTGCAATCCGACGGCCATCCGACGAGTTCGCTAGGATGCAGCACCGCGATGGTTCTCGACCGCTCTCCGCTCGGCCTCGGCCACCACCGCAAGCACCGCCTCGGCCACCGCGCCCGGCGCCTCGTGCGGGAAGTTGTGGCTGGTCCCGGCCGGCGTGAGGATCCTGCGGGAGGCGGTCGAGGCGGCCAGGAACCGCTCCCGGGTGCCCCGGTAGAAGCGGCGCATCCGCTCCGCCGTCACCCGGTCGTCGGCCGTGTCCAGCACCATCTCGCCCCCGGTGAGGTCACCGGGTGTGACCAGGATCAGAGGCAGGTCGCCCAGGTCACCGTCGTAGACGACGGTCCGCCAGCCGGCGGCCGCCATCCCGGCCGGGGTCAGCTCCTGGAAGATCGAGGCGGCCGCACACCCGAACCGCGCCCGGCACATGCCGGCGCGCAGCTCGCCGTCCTGCCCCGCCGGGGCGCCCGGGTCGCCCTGGTCGCCCCCCGGTGCGCGGTACAGCCCGAACACCCGCCGCAGCGCGTCGCGCAGGTCCCGGTGGAAGGACCGGTCCAGCGCCGGGTTCGGCGGGCCGTAGACGATCACATCGGGAGGCGTCGGGTCCAGCAGGACCAGCGCGGCGACCAGGTCGGGCCGGCGCCTGGCCACGTTGGCCATCAGCAGCCCGCCGAGCGAGTGCCCGACCAGGACGAACGGCCCCGGCTCCGCCGCCCCGGCCAGGGCGGCGACCAGCTCCTCGGCCTCCAGCGCCGTCGTACGGGGGAACGGCCCGATGTCGCTCCAGCCGCTGCCGGCCCGGTCCACCAGGATCGAGCGGGTCTCGCCGCGTACCGCCTCGTGCAGGTGCCGGAACTCCACGCCGGGCGCGTGACCGCCCGGCATCCAGACCACGGCGGGACGTCGCGCCGGCGCGTCGCGGCCGCCCTCGGCCAGCACGTGCAGCCGGTACCCGCCGACGTCCACCAGGCGGCCCGGCGGCGGATGTGCCGCGGTCAGCCGGGCCACCACCCGCTGGTGGCGCACGGATCCGGCGCCCAACAGCAGCCCCGCGGCGATCAGCACGACGCCGACCGGCACCGCCCACGCCGGTCCCGCCGCGGCGCACCAGCAGCCCGCCGCGAGGAGCGGCAGGGCGGCGGCCAGTCCCGCCCGGTCGCGGCTGAGCAGCGCCAGCAGCGCGCCGGCGGTTCTCGTGTCCGGCCGCATCCCGACCCTCCGTCCCGGTACTGGACACCCGATCGCCCTCCCATCCTGCGCAGGTACGGCCCGGGTCGCACGCCGGCCGGCGGCAGGCCCGGCGAGGGCCCGGGCGGGGGCGCGGAACGGGGCGCTTCTCCGGCTCCGAGGGAGCTCCCCGGCGCACTCCGGCGCAGTCGACGCGCACGCTCGGGAGCACGGGCGACGGCCCCGGCCGGGGCACCCGATCCTTAGCTCAACGTTCGCTCAAATGCCTAGACAGATTGTTGACTTGAGCAACCGTCAGCCCGTACGTTCTGCCACCGGGAACGTTGACGCCGATCATTCAAACCGGTGCCGCCGTACCCGCCCGCCGCCCCGGCCCGGACACCTGGCCGAGGCGGTTCTCTGCAGCGCACACGCAACGTGGGGGAGGGAACGTGGGCGAGAGCGAGATCATCGCGGAGCGGGCTCCGGCCCGGTTCACCGTGCTCGGGCTGCTGGCCATCGCCGACAGTCACGAGGTCGCGGTGCTCCAGCCGTCAAAACCGGCCGCCCTGCTGGCCGCCCTGCTGGTCCGGCCGAACACCGTGGTCTCCGTCGAGTCGCTGCAGCGGGTCATCTGGGGCGAGGAGACGCCGGCGACGGCGAAGGCGGCCCTGCAGACCTGCGTGCTGCGACTGCGCAGGCTCTTCGGCAAGTACGGCATCGCCGGCAACACCATCGAGGCGGTCCCCGGCGGCTACCGGATGGCCGCCGATCCGCAGACCCTCGACCTGCTGCGGTTCCGTTCGCTGGTCGGGCGGGCGGGTGCGGCGGGCGACCTGGGCACCGAACTGGCGCTGCTCCGTTCCGCACTGGCGCTGTGGCAGCTCCCGCTGCTGACCAACGTCCACTCGGACGCGCTGCACCGGGACGACGTCCCCGGCCTGACCGAGGAGTGGCTGCGCAGCACCGAACGCGTCTTCGACATCGAACTCGCCCTCGGGCGATGTCGTGAGGCCCTGGCCGACCTGCGGCCGGTCGCCCACGCGCATCCGCTGCACGAGCGGTTCTCCGAGCAGCTCGTGGAGGCCCTGCACCGCTCCGGGCGGCGCGGGGAGGCACTCGCCGAGTGCCGCCGCGTCAAGGACCACCTGCTGGCGGAGCTCGGGGTCGACCCGGGCCCGGCCCTGCAGCGGCTGGAGCTCGTCATCCTGCGCGGCGAGCCGTGGCCGGGCGCCCCGGGGCCCACGGCGCGCCGCGCCGCCGTGGTCCCCTCCGGCCGCCCGCTCTCCCCCGGGCCGCTCCGCGCGGCGACGCTCGCCGAGCTCCCGGGGCGGTCGGCGGATCCCGTCACCGACGACACCCCGCAGGGCCAGGGCGCCCACCGCGACCCCGGGGGGCCGGCCACCGGAGAGCTGGTGCTGGCCACGCTGGTGCAGGCGGGGCTGCTGGAGGAGGCCCCGCACGGCCGGTACCGGGTGCACGACCTGCTCCGCACCTTCACCCGCGCCGCCGCCGGCAGCCGGTCGCCCGCTCCCCCGGGCCGGGCCGCCGATCCCCAGCCGGACCCTCGCGCCGACCACGGCCAGGAGCACCGCGCCGACCACCGCCCCGACCGCCGCGCGGAACGCCCGGCGGAACGCCGCCGGGGCTGCCCGGAACTGCTCGAATCCCCGCGGCAACCAGCCGCTCCCCTGCGTCCGACCGAGGTGTGAGGTACATGGCCGCGTACGACGAGATAGCCGACACCCGTCCACGGATCCGCCGGGACGTGCTGTTCAGCCGGACCCCGACCGGTGTGCTGTTCCACAACGCCCACGGCGGGTTCAACCTCACCACCAAGGAGGCGTACCGCTTCGCCTCACTGATCGTCCCCCACCTCAACGGCCGCCACAGCGTGGCCGAGATCTGCGAGGGGCTGGGCGACACCCAGCGCCGGATGGTCGTCGAGCTCGTCCGGGCGCTGTACGGCCGCGGATTCGCCCGGGCCGCCGAGCCGGAGCCGAGCGGGGTGGTGGCACCGGAGGTCGCCGCCCGGTTCGCCGCGCAGATCGGTTACGTCGACCACTACACGGGCGACGCGGAGCGCCGGTTCCAGGCGTTCCGGGACACCCGGGTGGCCGTGCTCGGCGACGACCTGCTCGCCCGCTGGTGCGTGCTCGCCCTGGTGCGCAACGGCTGCGCCTCGGTCGGGGTCAGCGCGGGTGTGGACCGGCCCGGCAACGGCTTCGACGAGGTCGAACAGGAGGTGAAGGCGCTCGGCGAGGCCGGCTGCCCGGTGACCGTCACCCGGCTGGAGGACCGCGGTCCGGCCGGCGCCGACTGGGCCGACCTCGACGGGTACGACCTGGTGCTGGTCACCGGCGGCTCGGCCGGCTCCCGCCGGACCGTGCGGCTGCTGGAGGCCGGCCTACCCGACGGCAAGCGGCTGATCCCGGCCTGGACGCTGGGCGAACGCGCCGTGATCGGCCCGCTGATGTCGGCCGGGACGACCGGGTGCTGGGTCTGCGCGGCGCTGCGGCTGGGCGCCGTCGCCGAGGCCGGCGCGGCCGCCGAGCTGTGGAGTTCGCTGGCCCCGCTCGCCCCGACCGGGCCGGCCGCACCCCGGATCGGCCGCCCGCTGGCCGCGATGCTCGGCAATCTGCTCGGCTACGAGGTCTTCCGGCTCACCACCGGGGCCCTCGCCCCCGAGACCGACGGCCGGATCATCGTCCAGGACCTCGACTCGCTGGACGTCGTCGCCGAACCCCTGCTCCCGCACCCGCGCTGTCCGCGCTGCGGCGACGCGGAGGCCGTGCTGAGCGCCGGCCTGCTCCCCGACCTGATCGCCGACCTCACGGTGCCCGGGGAGGGCGGGCAGCCCGCGGACGGCGCGGCCGAGGAGGCCGCCGCCCAGGCGGCGCTGGCCGAACTCGACACCCGGGACGTGCTGGTCCGCCCGAACGCCGGTGTGTTCAGCTCCTACGCCGACGACACCTGGAACCAGACGCCGCTCAAGGTCGGCACGGTGGGCCTGGCGCTGGGCCCCGGAGCGCGACGGGAGATCTCGGCCTTCGACGTGCACCACGTCGCGGGGGCCCGCCTGCGGGCGCTGTACCGGGCCGCCGAGGTCTACGCCGAGCACGTCGTCCCGCTCACCGGGCTGGTCGGCCCCGCCGAGGCGCGCTCGCCGCAGGAGCGGCGGCCGCTGGTCGCCCCCGCCTCGCTGGCCACCGGCGCCGGTACGGGAGCCGGCGTCGCCGACGTCGCCGCCTGGGGCCGGGCCGCCTCACTCCTGGACGGCACCGAAGTCCTGGTACCGGCAGGCGCGTTGCGCACCTTCGGCGCCGACAACCACGGCCGGATGTTCGAGGCCACCTCGGCCGGTACCGGTGCGGGTGACTCCCCGGGCGCGGCCGCGGCCAGGGCGCTGCTCTCCGCCCTGGCCCACGATGCGCTGCGGCAGGCGCTGCGCGGCGCCCCCGCCGCCCGGGTCGCTCTCGCCGGTCTCGCCGGTCTCGCCGGTCTCCCGGACGACGCCGAACTCGTCTTCCTCGCCCGCTCGGCGGCCAATCTCGGTCTGGACCTCGAACTCCTCGAACTCGGGGCCGGCTCGCACGGTCTGGCGCCGGTGGTGCTCGCCCGCGCCACCGATCCCCGGACCGGCCTGCCCGTCTGGGCGGTCGGCAGCGGGCTGCGGCTGCGGCACGCCGTGCTGGAGGCCGTCCGTGACCTGCTCGGCCCGGTGCAGCTCGGCCGGGACGCCGCCGACGGCCGGCCGGCCGACCCGGGCGACCCGCTGATCCGGGGTCTGGAGCCGAGCGCCCTGCCGGTCGGCGACGGTGCGCCGCTGGACCCGGCGCCCGGCGCGCACTGGCCCGGGCTGCTGGCAGGGCTCCGCGCGCTGGGACGGGACGCACTGCTCGCTCCCGGCGGTGCGTCCGACCTTCGGGCGGGCCGGATCGAGGTGGCCCGAGTGCTGCTCACCGTCCCGGCGGCGACCCGTGCGAACTGAGCTGCCGCCCCGCCCGGCGCCGTCCGTCCTCACCGGGTTCACGGGGCCCTGGGCCGAGCACTGCGAAGCCCTGACCGCCGGCCTGGCCCAGGCCCTGGAACACCACCCGCCGGGACCGGTGCTGCGGGTCTCCGTCCTCGGGGCCCGGGACGAACTCGCCGTCACCGGGGCCGAGGAGGACCACCGCGCCGTGCCGGTCCACCTCTACGGACACCATGCGGTGGTCGGTCCGGCGCGGCAGGGCGAATCACCCTGCCCGCGCTGCCTGGCCCGGCGCTGGCAGGCCGTCCGCTCGGGCCCGCTGCGGGAGGCACTGGAGCTCGGCGGCGCCACCGCCGCCGCCGGGGCGCCGCCGTGGGCCGTGCCGTTCGTCACCGACGCCCTGGCCGCGCTCGCCGCCGCCCGGCAGGAGCGCGCGGGCCTGCCGGACGGAGCGGCCGACGGCGCCGGGCGGTTCCCGCGGGTCGACCTGCTCGATCTGGAGACGTTGCACGTCAGCAGCTTCCCGTTGGTGCCCGACGCCGAGTGCCCGGTGTGCGACCGGCGTCCCGAGGACACCGCCGAGGGCGCCCGTCTCGAACTGGCGAGCAGGCCGAAGTCGGCGCCGGACGTCTTCCGGCTGCGCGGGGTGGACGCGTACGAGCTCCCGCTGCAGGCCTTCGTCAACCCGATCGCGGGGATGCTCGGCCCCTCGGTGGTCCCGGACCTGGTCTCGGCCTCCACCTCCTCCACGGTCGGCTGCTTCACCATGCGCTCGGGGGACTACCTGCGGGAGTGCTTCTGGGGCGGGCACACCGGCAGCTACCGGGCCAGCACCCGGGTCGGGCTGCTGGAGGGGCTGGAGCGCTTCGCCGGGATGCGGGCCCGGGGCCGGCGCACCACGGTGGTCGCCAGCCTCGACGAACTCGGCGACCTGGCCGTCGATCCGCGGGTCTGCGGCCTCTACTCCGAGGAGTTCCACCGGGCCGAGCCCGGCGTCAGGCCGTTCGCCCCCGACCGTCCGGTGCCCTGGGTCTGGGGCTACTCGCTGCGCGACCGCCGCCCCGTCCTGGTACCGGAGATCCTCAGCTACTACCACGCGCCGGGCGGGCTGGAGAACCGGTTCGTCCAGGAGAGCTCCAACGGCTGCGCCTCCGGCGGCTGCCTGGAGGAGGCGGTCTACTTCGGGCTGATGGAGGCCGTCGAGCGCGATGCCTTCCTACTGGCCTGGTACGGCAGGCTGGAGCTCCCCGAACTCGACGCCTCCCGCGCCGAGCGGCCCGAGATCCGCGCGCTGGTCGACCGCCTGGCGATGTACGGCTACCGCGCCCGGTTCTTCGACACCCGCGTCTCCTTCCCCGTCCCGGTGGTGACCGCCGTGGCGGAGCGGGTCGACGGCGGCCTGGGCCGGCTCTGCTTCGGCGCGGGGGCGAGCCTCGATCCCGAGGCCGCGCTCTGGGCCGGGCTCTGCGAGATCGCCACCGACGCGGTCAACCTGCGCCGGCGCACGGCCCGCGACGAGCGGCGGCTGCGGGCGATGGCCGAGGACTTCGACCGGGTGCGGGTGCTGCACGACCACCCGCTGCTGTACGGCCTGCCCGAGATGGCCCCGTACGCGGACTTCCTGCTGGCACCGCGCCGCACCGGGCCCGTCGGGCTCGACACGCTGCGCGGCGCGGGCGCGATCCGGCCGGGCACCGACCTCCGGGAGGACCTGCTCGCCTGCGTCGGGGCGGTCACCGCCGCCGGTTTCGACGTGGTGGTGGTCGACCAGACCATGCCGGAGCAGCGCGACCTCGGTTTCCACACCGCCGGTGTGCTGGTGCCGGGCCTGCTGCCGATCGACTTCGGCCACCGCCGCCAGCGCGCGCTGACCATGCCCCGGCTGCGCACCGCGGCCCGACTGGCCGGCCTGCGCGACCGTGATCTCCGGGACGACGACCTCAATCCCGCACCGCACCCGTTTCCCTGACGTTTCCTCAGCTTCTTCCGGCTGCCGACCCGAGAGGACCGACCGACCATGAGCTACGCCCACGCGTACGCGGACGCGGTGATGCGGCGGGGCCGCGTGCCCATGGAGCCGGCGGACTTCGTCCCCGACTGGGCCGACCGGCCGCGCAAGGGCAAGTTCCACCCGGGGGCGGAGCACTTCCCGCTGCCCGACAGCGCCGCCCTCGCGACCGCCACCGTACAGAAGGGGCTGTTCGGCGAGGTGGGCGACGGAGCGTTCACGCTGCCGCTGCTGGGCGGGATGCTGCAGGACTCCTACGGCCTGACCGGCCGCCGGCTCGCCGTCCAGGCCAACTCCGACCTCGGCACGCTGCCCCTGTACCCGCATGCCAACTGGTCGCGCGGCACCGCCTCGGGCGGCGGGCTCTACCCGATCGGCGTGCACTGGGTGGCCGGCCCGAGCGGGCCGCTGACCCCCGGTGTCTACCACTACTCGACGCCGCACCACTCGATGCAGCGGCTGCTGGCCGGCGACGTGTCGGGCGAGGTCCGCGCCGCGCTGGGCGATCCGACGGACGGCTCGGACACCGACCAGTTCCTGGTGCTCGGCGTGAAGTTCTGGCAGAACGCCTTCAAGTACAACAGCTTCTCCTACCACGTCGTCACGATGGACATCGGCGCGCTGCTGCAGACCTGGCGCATCTGGGCGCGCGCCAGGGGCCTGCACGTCGGCGCCGCGTTCTGGTTCGACGAGGACCGGCTCGGCCGCCTGCTGGGCCTCTCGGCGCGGGAGGAGGGCGTCTTCGCGGTGGTCCCGCTGCGCTGGGGCGCCCCGGCGGCCTCCGGCTCCCCCGACCGGCGCACGGCCTCCGGCGCTCCGTCGCCGCACCCTGGAGCCCCGGGGCCGCCGGACGCCGCCGGGGCTCGGTCGCGGCCCTCCGCCGCCGGGGCGCGGGTCCGGCTCGGGGACCAGGAGCGCTCCCGGCGGGTGATCGGCTTCGACACGGTGGAGCGGATCCACGCGGCGACCCTGGAGGGCGCGACCGCCAGGCCGGCCGGCGCCGTGCTGGCCGGAGCGCTGACGGCGGCGGCGCCGCCCGCGGTCGGCGAGCCCCGCCCGCTGCCTGCGCCGCGGCCGCTCGCGCTGGGCGTGCGGGAGGCGCTGCGGAGCCGGCGCAGCAGTTTCGGCCGCTTCACGGCCACCAGGCCGATGGCCGCCGAGGAGTTGTCCGCCGCCCTGGCCGCGGCCGCGGCGGGTGCGGATCTGGCCGCCGACCTGCGCAGTCCCGACGGGTCGTCGCCGGCCAGGCTCTACGCGTTCGTCAACCACGTGGTCGGAGTGCCGGCCGGCGCGTACTCCTACCACGCCGCGGCGGGAGCGCTGCGGCTGCTCAAGGGCGGGCCGCAGGGCGAGTTCCTGCAGCGCAACTACTTCCTCTCCAACTACAACCTGGAACAGGCGGGCGCCGTGATCACGGTGGCGGCGCCCACCCGGGCCGTGCTGGACGCCGTCGGCGACCGTGGTCTGCGGCTCGTCAACGCCACGGTCGGCTCGATCTCGCAGGCGCTCTACACGGCCGCCGCCGCACTCGACCTCGCCTGCGGCGTGGCGCTCGGCTTCGACTGCGTCTCCTACGCGGAGGAGCTGGGGCTCGACGGGCCGGGCGAGACACCACTGCTGATCATGATGATCGGCCACGAGCGGCCCCAGCCGGCCGACTTCAGCCACCCGATCGCCTGAGCCGGCGGAGCCGGGGGTGAGCGAGGAGACACGGATGACCGACCGGACCGACCACCGCGCGGAGGGCGTGCTCAGCCCCCGCTTCATGCTGAGGGCCGCCGGGCTGCCGATCGAGAGCGTGCAGGCGCTGCGCGCTCCCGACACCCGCCGCTGGGCGGACGACCTGCTGGCCGAGGAGGAGCGGCTGACGGCTCTCGGAGCCCGGCTGAGCGAGCCGCTGGGCGCGCTGGTGGGCGCGGCCCCCGACACGCGGCGGCGGGAGCTGCTCGCGCTGCGCCGACTGGTCTTCAACAACCGGCTGCCCGGGGACACCGCCGCCGCGCTGGATCTCGCGGCAGAGCTGGGCGGCTCCACCGGGGAGCTGCTCACCCACTGGCTGGAGGCCCGACGGCGCCTCGCCGGTCTCCAGGTGGCCGGCGACGCGATCTTCACCCGGGAACTCGCCGGCAGCAGGGCCGAGTTGCGCCGTCTGGCCGGTCTGGACCCGTTACGGCTCGGCCTGCTGCTCGCCTCGCCCACCCTGGAGAGCAAGCTCGACCGCTTCATCGCCGCTCCCTCGGCCGCCCCGGACAAGCGCGGCCGCAAGATGGAGCGGTCGCTGCTGGCGTACCTGTACCGCACCGCGTGCAAGACCAGTCCGTTCAGCACCCTGACCACGATCGCCCCCGGCACCTTCCGGCCCTCGGCCGACCCCGGGGAGGAGCTGGCGCTCGACGGCGGGACGAGCGGCCACCCGCGGCTGAACGTGGTCGTCCTCAGCCGGCTCGCCGAGCTGATCGGCGCCGACCCGGCGCGGCGCCGCGACCTCCCGGTCGCGCTCGCCTCCGGCTGGGTCCTGGACGAGGAGCGGGTCCGCTTCGTGCGGCGCTCGGTGACCGCCGGAGACGACAGTGCCTCGGTGAGCTTCGACGCCGCCCAGGACCGGTTGTTCTTCCTGCGCCTCAGCGGTGTCCTGGAGCGAGTCCTGGACATCCTGCGGACCCGCCCGCCGATCCGGCACGGCGAGCTCGCGGCCGAGCTGCGGACGGCGACCGGCGCCTCGGCGGCGGAGGCCGACCACTACCTGACCGCACTGCTCGCCCTCGGCATCCTGCAGCTCCCGGGCCTGGCGACCGATGTGCACAGCCGCGATCCGCTGCGCGCCTTCCAGGACGCGTTGCGCCGACTGGAGCGCCCCTGGGCCGGGCGGATCGCCGACCGGCTCGACGGCCCCGCCGGCCGGATCGCCCGCTACCCGGCGGCCGGGCCGGCTGGACGGCGGGCCCTGCTGGCCGGTCTGCGCGCGGACCTGCTCGCCGTGCACGCCGAACTGGGCGCCGAGGCGCCCCTGTTGCCGCAGACGCTGCTCTACGAGGACGTCGCCGGACCGCCCGCCGAGGCGGACGCGGCCGAATGGGCCCGGGTCGCGGCCGATCCGCTGGCCTCGCTGACCCGGATCCTGCCCGTCTTCGACGTGGCACTGGCCCAGCGCCTGACCCTGAAGGGCTTCTTCCTGGTCCGCCACGGCCGGGGCGGCCGCTGCGAGGATCTGCTGAAGCTGGTGCACGACTTCCACGAGGACATCTTCAACCAGTACCTCCAGTTCACCTCGCAGAAGCCGGCCGCCGGAGCGGACAACGCCCACCCCGTGGAGGAGAACTGGCTGGGCATGCCGGAGATCACCGCGCTGGACCGGGCCCGGGCCGAGCTCGCCCGCCGGATGAACACGCTCTGGCAGGGGCGGTCGGGCGCGGCCGTCGAGCTCGAACTCGACGAGGCCGCGGTGGCCGCCGTCGCCGCCGAACTGGCGCCGCTCGGGCGGGGATTCGAGCCGTACAGCCACTTCCTGCAACTGGCCAGACGGGCCGGCGATCCGCTGGTGGTGCTGAACAACTCCTACGGCGGCCTCTGTTTCCCCTTCACCCGCTTCACGCACTGCTTCGAGCCCGACCAGGACGCCGCCGGAGTGGACGCCACCGAAGTGGACCGGGGCGAGGACGCCGCCGGAGTGGACGCCACCGCGCCGGACCGGGGCGAGGGCGCCACCGCCCCGGACCTGCCGGCCGAACTGCGTGCGGCCCTGCGCGAACTCTGCCCGCCCGGCGCGGTGTTCGCCGAGGTCACGGCCGGAGCCGCCACCACCAACCTCAACCTCCACAGCCGGCTGACCGACCACGAGATCGTCTGCCCCGGCGAGACCAGCACCGCCGCGGACGCGGCCCGGATCCAGCTGGACGACCTCTACGTGGAGCACGACATCGCGCAGGACCGCCTGCTGCTGCGCTCACGCCGGCTGGGCCGGGAGGTGGTGCCGCTCTACCTCGGCTACCTCGTGCCGATGGTGCTTCCCGAGATCCCCCGCACGCTGCTGCTGTTCTCCCCCACCTCCCGGGT
Organism: Kitasatospora sp. NBC_00315; assembly: GCF_041435095.1. Lineage (NCBI taxonomy): Bacteria > Bacillati > Actinomycetota > Actinomycetes > Kitasatosporales > Streptomycetaceae > Kitasatospora > Kitasatospora sp. NBC_00315. The sequence continues at coordinate 7,915,933 of NZ_CP108025.1, read as the reverse complement.
GACGCCGGAGGTCTGGCGCGGGGTGCCGGCCGCTCCGGCGAGCGGGGGTGTCAGCCACCGGCCCCGGCTGCGCCACGGCAGCCTCGTCCTGCACCGGCGCGCCTGGACGGTCGAGCCCGGGGCCACGCCCGTGCCGCGGCCGGGCGCGGACGACGCCGAGCGCTACCTCCAGTGGCAACGCTGGCGGCGCCGGCACGACCTGCCCGACCGGGTGTTCGCGCGGATCCGTCCGCTGCCGCGGGCCGACGAGGTGGGCGGCTGGTTCGGGGCCTCCAAGCCCCAGTACGTGGACTTCGACAGCCCGCTGTCGCTGATGGCCCTGGACGGACTGCTCGCGGGCCGGGCGGCCGTGGTGGTCCTGGAGGAGATGCTGCCGGGCGAGGACGCCCTGCACGTCCGCTCCCCGGAGGGCCGGCACGTCGCCGAACTCGCCGTGGAGAGCGTCCCCCGAGCGGCCGCCGCCGCTCCCGAGCAGCAGGGAGAACCGCGCCGTGACTGACCCCGCCCCCCAGCCGCACCCCGCCCCGGGCGACTGGCTGGCCTTCCACGTCTTCTACGCGGCCAGCCCCCGGCCGCTGCTGCTGACCTGCGTGCGTCCACTGGTCGACTCCCTCACCCGGGAGGGCCTGCTGGCCGGCCACTTCTTCATCAACTACTGGCTGGAGGGCCCGCACCTACGACTGCGCCTGCGCCCCTCCCACGCCGGGGCGAGCGCGACGGTGCGCGAGCGCGCCGAGCAGGCGATCGGCCGCTTCCTGCGGGAACGCCCGGCGCTCTACGAGGTCAAGGGCGGCTTCCTCGCCGAGCTCTACAACACGCTCTTCGAGCTGGAGTACCACGGGGAGGAGCGCGAGGAGCAGCGTGCGCGCCTGCTCGACGCCGAGGGGCGGATGCGGCTGCGCCCGAACAACTCCTTCAGCGCGGAGCCGTACGAGCCCGAGTACGGCAAGTACGGCGGCCCGGCCGGGGTGGCGCTGGCGGAGTGGCACTTCCAGCGCTCCAGCGATCTGGTGATCGAGGCCGCGCGCACGATGAACGTGCATCTGCGGACCGTCGTGCTGGGGCTGTCCGCCCAGCTGATGATGACGATGTCCGGCTGCTTCCTGCGCGAGGAGGACGCGCTGCTGGACTTCCTCGACCGTTACCACGACTTCTGGAACGGTGCCTTCCAGGGCACCAACTACACCGCGCGGGACGGCTACGACCGCGCGTACGGCACCATGGACGCCAGCCTGCCGCAGCGCTTCCGGGTGATCCGGGAGGCGCTCGCCGACGGCGCGCCGGAGCGGCTGCCCAGCGTCCTGCGGGGCTGGGCCGAGCACGGTCTCGAACTGCGTGAGCGGGTGCTCGATCTGACCCGGCGCGGCGACCTGGTGTTCCGCTCCTGGGACGGCACCCGCGACCTGCCGGTCGACGACCCCGCGCAGTCGCTGCCGATGCTGCTCTCGCCCTATCTGCACATGACCAACAACCGGCTGTCGGTGACCGTCCGGGACGAGGCGTACCTCTCCTACGTGCTCGCCCGGGCGCTGCGCGGACCGCGACCGGTGGCGGCCCCGTGAGCGGGCACGACCTGCCGGCGCTGAGACCGCGGGTCAGGCCCGGGGTGCGGACCAGCCGCGCCCTGGTGCGCGGCACCGCCACCCTGCACCTCCTGCTCGACCCGGCGAGCGGCAGGCGCCTGGAGATCGGTGCGAAGGAGCGGTTCATCATCGAGCGGCTCGACGGCAGCCGCTCGCTGGAGGAGATCGGCGAACAGTACGCGCGGCGGTTCCGGGTCCGGCTCGGCCCCGAGCAGTGGCAGCAGATGCTCCAACTGCTGTACCGCCGGGGCCTGCTGGCCGACAGTGGGCCGGCCCCGGCGGCCGTGCCGGTGCCGGGGCCGCGCTCCACCCTGCTGAGCGGCAGCGTCCGGATGGTCGCGGACGCGCCGGCCCTGCTGGAGCGCCTGCACCGGGCGACCGGCTTCGCGCGCCGGCCCGGTGTCCTGGTGCCCCTGCTGGCCCTGGTCCTCGCGCTGCTCGGCGCGATCGCGGCGCGGCTGGGGGCGCTCGTCCACGACAGCGCCGAACTGATGGCCGAGCCGGTCGCGTTGGCCGCCGTGGGTGCGGTGCTCTGGGTCAGTCTCGCGCTGCACGAGGTGGCGCACGGCCTGGCGGGGCGGGCGTTCGGCGGGCGGACCACGGAGATCGGGCTGCGCTGGCGGCTGATGATGACCTACCTCTACTGCGAGGTCGAGGACGTCCGGTTCTTCGCCCGTCGGCGCCAGCAGATCGCCACGGCGGGCGCGGGTGTGCTGATGAACCTGGTCTTCCTGCTGCCGTTCTACCCCGCCTGGGCGCTGCTGCCCGAGCGGGCCCAGGCCAGGCCGTTCCTCGGCGGCCTGCTGCTGTTCGGCGCGGCCATGGCGCTCGCCAACCTGCTGCCGCTGCCGCCGCTGGACGGCTACAAGATCCTCGGGTACGCCCTGGGGACGGTCCAACTGGCCACCGACAGCCGGGCCTTCGCCGCCCTGGTGGTCCGGTCCGCCGTCCGGCGCGGGGCGGCGGGCGCGCTCGGGGCCTACCCCGTGCGGCTGCGGCTGGCGTACGGCGGCTACGCGCTCGGCTGCGCCGTGCTGGCGGGTACGGCGCTCGCCCTCACCGGACCGCTCTGCCGCCGGCTGCTGCCCGCGAGCGCCGCGGGGGCGGCCGGCTACGCCCCCGCACTGGTGGCCGGCGCCGCGCTGCTGCTGTGGGCGCTGGGCCTGCTCGCCCGGGCCGTCCGCCGCACGAATCGGGGCCGGGCCTCGTGACCGGCGCCCCGTACAGCCCCATGACCAGCAACGGAGAGCACAGGATGAGCACAGCTGGAACGACGACCGGCCCGGCGGTGGCGCTCGACGGCGTCACCAAGCGGTACGGGGAGGTGGTGGCGCTCGACGGGGTGTCGCTGTCGGTGGAACGCGGCGAGTTCTTCGGCATCCTCGGGCCCAACGGCGCGGGCAAGACCACCCTGGTGGAGATCGTGGTGGGGCTACGCCGCCCCGACACCGGGACGGTGGCCGTGCTCGGCGAGAGCCCCTGGCCGCGCAACACCGCGCTGCTGCGGCGGCTCGGCGTCCAGACCCAGTCCTCGGCGTTCTTCACCCGGTTGACCGCGCTGGAGCACCTGCGGACGGTCGCCGCGCTGTACGGTCTGGACCGCGCGGCGGCCGGGCGCGCGCTGGAGCTGGTCGACCTGTCGGCCAAGGGGCGCAGCCGGGTCGACGACCTGTCCGGCGGGCAGCGTCAGCGGCTGGCGCTGGCCACCGCGCTGATCCACCAGCCCGACCTGATCTTCCTCGACGAGCCGACCGCGGCACTGGATCCGCAGGCCCGGCGCTCGCTCTGGGAGCTGCTGCGCTCGCTGCGCGGCGAGGGGCGGACGATCGTGTGCACCACCCATCACCTGGAGGAGGCGGAGGCGCTCTGCGACCGGGTGGCCATCGTGGCGCGCGGCTCGGTGCTGGCCCTGGACACCCCCGCCGGCCTGGTCAGGTCGCTCGCCGCGCCGGCGCGGCTGTTCGTCCCCTCGGACCGGCTCTCGGTGGCGCGGGCCCGGGGCGTCGAGGGCGTCGACCGGGTCACCGTCGAGGGCGGGGAGCTGGTGATCGAGACCAGGGTCGCCAACCGGGTACTGGTGGGGCTCGGGTCGGTGGTCGGCATGGACGCGATCCGGACCCGCACGGCCACCCTGGAGGACGCCTACCTCAGCCTGACCGGCGCCGTGAGCAGCGCCGCCCCCGCCGCCCCCGGCTCCGGCACACCGGCCCCCGGCACACCCGGCTCCGCCGCCACCGCAGACCTCGGCCCGACACCCGGAGTGGAGCACCGCCCGTGAGCGCCTACACCGCCATGACCAGGGCCACCTACCTGGCCTACGTCCGGGACCGCACCTCGGTCTTCTTCACCTTCGCGTTCCCGCTGCTGTTCCTCGTCGTGTTCGGCCTGATCTTCCGCGGGCAGTCGGTGGACGGCGGTCTGCCGTTCATCGACTACACCGCGCCCGGGGTGCTCGCCTGGGGCATCGGCAACGCGGCGCTGTTCGGGGTGGCCTTCACCCTGATGCACTGGCGCCGCGACGACCTCTTGCGGCTCGTCTGGCGTACGCCCACCCCGCTGCCCTCGGTGCTCGCCTCGCGCTACGCGGTGGCGCTGGGCACCGGCCTGGTCCAGGCCCTGCTGTTCACCGGCGTGGCCCTGCTGCCCGTGTTCGGCCTGCACCTCTCCTCGTCCTGGCCGCTGGCGCTGCCGGTGCTGCTGTTCGGCGTCACCGCCTTCGCCGCCATCGGGCTGGTGGTCGGCGCTCTGGCGAACACCCCGGAGGCGGTGGCCGCGATCGCCAACTGCGTGATGGTGCCGATGGCCTTCCTGTCGGGGGCGTTCTACCCCATCGACCTGATGCCCGGCTGGCTCCGCACCCTCTCCCGGGCCCTGCCGCTGCGCTACTTCGTCGACGGGATCACCGACGCCCTCGCCGGTCGGGGCGGGGTCGGCGGGCCCGCCATCGCCTGCCTCGGACTCGCCGTGTTCGCCGCCCTGTTCGGGGCGCTGGCCGCCCGGACCTTCCGTTGGAGCAACCGGACATGACCACCACTCTCGCCGCCCCGCCGCTGGAGCCGGCCCGGGCCGCGCTCGAAAGCGCCCTCGCGGCCCGTGCGGACGCCGCCGGCCTGCCCGCTCCGGCGGTCGCCGCCCTCGGCGGAGCCGACCTGCTGGGCGGCGCGCCCGAGCCGCCCGGGCGGGCCCGGCAGCGGGCCGGCGCCGGCGTCCACCTCAGCGCGCAGGCCGTCCTGATCGGCCCGTGGGGCGGCGCGCCGGACGCCGCACCGGCCTGCGGGACGTGCCTGGCCATGCGCTGGCAGCGGCTGCGCAGCCGGACCGAACGCGAGGCGCTGGAGACCGGTCTGGAGACCACGGCGCTGGACGCCGGCTGGCCGGTGCTGCCCGACCACACGCTGGACGCGGTCTGGGCGCTGTACCTGCTGGCCGTGGACGAGGAGCGCCCGGCGGCGGCGCTGCCCCGGGTCACCCGGCTGGATCTGGAGACCCTCCAGGCGCACACCGTGCCGCTGCTCGCCGAACCGCTCTGCCCGGCCTGCGCGACGGCCTCGGCCGAGCGGCCCGGCGAGGGCCCGGTGCTGCCCCTGCGCTCCCGCGCCAAGAGCGGCCCGGACGGCTACCGGCTGCGCCCGGCCGCCTCCTACGAGCTGCCCGCCGCCGCGCTGGCGAACCCGGTCTGCGGCGTGCTCGGCGCCGGCACCTGGTCGGACGTCGGCTCGCCGACCACCGCGCCGGTCGCGGGCAGCGTCTTCATGCGCGGCTACGCCGGTCTCACCGACGTGACCTGGAGCGGGCAGGCCAACTCGTTCCGCGCCAGCCGGGATCTGGCCTTCCTGGAGGGTCTGGAGCGGTACGCGGGCACGCACCGGCGGCACATCGCCGAGCCGGTGCTGGACTCGTACCGGAACCTGGCCGGGGGCGCGCTGGATCCGCGCGAGTGCGGCCTCTACGCACCGCAGACCTACCGGGACGACCCGATGCTCAGCCCCTTCGATCCGGACCGGCCGATCCCCTGGGTGCGGGGCTGGTCGCTGCGCGACGAGCGGGCGGTGCTCGTTCCCGCGCGGCTCTGCTACTACAGTGCGGGCCTGGCCTCGGACAGCTTCGTCTTCGAGTGCTCCAACGGCTGCGCGATCGGGAGCTGCCTGGAGGAGGCGATCCTGTTCGGCCTGCTGGAGCTGATCGAGCGCGATTCCTTCCTGCTCGGCTGGTACGGCCGGGCCCCGCTGACCGAGATCGACCTCGCCTCCTGCCCCGGCGCCGACCTGCGGGCCATGGTCGACCGGGCGGCCCTGCAGGGGTACGACGTGCACGTGTTCGACAACCGGATCGATCTGGCCGTCCCGGTCGTGACCGGCCTGGCGGTGCGCCGCGACGGCGCTCCCGGGACGCTGGCCTTCGCGGCCGGCGCGGCCTTCGGCCCGGAGCAGGCGGTGGAGTCGGCCGTCTCGGAGATCCTCACCTACCTGCCGCACCTGCCCGGCCAGGTGCGCGAGCGTCCGGCCGAACTGGCCGCCATGGCGGAGGACTTCGGGCTGGTCCGGCGGCTGCCCGACCACGCCGCGCTGTTCGGCCTCCCGCAGATGGCCCGGTACGCGGAGAGCTATCTGGAGCCGGCCGCGCTGCGGCCGTTCGAGGAGGTCTACGCCACCTGGTCGAAGGCCCGGCCGCGCTCGCGGGATCTGCTGGACGACGTCCTGTTCTGCCGCGACGAACTGGCCGGGGCCGGTTTCGACGTGATCGTGGTGGACCAGACCTCGCCGGAGCAGCGGCGGCTCGGCCTCAGTACGGTCTGCACCATCGTCCCCGGACTGCTGCCGATCGACTTCGGCTGGTCGCGTCAGCGCGCCCTGGGGATGCCCCGGCTGCGGACGGCGCAGCGGCGCGCCGGGCTGCGCTCCACCGACCTCGGTGAGACGGAACTGCGCCGGGTGCCGCACCCGTTCCCCTGAACGGCGCTGCCCGCCAACGCCGTCAGCCCCCTCGGGGAGGGGGCTGACGGGACGGGCGGAAGGTCAGGCGGTGCAGCTGGTGGTGCTGGTGGTGCTGGAGCAGGTGCTGGTGCTGGAGCAGCTGGTGGACGAGCCGAGCATGACCTCACTGGCGTCCGAGTAGTCGCTGATCTCGAAGGTCTCCGACTCCAGGTTCAGGATCTCCTGCGCGAGGGAGGCGAGGTTGGTGTCCGCGATGCCGTTGGCAGCCATGGGAACTCCTTCAGGACGGTGGGGACGGTCCGCCCACTGGCGACCGGACCGGGCGACGGCGACGGGGCCCGGTTCACCGAACCGCCCCCCGCCACAGGGACATTGGTACGCCCCCGCACTGGCAGACCTGCCTGCCGTCCACTGTCACCTCGCTGACACCGCAGGTCGGCGAGCCTCCTCTGCCGGAACGGAGCCCCGATGACCGCCACGCCCGCGACACCCGCCGCACCCGGGCCGCCCACCGCCGCACGCGGGCCCAGCGCCGCACCCGGGCCCAGCGCCACACCCGGAAGCACCGCTCCGCCGGCCGTCCCGCCGGTGGCGGGCGCGAGCGGGACGGCCGACCCCGATCTCGCCGCCGCGGCCGAGTTCTACCTCGACCTGCACCGCAACCCCGAGCTGTCCGGCCAGGAGGAGCGCACCGCGGCCCGCTTCGCGGCCCGGCTCGGCGCGGCCGGATACCAAGTCCAGGCCGGGATCGGCGGCCACGGCGTGGTCGGCGTGCTGGAGAACGGCCCCGGCCCGGTGGTGCTGGTGCGGGCCGAACTCGACGCCCTGCCGGTCGAGGAGCGCACCGGCCTGCCGTACGCCAGCACGGCCCGGGCCAGAGCGGCGGACGGAACAGTGGTCCCGGTCATGCACGCCTGCGGCCATGACGTCCACCTGGCCTGCGCGGCGGGGGCCGCGAGCGCCCTGGCGCGCGCGGCCGGGCAGTGGCGGGGCACCGTGGTGGTGGTCGGCCAGCCCGCGGAGGAGACGCTGCGGGGCGCGCGGGCGATGCTGGCCGACGGCCTCTACCGGCGGTGCGCGCCGCCCTCGGTGGTGCTCGCGCAGCACACCGCCCCGCTGCCGGCCGGCATGGTGGCGCACGGCACGGGTCCGGTGACGGCCGGCAGCGTCACCCTGGAGGTGGTGATCCACGGGAGGGGCGGGCACGCCTCCGCCCCGCACCTGGCGGTCGATCCGGTGCTGGCCGCCGCCGCCCTGGTGCTGCGCCTGCAGGGCGTCGTCCCGCAGGAGACGAGCCCCGCCGAGCAGGTGGTGCTCACCGTCGGCTCACTGCGGGCGGGCGGCTCGGCGAACGTCGTGCCGGACAGCGCGACGCTGGGGGTGACCGTCCGGGCCTTCGCCGACCACGTGCTGGAGCGGGTGGTCGCCGCCGTGCACCGGATCGCCCGGGCGGAGTCCGACGCCTCCCGGTGCCCGCGCGAGCCGACCGTCCGGATCACCTCCCGCTCCGGGGTCAACCTGCCGGACGCCGGGCTGACGGCGGAGGTGGCCGCCGCCCACCGGGCCGCCTTCGGCGCGCAGCGGGTGACCGGCTGGCCGCCCGCCATGGCCACCGAGGACTTCCCGCTGTTCGGCGAGGCCGGGCGGGCGCTGCACGGGGTGGCGGGGATCCGGACGGCCTACTGGATGCTGGGCGTGGTCGGCCCGCGGCAGTGGTCGGCCGCACCCGGGGCGAGCGCGGCCGAGAAACTGGCCGCGCTGCCTCCCAACCACTCCCCGGAGTTCCGTCCGCACGTCGGCCTGACGCTGCGTACGGGCATCACCGCGCTGGTGTCGGCGGCCACCTCCCAGCTGGACCGGCCGGCGGGACCGGCGCCCGCCGGGTGAGCGGCGGCGCGGTCGGTCACGGGCGGCCTTCCTGGCATGGGCATGCGGTGATCGCCGGAAAAGGCACCACGGGTCCACGGACGATGCGTCAGGATGTCCGGATGGCAGACCTCCCGATCACCCCGCGCCGCATCGCGGACGACCACGTCGACCGGCTCGTGGCCCTCGATCCGATGACCTCGACCCGACTGGGCCTGCACCCGGAGGACCAGCGGCAGCCCGACCTCTCCCCCGAGGGCTCCGCGGCCCTCGCCGGCCTGGACCGCGACACGCTCGCCGCTCTCGACGCGCTCGAAGCACCCGGCTCCGCCTGGGCGGACCCGGCCGACCGGGCCTGTGCCCGGCTGCTGCGCGAACGCCTCACCGCCGCGCTCGCCGCGTACGACGCGGGCGACGACCACCGCCGGCTGCGCAACATCGCGGGGCCCGTCCACCAGGTGCGGGACATCCTCACCCTGATGGCCACCGAGAGCGACGAGGACTGGGCGGCGGTGGCCGGACGGCTGCGCAACGTGCCCGGCGCGCTGGACGGCTACCGGGCCACCCTCGGCGAGGGCCTCTCCCGGGGCCTGCTCTCGGCGCCGCGCCAGGTCGCGGCGGTGATCGACCAGCTGACCGCGTGGACGGGGGAGGCCACCGGCCGGCCCGGCTGGTTCACCGGGTTCGCCGCCGACGGCCCGGAGCGCCTGCGCCCCGAACTGGACGCCGCCGCGCTGCGGGCCACCGCCGCCGTGGCCGGGTTCCGCGACTGGCTGCGGGAGACCTACGCCCCCGCCGCCGCCGGCACCCCGGACGCCGTGGGCCGCGAGCGCTACCTGCGCGCCGTCCGGTTCGGCACCGGGGCCGACCTCGACGTGGACGAGGCCTACGCCTGGGCCTGGGGCGAGTTCCACCGGCTCAGGGACGAGATGGCGGTGGAGGCCAGGCGCGTGCTGCCCGGCGCCACGCCCGTCGGGGCGATGCGGCACCTGGAGGAGGAAGGGCACGCGGTCAAGGGGGCGGAGGGGATCCGCGACTGGCTCCAACGGCTCATGGACGACGCGATCGAGGCCCTCGACGGCAAGCACTTCGACATCGCCGGCCCGATCCGCCGGGTGGAGTCACGGCTCGCGCCCGAGGGAAGCTCCGCCGCCGCCTACTACACCGCGCCGAGCCTGGACTTCAGCCGCCCCGGCCGCACCCACCTGCCCACCCTGGGCCGGGAGTCCTTCCCGACCTGGCAGCTGGTCAGCACCTGGTACCACGAGGGTGTCCCCGGCCACCACCTGCAGCTCGCCCAGTGGGTCGCCTGCGCCGACCGGCTCAGCCGCTACCAGGTCACCCTGGGCAAGGTGAGCGCCAACCTGGAGGGCTGGGCGCTGTACTCCGAGCGCCTGATGGACGACCTGGGCTTCTTCGCCGAACCCGCGCACCGGCTCGGCTTCCTGGACGAACAGATGCTGCGCACCATCCGGGTGATCATCGACATCGGCATGCACCTGCGCCTGGCCGTCCCCGCCGACTCCGGGTTCCACCCCGGCGAGCGCTGGACACCCGAGCTGGCGACGGAGTTCATGGCCGCCTTCAACGGCTCCCCGCCCGAGGTGCGCACGAGCGAGATCGACCGCTACCTCGGCTGGCCCGGCCAGGCCATCGGCTACAAGCTCGGCGAACGCGCCTGGCTCCAGGGGCGCGAGGCCGCCCGCCGGCGGCACGGCGCCGGGTTCGACCTCAAGGCCTGGCACATGGCCGCGCTCTCCCAGGGCTCGCTCGGCCTGGACGACCTGGCGGACAACCTCGCCTCGTTGTAGCCGGCCTCGTCGCGGCCGGCGGCCGCCACCGGGGTGGCCCCGCCGGCCCGGCCGGCCCCCGCGAGCAGAGCGGTCCGGCTCCGCCCGACGGCGCACCACCCCGCGGGCGGTCCGCCGTCGCGGGCGGTCCGCCGTCGGGCGGAGCTGCGGTGGCGGACGGACACGACCGTGCCGACGCTGGGTCCAGGCACGTGCGGCGACCCCCGCCGCACCCGCACCTGGAGCCCTCATGAACCGCTCGGCAGCGGACCGCCGACCGACCACCCGGCCGCATGCGCTGGTCCTCGCCCTGCTGCTGGCCCTCGGCGGCACGCTCGGCCCCGTCGCCTCGTCCGGTCCGGCCCGCGCGACGGCCGGACCGGGAGAGGGGCGGGGAGAGCGGCCGGTGTCCCCGGAGGCGGCGGGAGCGGCTGCCGCCCCGGTGACCGAGGTCGTCCTCGACGGGGCGTCGGCCGGACGGACGTACGACGGCATCGGCGCCGCCAGCGGCGGCGGCGGCAACTCCCGCCTGCTGTACGACTACCCCGAACCGCAGCGGAGCGAGATCCTGGACTACCTCTTCAAGCCGGGGTACGGCGCGAGCCTGCAGATCCTGAAGGTCGAGGTCGGGGGCGACACCAACTCGACCGACGGCGCGGAGCCGAGTGCCGAGCACACCCCGGACGACACCGGCTACGACCGCGGCTACGAGTGGTGGCTGATGGAGCAGGCCAGGGCCCGCAACCCCGCGATCGGGCTGTACGCGCTCGCCTGGGGCGCCCCCGGCTGGATCGGCGGCGGCCGCTTCTGGTCCTCCGACATGATCGACTACTACCTCCGCTGGATCCGGCACGCCCGTGACGACCACGGTCTGACCATCGACTACCTCGGCGGCTGGAACGAACGCGGCTTCGACCGCGCCTGGTACCGCGAGCTGCACGCCGCCCTGGCCGCCGAGGGCCTGCCCACCCGGGTCGTCGGCGCCGACGACGGCTGGGACGTCGCCGACGCGATGGCCGAGGATCCCGCGTTCGCCGACGCGGTCGACGTCATCGGGGCGCACTACCCCTGCGGCTGGCTCTCCGACCAGACCAGCTGCCCCTCCACCCCGGCCGCCGTGGCCGGCGGCAAGCCGCTCTGGGCCAGCGAGAACGGTTCGCACGACCTCCAGGACGGCGCCTCCCTGGTACGGGCGACCAACCGGGACTACATCGACGGCCGGATGACCGCGTACATCAACTGGCCCGTGGTCGCCGCCGCCTACCAGGGGCTGCCCTACGACACCGTCGGCCTCCTGCTGGCGAACCAGCCGTGGTCCGGCGCCTACACCGTCGGACGGGCCCTGTGGGCCACCGCCCACACCACCCGGTTCACGCGGCCCGGCTGGCGCTACCTCGACTCCGCCTGCGGCTACCTCGGCGGCGACCGCACCGCCGGGAGCTACGTCACCCTGCGCTCCCCCGACTCGGCGCACTGGACGACCGTCGTCGAGACCACCACCGCCTCCACCGCCCGCACCCTCTCCGTGCGGCCGCGCGGCGGCCTGTCCACCACGGCGGTGCAGGTCTGGGCGAGCGACCTGAACGCCCCGGACGCCGGACGCTGGATGATCCGGCAGGCCGATCCGGCCCCGGGCGGCGGCGCCTTCTCGCTCACCCTGCGGCCCGGCTACGCCTACACCCTCACCAACGAGAGCGCCGAGGCCAGGGGCACGGCCGTCGGCCCCGCCGGCCACGGCCTCGCACTGCCCTACGCCGACGACTTCGAGGACTACGCCCCCGGGCGCGAGGCCCGCTACCTGGCCGACATGCAGGGGTCCTTCGAGACCGCCCCCTGCACGGCCGGGCGCGGCGGGATCTGCGTACGGCAGGCCACACCCCGCACACCGATCCTCTGGCAGCAGGACAGCACACCGTTCGCACTGCTCGGCGACGGGGACTGGACGGACTACACCGTCCGGGTGGACGCGATGCTCCCGCAGGCCGGCGCGGTCGAACTGCTGGGCCGCGCGGGCCCGCAGGGGCGTCCCCAGGGCAACCAGGCCGGCTACCGCCTGCGGATCGCCGACACCGGCGCCTGGTCGATCCTGCGCACCACCGACCAGGGCGTCGTCAGCACGCTGGCGGCCGGTCGCGCGGCGGCGCCCGGAACCTCCGGCTGGCACCGGATCGGCCTCACCCTCCGGGGGCCGCAGATCACCGCCACGCTGGACGACGCGGTGATCGGCGGCGCGACCGACACGGCGTACGGCTCGGGGAGGGCCGGCCTGGGAACCGACGGGTACCACCCCGCCCAGTTCGACAACCTGTCCGTGGCCGGGGCCTGACCAGCACCCGACCAGCTCCCGACCGGGATCCGGCCGGCCCACCGGCCTGTTCCGGGCCGGACGGAGCAGGGCCGGCCTGTTCCGGGCCGGACGGAGCAGGTGGGGGACCCGTCGGAGGACGCCGGGCGGAGCCGGGCAGGGCAGGAGGACGTGGAGATGCTGAGGGGAACCAGCGCGGCCGATGTTCCGGTGATGACAAGACCTCTGACGATGCGCCAGAATTGTCACCGCCACGTCATCCGGGCTGTGCGGGCCGTCCTCGCCGCACCGTACGGACGGCGGCAGGTCGCCACTGCACGTCGCGCGCCCGTCAACCGCGCGGCGTGGAGGCCGGGCCGCGTTACCGGGATCGTGCGGCCCCGGTGCGGCGCAGTGGGCGTGCCTTTCCCTCAGCGGTGCCGGAGTGGGGCCGGCGCCTGGCGAGCCCGATCCCGCACCCGGCCGCGCCGACGGCGCCGGCCGCCGACCGAGGAGCCCCACCATGTCATTCGACCCCCGCGCGTTCGTCGAACCCGCCAGGCCGCACACCCTGGCCCTGCTGCGGATCGTCACCGCCCTGCTGTTCACCTGCCACGGCGCGGCCTCGCTGTTCGGCGTCCTGGGCGGCGCGCACGGCGCCACCCTTCCGACCGGTCAGTGGCCCGGCTGGTGGGCCGCCCTGATTCAGCTGGCCGGCGGCCTGCTGGTGCTGCTCGGCCTGGGCACCCGGCCCGCCGCGCTGCTCTGCTCCGGCTCGATGGCCTACGCGTACTTCAGCGTTCACCAGGAGAAGGCCCTGTGGCCCATCCAGAACGGGGGCGAGCTCTCCGTGCTGTTCTGCTGGGTCTTCCTGGCGATCGCGGTGACCGGCCCCGGGAGCCTGGCCCTGGACCTGCTGCTGCGCCGCCCCGACGCGAGAAGGCGCCCGGCGGTGGCGAACCGGGCGGCCTGACCGCTCCCGGTCCGGCGGCGGCCTGCGGGCGGCGCGGCGAGCAGCGCGGTGGGAGGCGCCGCGCAGCACGTACGCCGGGGCGGCGCGAGGTTCCGCGCGCCGCCCGCCGGGCCCCTCACACCCCGGCGGCGCCCAGCAGCTCGCCCACCCCGTAGGTCACCGCCATCGCCAGTCCGCCGCCGATGACGTTGCGCAGCACCGCGCGCCCCGGCGGCGCGCCGCCCAGGCGCGCGCTCAGGAAGCCGGTGAGCAGCAGCACGCACAGCACGGTGGCGGCGGTGCCCGGTGCGCGCGCGTCGGTCGGCAGCAGCAGCACGGCCAGCAGCGGGAAAAGCGCGCCGACCGTGAAGGAGGCGAAGCTCGCGAAGGCGGCCTGCCAGGCGCTGGTCAGCTCGTCCGGGTCGATCTTGAGTTCCGCGTCCGCGTGGGCGGCCAGCGGATCGTGCTCGGTGAGCCGCTCGGCGACCTCCCTGGCCAGCTCCGGCGGCAGGCCCTTCGCCTCGTAGAGACCGGCCAGCTCGGCGAGTTCCGCCTCCGGCTCCTCGGCCAGCTCGCGTTGTTCGAGGCGCAGCGCGGCCCGTTCGGAGTCGCGCTGGCTGCTGACCGACACGTACTCGCCCACAGCCATCGACAGCGAGCCGGCCAGCAGTCCGGCGAGGCCGGCGGTGAGCAGCGCGCTGCGCGATGTCGTCGCGCCGGCCACGCCCATCACCAGACCGGCGGTGGAGACCAGGCCGTCGTTGGCGCCCAGTACCGCGGCCCGCAGCCAGTTGAGCCGGGGGCCGAGTGCGCCGCCGTGCGGTTCGTGCTGCCCGGCCCCGAGGTCGTTCTCCGGCTGTGCCATGCCCTGCTCCCCTCGCTGCCGGGCCGGCCGGGCCCTCCGGGGCCAGGACGTGTCCACGGGCGGTGACAGGGACCATCGTCGCGGCCGCCGGGCCGTTGCGGTACCACCGACACAGCCCGGCCGGCCGCGTCACGTCACACCGGGGCGGCCGCGCAGGCGGAGACGTCCAGGTCGGCTCCGGTGGCGGAGCGGACCTCGTCCACGGTGCCGCCGGGGGCGATCTCGACCAGCCGAAGGCCCTCGGGGGTGACGTCGATGACAGCGAGGTCGGTGACGATGCGGTGGACCACGCCCCGGCCGGTGGCGGGGAGCGTCAGCGCCGGCACGATCTTGGGCGAGCCGTCGCGCGCGGTGTGCTCCATCACGACGATCAGCCGGCGGGCGCCGTGGACCAGGTCCATCGCGCCGCCCATGCCCTTGACCATCTTCCCGGGGACCATCCAGTTGGCCAGGTCCCCGCCGGCGGAGACCTGCATCCCGCCGAGCACCGAGACGTCGATCCGCCCGGAGCGGATCATGCCGAAGGAGAAGGCCGAGTCGAAGTAGGAGGCGCCGGGCGCGGTGGTGACGGTCTCCTTGCCGGCGTTGATCAGATCGGGGTGCTCCTCCCCCTCGGGCGGATAGGGGCCCACCCCGAGGATGCCGTTCTCGGAGTGCAGCACGACGTGCACGCCGGGCGGGATGTGGTTGGGGATCAGGGTGGGCAGGCCGATGCCCAGGTTGACGTACTGTCCGTCGCGCAGTTCCCGGGCGGCGCGGGCGGCGAGCTGGTCACGGTCGAGCGGCATGGCGGGTCTCCTGACGGGCGGACGCCGGGCGGGCGGTGGCCCCGGGGCGGGCGGTGCTCCCGGGGCGGACGGTGCGGCGCTCGACGCGCTTGTCGGACGGATCGGCGGCGACGACGCGGTCGACGTGGACGCCCGGCAGGTGCACGGCGTCCGGCGGGAGTTCGCCGGGCTCCACGATCCGTTCGGCCTCCACCAGGGTGATCCGCCCGGCCGTCGCGCACAGCGGGTTGAAGTTGCGGGCGGCGGCGTGGAAGACGCAGTTCCCGTGCCGGTCGGCGACCGCTGCCCGCACCAGCGCGAAGTCGGCGGTGATGGCCTCCTCCAGCAGGTAGCGGCGGCCGCCGAACTCCCGGACCTCCTTGGGCGGCGAGGCGAGGGTCACCGATCCGTCGGCGCCGTGGCGCCAGGGCAGCCCGCCCTCCTCGACCTGGGTGCCGACGCCGGCCGGGGTGTAGAACGCCGGGATGCCCGAGCCGCCCGCGCGCAGCCGTTCGGCGAGGGTGCCCTGCGGGGTGAGCTCCACCTCCAGCTCACCGCTCAGGTACTGGCGGGCGAACTCCTTGTTCTCCCCGACGTACGAGGAGGTCATCCGGGCGATCCGGCCGGCCCGCAGCAGCAGGCCGAGCCCCCAGTCGTCGACCCCGCAGTTGTTGGAGACCACCCGTAGTCCGCCCGCGCCGGCCTCGGCCAGCGCGCCGATCAGGGTCGAGGGGATGCCGCAGAGGCCGAAGCCGCCGACCGCCACCACCGCCCCGTCGGGGATGTCCGCCACCGCCCGGGCCGGGGTCGTCACCTTGTCCATGTCCGTGCCTTCCAGCTTGGTTGCGTGAGGGCCTGTCGGCTGCCCCGGGCCGGCGGTGGGTTCACGCCGGGCGGGGTGCTCAGGCTCCCTCACTGTCGCGGGCGGGGCCCGGGCCGGGCCATGTGCGCCGCCCACACGGCCCGGTCCGACGCTGTTGCTGCCGCCCACATGTCCGGGCCCGCACCGCGCTCCTAACCTCTCACCAACCACCCACCAGGACTCCGCCGCCACCCGGAGCGTCAACCCTCGGGGGCCTTCGACAGGGGCCCCGGACCCCGGGCGGCGGCGGACGGCGCGACACCCCCCGGGAGCCGAACCATGCGTATGCGCAGCACACACCTCGTCAGCGGCAGACCCCTCCAGGCGCTCACCCTGATCACCGCCGGCGCCCTCCTGACGGGCTGCGCCGCCGCCGGCACGGCCGGCTCCGAGGCCGCCGGCGCCAAGGACGGCGCGCCGGTCAAGGTCGGCCTGGTGTACTCGCGCAGCGGCCCGCTCGCCGCGTACGGCAAGCAGTACATGGAGGGCTTCACCGCCGGGCTCGCCTACGCCACCAAGGGCACCGGCAAGGTGGCCGGGCACGCGGTCGAGGTGGCCGAGCAGGACGACGCCGGGGATCCGGCGAAGGCCGTCGCCGCAGCGAAGGACCTCGCGGGCAAGGGCTACAAGATCCTCGCCGGGAGCACCGACTCGGGCGTGGCGCTCCAGGTGGCACCGCTGGCCGCGCAGAACCAGCTGCTGTTCATCAGCGGCGCGGCCGCCACCGACGCGTTGACCGGCATCAACAAGTACACGTTCCGCTCCGGGCGGCAGTCCTACCAGGACATCCTCACGGCCGGGACGATGCTGGTCGACGCCAAGGGCAAGAAGGTCACCGTACTGGCGCAGAACTCGGCGTTCGGGCAGGCCAACGTGGCCGCCGTGAAGTCGGTGCTGGAGGCGCAGGGTGCGACGGTCGGCTCCGTGCTGGCTCCTCCCAGCGCCACCGACCTGACTCCGTTCGCGCAGCAGGTGCGGTCCGGCGGGGCCGACCTGGTCTTCGTCGCCTGGGCCGGGGCCACCGCGCCGGCCCTGTGGACGGCGCTCGACCAGCAGGGCGTGCTGGACTCCACCCAGGTCGTGACCGGCCTCGCGGGCACGGCCTCGTACCCGGTCTTCGGCCCGGCCGCCGCCAAGATCTCCTTCCTGGCGCACTACTTCCCCGGGGCGGCGGGCAGCACGCCGGTCGAGACCGCGATGCTGGACGGCGTCACCAAGGCCGGCGGCACGCCGGACCTGTTCAGCCCGGACGGCTTCACCGCCGCGCAGATGATCGTCCACGCCATCGAGGCCGGCAGCCCCACCGACACCGCCAGGATGGTCAAGGCGCTGGAGGACTGGCGCTTCCAGGGCCCCAAGGGGGAGGAGCAGGTCCGCGCCGAGGACCACGCGCTGCTCCAGCCGATGTTCACGGCCAAGCTGACCGGCGAGGGTGCGAGCGCCGGGCCGGTGCTGCTGCACGCGCTGCCGATGTCGGCGTCGACTCCCCCGCTGAAGACGATCGCGGGCTGAAGCGATGAACTCCCCGAACACCGCCGGGCCCGCGGCGGCGGCGACCGCCCCGCCACCCGTCCCGACGCCCGTCCCGACGCCCGTGCTCAGCCTGCGCGGACTCGGCTGGGGCGTCGGCGGCGTCACCATCCTCGACGGCGTCTCCTTCGACGTCCACGAGGGCGAGTTCCTCGCCTTCATCGGTCCCAACGGCGCCGGCAAGACCTCCCTGTTCAACCTGATCAGCGGCCTCAACCCGGTCTCCCGGGGCAGTGTCCGGCTGGACGGCGCGGACATCACCGGGCTGGCCCCGCACGCCCGTGCCCGGCGCGGCCTCGGCCGGACCTTCCAGACCTCCAGCCTCTGGCCCGCCATGTCGGTGGCCGACCACGTCCGGCTGGCGGCGCAGGCCGCCGGTGGCGGCTCGTACCGGATCTGGCGACGGGCCGCCGCCCACACCGGCCGGGTCGCCGAGGTCCTGGAGCGCACCGGACTGGCGGATCGCGCCGACGCCGCCGCGCAGGAGCTGTCGCACGGCGAGAAGCGCAAACTCGAACTCGCCGTCCTGCTGGTCGGCGAGCCGCGCCTGATGCTCCTGGACGAGCCGATGGCCGGTGTGAGCGCCGAGGAGGTGCCGGCGCTCACCGCGCTGATCCGCTCGCTGCACCGCGACGAGGGCCGCACCGTCCTGATGGTCGAACACCACATGGACGTCCTGCTGGGTCTGGCCGACCGGCTCGCGGTGATGCACCACGGCACCCTGCTGGCGCTGGACACCCCGCACGCGGTGATGGCCGACGCGACCGTCCAGCAGGCCTACCTCGGGGAGGAACTGTGACCGCGGGAGCACTCCTGCGGATCAGGGATCTGCGGGTCGTCATCGGCGGACGGCACATCCTGCACGGCGTCGACCTGGACGTCGCCGCAGCCGGCGTGACCGCCCTGCTCGGGCGCAACGGCGCCGGCAAGACCACCACCGTGCGCGGCGTCCTCGGCCTCGTCCCGCGTACCGGCAGCGTGCTGTTCGGCGGCGAGGAGACAGTACGGCTGGCGACCCACGCGCTGGTCCGCCGGGGCATCGGCTACGCCCCCGAGGACCGGGGTGTGTTCGCCGGGCTGAGCGTCGCCGAGAACCTGCGCCTGGCCGAACGGCCGGGGGCGGGCGAGCCCGCGTACGCG
Organism: Kitasatospora sp. NBC_00315; assembly: GCF_041435095.1. NCBI lineage: Bacteria > Bacillati > Actinomycetota > Actinomycetes > Kitasatosporales > Streptomycetaceae > Kitasatospora > Kitasatospora sp. NBC_00315. The sequence continues at coordinate 7,897,360 of NZ_CP108025.1, read as the reverse complement.
CTGGTGCACGAGCTGTTCCCGGAGCTGAAGCAGCGCGCTCGCCAGGCCGCCGGCACCCTCTCCGGCGGGCAGCAGCAGATGGTGGCGATCTCCCGCACGCTGCTGAACGGCAACCGCCTGATCATCGCGGACGAGCCCACCAAGGGCCTGGCGCCCAGGGTCGTCACCGAGGTCGCCCGGGTGCTGGAGCGGGCGGCCGAAGCGGTGCCCGTCCTGCTGGTGGAGCAGAACCTCGCCATGGTCCGGCGCCTCGCCGAGCACTGCGTCGTGCTCGCCGACGGCCGTACCGCCCACCAGGGCCCGGCCGACGAACTGCTGACCGACGCCGAGGCGACCCGCCGGCTGCTCGGGGTCGGCCGCCACGATCCGGCCCCGGCCCCGCCCGCCCACTGCGACAGGGAACGCTGATGTCGACCGTCGTCCTGCTCACCCTCACCGGGCTGGGGCTGGGAGCGCTGTACTTCCTGGTCGCCTCCGGCCTGTCCCTGATCTTCGGCCTGATGGACGTGCTCAACTTCGCGCACGGCGCGCTGCTCTCGACCGGCGCGTACGGCACCTGGTGGGCTGCCTCCGGGCACCTGCCGGGCGCCGGCCCCGGCGGGTTCGGCTTCGTGCTGGCGGTCGCCTTCGGTACGGCCGTCGGCACGCTGGCCGCCGTCCTGCTCGAACTCGCCGTCATCCGCCCGCTCTACGAGCGCCCGCGCGAACAGGTGCTCGCCACCGTGGGTGTCGGCCTGGCCGTCCCGGCGCTGCTCTCCGCGATCTGGGGCGCGGACGCGCGGCCCTTTCCCGGACCGGCCGCGCTGGGCGGGACGTTCGGACTGCTCGGCGCCCAGGTGCCGGTCAACCGGCTGGTGCTGATCGCCGCCGCCCTGGTGGTGCTGGCCGCGCTGCGGCTCTTCCTCGGCCGCACCCGGCACGGGCTGGTGGTCCGGGCGGGTGTGGAGGACCGGCCCATGGTCACCGCGCTCGGCATCGACGTGCGCAGGGCCTTCACCCTGGTCTTCGCCATCGGCGGCGCCGCCGCCGCGCTCGGCGGGGCGCTCGGCGGCCTGTACTTCGGCTCGGTGGACCCGGGCCAGGGCACCTCGCTGCTCATCTTCGCCTTCGTGGTGGTCGTGATGGGCGGCATGGGCTCGGTCACCGGCGCCGCCGCGGCCTCGGTCGGCGTGGGTCTCGTCCAGCAGTTCGCCAACTACTACACCACCGCCGGGCTCGGCGACCTCGCCGTCGTCGTGCTGCTCGCCGCCCTGCTGCTCCTGCGGCCGCGCGGACTCACCGGGAGGCTCGCGTGACCACCACCGCATCCACCGAGGCGCGCCCGGCGGCCGCACCGCCGGCCGCCGTCCCCGGGCCCCTTCGCCGCCACGCCCGCTGGTGGCCCGCCGTCCTGCTGGCGGCGCTGGTCACGGCTCCCTACAGCTCACTGCCGCTGCCCGGCCTGCTGGACGGCCCGCTGGGTAGTCCGGGGAGCCTCCAACTGCTCGCCCTGTGCCTGCTGTTCGGGGCGCTCGCCACCGGCTACGACCTGCTGCTCGGACGCACCGGGCTGCTCTCCTTCGGCCACGCGCTCTACTTCGCCACCGGCGCCTACGCCACCAACACGATCATGCTGGAGGCCGGCCTGCCGTTCGCGCTCTGCGCCGTCCTCGGCCTGCTCGTCGGCGTCCTGCTGGCGGCCCTGCTCGGCTCGGTCAGCCTGCGGATGAGCGGTATCGGCTTCTCCATGGTGACACTGGCGTTCGCGCAGGCCGGTTCGATCCTGGTCGAACGCGATCCCGGCGGCTTCACCGGCGGCGAGGAGGGCCGCGCCGCCCCGGCCGAGCGGCTGCCGGCCTGGCTGGTGGGGATCGGACACACCGCCGACCTGTACTGGATCGCGCTGGCCTACCTGGTGCTCACCCTCGCCGTCGTCCACTGGGCCGTCCGCTCGCCGACCGGCCGGGTCTGGGAGGGCATCCGGGAGAACGAGCGCCGGGTGGAGGTGCTGGGGCTTCGCCCGTACGGGTTCAAGCTGGTCGCGTTCGTGCTGGCCGGCGCGCTGGCGGCGCTCGGCGGCATCGTCCACCTGCTGCTCACCGGCGGGGCCACCCCGCAGACCACCACCTCGGACTTCACCCTCTCGCTGCTGGTGATGGTGGTGCTCGGCGGCTCCGGGACGCGCTGGGGGCCGCTGGTCGGCGGCGTCCTGTACACCTGGGCGGACCACCGCCTGGGCGACCTGGCCGGTTCGGACGCGGTGGCCGGGCTGCCCGCCGTCCTGCGGGTGCCCCTCTCGCAACCGCTCTTCCTGCTCGGCACACTGTTCGTCCTGGTGGTCCACCTGCTGCCGGGCGGCGTGGTCCGGCTGCCCGGGCGGCTGCGGGCCGCCCGGGAGCGTTCGCGCCGCGCCACCGCGCCCCGCCGATCGACCGCCAAGCTCTGACGGAAGGAAGACCCTCCCATGACGACCGCCGAAGCCGATCCCGCCACCGCCTACGAGGAACTGCGTGTTCCCGTCCCCGGCGGCGGGCTGACCGCCCTGCGATGGCCCGCCGCCGCGGCGGGCGCACCCGTGGTGCTCGCCCTGCACGGCATCACCGCCAACGCCCTCTCCTGGGCCCGGGTGGCCCACCACCTGGCCGGCCGGGTCACCCTGATCGCCCCGGACCTGCGCGGCCGGGCCGCCAGCAACGGCCTGCCCGGGCCGTACGGCATCCCCGCCCACGCCGACGACGTGGCGAGCCTCGCGCACGCGCTGGGGCTGCGCGACGCGGTGCTCACCGGCCACTCGATGGGCGCCTTCGTGGCGGCGCTGACCGCCGTCCGCCACCCGGGGCCGTTCACCTCCCTGCTGCTGGTGGACGGCGGCGTGGGCTTTCCCGCCCCGGCCGCCGCGACGCCCGACGAGCTGATCACCGCCGTCATCGGCCCCGCCATGGAACGCCTCTCGATGACCTTCGCCGACCGCGACGCCTATCGCGACTTCTGGCGCGCCCACCCCGCGATCGGCCCCGCCTGGGCGCCCTGGGTCGACGACTACGTCCAGCGTGACCTGGTGGGTGAGGAGCCCGCGATGCGCTCCTCCTGCCTGCTCGACGCCGTCCGGGTGGACGGCGTCGGCCTGTTCGCCGAGGCGGTGCTGCGGGCCGTCCACGAGCTGCCCGTTCCGACCGAACTCCTCTGGGCCGAGCGGGGCTTGATGGACGAGCCGCAGGGCCTCTACGACGAGACGCGGCTGACCGCCGCCGGCCTCGACCGACGCCGCGTCCGGGCCCACCGGGTGGAGGGCAGCAACCACTACTCGATCCTGGTCGGGGACGACGGCGCCCGCGTGGTCGCCCGGCACCTGCTGGCCGCGGCGGGGCTGGTCACCTCCGCGGTGTGAGCACGGCTCCCGTGGCCCGGCGCGCGCCGGGCCACGGCGCTCCGCCGCCGTGCCGGCGCGCCCCCACTCGGCGGGCCGGGCGGGGGCGTGCCGGGTGGGGGCGCGCGGGGGAGCCCACCCTCCGGCCCGGGCGCTCGGCGGGCAATGGGGTCTCCTCCCATCGCCCCGGAGCCGGTGTGTGCCCCCGGTACATGTCCGCCGGGATCCGCCCGGCCGTACCGTCCCGTCATCACCACCGCGTGGCGGCCCCCACCGCCGTGTCCCGCCGCCGAGGCGGTCCCCGCGGGCACCGCGACCGCCGCCTCCCTCCCCCCCACCCCGCCCAAGGAGTTCCCGTGCACCTCTCCACTCTCCGAAGAGTCCTCGGACGCCTCGCCCTGACCGCGGCACTCGGCCTGACCGCCGCCGGTCTCGGCACCGCGGCCTCCACCGCACCGGCCGCGGCGGAAGCCACCCTCCAGCAGGTCACGGGCTTCGGCTCGAACCCCGGCAACCTGGCGATGTACGCCTACACGCCGACCGGCCTGCCCGCCGGGGCTCCGCTGGTGGTCGCGATGCACGGCTGCACGCAGAGCGCGAGCGACTACTTCACGCACTCGGGCTGGCAGAAGTACGCCGACCTGTGGGGCTTCGCCGTGGTCTTCCCCCAGACCAACTCCGCCAACAACAGCTCCTCCTGCTTCAGCTGGTTCGACGCCGGCAAGGACACCCGGGGCAAGGGCGAGGCCGCCTCGGTGATCCAGATGGTGAACACCGCGGAGGCCGGCTACGGTTCGGACGCCCACCGGGTCTTCGTCACCGGCCTCTCCGCCGGCGGTGGCATGACCGCGAACCTGCTCGCCGACTACCCGGACGTCTTCGCCGGCGGCGCGGTCGACTCCGGGTTGCCCGCCCAGTGCGCCACCACGCTGACCGCCGCCTCCGGCTGCCAGCAGAACAACCAGAACCTCACCCCGGCCCAGTGGGGCGACAAGGTCCGGAGCTCGAACCCCGGTTACACCGGTCCGTGGCCGCGGGTCGCGATCTGGCAGGGCAGCGCCGACTACACCGTCTACCCGGTGAACGGCACCGAGCTGCGCGACCAGTGGACCAACGTCTGGGGCATCGGCCAGAGCGCCTCCAGCACCCAGAACCTGACCGGCGGCACCACCCTGTCGGTCTACGACGACAGCGCCGGCAGGCCCGCCGTCGAGCTCTACTCGATCTCCGGCATGGGCCACGGCCTCGCCGTCAACGCGGGCTCGGGCACCGACCAGTGCGGTAGCGCCGGGGCGTACTTCCTGAGCTCCATCTGCTCCAGCTACTACACCGCGAGGTTCTGGGGCCTGGACGCACCGGCCGGCGGCGGCACCGGCGGTGGCACCGGCCTGCCCGCCCCGACCGGCCTGGGCGTCACAGGCACCACGGACACCACCGTCTCGCTCTCCTGGAGCGCCGTCACCGGCGCGGCCTCCTACGACGTCTACCGCAACGGCAGCAGGGCCGGTTCGACCACCGCCACCGGCTACACCGACAGCGGGCTCGCCACCGCCACCGCGTACGGCTACACGGTGGTCGCGGTCGACTCCGCCGGGAGCGCCGGCGCCGCCTCGGCCGCCGTCACGGCCACCACCACCGGGTACGTCCCGCAGTGCTACACCGCCAGCAACTACGCCCAGGTGACGGCCGGACGGGCCCACCAGAGCGGCGGCACCGCCTACGCCAACGGCTCCGGGCAGACCATGGGCCTGTGGAACACCTTCGTCACCCACACCCTCAAGCAGACCTCGCCCGGCTACTACGTCATCGCCGACGGCGGCTGCTGATCCCGCGCCCGAGGCCGCGGCCCGGTCACCGTCCGGACGGGACGGTGACCGGGCCGCGGCCGTACGGACGGTGACCGGGAGCGGACGGGCGGCTCAGCGGGCCGATTCGGCCGTCGCGGCGGCCAGGCCGTTGCGCCAGAGCGAGTCGACCCGGCTCTTCTCGGTCGCGTTCGGGTACGGGTTGGTGCAGGAGGTGCCCGGTCCGCCGCCGGACATCAACTCGCTGCACGGGCCCGAGTAGTGGTCCGGCAGACCGAGCACGTGGCCGGTCTCGTGCGCCACCACCCGCAGCGAGCTGTACTGCTGGTTCTGCGCGTAGTCCAGGAAGACGTAGCCGCTGCCGTGGCCGTCCGTGCTCGCGTACGAGCCGCGCGAGTCGTTGCCCTCGTAGTACCGGAAGTCGGCGTTGGTGCCGGACCGGAGCTGGACGTTGCGCTCGGAGCTGTTCCAGATCTGCGCGGCGCTCGCTATCTGGTTGCGGAACGTCGGCGCGCTGCCGGCGTCGTAGACGACGGTGACGGTCAGCAGGAACGGCGTGGCCGCCTGCTTGGCCCGCGCGGACTTCATGACGGCCTCGTAGAACGCCTTGTTGCCGGCCGCCTCCGCGGCCGTCCCGGCGCCCGCGGAGGCGGTGTAGTGCTGCCCGGGCGCGGCGACGGACGTCGCGGCGGTCGCGGGCACCGCGGCCAGGGCGCCGGTCAGGGCGAGCCCGGCGGCGAGCGACAGCGTGAGCAGGGAACGGTTCATGTGGGGGACTCCGTTCGGCGGTCCCGGGGCGGACCGTGGGGTCGACCGCTCCGGAACGTCGGATCAACTGCAGGTGCAGTGAGCTTCGTTCAGCCGGACGGCCGAGCGGATGATGCCAACCGGCGATAGCCCGGCCCAATCCTCCGGGGCGGCGGCGGCCGACCCGGGCAAGATTTGACATGTTCTTGGCATTTCATTGCCTTCTGGCTATGCTCCGCAGGTGGAGCTCGACGTGAGACACCTCCGGGTCCTGTGCGCGATCGCGGACACAGGCAGTGTGCGGAAGGCCGCCCTGCGGCTCGGCATGACCCAACCGTCCCTCACCACCCAGCTGCGCCGCATCGAACTGGCCGTCGGCGGGCCGTTGTTCACTCGTGAGCAGACCGGCAGCCGCCCCACCGCACTCGGTCACTCGGTGCTCTCCCGGGCCCGGCCCATCATCACCGAGCTGGCCGCCCTGGTCACCGCCTCCCGGCGGGAGGCGGCCGGCGCGGACCGCCGCCGGCTCCGGATCGGCAGCGTCGGCAGCCGCGCCGTCGCCGACTGGCTGCGCCGGGTGCACGAGCGGCTCCCCGAGACGGACACCACGATCCACATCGACATCTCCGCCATCGCCCTGCTGCGCATGATCGCCGCCGACCAGCTGGACGTCGCCCTGGTCCACGAGAGCGAGGGCTTCCCGCTGCCCGTGCCGGACGGTGCCGAGCACCGCGTACTGATCGCCCGCGAGCCGCAGTTCGTCGCCCTCTCCGCCGGACATCCGGCGGCCGCGCTGCCCGTGGTGCACCTCGCCGACCTCGCGGGCGACACCTGGATGGTCGACCCGACCGCGGACCACGAGTACGCGGCCATGCGCCGGGTGTTCACCGAGGCCGGGCTCGATCCCCGGGTGCTGCAGATCCGCGACAACACGACCGCCGCCGAACTGGTCGCCTCCGGCGAGGCCGTCCGGCCGTGCCAGCCCACCTCCTCCCCCGGCCCCGGCACGGTGGTACGCCCCGTGCACGGCGACCCGCTGGCGGTGCGGCTCCTGCTCGCCTGGCGTCCCCGCGCCCTGAACCCCGCCGCCCTGGACGCGCTCTACACCGACCTGCGGGCCGCCTACATCGACCTCGCCCGGATCACCCCGGCCTACCTCGCGTGGCTGCTCCAGCACAACCGCTCGCTGCCCCACCTCGTCGGGCCGGCGGCCGGCTGAGCGGGCGGACGACTCCCGCCCGGCCGACCGGCGGCGCCCGTCTCACTCCAGCAGGCTCTGCACCTCGCCGTCGCTCAACTGCTCGATCTCGGCGATCAGCAGTTCCTCCACCCGCTCGGCGAGTGCTGCGAGGGTGGGGCTGTCGAAGGCGTCGCGGACCTGGACCTCCAGCCCCACGGTGGCCCGGATCCGGGCCACCACCCTGGTGACCAGCAGGGAGTCCCCGCCCAGGTCGAAGAAGTCGTCGAGCACGCCGGCCCTGTCGATCCCGAGGACCTCCTGCCAGATGTCCGCGATCAGCGACTCGGCGTCCGACCGGGGGGCCAGGTACTCCCTTGCCACGGCGGCGGCCGGGTCGATCCGCGGCAGCGCGGCCAGGTCGAGCTTGCCGTTGGGGGTCAGCGGCAGCGCGTCGACCAGGGCGATGCCGGACGGGACCATGTAGGGCGGCAGGAGGCCCGTGAGGTGGTCGCGCAGCGCCACCGGATCCGTGGTGGCACCCGGCCGGGCGATCGCGTACGCGAGCAGCCGGCTGCCCTCCGCGACCACCACCGCGGCCCGGGCGACGGCCGGGTGGCCGGTCAGGGCGGCCTCGATCTCGGCCGGTTCGATCCGGTACCCGCGGATCTTCACCTGGTCGTCGGTCCGGCCGAGGAACTCCAGCTGCCCGTCGGTGCGCCGGCGGACCCGGTCGCCGGTGAGGTACATCCGCTCCCCCGGGGCCGCGAAGGGATCCGGGACGAACCGCTCCTGCGTCAACTCCGGCCGGCCCCGGTACCCCTGCGCCAACCCGGCCCCGCCGAGCGCGAGTTCACCCTCCGCACCGGAGTCGAGCAGGCGCCGTGCGGCGTCCAGGACGTACGCCCGCACACCCGGCAGCGGACGGCCCAGCGGTGGCCGCCCCTCCTCGTCCCCGGCCCCCAGATCGCAGCTGGTGGCGATCACGGTGGCCTCGGTGGGCCCGTAGGTGTTCACCAGGCGGACCCGGTCACCGTGGCGGCGCCGCCAGGCAGCCACCGCCTGCGCCCGTGCCTCGGAGCCGCCCAGCACGACCAGCCGCAGCGCGGCGGGCCACACCACCTCGTCGCCGAGGTCGACCAGTTCGTGCCAGTAGGCGGTCGGCAGGTCGAGGACGGTGATCCCCTCGGCGCGGGCGGTCCGCAGGAAGTCCGGCAGCATCCGGCCGCCGCCGGGCAGCAGCACGCAGCGCGCACCCGCCCCCAGCGCGGGCCAGAGCTCCTCCGCGTGGGTGTCGAACCCGATCGAGGCGAACTGCACCACCCGGTCCTCCGGTCGCAGCCGGTAGCCGTCGCCGGCCATCCAGTGCACCCGCGCCGCCAGCGCCGCGTGGTCCACCAGCACGCCCTTGGGCACGCCGGTGGAGCCGGAGGTGTAGAGCAGGTAGGCCGGCGCGTCACGGGTCACGGCCGCGGACGGCCCGGTCGGCGTGCCGGCCGGCCGGCCGCGCGGCACCAGCAGGGTCGGGATCTCCAGGGAGCCGTCCGCCTCGGTGGTCAGCAGCAGCGTCGCCGCGCTGTCGCGGAGCATGTGCCGAAGCCGCTCCACCGGGTGCGCGGCGTCCAGCGGCAGGTAGCCCGCGCCCGCCTTCCAGATCGCCAGCAGGGCCGTGACCATCTCGAAGGACGGCTCGATGCGGACCGCGACCACCTCGCCGGCCCGCTCGCCGAGCCGCTCACCGAGCAGCGAGGAGCGCCGGTCGAGTTCGGCGTAGGTGAGAGTGTCGCCGTCGAACTCCAGTGCCACCGCGTGCGGCCGGGCCGCCGCCGCGGCGGTGAACCGCTCCAGTGCGGTGGGCAGGTGCTCGGGCAGCGCCGGTCCGGTGCCGAGGGACAGCAGGCGCGCCCGCTCCCCGGGGGCGAGGAGCCCCTCCCCGTGCACCGGTTGCAGCGGATCGGCGACCACCCGCGCGAGCAGGTCGCGGAACCGCCCGCCGACCGCCTCGACGGTGGGCCGGTCGAAGAGTGCGCGGTTGAAGCAGAAGGAGGCGAGCATGCCGTCGCCGTCCCGCCAGACGTCCAGCAGGACGTCGAACTTGGCCTGGGCGAATCCGGCGTCGACGGGCTCCAGTACCACCCCCTCGGGGGCCCGGGCAGTCGTGGAACCCAGCTCGTTCTGGGTCTGCAGCACGAAGAGGGTCTGGAACACCGGGGGCCGGTTGCGCTCCCGGGCGATCCCCAGGGCGGCCATCAGCCGCTCCAGCGGCACGTCCTGGTGGCCGAGCGCACCCATGGTGGCGGAGCGTACCCGGCGCAGCACCGTCCGGAAGTCCGGGTCGCCGCTCAGATCGGCCCGCACGAGCGCGGTCTTGCTGAAGTACCCGAGCATGCTCTCGTGTTCGACCTCGTTGCGGCCGGCCACCGGGGTGCCGATCGCGAAGTCGTCCTGGCCCGACCAGCGCGACAGCAGGACCTGATACGCGGCGAGCAGCACCATGAAGGTGGTGCAGCGCTGCTCGCGGGCGAGCCGTTCGATCCCGGCGGTCAGGTCGTGGTCCAGCCGGACCACCTCGAACTCGGCATCGTGGGGAAGGTGTTCGGGCCGGGGTCGGTCGGTGGGCAGCAGCAGCGGCGGGAGCCCCGCCAGTTTCTCGGACCAGTGGTCGAACGCCGCCTGACCGTCCGGCCCGGCCAGCCGCTCCCGCTCGGCCACCGCGTAGTCGCCGAACTGGATCCGGACTTCCGCGAGTTCCGGCTCCCGGCCGTCGAGTTCGGCCCGGTAGCAGGTGAGCAGTTCCTCCCACATCAGCTTGGCGGACCAGCCGTCCGAGATGATGTGGTGCATGACCAGGGTGAAGACCTGGTCGTCCGGGCCCAGCCGGTAGACGGTGGGTCGCAGCAGGGGGCCGGTGGCCAGGTCGAACGGCGCGTTGGCGCGTCGACCGGCCACCTCGGTGATCAGCTCCTCGGTGACCTCCGCCCCGCCCGTCAGGTCGACGAGCTCCACGACCGGCCCGACCGCCGGCCCGACCAGCTGGACCGGTTCGTCCTCGGCCGGTGTGAAGCGGGTACGCAGCACCTCGTGGCGGGCGGTCAGCCGGCCGAGCGCGGCGGTCAGCGCGGGCAGGGAGAGCGGTCCGCGCCAGCGCTGGGCCAGGTACATGTTGTAGCCGGCGTCCTGCGGCCGGAGCATCTGGAGGAACCAGAGCCGGCGCTGCTCGGCCGTCAGCGGATACCTGCGGACGGGCGCCTCGGCGGGCGCGTCAGGGCTGGTCACGGGACACCTCGGTGCTGGTACGGGCTTGCAGGGTCTCCAGGCCGACCAGGTCGTCCGACGGCGCGTCGGGGACGTCCCGGTCGAACCGGGCCAGTACCGGCACGCGCAGGCAGACCAGCGCGAGCAGGGCCATGGCGAGGCCGAAGAGCAGGTAGAGCAGGCCGATGCCGCGTCCCTCGCCGGTGCCGATCACCCGGCCGAGGGTGGAGGCGAGCGCGCCGTGCTCGTCCATCAGCGGCTGGAGGAGTTTCGGTCCGAACGGCGCGACCACCGCGAAGCCGAGCGGCAGGGTCGACCAGGCGACCATGGTGTTGACGGCGATCACCCGGCCGTGGAAGCGCTGCGGGACCTTGGTCTGGATGATGGTCGCGTAGACGCCGTTCACCAGGGCGAGCCCGAAGGCCATGCCGAAGGCCCCGAGGGCGACCACCGGGAGGGAGGCGTGCAGGCCGGTGACCGAGGCCGCCGCCGCCAGGCCCAGGGTGGCCAGCATCACCCCGCGCAGCCGCCGGCGACGGGGACCGCCCCAGACCAGCAGGGTGACACCGCCGAGAACGGCGCCCGCGCCACCGCCGGTGGCGACCCAGCCGGTGGCCGAGAGCGTGCCGAAGGAGAGCACCAGCGGCGTGGTGAGCAGGAACAGCGGGGAGAGGAAGATGTTGAGCACCGCGAAGAAGACCAGCATCGCGCGGAAGTGCCGGCTGCCGAGCGAGCTGCGGAACCCGGCCCGGATCTCGGCGCCCACCGACTCGCGGCGCCTCCACGCCATCGCCCCGGGAAAGCGGACCAGCGCCACCACGGCCACCGCGAAGACGTAGCTGGCCACGTCGAAGGCCAGAATGCCGCTGAGGCCCACGACGTCCAGCAGCTTGACGGCGAACAGCGGCACCAGGAACTGGGCGAAGCCGAAGGCCATCTGGACCACCCCGTTGGCCCGGCCGAGGTAGCGCTTGGGCACCAGCTGCGGAACCGCGGAGCCCCAGGCGAAGCGCTGGAAGGTCAGTGCCAGTGAGAGCACGGAGATCAGGATGTAGACGTGCCAGACCTGGAGTGTGCCGGTGAGGGCCAGAGCCAGGGTGAGCGCCTGGGTGGCTCCGGCGGCCAGGTCGCTGAGGAGCATGATGCGGCGGCGGTCGCCGCGGTCGACCACGGCGCCGGCCAGTGGCGCCACCAGGATCCCGGGCACCAGCCCGAACGCGGCCATCAGACCGAACTGTGCGAGGGAGCCGGTGCGCAGGAGGATCCAGATCGGCAGGGCGAACTCGGTGAGGGCCGAGCCGATGATGGAGATCTGCTGGCCGGAGGCGACGGTGAGGAACCTGCCCATGCTGGGGCGGACGGCTCCGGTCGCCTCCTGCCGCGCCGCTCCGGCCGAGCGGGAGACGTCCTCCAGCCACCAGGTGGAGTCCTCGGTGCGCCGGTGGCGGTCCTCGGTGCCGTCCGCGACCGAGCGGTGCACGGTGGTGAGGATCCGGGCCAACTCCTCGGCCCGGTACTTGAGGTAGAAGTGCCCGGCCTCGTCGAGGACGACCACGCCGGTGGTGCCGGTGATCCGGTGCCACTCGCGGAACCGCTCCTGGTAGAACTCGGTCGCCGGGTCGCGGTCCCCGACCACCGAGTAGACGGGCGCTCGGAGGTCGCCGCCCTCGCTGTCGAAGAGCTCGCTGAAGTACCGTTCGGCCTCGCGGGTGCCGGAGCGCCGGTTGGCGACGATCAGGCGAAGCTGTTCGGGATCCACCTCGTCGACGTCCATACCGGCCGCCGTCAGGGCGTTGACCATGCCCTGGTCGCTGCGCAGCCGCTCCGCGACCCGTGACCAGCGCTCGGCCAGCGCGGCGCCCCGGCCCTTCGGGCGGGCGAACGGGAAGATGCCGCCGAGGTGGACGGCCTCGACCTCGCGCCCGGCGGCCTCCAGCCGGCGGGCGATCTCGACGGTGAGCATGACGCCCAGACCGCAGTGGCCGTAGAGCACCACCTTGCCCTGCACGTCGTCCAGGATCTCCTGCGCGCAGTCGGCCGCGATCTCGTCGAACGGGCGCGCCTGCTCGCCGAGTTCGTGGCCGGGGACGGCGATCGAGTGCAGCGCCCAGTCCTCGGGCAGGGCGTCGGCGAGCGGCTTGTAGATGAGCGCGCTGCCGCCGCCGTAGGGCGCACAGACGATGCTCGCGGTGACCTCCCGCTGCGGGGTGAGGCGGTGCAGCAGCTTGCGCGGTCCCCGGTCGGCGTCCGGCGAGGCCACCAACGCGGCGAGCGCCCGGACGGTGGAGTGCTGGAAGAGATCCATCACCCCGATCGGGGTCGGGAGGTCGGGATACGCCCGACGCATCCGCGCGACCACCTGGGTGGCCAGCAACGAATGCCCGCCGAGCTCGAAGAAGTCGTCCGACGCACCGACCCGCGGACGATCGAGCAGATCGGCCCACATCGCGGCGATCAACTCCTCCTCCGCAGTGGCCGGCGGCTGGTAACCGGCCACCGGCCCCTCCTCCGGAGCGGGCAGCGCCTTGCGGTCCACCTTGCCGTGCGCCTGCAACGGGAACCGCTCCAGCACCACATACCGCGCCGGAACCATGTAATCCGGCAACACCCTCACCAACGCCGCCCGCAGCTCCCCCGCCGCCCCGACCCCACCCCCCGGACACTCCAGATACGCCACCAACATCTGCCTGACACCCTCACCCCGCGCCACCACCACCGCCTGGGACACCCCCGGCAACGCCGTCAACGCCGCCTCGATCTCCCCCGGCTCCACCCGATACCCACGCACCTTGATCTGATGATCACCCCGACCCAGGAACTCCAGCTCACCATCCCCCCGCCACCGAGCCAGATCCCCCGTCCGATACAACCGCGCACCCACACCCCCGAACGGATCCTCCACAAACCGCTCCGCCGTCAGATCCCCCCGCCCCAGATACCCCCGCGCCAACCGCTCCCCACCCACATACAACTCCCCCACCACACCCGGCGGCACCGGACGACGATGCCCATCCAGCACATAACACCGCGCCCCCGCCAACGGCCGCCCGATCGGCGTACTCCCCACCGACACCACACCCGACGACGAACCCGACACCACACCCGACGACGAACCCGACGGCGAACCCGACGGCGAACCCGAGGACGAACCCGAGGACGACGGACCCGGCGCCGTCACCTCGAACACCGTCACCCCCACCGTCGCCTCCGTCGGCCCGTAGTGGTTGAACACCGCACACCGACCCGACGCCGCCAACTCCCGCGCCCACCCGAACGCACTCGCCTCACCACCCAGCACCAACGCCCGACGCGGCAACAACCGCTCCACCGAAACATCAGCACCCAACGCCGCCAAATGCGACGGCGTCATCTTCAGATAATCAACACCCAACGCCTCAATCCGCTCCGCCAACTCCACCCCCGCAATCCGCCGCGGCAACAGATGCACCCGCCCACCCGAACCCAACGCCAGATACAACATCGTGATACTGAAATCGAACGACAACGACTGCAACAACCCGAAACTCGACCCCGGCACCACCCCCAACCGCTCACCCACCCCCACCAGATAATTCACCACCTCCCGATGCTGAACCGCCACCCCCTTCGGCACACCCGTCGAACCCGACGTATAAATCACATACGCCAGATCCCCCGGCCCCGACACCTCCCCCAACGCCCCACCCACACCAACACCGACGTCACCGCCAACGTCCGCATTCACCTCCGCATCCACGTCCACCAACACCCGCGCCCCCGCGAACCCCGGGAACCGCACCCCCAACAACGAATCCGTCACCAACACCACCGCACCCGCATCCGCCACCAACGCGTCCAACCGCGACGACGGCGCCTCCGGATCCAACGGCAGATAACAACCCCCCGCCCTCAACACCCCCACCAACGCCACCGCCAACTCCGGCGACTGCTCCAGACACACCGCCACCCGGTCATCACGCCCCACCCCCAGAGCACGCAACCGCAACGCCAACCGATCCGCCCCCGCACCCAACTCCCGGTAACTCACCACCCGATCCTCGAACACCAACGCCGGCTCATCCGGACACCGCTCCACACTGCGCGCGATCAACCCCGTCAACGTCACCGGCCCACCCACCGGCAACTCCGGCCCCACCGCCCACTCCCCCACCACACACGCCAACTCACCCGCACCCAACAACGGCAACCGCGACACCGGCACATCCGGATCCGCCAACGCCGCCACCACCAACAACTCGAAACGCTCCGCGAACCGCTCCACCGTCGCCGCGTCGAACAGATCCGTACGGTAGGTGAACAGCCCTGACAGGCCGTCCTCCTGTTCGCTGAGATAGAGCGCGAGATCGAAGTGGGAGGTGGTGCCGCGATATCCGAAGATCTCGGGGTTCAGCGTGTCGGGGGTGGTACCCACGCCCCGTTCGCCGTAGTTCTGGAAGGCGAAGGTGGCCTGGAACACCGCGGACCGGCTGACGTCGCGATCGATGTCGAGGTCGGCGACGATCTGCTCGAACGGCACCTCCTGGTGGGAGTAGGCGTCCAGGGTGTGCTCACGCACCCGGCTCACCAGCCGCCCGAACGACGGATCGTCATCGAGACGGGCCCGCACCGGCAGCATGTTCACGAACGCACCGACGACACCTTCGAGTTCACGATGCAGACGACCCGCCACCGGCGAGCCGACCGCGAAGTCCGACTGACCGCTGTGCCGGGCCAACAGCACCTGGAACGCCGCCATCACGGTCATGTAGGTGGACGCGCCGTACGTGCGGGAGACCTCGGTGAGCCGCTCGGCGAGCTCCCGGCCCCAGCGGAAGGAGTGCGCGGCGCCCTCGAAGGTCAGCACGGGCGGACGCGGCCGGTCGGTGGGCAGCTCCAGCGCCGGTACGCCCGCCAGCTCGTGACGCCAGTAGTCGCGTCCGGCGGTCAGCGAACCGTCCTCCAGGCGGGTGCGCTGCCACAGCGCGTAGTCGCCGAACTGCACCTGCGGTTCGGCCAGTCCGGCCGGTACCCCGTCGGCGTACTCGGCGTACAGGGCGTCCAGCTCGCGCTGGAGCAGGTCCACCGACCAGCCGTCGCAGACGATGTGGTGCATCACCAGGGCGAGCACGTGGTCGTCCACGCCGATCCGCACCAGCAGGGCGCGGATCAGCGGGCCGGCGCCGAGGTCGAACGGCACGGCCACCGCGGCTCCGATCAGCTCGGCGGCCCGTTCCTCGGCGTCCGGCAGGGCCGCCAGGTCGGTGTACCGGGCGGTGAGCGGGCCGGGTTCGGCGATCGTGACCTCTGCGGTGCCGTCCTCGGTGGTGGGGAAGGCCATCCGCAGCGACTCGTGCCGGGCGTACAGCGCGCTCAGCGCGGCGTCCAGTGCGGAGCGGTCCAGCGGGCCGCGCAACCGCCGCGCGGGCGCGAGCGCGTAGGCCGTACTCCCGGGCGCGAACTGCTCCATGAACCAGAGCCGCTCCTGCCCGCTGGACAACGGCGGCACCGTACCCGCCGGACGGCGCCCGACCACCTGGGCCGGGGCGGCGGAGCCACGCAACCGCTGGGCCAGCAGGGCGCGCCTGGCGTCGGAGAGGGCGGCGGCGCCGGCCCGGGTCTCGCTCATACGGTCTCTCCCGCAGTGGTCACGGACGTTTCGTCGAGGCCGAGTTCGCCGGCGAGGTACCGGACGAGGGCGTCCAGGCTCTCCGGGAACCCGGTCGGGCCGCCCAGGTCGAAGAAGACGCCGTAGCGGCTCTCCACCGCGTCCAGCAAACGCAGTTGGGCCAGTGAGCCGACTCCGACGGCGAAGAACGGGGAGTCGGCGACGGCCAGCAGCTCGGCGGCGGACAGCTCGCCGTCGCAGGCCTCGGCGGACAGCTCGGCGAGGGCACCGCGCAGCTCGGCGATGGTGGTGCGCGGGTCGGCGGCGGCCGGCCCGGCGGTGTCGTGGTCGGTCACAGCTGCTCCTTGACGGCCGCGGCGATGCCGGCCACGGTCGGGAAGTCGAAGAACACGTCGAAGTCGAGGTCCACGTCGAACGACTTCCGGATACGCGCACTGATCTGGATGATCGTCAGCGAGTGCGCCCCGAGGTCGAAGAGATCCTCGTCGTCGTCGATGTCGGACACGCCGAGCACCTCGGACCAGATCTCCCGCAGAGCGCCCATCACCGGGTCCCCGCTCCGGTCGGCGGGGCCCTCGGCGGCGTCATCCGCGGCGGTCTGCGGGGGCTCGGGGAGGGCGCGGCGGTCCAGCTTGCCGTTCGGGGTCAGCGGCATCGCCGCGACCGGGACGTACACCTGGGGCACCATGGCACCCGGCAGGCTCCGCAGCAGGTGGGCGCGCAGCTCCGGGCCGGCCGGCTCGGTGGTGCCCGGTGCCGTCACCAGGTAGCCGACCAGGCGGGGCTCACCCGCCGCGTCCCGGTCGACCGCGACGGCGGCCTCGGCGACGGCCGGGTGCTCCAGCAACCGGGCCTCGATCTCGCCGAGTTCGATCCGGTGGCCGCGGATCTTCACCTGGTTGTCGATCCGCCCCAGGAAGTCCAGCTCACCGTCGGCCGTCCAGGCCGCCAGGTCCCCCGTCCGGTACAACCGTCCCCCCGCCGGACCGAACGGATCCCGCACGAACCGCTCGGCGGTCAACTCGGGCCGGCCCAGATAGCCGTCCGCCACGCCGTCGCCCCCCAGGTACAGCTCCCCGGGCACGCCGACCGGCAGCGGGCGGCGCAGCCCGTCGAGCACGTAGGCCCGGGTGTTGGCGATCGGCCGCCCGATGGTGACGGCGGCCGGATCGGCGGGGATCTCGGCGCAGGTGGACCAGACGGTGGTCTCGGTCGGCCCGTACACGTTGGACAACCGGGCGACGCAGCCGCGCAGTTCACGGGCGAGCGGCAGCGGTAGGGCCTCGCCGCCGACCAGTGCGACCACGCCGAGGGCGCCCGGTTCGGCGGCCAGCAGCACCCGCCAGCCGGAGGGGGTGGCCTGGACGTGCGTGACGTTCTCGGTGCGGATCAGGTCGAGCAGTCCGGGGCCGTCGGTGGCCAGGCCCTCCGGGGCCAGCACCAGGCGACCACCGGTGATCAGCGGCAGGAAGATCTCCAGCGCCGAGATGTCGAAGGACAGCGAGGTCAGCCCCAGCCACACGTCCCCCGGCCCCGAACCGAACCGCTCGGCGAAGGAACTCAGCAGGTTCACCAGCGCCCGGTGCCCGACCTCCACACCCTTCGGCCGACCGGTGGACCCGGAGGTGTAGAGCACATACGCACGGTCCTCGGGCGCCGGTAGGGCCGCCGGTGCGGTGCCCGGCGCGTACGCGGCGGCGGGGCCGGTGGCGGGGGCGTCGAGCCGCAGGACGGCGGGCGCGGCCGCGGCCACCTCGGCGCCGGGCTCGTCGTCGGCCAGCAGCAGCTTGGCGCCGGAGTCGGCCAGCACGAAGGCCAGGCGGTCCTGCGGGTAGCCGGGGTCGAGCGGGAGGTAGCCCGCGCCGGTGCGCAGGACCGCCAGCAGGGCGACCACGAGGTCGGTCGTCCGGTTCAGGTGCAGCGCGACCAGATCGCCACTGCCGATGCCCCGGGCGGCCAGCCGGGCGGCCAGCGCCGCGGAGCGGTCCCGCAGCTCGCGGTGGCTGAGGCTGCGGTCGGCGGCCGTGACGGCCACCGCGCCGGGAGCAAGGGCGGCCTGCGCGTCGACGAGGTCGAGCACGGTGCGCTCGGACGGGTAGTCGCTCGCGGTGGCGTTCCAGGTCTCGGTGACCAGCCGGTACTCGTCGGCGTCCAGCAGGGGCAGCTCGTCCACCTCGGCGTGCGGATCGGCGATCGCGGCGGCGAGCAGGGTGTCCAGGTGGGCGGAGATCCGGCGGGCCGCCTCGGGGGCGATCACCGCCGGGTCGTACTGGAGGCCGACCGTGCAGCCGTCCTCGGCGTCGACGACCTGGACGTGCAGGGTACTGCGGGCACTCCGGTTGAAGACCATCCAGTCCACCTGCGAACCGGTGCCGTTGAACCGCGGCTCGGCGGCCCGCCTGCGGTAGCCGAGGGTGACGGGGGTCAGTCCCACCCGGGGGCTCAGGCCGCCCACGGCCGTACCGAACGGCACGCTCCGGAATCTGTACAGCGCGCGCAGGCTCTCGCGGACGGCCCTGGCGTGGGCGGCGAAGCCGGTCCGCTCGGCCGGCTCGGGTGCGTGGTGCGGCAGCTCGGTGACGAAGCAGCCGATCTCACCGGCGAGTTCGGGCGTCCGGGTGGACATCGAGAGCCCGATCGGGGTGTCCGTGTTGCCGTACCGCCGCAGCAGCGTGTGGACGGCGGTGAGCAGGAACTCGAAGCCGGTCACACCGGCCGCGCCGGCGGCCGCGGCCAGGGCGGCGGGGTCGATCCGCCGGGTGACCTGCTCGCCGGGACCGGCCTCGCGCCGGGCGCGCGGCGCGCCGGGCAGCACCACCTGCGACGGGTCGGACCAGCGCGGGCCGAACCACTCGGCGGCCTGTCGCAGCGACTGTGCGTCGGGGCCGGGCGCGGCCGGGCCGGGGCCGGTACGGGGGCCGGGCAGCGGGCGGCCGGCGGCCGACGCGTTGTAGCCGGCCGCGAGGTCGGCGACCAGGACGTCCTTGGACATCCCGTCGAAGACCGCGTGATGGACGACCACCAGCAACTCGGCCCGGCCGTCGGCACCGTGGTACAGCGTGAAGCGGGCGAGCGGTCCGGTGTCCAGCGAGAACGGCCGGGCGCTCTCCTCGGCGATCAGCTCGGCCAGCGCCTCGGCCCCGGCCGTCCGGGCGTCGACCTCGGTGAGGGCGAGGGGCTCCGTACACGGCAGGAGGACGAGCTCGCCGTCCTGCTCGGCGAAGACCGAAGCGAGCGCGGGGTGCCGGGCCGCCAGGGCGTCGCAGGCCGCGCACAGGGCGGCCGGGTCGACACGTTCGAAGCTGATCCGCACCGGCATGTGGTAGCTCGCGCCGGCCGCGGCCAGCCGCTCGGTCAGCCAGACGCCCTGTTGGGCCGGGCTGGCGGGGGTGGCGGTCCGTTCCGGAATCTGGTCGGGCATCGACTGCTCACTTCGGGCTCGGGGGGAGGGGGCTTCGTGGGATCCCGGCGCCGCGTCGGGCCCCGGCGTCCCGGCGCACGCGCCGGGCCGGCCCCCGGTCGCGTGCGAACGCGGCAGCGGGTCGGGAGGCCGGTGGCGGCGGTACGGGCGGTGACGGGGCACGGGCGGTGACGCGGGTACGGAAACGGTGACGGCGGTACGGAGGAAGGTGACGGGGCACGGACGGTGCGGGCGGCCGGAGCGGGCGGGGCCGTCCGCGACGACGGCTCGGCCGGTCGGTCAGGCCCGGACGGTCAGCAGGTCGCGGACGGCGCCCTTTAGCGGCTTGCCGCCCTCGTTGCGCGGCAGCCGCCCGGCGGTGGCGATCCGGGCAGGGATCTCGTGGGCGGCCAGTCGTTGCCCGAGAAAGGCGCGCAGGGCCGCGGGGTCGAAGGGCACGCCCTCGACCGGGACGACGACGGCGCCGACACTCATCCCGAGCACCGGGTGCGGGAGCCCGACCACGGCCACCTCGGCGACGGCCGGATGCTCCAGCGCGGCCGCCTCGACCTGGAGCGTGGAGACCTTGTGGGCGCCGGATTTGATGACGTCCGACTCGCGGTCGACCAGGTGCAGGTAGCCCTCCGGGTCGAGATAGCCGACGTCGCCCATCCGGACCCAGCCGGTGCGGAAGACGGCGGCGCCGGCCTCCGCGTCGCGGTAGTAGGAGCGCTGGGCGCCGGGCGACCGGAGGTGGACGTCACCGGACTCGCCGGCCGGCAGTGGCTGTCCGTCGGGACCGGCCACCATGACCGATCCGCGGGCGGCGCGGCCGAGGGCGGTCGGGCGGCCCGGATCGTAGATCATCGCGGTCTGCGCGGGCGCGGCCTCGGTGGAGGTGTAGTAGTTGACCACGGTGGCGTTGGGAAATGCCTCGGTGAGCGCGGTCGCCACGCTGGGCGGCAGGGCGGCGGCCGTCGAACCGAGCAGGCGGACCGAGGAGAGGTCGAAGCGGGTCTGGACCTTGGCGTGCAGCAGTTCGGCGGCCATCGCCGGCACCACGAACACACTGCCCACCGAGCGCTGTTCGATCAGCCGGGCGAACCGGCCCGGGGTGAAGTGGCTCAGGACCAGCGCTCCCGGGTGCGCGTCGAGCGCGTTGACCAGCATGGTCTGCCCGGCGTTGGTACCGACCGCGAAGGAGTGGACGAACTGCTCCGAGTGGGCCAGCGGACGATGCCGGGCGGTGGGCCGGGTGCCGTGGGTGACGTTCCCGTGAGTGGCCAGAACCCCCTTGGGCCGGCCGGTGGTTCCGGAGGTGTAGAGCAGCTGGGCCGGATCCTCGGCGCGCACCACGGGCAACTCGGCCTGCTCACCGGCGCCTTCGGCCGCCAGCTCCTCGGGGCCGGCCGTCCACCAGGGGCCGTCCGGGGTGTCGCCGCCCGGGGCCGTCAGCAGAGCGGCCGCCCCGCAGTGGTCGAGCAGATACCGGAGGGCCTCGGCGGGCCGGCGGTCGGAGACCGGTACCGCGACCGCTCCCGCCATGGTCACCGCGCAGTAGCAGCGCGCGAATTCCGGCCAGTCCCGCAACCCGAAGCGCAGCGCCACCCGATCACCGCGCCCGATGCCTCGGCGGACCAGGGCGCCGGCCAGCACCCGCGCGCCGGTGTGCCACTCGGCGAAGGTGAGGGCCCGGCCGTCGTCGGTGGCGATCGCCACCCGCTCCGGCTGGAGCTGTGATCTGATCTCCAGCAGCTCGTGCACGGTCCGGCCGACCGGCCGACCGGCGGCTCTTTCAGGTTCGTCGGATCTGTTGCTGCGCATGGAACTTGACACTCTCCCCGTCGATCATCCGGCCGACCCGGTCACCTCGACGCGAGACAACTGGTCCAGACCTGGTGAGAGATTGGCATAGACCATCTCAGAGGGTCAAGGATCTTCCAGGATGTTCCCAGGTACCCTCACCCAGGGTGTCCAGTGCGACGTCGCCCTCGTACGCGTCGACCACCAGCCGCTCCACCTGCCGCAGGAATCCGGCCATCGCGGGCAGCGGCAGAAAGCCGGTGTCCGCGGTCAGCCGGACGGACAGCCCACCCGGGGCGTCGGCGAAGTGCAGGCAGAAGCGACAGCTCAGCTGCTCCAGCGGCGACAGCTCCACCAGCTCGGCGGCGTCCAGCAGTTCCGCCGGCCGCACGCCCTCCGCCGGACGTTCCGAACCCCGGCCCTGCCCGGCACCGCGCAGGTCGTTGACGCAGGCGTACGGGTGCACCGGCTCCCCCCGCCGGGCGCTCTCGGCGGCCACCACGTCGTCCCGGTCGCGTTCGTCGTACAGGCCGAACCGGTAGCCGGCCATCGCCGCCCGACCGGTGACGCGGACCGCCTCGTCGAAGCCCGTCACTCCCGCGAACGGCATCACCACCAGCGCCTCCAGGGACATCGTGGAGACGATCTCGCGCGTCCTTGGGGCGATCCGGTTGCCGGCGATCGCCAGCAGCGCGCAGGTGTCGTGCCCGGTGTGGGCGCGCAGCACCACGCCGGCCGCCGCCAGCAACACCGTCGAACTGCCGACCGCCAGGCGCGCGGCCACCGACGGCAGCGCGGCCGCCACCGCCGGTGAGATCAACTCCATCCGCTGGTAGCGTGGTTCGGCCGGCGCGAAGAGCTGCTCGGTGAACATCGAGACCGGGATCGCGGCGTACGACCGGGCCCAGTGGGCAGCGGCTGCCTCGGCGAACCGGCGCCCTTCGGGTGACTCCTGGTGGAGCGCCAGCTCCGACGGTGTCGGGGCCGGCGGGAGGGCGGCGGTACGGCCGGCCAGTGCGGCCCGCAGGTCGCGCAGCAGGAACCCGGTGCCCTCGTAGTCGGCGGCCAGATGGCAGAATCCCAGCGCCAGTTCGACCGGGACGCCGTCGCGGACCAGGACGGCGATCCGCACCGGCCACTCCCGCTCGTAGTCGAAGCCCAGGGCCGTCAGGCGGTCGGCCACCCGGGCCCCCGCCTCACGGTCGCCGGCCGGGACCTCCACCACCTCGACCTCGACCACCCCGTCGTGGCTCACCAGCTGTCGCGGTTCACCCCCGGCCGACGTCGCCCGCGGCGCCCCGCCGGCCGCCGACCGCGGGTCGCCCCCGCCTGCCACCAGCCTGGTCCGCAGCGACTCGTGGCGCTCCAGGACGAACCGGATCGCCGCCAGCACCTGGTCGAGGTCGTAGCGGCGCGGCAGCGTCAGCGTCCGGGAGAAGTTGAAGTACCGGTCCCCCGGTCTGGTCCGCTCGATCGCCGACCAGATGGCCCGCTGGCCCCAGGTCAGCGGGGCGCTCGCCGGCGCCGACCCCCCGTCCGGGCGCCCCGCGTGGAACTCCACCGGCACCCGGCGGACCCGTCCGTCAGCCACTGGCTGCGCCATGCCCCGCTCTCCTCACTCCGTCCGGCCCGGCCGGACGACTCAGCTGTTCCGTCAGCGTGCTCCGGGCCGGACTGCCGGCCCGTTCCGTGGCGGTGCTCGTCTCCGGCAGTACGCCGCGCGAGCGCAGCAGGCCGTCCGCGCCGAGACCCACCAGCCGTCCGGCCTGTCCGGCCAGCAGCACGCTGCCGTCCGCCGGGCCGAGCCGGTGCCACCCGTCCCACCGGTCCGGACGACGGTGCAGCAGTGCGCCCCGCGCGTCCGACGCGTAGAGCCGGCCGTTGACGGCGGTCAGGGTCCGCAGCCCGGACGGTGCGTGGAGCTCGGTCCAGTCGCGGGCGGCGCCGTCCGCCGGGGCGCCCTGGGGCGCGGTCCACAGGGCGCCCCGCCCGTCCAGGGCGAAGAGCCGCCCGTCGCAGAGCGCGAGCGCGAACGTCCCGGGCGGGCAGCGGTCGATCCGCGTCCAGTCGGCCTTCTCCGGGCGGGCCGGGCGGATCAGCAGCCGTCCGGACCGGTCCGCCGCGTACAGCGCGAACGGGCCGCCGACCACCGCCTCGCGGGGGGCCGCCAGTGCGAGCAGGCCGTCGGCGGGCCCGACCGGCCGGAAGGGAAGGTTCTGCGGGCCGGCGGCCCGGACCCCGAGCGACCCGTCCGGCAGCGCCGCGAACAGCCAGGCTCCGGCTCCCGCCAGTGCGGTGGCTCCGGGCGCGCTGCCGAGCACCGTCCAGCGGTCCCCCCGGGGCGGGGCGGAGAGTCTGTCCAGCACGTTGCGGGTGATCCGCTCGACCACCGGATCGGCCAGCGCGGCGCCCCAGTTGACCGTACCGGCGTTGAACACCGTACCGGCGCCGGAGTCGAAGACGCCCATCACCGCCCAGCCGCCCTGCCCGTACGCGTCCCAGTGCCGCAGATCGGCGGTGGCCAGCACGGCGAACGAGGCGGGGGTGCCGTCGCGCCCGGTGGCGGCCGGCACGCCCTCGGCGAAGTCCAGATCGGCGGCGTCGGTCTCGTAGCCGAGCGCTCCCCGGGCGAAGCTGTCGCCGTCGGCGAGCCCGGTGCCCTCGAACACCCAGTGGCCGGCGAACGCGGCGGTGTACGACTCGCGGTACATCTCGGACATCCCCGGGCCCCAGCAGCCGGCCCCCTGGCGAAAGCTCAGGCCGGTCAGCGCGTTCTCCGGCCGGTTCACGGGGGCGCTGGACCACTCCACGGTGGCCCGCTCCGGCGCGAGCCGGGTCACCGGGTCGGTGGCGGCGTCCCGATGGCAGACCATGGTCCGCCCGCCGTCCTCCAGCCGCATCTGCCACCAGGCGGTGTTGGCACCGAACACGGCCAGGTTGCCGCCCGCTCTCACGAACCCCTCCACCCGGTCGCGCATCTCCCAACTCCAGTACTCGTCATGGCCGTTCACGACGAGCAAGCGGTACTGCAGGAGCACCCGCGGATCCAGGTGGAGATCCAGGTTGGAGCAGTAGTCGACATCCGGGCCGTGCGCGCGGAGCCAGCGCATCAGGCCGTCCTCCCAGCGCTCGGGGGGCGGGCCGCCCCCGGGCCGGTCGAAGCTGACCCGCGTGGCGCGATCCGGATCCTCCGTCCAGTACAGGCCCTCGCCGGGGACACCAGCGCGGTTGTACGCCTGCCAGGTGGCGAACGGGACGGAGAGCAGGACCGCCGAACGCGGCGCGGACTCACCCGGACGGACCACGAACCAGACCTCACCGCGCTCGCCCTCCCCCGGGGAGAACACCGCGCGGTAGAGCGAGCTGCGCCAGTGGTTCGGGATCGCGAGCTCCCACGACCCGGGGGTGACGTCCTCCTGGTGGACCGGACGACCGTCCACGGCGTCCTCGACGCTCACCCGTCCGGGCCCCTGCCCGGTCACCGTGAATCTCAGCGTGCCACCCTGGGCACAGGACGTCGCCGCCGCAAAAGCCGCCAGGGTCACCTCGTGCCCATCCTTCCCCCGTGGAGCGACCTTCCACTGACGGTTCGTCAGGACGTGGCTCGCCGGTCCGGATCCCGTCCCGCGCTCCGGACCTGCACGGAGATTGGCATAGACCATTGATCGCGTCAAGGCTCCGGAGCCACCCGCCGACGGGCGGCTGCGACCGGCAGGAGCGGCGGGGAGGGCGGCCGGCGCACAGGTCGGGGGGTGGACGAGGCGGCGGACGGCAGGGCGGGCGGAGGCCGGAGCGGCCCGGCTCCACGCCCCCGCGAGGGCTACCCCCGGGCGCGGTCCGCCGCGCCGGACCGGCGGGCCGGCCGGGCACCGGGGCCCCGGCTCAGACCTCCCACATGTCCGAGCGCATCGCGAATCGCCCGGCCGCCGGGTCGGGGGTACGGAGGTGGACGTAGACCTGCTCGGTGGCGATCTTGAAGGTGAGCATCCTGCCCGCGCCGGGCGCGGTGGCCAGCTGGACGCGGGTGCCGGGCGTGACGGCTCCGGGCAGTCCGCCCACCACCGCGGCCCGCACGGCGAAACCCTCGTCGAGGGTGACGACGTACGGCATCAGGCGCTGGTGGCCGCGCTGGGCGGGCGGCAGAAGTCGCTGCACGTTACCGTTGCCGTTGCTGCGCTGTTCGGCGAGGTCGGCGGAGCCGCAGACCCGGCACAGCAGGCCGGTCGGCACGGTCGCCGCGTGGCACCACCGGCAGAGCCGGTACCGCAGTTCGACGACGCCGGCGGACGGCTGCGGCTCGGTGAGGACCGGGCCGCCGACCGGCGCCGAGCTCTCGGGGGCGGCGATGACGAGTTCCATGGTGGCTCCCTGGGGGTGAGGAGAACAGGATCGAGCGCCTCGGGGAGGTCCGGTCCTGCACCGGCCCGCCGTCCGTGCCCTCGCTCCCTGCACGGACGCGCTCGGCCTCCGCCGGCCCTCGGTGGAGCCGCCCGCCCGACCCGCGCTCATGACGTCTTCCCGGCGACCATATGGCACTCAGTGCCCATACGTAAAGGCACTGAGTTCCCTCTTCTGTCGGGGGCCCGGACCCACGCCGCCGCCACCCGCCCGGCGCCGCCGTCCGTCACCCCTCCAGCGCCGACTCCACCCCCTGCACCACCCGCCACATCGGCGCGCCGCGCTTGGCGATCACGACGACCACCTCCTCGTCGGCCGCCTCCGCGGGCCCCGGGCGGCGCTGCTCGCTGTAGGTGTCGATCACGAAGTCGAGCGCCCGGTCGACCGACTCCTCCACGTCGCCCTCGCCGCCGGAGCGGAGCCAGACCCGCAGCGCGTGGTTGTGCGCGGCCACCACCGCGGCGGCGATCACGTCGGCGCGCAGGGCGCCGTCGCCCCGGGCCGCGTAGCGGGCCCGCAGGTGGTCCGCGATCGCCCGCTCGTAGCGCCAGACCACCGAGAGCTCGTAGGCGCGCAGGTTCGGGACCTTGCGGGTGAGCAGGTAGCGCTGCACCGAGAAGGCGGGGTTGGCGGCATAGGCCTGCAGCACCAGCCGGGCGCCGGCGCAGGCCTGCTCCACCGGGTCTCCGTCGTCGTCCGCCTCGCGCAGCTGCGCGGTCATCGCCGCGAGGCTGCCCTCGTGGTCGGGGAAGACCACGTCCTCCTTGGAGGGGAAGTGCCGGAAGAAGGAGCGGCGCCCGACCCCGGCCAGCGCGACGATGTCGTCGACGGTGGTCTGCTCGAACCCGCGCTCCATGAAGAGCCGGAAGGCCGCCTCGACCAACGCGTCCCTCATCGTCGGCCGGGCGGTGGCGACCGCCGGGGCCTGCTGCTGCTTCTGCGCCTCGCTCATGCAGGGACGGTAGCACTCAGTACCCGCGATTTCTGGGCCGAACGGCACTGAATGTGCATAATCGA
Source organism: Kitasatospora sp. NBC_00315 (assembly GCF_041435095.1). NCBI lineage: Bacteria > Bacillati > Actinomycetota > Actinomycetes > Kitasatosporales > Streptomycetaceae > Kitasatospora > Kitasatospora sp. NBC_00315. The sequence continues at coordinate 7,870,807 of NZ_CP108025.1, read as the reverse complement.
GGGTACTGAGTGCCATTCTCTGAGGAGCCATGCGATGAACCAGGACTTCGACCTCTTCCGGACCACCGAGGAGCACGAGATGCTCCGGGAGGCGGTGCGCTCGCTGGCCGAGGCGAAGATCGCGCCGTTCGCGGCGGACGTGGACGAGCAGGGCCGGTTCCCGGACGAGGCGTTGGAGGCGTTGCGGGGGAGTGACCTGCACGCGGTGCACGTGCCGGAGGAGTACGGCGGTGCGGGTGCGGACGCGCTGGCGACGGTCATCGTGATCGAGGAGGTCGCGCGGGTGTGCGCGTCGTCCTCGTTGATCCCGGCGGTCAACAAGCTCGGCTCGCTGCCGGTGCAGTTGTCCGGTTCGGAGGAGCTCAAGCGCAGGTACCTGGGTGCGCTGGCCCGTGGGGAGGGGATGTTCTCCTACTGCCTGTCCGAGCCGGACGCGGGTTCGGACGCCGCCGGGATGAAGACCCGTGCGGTGCGCGACGGTGACTTCTGGGTCCTCAACGGCGTCAAGCGGTGGATCACCAACGCCGGCGTCTCCGAGTTCTACACGGTGATGGCCGTCACCGATCCGGAGAAGCGCTCGCGCGGCATCTCGGCGTTCGTGGTGGAGAAGGGCGACGAGGGCGTGTCCTTCGGCGCGCCGGAGAAGAAGCTCGGCATCAAGGGCTCCCCGACCCGGGAGGTCTACTTCGACAACGTCCGCATTCCCGCCGACCGGATGATCGGCGAGGAGGGCACCGGCTTCGCCACCGCGATGAAGACCCTCGACCACACCCGGGTGACCATCGCCGCGCAGGCCCTGGGCATCGCCCAGGGCGCGCTGGACTACGCCGCCGGCTACGTCAAGGAGCGCAAGCAGTTCGGCAAGCCGATCGGCGAGTTCCAGGGCGTGCAGTTCATGCTCGCCGACATGGCGATGAAGCTGGAGGCGGCACGCCAGCTGACCTACGCCGCCGCCGCCCGCTCCCAGCGCAGCTCCGGCGGAGGCGGCGAGGAGTCCCTCACCTTCTTCGGCGCCGCCGCCAAGTGCTTCGCCTCCGACGCCGCGATGGAGATCGCCACCGACGCCGTCCAGCTCCTCGGCGGCTACGGCTACACCCGCGACTACCCCCTGGAGCGGATGATGCGCGACGCCAAGATCACCCAGATCTACGAGGGCACCAACCAGATCCAGCGCATCGTCATGGCCCGCAACCTCCCCTAGACCCACCCGGCACCGGCACCGACACACCACGAAGCGAGCAGGGTGGTCGGAGGTGAACCGCCGGGGCGAGCCCTGGCACGGACGGTCCCGGCGGGCCCGCACCGAGGAGGGGCCTGCCGGGCGCGGCGCCGCGCGAACGTGCCGAATCCGTCCGGACGGGCGATGCTGGTGATCACGCCGCCGACCGGCGGTGCCGCCGCGGTCGTTGCCGACCGGCCGTGCGCGGAAGCCAGCGCACCGGCGTCCGCCGGTCGGCGGACCCCACGGCGGTGCGGCGGACGGACCGGAGGGCAATCGTGTTCCAACTGCTCTGGATTCTGTTGATCGGATTCATCCTCGGCCTCATCGCCAAGCTGATCCTGCGTGGCCCCCAGTCCATCCCGTGGTGGTTGACGATGCTGCTCGGCGCAGCCGGCGCCCTGCTCGGCAACGCCGTCGCCGGCTGGCTGGGCGTGGCCCACACCTCGGGCATCGACTGGACGCGTCACATCCTCCAGATCGGGTTCGCCGTCCTGCTGGTCGCCCTGGTGGCCCCGGCCTGGGGACGCCGAAAGGCGACCCGCTGACCGTCCCACCGGGGGCGCGCACGTCCCCCGGGTGGGGTGCCGGCCCGCGCGTGGGCCGGCACCCCACCGTGAACGCGCCCGTACGACCGCGCCTGCGGCTCCGCCGCCGGCGCGGTCGGTGCGGCAGGCGCGGTCGTGGGCCTACGGCAGTGACGGGGAGCAGCGCTCCTCGACGATCTGCCAGACCTCCTCGACCGTCCCCGCGGCGAGGGCCTCACGGGCCGCCATCGCGCAGGTCTCGGAGTCGAGGCGGCGGATCCGTGCCCTGATCTCGTCCAGGACGGCCGGCGCGGCGGAGAGGATGTCGCAGCCGAGACCGACCAGCAGCGGCATGACCAGGGGGTGCGCGGCGGCGTCGCCGCAGACCGAGACCTGGCGGCGGTGGCGGTGCGCGGCCTCGACGACCTGCGCGACGGCCCGCAGCACCTCGGGGTGCGCGGTGAGCGCCGGGGTGGCAGCCGGATCGCGGCGGTCCAGGCGCAGGATCTGCCCGGTCAGGTCGTTGCTGCCGATGGAGAGGAACGCCGCCTCCCGGGCCAGCTCGTCGGCGATCGCCACCGCCTCCGGGAGTTCGATCATGGCACCGATCGGCGGAGCGGGGACGCCGAGATCCTCCGCCGCCGCGTGCAGGAGCTCCCGGCAGGCCCGCAGCTCCCGCACGGTGGCCACCATCGGGATCATGATCCGCAGATCGGTGCCGGCGCCCGCGATCAGCACGGCGCGGAACTGGGCCGCGAAGGCGTCCGGCCTGGCCAGCATCAGCGGCAACCCCCGCCCGATCCGCCCCACGCCCGATCCGTCGGCGCGCGCGGTGAGGAACGGCGGCAGTTTGTCGTCCGCGAAGTCGAGGGTCCGTACGGTGACCGGCCGACCGGCGAGCAGGCGCAGCGCGGGCGTGAGAGCGGCCGCGTGCTCGGCCTCGGTGGGCCAGGACCGCGCTTCCAGGAAGGGGAGTTCGGTACGCATCAGGCCGACGCCGTCGGCCCCCGCCCGCACCGCCGAAGCCGCGTCCTCGGCGGTGGCGATGTTGGCGCGCAGGATCACGCTGTACCGGTCGAGTGTCTCGCAGGGCAGGTGGCGCTCCGCCGCCAGGGCGACCCGGCGGCTGCGGGCGGCGTCCATCGCGGCGAGGGCGAGCGCCCGCTCGGCGGGGGCGGGGTGGACGGTGATGTGCGGGCCGGCCGCGTCGACCACCGCCTCGGCGCCGTCGGACAGCTCCAGCACGGCCGGGTCGAGCCCGAGCAGCAGCGGGATGCCGAGCGACCGGGCGACGATGGCCGCGTGCGAGTTGGGGCCGCCGGTGACCGAGACCGCGGCGACCACCTCGGTGCCGGGTTCGAGCAGGTCGGCGGCGCCGATCTCGTGGGCCAGCAGGACGAGCGGCCCGGCGGGGGCCGCGAGATCGGCCCCTTGCAGCCAGGCGAGCGCCCGGCGGCCGACCTGCCGGATGTCGGTGGCGCGCTCGGCGAGGGCCGGGTCGTCCAGCGCCCCGATCAGGTCCGCGTACTGGCTGACGGCGTCCTGGACGGCGACGGCCGGCGCCGCGCCCTCGGCCACCCGGCGGGCGGCCGAGGCACGCAGGTCCGGGTCCTGGGCGAGGTAGCTGTTGACCTCCATGATGTCGGCCTGCTCGGTCCTGCCGCCGCTGCGCAGCGAGTCGGAGAGCACCGCGAGGTGTTTGGCCACCGCGTCGAAGGCGTCCTCCACCTCGGCGGCCGGTCCGGTGCCGGGGCGGCGGGGCCGCGGGACGGTCGGCGGGCGATCCGGCCGGTGCAGCAGGCCCAGCGCGACCCCGGCGGCGGCGGCCCGGCCGGTGAAGGACTGACGTGTCATCGGGCGGCCGCCGCCGTGGCGAGGGCGCCGAAGATCAACGCGGTGGAGGTGGCGCCCGGGTCCTGGTGGCCGATGCTGCGCGGGCCGAGGTAGGACGCGCGGCCCTTGCGGGCCTGCAGCGGGATGGTCGCGCGCGCGCCCTCCTCGGCGGCGCGGGCGGCCCGGGCGCAGGCGTCGGCGAGGTCGCCACCGGTGCGCAGCGCGTCCTCGAAGGCGTCCAGTGCGGGGAGGAAGGCGTCCACCAGGGTCTTGTCACCGGGCGCGGCCGCGCCGAGGGACTGGACGGCGTCGAGCCCGGTGCGCAGCGCGGCGAGGAACTCGGCGGGATCCGGCTCGGCGGTGGTCAGGGCCCGGCCGGCGGCGCGGAACGCGGTGCCGTACAGCGGGCCGGAGGCGCCGCCGACGCTGGAGATCAGGGTGGTACCGATCTTGACCAGCAGCCGGCCGACCTCGTCCTCCTCGAAGGACTCCTGCGCGGCGAGTGCGGCCGAGAAGCCGCGGTTCATGTTGGCGCCGTGGTCGGCGTCGCCGATCGCCGAATCCAGCTGGGTGAGCCGGTCCTTGTGGGTGTCCATCGCGGCGGCGATGGCCTGTATCCAGTCCTTCGCGAGGGCGATGTCCATCGGGTTCTCCTTCATGGTGGTTCGGCGGGGCGACGCGGGGATCGGCGTCACCGGCGTCGGTGGAGCGGGCCACCGACGCCGCAAGTCTCTCCGCTGTGGGCCCTGTTCCGCAGGCACAGTGCCAAGGCGGCCACCGTGGCCAGCGGACACGGAACGGACGAGCCGTGGAGCCGTGGAGCTGTCGAGCTGTCGAGCTGTCGAGCTGTCGAGCGAACGCGCGGACTCGGCGGGAAGGATGTGCCCGGCCGGCTGTGGGGCGCCCGCCGGGCACACCCGGTCTCAGATGCCCCAGCGCAGGGCGGGGGTGTTGACGGGTGCGTCCCAGAGGGAGAGCAGCCGGGCGTCCGCGCGGCAGACCGTGATGGACGCGCCCGCCATGTCCAGGCTGGTGACGTAGTTCCCGACCAGGTTGCGGGCGACCGCGATGCCGCGGTCGGCCAGCTGCGCGACCACCTCGTTGAACAGGACGTACAGCTCGATCAACGGGGTCCCGCCGAGGCCGTTGACCATGATGATGACCTGGTCGGTGTCGGTGAGCACCGGTTCGGCGAGGATCGCCTCCAGCGCTCCGGCCACGATCTCGCGGGCGGTACCGAGCTTCTCCCGGCGTCGGCCCGGCTCGCCGTGGATGCCGACGCCGACCTCGATCTCGTCCTCGGGGAGGTCGAAGCCGGGCTTGCCGTTGGCCGGGGTGGTGCAGGCGGTGAGGGCGACCGCGAAGGAGCGGGACAGCTCGTTGACGCGACGCCCGACCTCGGCGACCTCGGCCAGATCGGCGCCCTGTTCGGCCAGTGCGCCGGCGATCTTCTCGACGAACACGGTGGCCCCGGTGCCGCGCCGGCCCGCCGTCCAGGTGGAGTCCTGGACGGCCACGTCGTCGTCGACCAGGACGGTCCGCACCTCGATGCCCTCGTCGGCGGCCAGTTCGGCGGCCATCCGGAAGTTGAGCACGTCCCCGGTGTAGTTCTTCACCACGAACACCACGCCGGCACCCTGGTCGACGGCTGCCGCGGCCGCGACCATCTGGTCCGGCACCGGGGAGGTGAAGATCTCGCCGGGACAGGCGGCGTCCAGCATCCCGGTGCCGACGAATCCCCCGTGCAGGGGCTCGTGGCCCGAGCCGCCGCCGGACAGCAGCGCGACCTTCCCGGCCCGGGTCGCGGCGGCGCGGCGGATCACCTTGGCGGACACGTCCACGTCGAGCTGCGGGTGCGCGGCCGCCATCCCGGCGAGGGCGTCCGCGAGGACGGACTCCGGGGTGTTGAGGAACTTCTTCACGACAGCGCTCCTTCGAGGTCGGCGGCGGCCGCGGTCGCGGCGGGGTTCTGCGAGGACGCCTTCGCCGGTCGGCGGTTGAGGACGGTGTAGGCGAGGCCCGCCAGGACTCCGCCGGCCACCTCCGCGATCAGGTACACCGGGAGCTGTCCCCAGTGCACCGTGCCGCCGCTCAGTTCGGCGACGAGCATCGGGCCGATGGTGCGGGCCGGGTTGATGGACGCGCCGGTGGCCGGGGCGACCGGGATGATCACGGCGAACACCGCGAACCCGATGGCGATCCCGGCGAAGCCGCCCGGTGCGCGCGCGTCGATCGCGCCGAAGACCACGAACACCAGCAGGAAGGTCCCGATCGCCTCGGCCGCGAAGCCCTGGCCGGAGCCGACGTGCGCACCGAAGGCGGCGACCCCGAGACCGACGTCCACCGCCTTGTGCCCGAGCACCGCGATGATCGCGTACGCGCCGAGGACGGCGCCGGCCACCTGCGCGGCCAGATAGCCGGGCACGTCTCGCCAGGGCATCCGGCCGGTGGCGGCGAGCCCGAGAGTGACGGCCGGGTTGATCTGGCAGCCCGAGATGTGGCCTATCGAGTAGACGAGGGCGACCACGGCGAGCGCGAAGGCCAGCGAGATCATGCCCAACTGGGCCATGGTGAACGGTGCGTCACCACCGACGATCAGCGTGGCAGGGACGGATCCCACCCCGATGAACACCAGGGTTGCCGTGCCGAGCAGTTCGGCGAACAGCTTCTGGAGGTAGGAGTTCTCTGTCATGGGTACGCCTGCGGCCGCCGGGACGCAGTGCGTTCACCTCCTCGGCGTGGACGGGGCGGAAGGGGAGCGGGAGTTGACGATGGATCAGTTGGGAAAACTGTTCGTCATACCTGAAACGTGTTCGGAACCTAAGCCCGTGTCCCTGCTCTGTCAAGGGTTACGTACGCTCTGCAACCGCCACGCCGCGCCGACCGGCCCGGCAACCGCCCGCGGCCGGCCCCCGACCACTCACTGCGACCACTTCACCCGACCACTTCGCCCGACCGCGGGTCCCGGCCACTTCGCCCGACCGCGGGTCCCGCCCCCGGGGCAGCCGACCGGTACCTGCCCCGTCGGCCCGCGGTCCGTCAGGCCCCGGCCTGCCAGGGCGCCCCACGGGCCGCACCGAGTTCGCGGGAGAGGTTCCGGGCGACCTCACGGACGGCCACCGCATGGGCCTGGCGCACCGCCGCGCTCGCCAGCACCCGCTCGACCGGGCCCACCACGCCGATCGCCCCGACCACCTCCCCCGAGCGGTCGAAGACCGGCGAGGCGACGCCCGCGTCACCGAGCGCCGCCTCCTGCTCCTCCAGTGCGTAACCGATCCCCCGGACGTCCTCCAACTGCCCGGCCAGCGCGGCCGGATCGGTCACCGTACGCCCGGTCAGCCGGACCAGCCCGCCCGCCAGCAGGGCGGCCCGCTGCGGGGAGGGCAGGAACGCGACCACCGCCTTCCCCAGTGCACAGGTGTGCCACGGGATGCTGGCGCCCACCTCCAGGATCTGCACCGCGCCCTCGGGCCGGAAGGCATGGTGGATCACCAGGACGTGGTCGCCCGCGAGCACCGTCACCCAGACGGCCTCGCCGGTGCCGGTGGCGAGCGCGTCGGCCCAGGTCACCGATCTGGTCCGGAGCTCCTGGGTGTCCAGGTAGGAGTTGCCGAGCTGGAGCAGGCCGGGGCCGAGCAGGTACTTGCCGGTCTCCCGGTCCTGGCGCACCAGCCCCTCGGCCTCCAGGGTCCGCAGCAGGGCGTGCGCGGTCGGCTTGGCGATGCCGATCCGCTCGGCCAGGTCGGTCACCCCGAGCCGGGGACCGGCCGTCGAGAGCTCCCGCAGAACACGTACCGCGCGATGGACCGACTGCACCATGACGCTTTACCTGCTTTCGGTATTGCGGAACGCTGTTCCAAAATCTAGCATTCGGCCCATGAGTCAAACTGTCGGCATCGTACTCGTGTCCCACAGCGCTGGAATGGCTGCCGGGCTGCGCGATCTCCTCGCCCAGATCGGGTCCGACGCCGTCCCCGTGATCGCCGCCGGCGGCACCGACGACGGCCGGATCGGCACCAGTTACGACCTCGTCCTGGGCGCGGTCGGCGCGGCGGACCGCGGCGCGGGCGTACTCGTCCTGGCGGATCTCGGCAGTTCGGTGCTGACAGTCCGTACGGTCCTGGAGGACCACCCCCGATCCGATGTCGTCCTCGTCGACGCCCCCTTCGTCGAGGGCGCGGTCGCAGCCGCGGTGACCGCCTCGTTCGGGGCGGACCTGCGGGCCGTCGTCACCGCTGCCGAGGAGGCCCGCGATGTCCGCAAGTTCTGAGACCGCCTCCGCAGCCTCGCCCGCTCCCGACGCGGGCGGCCACGCCGCCTCCCCGGCGCCCGGCGTCGCCGAGGCGACCGTCCTGCTGCCGGCCAACCTGCACGCGCGTCCGGCCGGTGCGCTGGCCCGGGCCGCCGCCACCTTCCGGAGCAGCGTCCGGGTGGAGTACGCGGGGAGGTCGGTCAGCCCCACCGGCATCCTCGCCGTGATGGGCCTGGGCGCCACCAAGGGCACCAGCGTCACCGTCCGCGCCGAGGGTGAGGACGCGGCCGAGGCGGTCACGGCGCTGGCCCGGGTGCTCGCCGAGGCCGAGTGACCGCAACGCTCCCGAGAACGCACCGGTGACGCCGCCCCGGGCGGCGGCGACCGCCGCCGGGACGCGTGACCCGCGCGCCCACCCGGCGCACCGCGGCGTCCGCGTACCCCTGGAGGCCGAGCGGTGCGGCCACCGGAGCAGGCCGCCGGGCAGGCGTTCGGGGCCCCGGGGAGACGGCCCGCCCCGTCGGAGCGCCGTCCGTCAGAGCGCCGTCGCCCCACCCCGCAGTCGGGGTACGGCGCGCGCCGCCGGTCCGTCCGGCCGAGCGGCCCGCTCCGCCGCCCACTCCGCGAGCACCGAGACGTCGATCCCGTAGGGCGGCGTCTGCGCGAACGGTGCGAGGGCGGCGGCCGCCCGCGACAGCAGCGCCCGTGAGCCGGTCGTGTTCCCCCGCGCGGCATGGGTGAGGCCGACCGCGAACTGGGCCAGCCCGCGCCAGAGTTCCCGCTCCGGTTCGGGCGCCGACTTCCAGCGGTCCTCGAAGACCTCGTGCGCGTGGAACGGCCGGCCCGCGTCCAGGAGACGCTGGGCCTCGGCGAGGGTCTCCTGCGCCGAACGGACCACCCCCTCCTCCTGCCTGGTCACGCCCGGCGCCCCGTACGGCAGCGGCCGTCCCAACCCGTCGCGCGGGCGGGCGTTACGGGCCCGGCCCTGCCCGTCGCGGTCCCGGCGCCGTGCTGACGGCGGGCCGTCGGCCCGCCCGCCCCGCGCGTCCGGACCGTCCCCGCCCTCGTGCACCGAATCAGTCATGCCCCGATTGTCCACCGGACCTCCGCACGACCGGACGCCCAGGGCATGGCGGCGCCCGTCGAAGCGGACCAGGATGGTGCGGGGGTCACCGCGAGAGTGCCCGGCGGGAGGACGGCGCCTCGGCGGCCCGCGCCCACCGCGACGGCGCCGCCCTCACCCGAGCCACCGACCGAGCCGCCGTCCGCCACCCGTCCAGCGTCCAGCCGTCCAGCCGTCCGAAGCGCCGGCCGCCGGCCCGAACCACCGCGCGACCCAGCCACCGGCCGGCCCCGACCACCGCGCGACCCGACCACCCGGCCACGTACCAGGAAGGCCCCGCCATGGCCCCGCAGTTCGGTGACTACCAGTACGAGATCTACCTCGACGGACTGCAGGGCGTCCTCCCCGACCACCCGATGACCTTCGCCGGCCTGGCCGCGGGCGCCGAGGCGGCGCTGCCCCCGTCGGTGTGGTCCTACGTCGCGGGCGGGGCCGGGGACGAGCACACCCAGCGGGCCAACGTGAGCGCGTTCGAGCGCTGGGGCCTGGTGCCCCGGATGCTGGTCGGCGCCCGGCAGCGGGATCTGACCGTCGATCTGTTCGGGCTCAGCCTGCCCTCTCCGCTGTTCATGGCACCGGTCGGCGTGCTCGGCCTCTGCGCCCAGGACGGCCACGGTGATCTGGCGACGGCCCGGGCCGCCGCCAGGACCGGCGTCCCGATGATCGCCTCCACCCTCAGCGCGGATCCGATGGAGGAGGTCGCGGCCGAGTTCGGCGACACCCCGGGCTTCTTCCAGCTCTACACGCCGACCGACCGGGAGCTGGCCTCCAGCCTGGTGGAGCGGGCCGAGGCGGCCGGCTTCCGCGCCGTCGTGGTGACCCTGGACACCTGGACCACCGGCTGGCGCCCACGGGACCTGGCCACCGCCAACTTCCCGCAGCTGCGCGGCCACTGCCTGGCGAACTACACCTCCGACCCGGTCTTCCGCTCCCGGCTCGCCAAGAGCCCCGAGGACGACCCCCAGGGCGCGGTCGCGCACTTCTCGGGCGTGTTCGGAAACCCCCTCGGCTGGGCGGACCTGCCCTGGCTTCGCTCGCTCACCACCCTGCCGCTGCTGCTCAAGGGGATCTGCCACCCGGAGGACGTCCGCCGGGCCAGGGACGCCGGAATCGACGGCGTCTACTGCTCCAACCACGGCGGCCGGCAGGCCAACGGCGGACTCGCCGCACTCGACCTGCTCCCCGACGTCGTGGCGGCCGCGGACGGGCTGCCGGTCCTGTTCGACTCCGGCGTACGCAGCGGGGCGGACGTCCTCAAGGCCCTGGCGCTCGGCGCCACGGCGGTCGGGGTGGGGCGCCCGTACGCGTACGGGCTGGCGCTCGGCGGCAGCGCGGGCGTGGTGCACGTACTGCGGTCGCTGCTGGCCGAGGCCGATCTGATCATGGCGGTCAACGGCTACCCGGCCCTCGCCGACCTGTCGTCCGCGCTGCGCAGGGCGCCCGGCGGGATCGGCTGAGGGCCCATCGGTACCGGCCGCGATTCAGGACAAACAGCACCATACTGGTGGCCATGGCACAGAACTCCACTCCCCCGCACTCTCCGTCGACCGTCACGGTCAAGGGCCGAGCCGTGCGGTTCAGGACGATCGGGCTGGTGATCCTCGCGATCGCCGCGATCTGGTTCATCGCGGCCAACACCGGCGACGTCTCGGTCCGGCTCTGGGTCCCGACCGTGACCCTGCCGCTCTGGCTGGTCCTGAGCGTGACCCTGCTCGTCGGGGTCGCCATCGGCTGGCTCGGCGCACGGCGCCGCGCCAAACGCTGACGCCGCCGGGCGGCCGATCCCCGGGGCGCCGCACACCGAGCGGCGCCCCGCCCTCCGAGCGGCACCGGACCGGCAGGTGGGCCTAGACTCCGAGTATGGGAGAGCGCGTCGGCGCACCCGCTGCGCCGCCTCTGGTCCTGTCCACCGATACCGGTTCACTGCTGATCGCCCCGAGCCGGGACTACCACGTGGGACGGGATCCGACCAGCGAGATCGTCCTGGACGACCCGCGGGTCTCCTGGCACCACGCCGTCCTGCGCACCGACGACGGGCACTGGCTGGTGGAGGACAGCGACAGCACCAACGGCACCTTCGCCGAGGGCCACCGGATCCAGCAGTGGGGCGTCGGCCCCGGCAGCCGGCTGCGTTTCGGCAGCGCCACGGACGGGCCGACCGCGACCCTCACCGGGCTGCCCGCGCCGGCCGCCCAGGAGCGCCCCTCCCTGGTGGCGCCGCAGGAGTCGGCCGTCTTCCGGCAGCCGACCAGCGTCCGGCCGCTGCCGGCCCGGACGATCCGGATCGGCCGCGCCGACGACAACGACATCGTCCTCGACGATCTGGTGGTCTCGCGCCACCACGCCGAACTGCGCGCGCTGCCCGGCGGCGCGTACGAGATCGCCGACCTGGCCAGCCACAACGGGACGTACCTCAACGGCCGTGCGGTCGTCTCGGCCACCGTCGGCCCCGCGGACATCATCGGCGTCGGGCACTCGGCGTTCTGCCTCCAGGGCGGCGAACTCGTCCAGTACTCCGACACCGGCGAGATCTCGCTGAACGTCCAGGGGCTGACCGTCCGGGTCGGCCACGACCAGCGGGTCCTGCTGGACGACGTCAGTTTCCCGGTCGGCGAGCGCACCCTGCTCGCGGTCGCCGGGCCCAGCGGCGCTGGCAAGTCCACCCTGCTCAACGCCCTCACCGGCCTTCGGCCGGCCGACGAGGGCACCGTCCTCTACGACGGCCGCGACCTCTACCGTGACTACGCCGAGCTGCGCCGCCGGATCGGCCTCGTCCCGCAGGACGACATCCTGCACACCCAGTTGACCGTGCGCCGGGCCCTGGGCTACGCCGCCGAGCTGCGCTTCCCCGGAGACACCGCCAAGGCCGAACGCGAGGCGCGGGTCACCGAGGTGATCCACGAACTCGGTCTGGACAAGCGCGCCGACCAGGTCATCTCCAGCCTCTCCGGCGGCCAGCGCAAGCGGGTCAGCGTGGCACTGGAGCTGCTCACCAAGCCCTCGCTGCTCTTCCTCGACGAGCCGACCTCCGGTCTGGACCCGGGTATGGACCGGTCGGTGATGCAGATGCTGCGCGGCCTGGCCGACGACGGCCGCACGGTGGTGGTGGTCACCCACAGCGTCCTCAGCCTGGATGTCTGCGACCGCCTGCTGGTGCTCGCACCGGGCGGGCGCACCGCGTACTTCGGTCCGCCCGACGAGGCGCTGGCCTTCTTCGGCTTCACCGAATGGCCGCAGGCCTTCGAGGCCTTCGAGAACGACGACGAGCGGGCCTGGGCGAGCCGGTTCCGGGAGTCCTCCCGCTACGGCCGCTTCGTGGCTCCCGGCGTCGAACGGCCCGTCACGCCGGCCGCGCCGTTACCGGGCACCGCGGGGCCGAGCAAGCCGCAGAGCTGGGGCTCCCAGCTGAGCACGCTGGTGCGCCGCTACTTCGCCGTGCTCGGGGCCGACCGGATGTTCCTGGTCATCATGGTGGCGCTGCCCTTCATCGTGGGAGCCATGTGCCGGGCGATGGCGGGAACGATGCTGACCCCGGACAACGCGCTGAACTGCCTGCTGACCCTCTGCATCGGAGGTGTGCTCACCGGCTCCGCCAACGCGGTCCGTGAAGTGATCAAGGAAACGGCCATCTACCGCCGAGAACGGGTGGTGGGGCTCTCCCGCTCCGCCTATCTGGCCTCCAAGGTGGTGGTGCTCGGCCTGATCACGGTGATCCAGGCCGTCGTCCTGACCATGGTCGGTCTGGTCGGCGTCGACCTCGACGTCGCCGAGGGCAGCGGGGTGTTCCTGCCTCCGCTGGTCGAGATCACGCTGGCGGTCGCACTGCTGTCGTTCACCGCGATGATGCTCGGCCTGCTGATCTCCGCCCTGGTCAGCCGGGAGGAGGCCACCATGCCGATGCTGGTGCTGCTGTCGGTGATCCAGATCGTCTTCAGCGGGGCCATGCTCAAGCTGCACGGGGTCCCCGGCCTGGAGCAGTTCGGCTGGCTGGTGCCCTCCCGCTGGGGACTCGGCGCGATGGCCGCGACCATCGACCTCCACCACATCCTGCCGACCACCCTCACCGCCGACCCGCTGTTCCACCACACCCAGTCCGGCTGGCTGCTCTGCATGGGGATGCTGCTGGCGATCTCGCTGGCCCTGGGCATCGCCGTCTCGCTGCTGCTCCGCCGGCACGAGCCCGCGATCATGCGGGCGTAGCGGGCCGGCCCGGCGCCCGAGTGGCGGCCCGGCCCACCGCTGGATAGGACCGGTACATGAACGACTTCGCGTTCCGGCCCACCCACGTGGCCGCGCAGGACGGCATGCCCACCTGGACGGCGCCGGACCCGTCGCACCCCTCGGCCCGGCTGGACCCGCTGCTCCCCGTCCAGCTGCTGGACCGGGAGGGCGACTGGGGCCGGATCGTCTGCTCCAACGGCTGGTCGGCGTGGGTGGACGGACGCCTGCTGATCAGCCTCCCGGACGACCCCCCGGCAGCCGGCCTGCCGCCCGGCCGCGCGGCCGACCCCCGTCCGCTGCTCGCCGAGGCCGAACGGGTGCTCGGCCGGCACCGGGAACTGCTGGAGGACCTCGCCACCGGCCGGAGCGACCTGGAGACCTTCCGCCGGCTCTGCCAGGGGCTGCGGCTGGGCCTGGTCGTCGACGGCGACGCACTCTGGGTCTTCGACCCGGCGCACGACCGGTGGTGCTACTGCGACGGGCTGCAACTCCAGACGTACGTCACCACCGACCGCCCCGTCGACCCCGTGCCCGACCTCGTGCCCGAGTCCGCACCCCCGGCCGCGCCGGCCACGCCCGAGGCACCGGCACCCGCTCCCGGCCGCGCGCCCGGGGCTGTCCGGCCGGCCGGTTACGAGCCCACCCGGGCGGGTGAACCGTGAGCCCGGGCCCGGCCCCGACCCCGGACCCGGAGCCCCAGTCCCAGGCCCAGGCCCAGTCCCAGGCCCGGCAGGAGCCGCCGACCGGCCTGCCGTCCGGGATGGTCGGGCGCAGGATCGCCGGGTACCGGCTGGAGCAGGAGGCCGGACGCGGCGGTATGGCGGTGGTCTACCGCGCCCAGGACCTGCGGCTGGGGCGGACCGTCGCGGTCAAACTGCTGGCGCCCGAGCTGGCCCGCAACGAGGTCTTCCGGCGGCGCTTCATCCACGAGTCGCAGGCCGCCGCCGCGATCGACCACCCGCACATCGTCCCGGTGTTCGAGGCCGGTGAGGCGGACGGCATCCTCTACCTCGCGATGCGCTTCGTCCCCGGCCGCGACCTCCGGGCCCTGATCAACCACGACGCCCCGCTGCCGGCCGACCAGACCGTGCGCCTCGCCGGCCAGATCGCCTCCGCGCTGGACGCGGCGCACGAGCACGACCTCGTCCACCGGGACGTCAAGCCCGGCAACATCCTGGTCGCGGCCGGGACGGACAGCGAGCACCCGGAGCACCTCTACCTGGCGGACTTCGGCCTCACCAAGAAGTCGCTCTCGCTCAGCGGCCTCACCACGGTCGGGCAGATCGTCGGCACCCTCGACTACGCCGCCCCGGAGCAGATCTCCGGGCGGCCGGTCGACGGCCGCTGCGACCAGTACGGGCTCGGCTGCGTGGTCTTCGAGATGCTGGCGGGCACGCCGCCGTTCCGCCGGGAGGACGACCTCGCGCTGCTCTGGGCCCACCTCAACGAGCCGCCGCCGACCGTGACCTCGCGCCGGCCCGACCTGACGCCGGCCGTGGACGCCGTGCTGGCCCGGGCGCTCGCCAAGGCCCCCGCGGACCGCTACGAGAGTTGCCTGCTGTTCACCGCCGCCCTGCGCGACGCCACCGCCGGCGCCCACCGCGCGCCGGGCCCGCTGCCCACGGTCGGGCCGCCGACCCAGGTGGTCTCCGAGCCCGCGGCCGCACCGCCCGCCGCCGGCGCACGGGTGGTGTCCTCCCTCGCGGCGCCGGGCATTCCGGAGCCGGCCGCCGTGCCCGCACCACCGCCCTGGGCGCTCCCGGTCGTCACCCCGGGGGCCGACCGGTAGCGCCCGGCCTAGCCGGTGCCCCGCCCGGTGCCCCGCCCGCCGCCCCGCCTGCCGTCTCGCCGCGCCGCCGGACGCGCGCCGCCAGCAGCGCACCGAGCCCGCCCGCGACGAAGCCCCAGCCCGCCCCCAGCATCACCGCCAGTGGGAGATCCGGGCGCAGCTCCAGGGATCCGCCGCCCAGACCGGCCGGGCTCGCGCCGGTACCGCCGAGGACGCTGCCGAGCAGGTCGCCGAGGGCGCCCTGCCCCGGCTCGACGCCGAGCACCGACAGGCCGTAGTTCGCGGAAACCCGCGAGAGCAGCCCCACCAGCAGCATGGTGACCGCCAGCGCGAGGGCCATCCGGACGGCGTGCCGCCAGACCCGGACGCCCGCCGGGGAGCGCCGGGCCGCCAGAAAGCCGGCGAGCAGGAGCAGGACGCCGGCCACCACCGGCAGCAGCCGGACCAGCCCGTTCTGGGCGGAGAGCGTTCCCAGGCTGACGGTGGTCTCCGCGCCGTCGGGGGTCCTCAGCACCGAGGCGAGCGCCGGGGGCATCGGCAGGCCGATCGCACCGGTGAGGTGCCCGTGCCACCGGGCGCCGAGCCCCAGACCGAACGCGAGCCAGGCCAGGTTGGGCAGCGCGAGCAGGACGACGGCCAGGGTCTGTCCCGCGTTCGAGCCGGTCACCGCCGTGACCAGGCCGACCGGTACGCCGATGACCACGTAGGCGAGCAGAATCAGCAGCATCGCGAACGCCACCGGCCGGACGGCCTGCTGGAACGGCAGCAGCGCGGGTGGCAGCGGTGCTCGCCGGGAGACGGCGAAGGCCGCCGCCAGCACCACCAGCAGCCACACCAGCCCCAGGCCCAGCGTGGTGGCGAAGTCGGCGTGGAACCCCACCTCGGGGTGGAGCCCGAGGGCCCCGCCGATGGTGCCCAGCAGGTCGCTGCCGAGCGGAACGGCGAAACTGTGCCGGGCGCCCGCGGCGATCAGGGCGAGCGCCGCCAGCCACAGCACCGCCACCCGGGCGATCCGGCCGAGCAGCTCACCTCCGGTCGCCACCGCCCGGAAGCGCAGCTGGCGCAGGAACACCTCGACCAGGACGAGGGCGCCGGCCAGGCCGACCGAGAGCGGCATCACCGTGATGCCCGCGTCCACCTGCGCGAAGGCGCCGGCCCCGCCGTCGAGATGCACCGAACCGCCGACCGCGAGCACCAGGAGCGCGGCGAGCACCGAGGGGAACGAGCCCGCCGGCAACGATCCGGCCTGGGCCTGCCAGAGGCCGAGGGCCGCCAGGGCCGCCATCACGACGAGCGCGGCGGCCACCGCCGCGAAGGCGTCCAGCCAGCCGCGCAGGAGGCCGGGGGCGCCCGGCCGGGCGCCCGCTCCGGCCCGGCCGGACGGGCCGGACGGGCCGGACGGACCGGACGGACCGGACGGACCGGACGGGCCCGGTGGGTGGGCCGAGCCCGGTGGGTCGGCGGGACCGGGCGGACCGGGCGGATCGGCGGGACCGGGCGAGCCGGGCGGGCGGCCGGATGGCGGTCCGGCCGGCGGCACCGCGTCACCCGTGGGCTGGTCGGGCATTCGGGCTCCTGGTGTGCGGCGTGCTCGGGCGGCAGATCGGGTGGTGCTCCTCGGACGGCCTCGCGGACGGCCTCACGGGCCCGGCCGGACGCCTGCCCCCACCCTCACCCAGGTCACCCGCCACCGCGCCCGGGTGCCGCCGACCGGCCGCAGTCGACCAGAGGAGTGACGGTGGGTCGTTCCGCTGTTGCGAGCGGTGATGATCGGGTGCAGAAAGGAGTGCACCGTACTCGCCTGCCGGCAGCGCGCTCACCGACTGCCGCCGGAATGGAGACCCGATGAGTACCCCACCGCCCGCCGGCCCCCCGTCCGGACCACCCTCGGGCCCTCTCTCGGGCTCCTCTCCGGGCTCCTCCCCGGGCAGCGGCGCCGGCTCAGGACCCGGCTCCGGCCCCGGGTCGGGACCAGGATTCGGTTCGGGGGCCGGTGCCGGGTCCGGCCCGGGTTCGGGCCCGCCCCCGACACCGCCCGGCCCTCCGTCGGGCGGCCCGGCCGGAGGGCCGCCCACCCCCTGGTGGCGTAACTGGCGGCGGGTCGCACCGATCGCCGCGACCGCCGTCCTGGCGTTGGTCGCCGGTCTGCTGATCGTGACCCACCAGAGCGGCTCCGACACCGCCCCGGTGGCCAAGGAGGTCGCGCTGCAGAGCCCCTCGGACTCGGGCGACGCGCCGTTCACCGAGTCGGTCGCCACCACGGAGCCTGCGGCCTCCTCCCCCGCCTCGGCGCCAGCGGGCTCACACCCGCCCACCGCCGCACAGACGACCACGACGGCGGCCACCGCGACCCGCACGGCGACCACCTCCTCCGGCGGAGCGACCGTGCGCAGCGTGCACGGTTCGACGGCCGGCCTCTACGCGGGGACGATGCAACGGCCCAGCTGTGACGTCGACCGGCTGGTGGGAGCGACCTCGACCGGCGACAAGGGCCGGGCCTGGGCCTCGGTCCAGGGGATCGCCCAGTCGAACATCCCCTCGTACCAGCGGTCCCTGACCCCGGTGGTGCTGCGCGCGGACACCCGGGTGACCAACAACAGCTACAAGAACGGCACGGCCGTCGGCTACCAGGCCGTCCTTCAGGCAGGCACCGCCGTCCTGGTGGACTCCCAGGGTGTGCCCCGGGTGCGCTGCGCCTGCGGCAACCCGCTCCAGCCGCCGGTGCTGGCCACCACCGCGGTGACCTACACCGGGACAGCCTGGACGTCCTTCCAGCCGTCGGCGCTGGTCGTGGTGACGCCCGCACCCGCGCCCGTCACCGCGCTCGTGCTGGTGAACCTCGGCACCGGCACGTACTTCGCGCGGGAGACCGGGCATCCGACCACCGCCGACAAGCCGGTACCGGCGCCCGCCAACCCGTTCACGCCGGGTGTCGTGTCGTCACCCTCGGCGGGTTCGTCCTCCTCCTCGGGATCCGCGTCCGCGTCCGCGTCGGCCTCCTCCTCCGCATCCTCGTCGGGATCTCCGTCCGGCTCCGGCTCGCCCGGTGCGTCGGCCTCCTCCTCGTCGACCGGGGCGCCGACGGCCTCGGGTTCGCCCGGGTCCACCGGCTCGGCCGGGCCGACGACCGCGTCCGGTGCTCCGTCGGAGCCCTCGAAGCCCACGTCGTCCCCGCCGGCCCAGTCGTCGGCACCGTCGACCACCTCACCGTCCGCGGCGAACTCGGCCACCGGATCCGGTGGCCCCACGTCGTCGGCGGCCTCCGAATCGGAGCTGTCCTCCCCCTCGGCGACCTCGCTCACGCAGTCGGCGTCGCCGCCGCTCCCGGCCTCCCCGCCGGAGGCCTGACCGCCGTACCGGCCGCCACCGCGCCCGCGCTCCCCCGCCCCGACGGCGCCCCGACGCCCTCCCGGGGGAGCGCGGGCGCGGTGCTGCGCAGCGGCGGCGCGAAGCGGTGCGATCGGCGTCGGCGCGGAGCCTGCGGCGCTCGCCCCTGGTCCCGCGGCGGCGGCGGTGACAAGCTGGAGACCTGGACGAACCACTGCGAAAGGGATGATTCCTCATGGCCGAGCATCCGCATGCCGCGCTTGTCCGCAGGGGATACGACGCCTTCTCCCGGGCGGACATGGAGATGCTCTCCACGCTCATCGCGAAGGACGCCACGCACCATGTTCCGGGCGGCCACCCGCTGGCCGGTGACCACAAGGGGATCGAAGCCGTCCTCGGCTACTACCAGCAGCTCGGGGCCCGCTCGGCCGGTTCGTTCCGCGTGGAGCTGCAACACCTGTTCGCCGACGGCCGGGGCCATGTGATGTCGGTGCACCGTGCCACCGCCGCGCGGGAGGGCCGGACGCTGGAGGCGATGGGCGGCATCATGTTCCGGATCGTGGGGGACAAGATCACCGATCTGGACGAGTGCCTGGAGGATCTGGACGCCGCCGACGCCTTCTGGGCCTGACCGGCTCCGCGGGAACGAACCCTCCGCCACCCGGCCTTGCGGCACCGGCCCGCGCAGGGCGCGGCTCGGCCGGGGGCGGCTACTCGCCGATGTCCTCGTACCAGAGTTCGGGCCGGGCGGCGATGAAGTCACGCATGAGCGCGGCGCACTCGGCGTCGTCCAGGACGGAGACGGCCACGCCGTTCGCGGCGAGCCAGTCGTGCCCGCCGTGGAAGGTCCGCGCCTCCCCCACCACGACCCGGCCGATGCCGAACTGCCGCACCAGGCCGCTGCAGTACCAACAGGGCGAGAGCGTCGTCACCATGGTGGTGCGCCCGTAGCCGCGCAGTCGGCCCGCCGCCCGGAAGGCCGCCGTCTCGGCGTGCGTCGACGGATCGCCGTCCTGCACGCGGCGGTTGCGGCCCCGGCCGAGCAACTCGCCGGCCGGACCGAAGAGTGCGGCACCGATCGGGATACCGCCCTCCGCCAGGCCGAGGCGCGCTTCGGCCAACGCCACGGCCAGCATCTCGCTCTCACTCTGCGTCATCCCACCACTCTCCCGAGGCCGCAGGACCGGCGCAACCCGCCCGGACGGACCGCCCGCGGCGCGCAGGCGCCCCGTCCCTCACGTCCGCCGGGCCGGCCGCCGCCGTCGGCACCGCCGGGGTGATCGACGGCGCCGGCCGGGTGGTGCGGAGCGTCGTGCTCCGCCCACCGTGCGTCGTGCTCCGCCCAGTGCCCCGGCTCCCCGCACGCACCCGCACGCACCCGCACGCACCCCCGGGCATCCGACGGCGGAGCGCGGAAGGCCCAGGACGGACGATGTCCGGGCCACGAGCGGGTCCGGGAGCCGCCGCACGAGTACGGTTCAAGACGTGGCCACTTCTCGGGCAGGACGACACCCGGAGCCTCCGACGGCTTCGGCCGGGCCCCGATGACCGGGCCGCTGCTCGCCGTCGACCCGACGAGCGGGTCCTCACTGCTCGGCGCCTTCGGCGCACTGGCCGTGCTGGTGGTCGTCTTCGCCGAGTCGGGGCTGCTGGTCGTGGGGTTTTTCCTCCCCGGCGACACCCTGCTGCTCCCCGCCGGGGTGCTCTGCGCCACCGGTGGCCGACCCGGGCCCCACCTGTCGCTCTGGCAGGTGATGGTCTGTGCCGCCGTGGGGGCGGTGGCCGGGGCCCAGCTCGGCTTCCTGCTGGGGCGGCACGGGGGTCGCACGGCGCTGGCCCGCAGCCGCAGCGCCCGCCTGAAAGCGGCGGCGACCCGAGGGGAGGAGTTGCTGCGCCGCTACGGCTACCGCAAGACGATCGTGCTGGGCCGTTTCATCCCCATGGTCCGGACGGTTCTCAGCCCGCTGGCGGGCATGCTGGACGTGCCCACCCGGACCTTCACCGTCTGGCAGGTCGTCGGTGGCCTGCTCTGGTCGCAGAGTCTGGTGCTGGCCGGGTACTGGCTGGGGGCGGCCGTCCCGGGGATCGACCACTACCTCTGGCTGCTGGTGGGGGTGGTCGTGGTGCTCTCCGTCCTCCCGTTGCTGTTCGGCCGGCGCCGGAACTCCCGCGCCGGGTGAAGGTTCGACGGCCACCCGCACCACCCGGAGCACCGACCACCCGTACCGCCGCCGAAAGCCCCGGCCCCGACGGGCACCGGACCCGCGCGAGCACCGGGCCCGCGCGAGCACCGGGCCCGCGCGAGCACCGGGCCCGCGCGAGCTCGGGACCCGCGCGAGCTCAGGACCCGCGCGAGCGCGCCGGGCACCGGCCCCCGGCCCCCGGCCCCCGGCCCCCGGCCCGGCCGACCGCCGGAGGCGT
Source organism: Kitasatospora sp. NBC_00315 (assembly GCF_041435095.1). NCBI lineage: Bacteria > Bacillati > Actinomycetota > Actinomycetes > Kitasatosporales > Streptomycetaceae > Kitasatospora > Kitasatospora sp. NBC_00315. The sequence continues at coordinate 7,850,095 of NZ_CP108025.1, read as the reverse complement.
CAGCCCCGCGTGGTGGGGACCACGCGGAGTTCGCCGACCGCCTCGGAGAGCACGCCGCGGGCCTCCGGCGGCAAGGTGTCGTCGGTGATGAAGCAGTCGATCTCGCCGAGCTCCGCGAAGCTGCTCAGGCCGATGACCCCCCACTTGGTGTGGTCCGCGACCACCACGGTTCGCCGGGCGGAGGCGATCATCGCGCGATTGGTCTGCGCCTCGGCCAGGTTGGGGGTGGTCAGGCCCGCCGTCTCCGACACTCCGTGCGCCCCGAGGATCAGCAGGTCCACGTGGAGGGAGCGGATCGACTGTTCCGCCAGGGTCCCGACCAGTGCGGCCGAGCGGGTCGGCGACCCGCCGGTCAGCAGGAGCGCGGGGGTGCTCGCCCCCGCCTGGCAGCCGGCCGCCCAGACCAGGTCCGCCACGGCGAGCGAGTTGGTGACGATGGTGAGTTGCGGCACCTTCAGCAGCCTGGCGGCGACCGCGAAGGTCGTGGTCCCGGCCGAGACGGCCACCACGTTGCCGGGCTCCACGAGCGCGGCGGCGGCGTCCGCGATGGCGGCCTTGGCGGCTTCCTCGAGTGAGGACTTGGCCTCGAAGCCGGGTTCGTCCGTGCTGGATCCGCCGACCGCCACCGCGCCGCCGTGCACCTTCTGCACGGCGCCCTGACGGGCCAGGACGTCCAGATCCCGGCGAACGGTCATGTCCGACACCCCGAGCTGGTCCACCAGCTCGGCGACCCGCACCGCGCCACGGCGGCGCACCGACTCCAGGATCAGCGCCTGGCGCTGCTGGGCCAGCATCACTTGATCAGCCACAAGACCCCCTCACGGCCCGGCGGGCCTCGATGTCCCGCGCCTTCACGCAGGCTACCGCTGAATCGACCAGAAACGGACACCCGGTTGGTCACAAGTCGATCATCGAAATCCGCTGCGGGCGACCCTGTCGGGAGCGCGGCCGGCTGCGCGGTTGCCGTCGGGCACCGTGCGCGGTGAGCGCCGGAATCGATGGATCGCCCAAGTCGACGGCCGAACAGAGGGGGTTCGCCCGGTACCGGACGCGCTCGTCGCCGCCCCGCGCGGGGCGGCCCTCCCGCCATGGTGATCGACCCGTCCGGCCTCCGTCCGTCAGCGGGAGCAGGGTTGATTCCTACCAGGAATTCACACATGCGCACAACCATCGACAGCTGTTTGTTTGATTCTGTTGACTCGCCTCCGTCCCGCATGATGAGCTGACCTGGCGTCGGACGCCGTGACCGCTCTGTGCCGGACCGGCCGCGCCGGCGGGACCGGCCGCCCGGACCGGCGGGCCACCGAGACCGGCGTTCCTCCACCCCGACCGAAGGACTGAACCTTCCCCGATGCCTCCTGTGCTCAGTGTGGTCGTGCCCTTCCACAACGTGGCGCCGTACTTCGACGACTGTCTGGCCTCGCTCGCCCGGCAGGACCTCAAGGACGCCGAGTTCATCCTGGTCGACGACGGCTCGACGGACGGCAGTCTCCTGCTGGCCCACGCCTGGGCCGACCGGGACGCCCGGTTCTCGGTGCTCGTACGGCCCCGGCAGGGTCCGAGCCCGGCCCGCAACACCGGCGCCGCGGTGGCCGGTGGCGCGTACCTGGCCTTCGCCGACGCGGACGACGTGGTCGCGGTCACCGCCTACCGCTCGCTCGTGGACAGTCTGGAGCGCTCGGGCTCCGACTTCGCCGCCGGCGACGTCCGCAGACTGACCGCCGCCGGGGTCGTGCGCCACCCGCGCTACGCCGACGTGTTCTCCGTCCCGAGGACGAGGACCCACATCACGCGCGACCACGCCCTGATCATCGACCGGATGGTCTGGAACAAGGTGTTCCGCCGCTCCTTCTGGGACCGCCACGCCTTCACCTTCTCGCTGCCGCAGTACGAGGACGCGCCGGTGATGGTCGCGGCCTACATCCTGGCCGAGGCGGTCGACGTGCTGGACGAGGTCGTCTACTTCTGGCGCGTCCGCGACCGCGGCGAACCCTCCATCACGCAGCGCCTGCACGAGCCCGCCAACCTGGAGGCCAGGATGCGGATGACGGTGGAGACCGGCGAGATCGTCCGGCGGCTCGCACCCGTCCTGACGAGCGCCTACGCGCGGGACATGTGCCTGGGCGACCTGCGCGTCGCCATGACGGCGCTGCACCGGCACGGCGAGCGGGATCTGTCCGCCGCCCTGGAGCTCGGCCGCGAATTCCTCGCCGGGGTCGCCCCCGAGGTGCTCGCCGGGCTCCCGGAGCGGGACCGCCTGCACCTGGGGCTCCTCGCCTCGGGCCGGACGGGGGAGCTGCGCGCGGCACTGCGCGCCGAGGAGGCGCACGAAGCGCCGGGTGCCGAGGAGCCGGGCCGGACCGCGGGTGCGGGAACGACGGGTGCCGAGCGGTAGGAGCGCCGGAGCCGCGACCGGCGGAGGAGCCGCAGGGGCGCGGTCAGTTGGGGTCCGCCCCGCGCCCGGCCCTGCCGGCGAGGTCGGAACGGGTGGTGCGGAGCTTGCGGATCACGCGCGGTGGTGCCCCGGGTCAGGCGGTGGTGCCCCGGGTCAGGCGGTGGCGGTGGCCGCGGCACGCGCCAGAGCGAACTCCCAGGCGTCGGAGACGATCGCGTCCAGATCGGGACGACGCGGAGTCCACCCCAGCTCCCGGTGGGCCCGCTCCGCCGACGCGACCAGAACCGCCGGATCCCCCGCCCGACGCCCCGCCGTCACCACCGGGATCTCCCGACCCGTCACCCGCCGCACCGCGTCGATCACCTCCCGAACCGAGAAACCACTCCCGTTGCCCAGATTGCAGATCAGGTGCTCACCCGCCCGCGCCACCTCCAACGCCAGCAGATGGGCCTGCGCCAGATCCGCCACATGGATGTAGTCACGCACACACGTACCGTCCGGCGTCGGATAGTCGTCCCCGTACACCGCGATGTGCTCCCGCTGACCCAACGCCGCCTGGAACACCAACGGAATCAGATGCGACTCCGGATCATGCCGCTCCCCGTACACCGCACCCGACACCGACGCATACGCACCCGCCACGTTGAAGTAGCGAAGACTCACCGCCGCCAGACCGTGCGCCACCGCCTCACTCGTGATCAGGTGGTCCACCGCCAACTTCGTCGCACCATAGGTGTTCGTCGGCGACGTCCGCGCACCCTCACCGATCGGCACCACCTCCGGCTCCCCGTACACCGCCGCCGTCGAGGAGAACACCAACCTGCGCACACCCGCCCCACGCATCGCCGCGACCAACTCCAGCGAACCCGCCACGTTGTTGCGCCAGTACTTCTCCGGATCCTGCACCGACTCACCCACCTGCGACGACGCCGCGAAATGCAACACCCCGTCGAAGGACCCGTCCAACACCTCCCCCGCATCCTGGATCCGCCCCTGCACGAACACCGCACCCGCCGGCACACCCGCACGGAAACCCGTCGAAAGATCGTCCAGAACCACCACCTCGTGGCCCGCCTCCAGCAGATGGGCACTCACCACACTGCCCACATAACCGGCACCACCGGTGACCAGGTACTTACTCACGATGCGACCTCCCGCAGGCACAGTCCGGAGACATAACGCACAATATTAAACGCGATTACTCATAATACAACACTCACTGGCCCCAGACATCAGCCCTGGCACCCCCTACCGATCGAACGTGGCGCCTTCTGTCGATCTCCCCGAAGGTCGTCCGGGACGGCGCCGGCCGGCAGCCGGTCCGCCGGTTCACCCAGGACGGCCCGGGGAGCGCACGGGTGGGCATCGAGGTCCGGTCGCCGATCGGCCGGGGTTGCCGCGTCCCCGCGGAGGACGTCGGCCGCGTGCGTAGGGGGCTTCGGGCCACCGATCCCGGGCGACCGGGCCGACGACCATCGGGGGACGAACACCCCAAAATCCACGAAAGCCTCATGATTGCGCTGCCATGGCGATGTCAGTGCAGCATGGCGAGCATTGGCGCGTCAACATCTGTGCGGATACGTCTGTTTCTGTCGCCACCAGGTCGACGGTCGGCACGCGCCTCCGCGAACACCACGGGTCCCACCCCGACACCCCGACACCCCGGACCCCGGGCCCCGGGCCTCCAACCCCACCCCCCAGGAGAGCCGTCCCGTGGGGAACGGCAGGCGAAGGCCGGCGTCACACCCCGCCGGCGCCGAGCACGGGGAGCACCGGCGACGCCCAGCGGTCCCGCCAACGCTCGGCCACGACGGCCTCCGTATGTCGACCGGTGCACTCCGGTGGCGCTGGTACCGGCACGGGCTCTGCGGGCGGGATCCGTGCTCGACACCGAAGATCACCCATGAACGAACAGATTCAAGCTCGATGAAACATTGAGACGTCCGACGCAGGCCGACGTCGAACGGGCGGATCTCCCCTCTCCAGCCAGGAGCAGCACCACCATGCCCGTTCTGCAGATCACCGACGAGGGCTTCCGCCTCGACGACGAGCCCTTCCGGATCATCTCCGGCGGCCTGCACTACTTCCGCGTACATCCGGCACTCTGGGCCGACCGGCTGCGCAAGGCACGCCCGATGGGCCTGAACACCGTCGAGACCTATGTCCTCTGGAACCTCCACCAGCCGCGCCCCGACGAGTTCCGGATGGACGGCGGGCTGGACCTGCCGGCCTTCCTCGACCTCGCCGCCGCCGAAGGGCTGCACGTCCTGCTGCGCCCCGGCCCGTACATCTGCGCGGAGTGGGAGGGCGGCGGCCTGCCCTCGTGGCTGCTCGCCGACCCGGACATCCTGCTGCGCAGTCAGGATCCGCGCTACCTCGCCGCGGTGGACGACTTCTTCGGCCGACTGCTGCCACCGCTGCGCCGCCACCTGTCCACCCGGGGCGGCCCGATCCTGGCCGTCCAGGTGGAGAACGAGTTCGGCGCGTACGACGACGACACCGCACACCTCGCCCATCTCGCGCGGTTGCTGCGCGCCTGCGGCGTGGACGTGCCGCTCTTCACCTGCGACCAGCCCGCCGACCTGGCCCGCGGCTCCCTCCCCGGCTTCCTGGCCACGGCCAACTTCGGCAGCCGCTCCGAGCAGGGCCTCGCCACCCTGCGCGCCCACCGGCCCACCGGCCCGTTGATGTGCAGCGAGTTCTGGATCGGCTGGTTCGACCGCTGGGGCGGCCACCACGTGGTCCGCGATCCCGCCCAGGCCGCCGAGGAGCTCGACACCCTGCTGGCGACCGGCGCCTCCGTCAACCTGTACATGTTCCACGGCGGCACCAGCTTCGGCTTCACCAACGGCGCCAACGACAAGCACACCTACCGGCCCACCGTCGGCTCCTACGACTACGACTCCCCGCTCGACGAGGCCGGCGACCCCACCGAGAAGTACGAGGCGTTCCGTCAGGTCATCGCCAAGTACGCCCCCGTCCCGGCGGAACCGGTGCCCGCGCGGGCACCGACGAGCGGCGCCGGCACCGTCCGACTGACCGCCTGCGCACCGCTGTTCGAGAACCTGGCGGCTCTCTCCGCCACCGTGCTGTCCGAGCGGCCGCTCACCATGGAGCAGCTCGGGCAGGACTTCGGGTTCATCCTCTACGAGGCCCGGCTGCCGGTCGCGGGGCCGGTCCTGCTGGAGCTGGACGGGGTCCGCGACCGGGCCCAGGTCTTCGTGGACGGCCTGCCCGTCGGTGTCCTGGAGCGGGAGAACCACGAGCGGGCGATCGCGTTCACCGCGCCGAAGGACGGCGCGGTGCTGAGCCTGCTGGTGGAGAACCAGGGCCGGGTCAACTACGGCCCCGGCATCCACGACCGCAAGGGGCTGCTGGGCCGGGTCCTGCTGGACGGGGTCGAGCTGACCGGCTGGAGCAACCGCCCGCTGCCGCTGGTCTCGCTCGACGGGCTCTCCTTCGCCGAGACGGCCGGCGCGACGGTCGGTCCGGTCTTCCACCGCGGGAGCGTGCGGATCGAGGAGCCGGCCGACACCTTCCTCCACCTCCCGGGCTGGACGAAGGGGAACGTCTGGGTCAACGGCTTCCACCTCGGCCGCCACTGGTCGCGTGGTCCCCAGCGCTCGCTGTACGTGCCCGGCCCCGTCCTGCGCCCGGGGTCGAACGAGATCACCGTGCTGGAACTGCACGCCGCCCACCGAGCGCTCACCGTCGAGCTGCGCGAGACCCCCGATCTGGGGCCCACCGAGGAGTAGCGGGCCCCGCCTCCGGAGGGCCGCGGTACCGTCGGTACCGCGGCCCTCCGGCCTTGCCGTCCAAGGGAGTTCCCGCGCACCGGGGGAGGACGACGGGTGGCGTCCGACCGCGGCGACCACGGCCCGACGCCGGAGAGTTCCTTGCCGGTGCGGTACAAAACAGGATAGATAAGAATATGCGCCCATATTCGGGCATTCTTCGGAATTGGACAATTCGCAGATGCGGCGCCGCCGGACCGGCGGACCCGCCACCGCCCGAACCCGGCACCGCTACCTGCCCGCGCAGGCGGGAGCGGGCGGCGACCGATTCGACGTGATCCCGCCGCCCGGGGCCCGGTCGCGCTGGTGGTCGGCGACGTCCTCGGACACGGCCTGCACGGTCGTACGGCGGATCGCCTCGCTCGATTGCCGGGTCTTCCGGATGCCCTCGCCACGCCTCGCGGTCTCCGGCGGCGAGGTCCGCGCCGAGGTGCTCTGAACGGACGTGTGGCGCAGGGGGACCACGCACGGACGGCGCAGGCACCCGGGCCGCTCCGTGGCCGGGTGCCTGCGCCGTTCGCGTGCGGGGGCCGGCTACTCGACGACGAGCTCGACCGGGATGTTGCCGCGGGTGGCCCTGGAGTAGGGGCAGACCTCGTGGGCCTGCTTCACCAGCAGCTCACCGCTCTCGCCGGCGAGGCTGTCCGGCAGCTCGACGCGGAGCACCACGGAAAGGGCGAAGCCGCCGTCGTCCTTGCCGAGGGAGACCTCGGCGGTGACCGACACCTCGCTGACGTCGGCCCGGGCCTGGCGGGCGACCACGCCGAGCGCGGAGGCGAAACAGGCGGCGTAGCCCGCGGCGAAGAGCTGCTCGGGGTTGGTGCCCTGGCCGTTGCCCCCCAGCGCCGGCGGCATCGCCAGTGCGAGGTCCAGCCGGCCGTCGGAGCTGACCGTGCGGCCCTCGCGTCCGTTGGCGGTGGCGACGGCGGTGTACAGCGCGTCCATCTGACCGGTCCCTTCTCACATCGGCGGGCCGGGTATCGGCTCGCGCTCCGCTCACAAGTAGAGCACGCAATTCAGTTGCGCACAACTGAACCGTGGGCGGCCGGGCTATCCTGGACGCATGACCGAGCTGTCCCAGGTGCCCGACGGCGAGCTGCTCAAGCTCGACCACCAGATCTGCTTCTCCCTGCACGCCGCCTCGCGCGCCTTCGGCGGCGTCTACCGCGTGCTGCTCAAGGACCTCGGGCTGACCTACCCGCAGTACCTCGTGATGCTGGTGCTCTGGGAGCACGGGGAGCTGCCCGTCAAGCAGATCGGCGAGCACCTGCGGCTCGACTCCGGCACCCTCTCCCCCCTCCTCAAGCGCCTGGAAGCCGCCGGCCACGTCCGCCGGTCGCGCAGCGCCGAGGACGAGCGCTCGGTCACCGTCGCCCTGACCGGGGCCGGAACGGCGCTGCGCGAGCGGGCCGTCTGCGTACCGCAGCGGATCATCGAGGCCAGTGACCTCTCGCTGGCGGAGGCCACCGCGCTGCAGTCCCTGCTGGCCCGGGTCACCACCGCGCTGGACGCCGCCCCGCTGGACTCCGGGCCCCTCGAAGCCGGGCCCCTCGAAGCCGGGCCGCTCGACGCCGGGCCGACCGCCTGAGCCCTCGGCCCTCGGCCGTCAGCCGGACTCCGCCAGTTCCGCGCGGTGGACGAGCGCGACCGCCCGTCCGTCGAGCAGCACCACCGCCGCGTCGTGCTCCCGGCCCAGCACCTCGCGCGCGGCCGAGAGCGGCTGCCCGACGCCCACCGTCGGCAGCGCCGCGCCGATCAGGCCGTCGACCGGATCACCGGGCCGGGCCAGGCCCGCCGCGATCGCCCGCTCGACCTCGGCCAGCGACAGCGACCCGAGCACCTCGGCCCCGCTGAACCCGTACGGCCGGTCCGGGCGGGCCAGCACCACCGGGGCGACGCCGCCGGGGGCCGTCCGCAGGGTGGCGAGTGCGCCGGCCAGCGAGGCGTCCGACTCCACGGCGACCAGACGCCCCGGCCACCCGCCCGCGTCCGCGGCGGGCTCCAGGACGGACCGCACGGTCGGCTCGGTGTCCTGCGGGGTGCGCGGCTCCTCCAGGAAGCCCCAGCCGCGCATCCAGTCGTCGCTGAACACCTTGGAGAGATAGGACCGCCCGGAGTCGGGGAGCAGCACCACGACGACGTCCTCCGGTCCGAGGCCGCGCGCCACCCGCAGGGCCGCCGCCACCGCGGTGCCGGAGGAGGGACCGGCGAGCAGCCCCTCCTCACGGGCCAGCCGACGGGTGGTCAGCAGGGACTCGCGGTCCGGGATCCGCTCGAACCGGTCCACCACCTCGCGGTGGTAGGACTTCGGCCAGTTGTCGTCCAGCGTCTGCGGATGGACGAAGTGGCCGATGCTCTCGACGAAGTACGGGCTGCCGTCGCCGCCGCCGTAGACCGAGCTCTCGGGGTCGGCGCCGACGACCGTGACGGCGCCGCCGGACACCTCCTTGAGGAAGCGGCCGGTTCCGCTGATGGTGCCGCCGGTGCCGATCCCCGCCACGAAGTGGGTCACCCGGCCCCCGGTCTGCTCCCAGATCTCCGGTCCGGTGGTTCCCACGTGTGCCCCCGGATTGGCAGGATTGTCGTACTGATCCGCCAGCCAGGCGCCGGGGATCTCCTCCACCAGCCGCCGCACCACGTTGAAGAGGTGCTCGGGGTGCTCCTTGGCCACCGCCGTCGGCGCCAGGACCACCTCCGCGCCGTAGGCCCGCAGGATGTCGGACTTCTCCGCGGCGGCCCGGTCCGACACTCCGGCGATCACCCGGTAGCCGCGCGCGCGGCCGACGACCGCGAGCCCGATCCCGGTGTTGCCCGAGGTCGCCTCGATGATCGTCCCACCGGGCCGCAGCTGCCCGTCCCGCTCGGCCGCCAGCACCATCGCCAGCGCGGCGCGGTCCTTCACGCTCCCGCCGATGTTCAGGAACTCCGCCTTGGCGTACACCCGGGCGGCCGTGCCGGCGCCGAGGCGGGCGAGCCGGAAGAGCGGCGTCCCCCCGATCGCGTCCGCGACCGACTCGTGGACCCTCATGACGGCTTTCCTCCCGGCGGAGCGTCACACCGGCGAACGGCACGGCGGTGCGACGGTGGATTCGGCACGGACCGGGGCGGCCCGCCTCCCGGATGCCTGCCCCGGCGGGCCACCGCGCACACCGGCCGTCGGCAGCGGCCGGGGCTTGCGGCCGTGGGTGGCGGGGCGGCGCGGGGCGCCGGGGCGGGGCCGGCGGGCCTACCGGCGCCGCAGCACCCCCCGGACGAAGGCCGCCTGGCCCGCGTGCTGGAGGTCGTCCGACAGTACGCTGACCAGCCGCGCGCCCAGCGTGACGGGCGGCGTCCAGCGTTCGTCCACCACGCGGTCGAGATCGGCGGCGGCGAGCTTCCCCAGATAGTGGACGGTGTGCGCGTGGACGGCTTCGTGGTAGTCGGTCAGCAGGCGCGCGGACTCCACGACCACGGCCGCCACGTCGTCGGCGTCGTGTCCGTAGCCGGTGTCACCGGCGGGGAACGGGAGGGCGAACCGGTCGGTCCAGCCCTGGGAGATCCAGACCTGCTCGGTGCCGGCGACCTCGGCCACGTGGTCGTCCTGGATCCGTGTCAGGTGCCAGACCAGCCAGGCGACGGTGTTGGCCCCGGCGTCGGGACGCGCCGTCAGCTCCTCGGCCGTCAGGCCGTCGACCGCCTCGTGGACGACCTCCCTGACCCGGCCGAACCCGTCCAGCAGTAGCTCCGTGGCCTTCATGGGGAACCCTTCCGCAGCGTGGCGGCCACCCGGCCGGGCCGCCTGACCGATTGTGCCCGGCGCCGGGGCCCTGCCCCGGACGACGGGCCGGTGCATGTCAGTACGTCCGCCCGTTGGCCGCCCCGGCGGCCGGACCCCGGCTCTGGGCTATCCTCCGCGCGGCATCACCGGGGCGAGGACGAGGGGGTGGTCGGCATGGGCCCGCCGGAGACACCGCAGGACCGGACGACCGGCCGGGCCGGCGCCATCCGTCTCGACGAGCCGGCGGCGGCCTCCCCCGCCGCCACCGAGCGGATCGACGGCGGCCCCCCGCCGGGGCCGGGCGGGCCGGCCCGGCGCCGGCTGCTCCGCGGCGGCGCGGTGCTGCTGGCCGGCGGCGCCTGCTGGCTCCTGGCCCCCGGCCGCCGCCCGGCGACCGGCGAAACGGCTCCCGGCCGGCCGACGGGCCCGGCCCCGGGCGGCCCCGCGCCGAAGCCGCTGTGGACGGTACGGGGCCCGGCGCTCCAGGCCCCGTACCGGGGCGGTGCCCCGGTGGCGCCGCTGTTCGTCACCGCGTCCCAGGTGCGGGTGCTGGATCCGGCCACCGGGGCGGAGCGCCGCCGGATCGACCTGCCGCCCGCCCGGGCCCGCTCCGCCGCCGGGCGACTGCTGGTCTGCGCCGACCGGATCTTCGACAGCGCGGACGGGTATCTCACCGCCCACCACCTGTCGGACGCCGCGGCGGACCGGCGGACCGCGCCCGCGCCACAGCTCGGCGGGCCGGACGACGCGCCGGTCCTCGACTGCTACGAGGGCGGGGTGCTGTTCGGCCGGACCTTCGGCGACGGCACCCGGGATCCGCTGCTCTTCGCGCTCCCGGCCGAGTCCGCAACGCCGCTCTGGTCACGGCCGGGCACCGAGAGCGGCGGCGGCCTCGTGGAGGTCCGGACGGCCCCGGGCGGGCGGCTGCTGGCCCGCAGCGAGCGCGACGAGCTGCTGGCGCTCGATGCCGCGACCGGCACGCCCCTGTGGCTCGTACCCGCCGACCTGGCGCTCGGCCGGATCGAGACGGACGCCCTGCACGTCTACACCGCCGCACGGGGCGGCGGCCTGCGCGCCCTGCGGCTGACGGACGGCGCCGACAGCTGGGCCCTCGCCCCCGAGCGCGGTGACGACTGGCGCTGCCTCCGGCCGCTGGCCACCGCCGGCGCGCTCTTCGTACCCCGTGACAACGGGCTGGTGAGCCGGCACTCCCCCGCCGACGGCGCCCTGCTGTGGGCCCGCGCCCTGCCGTTCCGGCTGGACAACCGGGCCCGGCCGGTCCTGGTCGGCCGTACCCTCGTCGTCCCGGGCCCCCGGGCGGGCGGGGTCTGCGCCCTGGACGCCGACACCGGCGCGATCCGCTGGATCCTCCGGGACGCGGACGCGGGGACGGACCCGGGGACGGGGACGGGGTTCTGGCAGCTGGACACCGACGGCGTGCGGGTGTTCGCCGGGCACGACAGCGTCCTGCACGCCCTGCCGGTCGACTGACCCGCTCCCGGCGCGGCCGAGGATTCGCGCAACCCGGGGCCAGCGGCAACGATGGTGAGGGAGGCCCGTGGGCCGGACCGACCGGCTCGGGGAGCGCGCCGGAGGCGGGTGGCAACAGCGATGAAGAGCGCCGACGGCACGCGGTCGAAGCCGACGTCAGGGAGCGAGGGCGAACAGCCCCGCGGATTACGGCCGACCATCCGCGCGATGCGCACACGGGCCGCGCCGACGGCGGCCCGACTGCCTTTCACCTGCGGCGTCGTCGCCGCGGTGCTGCTGGTCGGGCTCGGCACCGGCACGCTGTGGAGCGCGGCCCAGGACAGGTCCTGGTATCCCCAGGTCGCCTACGGCACGCCGTCGCTCACCTCCGGACGCCTGTGGACGTTCGTCACCGGCGCGTTCTTCGCGGCCGAGCCCTGGCAGTACGCGCTGATCGTCCTCGGGCTGGTCCTGCTGGTGGGCTGGACGGAGTGGCACCTCGGCACCGGGCGGGCCGCCCTGGTCTGCTGCGCCGGGCAACTGGCCGCCACGCTGGGGGCCGCGCTCCTGCTGCTGGCACTGCGGCAGTCCGGCTGGGACTGGGCGTACAACCTCTCGCACGACCTGGACACCGGTTTCTCGGCCGGAGCGCTGGCGGCCGGGGCGGCGGCGTCCGCCGCCCTGCGCTCGCCCTGGCGCAGCCGGCTACGGGCCGCGCTGCTCGCCTTCGCGGTGATCTGGCTGCTCTACTCGGGCACGCTGAGCGACGTCGAGCACTTCCTCGCGGTGGTACTGGGCCTGGCCGTCGGACGGCGGCTGGCCGGCGAGCTGGCCGCCGGCACCGGCAGGCCGAGCCGGCGCGAGTGGCGGCTCGGCGCGGTGACCGGCCTGGTGGTCCTGGCGGTGACCCAGATCGTGGTCTGGCTCGCGCCGGGCTACGGCCCGCTGGGCGACACCCACGGACTCGCGGACTCGCCCGTCGGCCTGATCCTGAGCCTGGCCGTCATGGCGTTGCTGGTGAACGGGCTGCGCCGGGGAAGCCGGGTGGCCTGGCGCTGGACCGTCGCCTTCGCCGTCCTGAACGTCCTGGTGGGCCTGCTGGTCGCCGTGGTGCTGGTGATCTCGCTCGTCTCCGACGCCGACGTGGAGGTCACCGGGCTGCCGGTGCTGATGCCGCAGGCGGTCATCTGGACCATGGAACTGGTGCTGCTGATCGCCGCGCGGGACGCCTTCCGCACCCCCTCGCGCCGGCGGCGGCGCCGGACCGCCCCGGGCGGGGCCCTCGACCGCGAGCAGGCCGGCGACCTGCTGCGGCGCTACGGCGGCAGCAACCTCTCCTGGATGACCACCTGGCGGGACAACTCCTACCTGGCGGCCGCCGACGGTCGGGCCTACGTGGCGTACCGCACCCATGCGCGGGTCGCGGTCGCGCTGGGCGACCCGGTCGGACGGGAGCCCGACCGGGCGACCGCGCTGACGGAGTTCGCCGGCATGTGCGACGCCTCCGGTCTGGTGCCCTGCCTCTTCTCGGCGTCCGAGCGGACCGCGACGGACGCCGGGGCGATGGGGTGGCAGCACGTCCAGGTGGCGGAGGACACGATCATCCCGCTGGAGGGGCTGGAGTTCCGCGGCAAGTCCTGGCAGGACGTGCGCACCGCGCTCAACCGGGCCAAGAAGGAAGGCATGGCGTACCGGCTGACCACGCTGGCCGACGAGCCCTCCGAGGTGCTGTCGCAGGTACGCGCCATCTCCGAGGAGTGGGTGAGCGACATGGGGCTGCCCGAGATGGGCTTCACCCTCGGCGGGGTCGACGAGGCGCTCGACCGGCACGTCCGGGTGGGCCTGGCGACCGACTCCGGCGGCGAGGTGCACGGCGTCACCTCCTGGATGCCCGTCTACGGGGAGGGCGGCACCCCCACCGGGTGGACCCTCGACGTGATGCGCCGGCGCAAGCAGGGATCGTTCCGGCCGGTGGTGGAGTTCCTCATCGCGTCCACCTGCCTGGCCGTCCGGGACGACGGCGCGACCTTCCTCTCACTGTCGGGCGCGCCGCTGGCCCGCGGCGCGACGACGGCGGACAGCACCCTGGAGCGGTTCCTGGACCAGCTCGGCGCCGCCCTGGAGCCGTACTACGGCTTCCGCTCCCTGCACTCGTTCAAGGCGAAGTTCCAGCCCGTCCACGAGCCCATGCACCTGATCTACCGGGATCCGGCCGACCTCCCCCGGATCGGCGTGGCACTGACCCGGGCCTACATGCCGCAGGCCGGCCTGCGGGACTTCACCAGGCTCGTGGTGCCGTCGTCCGGCCACTGACCGGGGGCGCGAACGGCCCCCGCGGCCGCGGACGGGTCAGCGGGCGACCGGCAGCGGCGGCAACGCGCCCTGCCACAGCCAGGCGTCGAAGAGGCCGTCCAGCGGGGCGGGCGCGTAGTGCCCGGCGTGGGCGACGAAGTCGGCGGTGCTGACGACCCCGTGCCGGTGGATCACGGTCCAGTCCTTGACCATCCGGAAGAACGCGTCCTCGCCGAGGGCGCAGCGCAGGGCGTGCACGGTCAGGCCGCCGCGCTCGTACAGGCGGTCGTCGAACATGAGCTTGCGGCCGGGGTCGGCGAGGCGCATGTCCTGCGGCAGCCGGGTGAGCGTCGCGTACGCGGCGGCCGCGTGCTCGGCCGCGGTGCGGCCGCCGGAGCGTTCGGCCCAGAGCCACTCCGCGTACTTGGCGAAGCCCTCGTTGAGCCAGATGTGCCGCCAGTCGGCGACGGTGACGCTGTTGCCGAACCACTGGTGGGCCAGCTCGTGGGCGATCAGGCGCTCCGAGCCGCGTATACCGTCCACGTGGTTGGTGCCGAAGGTCGCGACGCCCTGGGCCTCGACCGGGACGTCGAGCTCCTCGTCGGCGACCACCACCGCGTACTCCCCGAAGGGGTAGGGGCCGAACACCTCCTCGAAGAGGTGCATCATCTGCGGCTGGCGGCCGAAGTCCACGGTGAACGCGGGCAGCAGCCGGACGGGCAGGTAGGCGGCCTGCGGCACCGGGCGGTGCGGGGTGGTGGCCTCGTCGGGGTCGGTCACCCGCAGCGCCTGGTACTGGCCGATCGAGACGGTCACCAGGTAGCTGGAGGTGGGCGCGGCCTGCTCGTACACCCAGGTGGTGCTGCTGGCGCGGGTGGTCCGGGTGAGCAGCCGGCCGCCGACCACCACCGTGTAGGGCGAGGGGGTGGTGATCGACACCAGGTAGGTCGCCTTGTCGGCGGGGCGGTCGTTGCACGGGTACCAGGAGGGCGCCCCGACGGGCTGGCTGGCGACCAGCGCGCCGTCGGTCAGCTCCTCCCAGCCGAGGCCGCCCCACTGGCTGCGGACCGGCTTGGGGTTGCCGGTGTACTGCACCTCGACGGTGAAGGCGGCGCCGGCGGCGAGCGGCTTGGCGGGGCGCACCCGCAGTTTGCCGGCCCGGTGCGTGTACTGCGCCGCCCGCCCGTCCAGCAGGACGCGGCCGATCCGGAACTCGGCGAGGTCCAGGGCGAACTCGCGCAGCGGTTCGGCGCCCGCCACCGCGCTGAGCCGCGCGGTGCCGCCGAGGCGGTTGGGGCCGGGCCGGTAGTCCAGGGCCAGTTCGTAGCGGTGCACCCGGTAGCGGGTGTCGCCGTGGTCCGGGAAGTAGGCGTCCGCGCCGGGGACCGTCTGCTGCTTGGGACTCACCGGTTCGTACGCTCCCTGCGATCTGCGAAGTACACGTGCCTGTGTGCGGAGGACGGGCTAGGACTGCCAGGCCTCGATCGGGTTGCCCAGCCAGCGGGTGTCCGGCGGCACGGATTCGGCCCGCATCACCAGGGAGGCCGGGCCGAGCGTGCTGCGGGCACCGACGGTGCTGCCGGGCAGGACGATCCCACCAGGGCCGAGCGTGGCGCCCTCGTGGAGGACCACAGTATCCATGCGCATGATCCGGTCGTGGAAGAGGTGGGTCTGCACGACGCAGCCCCGGTTCACCGTCACCGCGTCACCGAGAGTGACCAGGTCCGCCTCGGGGAGCCAGTAGCTCTCGCACCAGACGCCCCTGCCGATGGTGGCGCCCAGGCCGCGCAGCCAGAGGTTCAGCACCGGCGTGCCCGGCACCGCGCCGATCAGCCAGGGCACGGCCAGCACCTCGGTGAAGGTGTCGGCCAGCTCGTTGCGCCAGACGAAGCCGCTCCACAGCGGGTGCTCCACCGCGCGGAACCGGCCGACCAGCAGCCACTTCGCGGCGATGGAGACCAGGCAGGCGAGGGTACCGGCGGTGAGCAGCACCAGCCCGGACAGCAGCGCGGCGAGCGTCACCGAGCCCTCGGCGAGCCGGGCCAGCACGGCCAGGGTGAGCACGCCGAGCGCGGCGGAGGCCAGCACCGGCAGCAGCCGGCAGACCTCGACCAGGCCCCGGGCCCAGAGCAGCCGGGCCGGCGGATCGTAGGTGAGGCTCTGGTCGCCGGCGTCGGCCGAGCGCGGCAGCCGCATCGGCGGCATGCCGAGGTACGAGCTGCCCTTCTTGGCCTTCTTCGGGGTGGCGGACAGCACGCCGACCAGGCCCCGGTCGGGGACGGCGCGGCCCAGCGCGGTCATGCCGGAGTTGCCGAGGAAGGCCCGCTCGCCGATCTCGGCCTCGCCGAGCCGCAGCCAGCCGCCGCCCAGTTCGTACGGGGCGATCAGGGTGTCGTCGGCGAGGAAGGCGCCGTCCCCGACGGTGGTCAGACTGGGCAGCGCCAGCACGGTGGAGACCTCGGCGCCGACGCCGACCTTCATCCCCAGCGCGCGCAGCCAGAACGGGGTGATCAGGCCGGCGTACAGCGGGAAGAGCGTCTCGCGGGCGAGGTCCATCAACTGGCTGACCGTCCAGGCCTGCCAGCCGACCCGGCCGTGCAGCGGGTGGTGGCCGGGGTGCAGACCGAGGCTGAGCAGCCGGACGGCGGCCACCAGCAGCACCGCGTACGTCAGGCCGAAGGCGAGGGTGGCGGGGACGACGGCGAGCAGCGCACCGCGCAGGGCGGCGCCGAGGCCGGCCCCGGGGTCGACGAAGGCACTGACGACGGCCAGGGCCGCGAGCCCCGACACCACCGGCAGCAGGCTGAGCCCCAGGCCGCTGACGCCGTACAGCGCGGCCCAGCCGGCCCGGCGCGGCGGACGCGCCTTGGGCCAGTTCCGGTCGGCCTTGCCGAGCTTCACGGCGGGGGCGCCCGCCCAGCGCTGGCCGGTCGGCACCTGGCCGGTGACCCCGGAGCCGGGCGCCACCTCGGCCCGCTTGCCGACCCTGGCCCCGGGGAAGAGCGTGCTGCGGGTGCCGACCACCGCGTTCGAGCCGACCTTGACCTGGCCGATCTCCAGCCGGTCGCCGTCCAGCCAGTAGCCGCAGAGGTCCACCTCGGCCTCCACCGCGCAGCCCCGGCCGAGCTTGAGCATGCCGGTGACCGGCGGCAGCGAGTGCAGGTCGGCCTCCGGGGCGACCCTGGCTCCCAGGGCGCGGGCGTAGCGGACCAGCCAGGCGCCGGACAGTGCGGTGGCCCCGCTCAGCTCGGCCAGCCGCTCGGCGGTCCAGAGCCGCAGGTGGACGCCGCCGCCGCGCGGGTAGCTGCCCGGGCGCAGGCCGCGCAGCAGCAGCCGGGCGCCGCCGGCCGCGATCGCCAGCCGGCCGGGCGGGCTGAACAGCAGCAGCGCTCCGGCGCCGACCAGCCACCAGGAGGCGGTCGGTGCCCACGGGTAGCCGCCGACCAGGGCCAGCACGTTGCCGAACGCCAGCAGGGCGGTCGTCCAGCGCAGGCCGACCAGCGTGAACAGCGGAACCAGCAGGAGAAGCTGGAGGATCTTGGCCCTGGCCGGGACGGGCGCCACCACCCGGGTGCTGCCGTCCCCCTGCGCGGAGCGCTCCAGGTGGCGGGCGAGCTTGCGCAGCACGGGCTGCTGGTAGATGTCCAGGACGGCGGCGGCCGGGTAGCGGGTGCGCAGCAGGGTGGTGAGGCGGGCGGCGGCGAGACTGGATCCGCCGATGGCGAAGAAGTCGTCCTGGGCGCCGGAGACGGGCACGCCGAGGATTTCGCTCCACTGCTCGGCCAGCCAGGCCTCGGTGCCGTAGAGCTGCACGGTGGGGCCGGCGTTCTCCAGCTCGGGCAGCGGCCAGGGCAGCGCGGCCCGGTCGACCTTGCCGGAGGTGCGGGTCGGCAGCGACTCGACCGGGGCGAGCAGTGGCACCAGGGCGGCGGGCAGCTCGGCGCGCAGCCGCTCGACGGCGGCGGCGTGGTCCCAGCCGTCCTGGACGACCAGGTAGCCGACCAGCAGCTGGTTGCCGCCCCGGGCGGTGCGGACGGCGGCGGCCGCGCCGGCGACGCCGGGCAGCGCCTGCAGCGCCGCGTCCACCTCGCCGAGTTCGATCCGCCGGCCGCCGAGCTTGATCTGCTCGTCGGCCCGGCCGAGGAAGAGCAGGCCCTCGGGCTCGGCCTGCACGAGGTCGCCGCTGCGGTAGGCGCGCTCCCAACCGAGCGAGGCCAGCGGCGCGTACTTCTCGGCGTCCTTCCCGGCGTCGAGGTAGCGGGCCAGGCCGACACCGCCGATCACGAGCTGCCCGGTGGCGCCCATCGGGACGGGCGCGCCGGCCTCGTCCACCACGGCCAGCTCCCAGCCGTCCAGCGGCAGGCCGATCCTGACCGGGCCCTCGCCGGTCATCAGCGAGGCGCAGGCGACGACGGTGGCCTCGGTGGGGCCGTAGGTGTTCCAGACCTCGCGGCCCTCGGTGACCAGCCGCTGCACCAGCTCGGGCGGGCAGGCCTCACCACCGAAGATCAGCAGCCGGACCTCGTTCAGTGCCTCGGCGGGCCACAGGGCGGCCAGGGTGGGCACGGTGGAGACCACGGTGATCTCCTGCTCGGCCAGCCACGGGCCGAGGTCCGCGCCGCTGCGCACCTGCGAGCGGGGCACGGGGACCAGGCAGGCGCCGTGGCGCCAGGCGAGCCACATCTCCTCGCAGGAGGCGTCGAAGGCGACCGAGAGGCCGGCCATCACGCGGTCGCCGGGGCCGATCGGCTCCTCCTGGAGGAAGAGCGCGGCTTCGGCGTCCACGAAGGCGGCGGCGTTGCGGTGGGTGACGGCGACGCCCTTGGGCTTACCGGTGGAGCCGGAGGTGAAGATGATCCAGGCGTCCTCGCCGGTGCCGGGGCGCCCCGGCACCGAGGGCGTGTTGCCCGGGGTGGGGGTGAGCGAGCGCTCCGCGCCGAGGACGGCGGCCACCTCGGCCTCGCCGAAGACCAGCGCCGCGCGCTCGTCCGGGTCCTCCGCGTCCACCGGGACGTAGGCGGCGCCGGCGGCGAGGACCGCGAGGATGCAGACGTACAGGTCGTTGGTGCCGGACGGGACCCGGACGCCCACCCGGTCCCCGATCCCGATCCCGGCCGCGGCCAGGCGACGGCGCAGCGACTCGACCTCGGCGGCCAGCGCGCGGTAGGTCAGCGCGGTGCGGCCGTCGTCGAGGGCGGCCTCGTTCGGGTGGGTGCGGACGGTGGCGTCCAGGATGTCGACCAGGGTGCGCGGCTCGGGGGCGGCCCGGCCGGGGAACAGCGCGCGCGGGGCGCCGGGCGGCTGCCGGGACGGCGTCGGGTCGGCGGGCGGCGGCGTGGCCGGGAGCGGCCGGTCGACCACGGGCGGCGGCGGGTCGGCGATCGGCGGGTCGGCGACGGGACGTGGCGAGTCGACGAGCGGGGCGGCGAGCGGCCGGTCGGCGACAGGACGTGGCGAGTCGACGAGCGGGGCGGCCGTCGTCGGCCCGGCCGACGACGTGGGGCTCGCCGGTACGAGCTCCGACACCGTGAGGGCCGTGCGTGCCAGACTCTCCGGAGTGGGGCTGTGCGGTGTAAGGCTCTGCGTCATGAAAGCGGTTCGCTCCTCGTTCCTCGTCCCGGCCCGAGGGCCGGTGCCAGGCCTGTCGAGGACTGCGGAGTGAGCCCGGCCGGGCGCCCTGTTCCGAAGCGGAACCGGGCAACCACACCGATAGTAGCCCCGGTCGTGATCAGTTCGGTGGATCGACGCCGGACTCAACTGATCGGCAGACGATCGGATCTGACGATCCATCAGTACACATCGAGGCCACTGCGCAGGTGATGTGACGATCCGTCAGTCGTTCTGACGATCCGTCAGTGGCAATTTCCGACTGTGACCCACGCCACATTCCCGACCGGCGCGTCACTCCCCGGAGCGGCCGAACGGGCCCCCAGGGCCGGTCGGAGGTCGCCACGCCCGTCACGGCGTGACCCTCCGTGGCCGGCCGGCGCCCGCCCATCCCGTCGGCAAGGGATCCCTCGTCCGCCGACGAGAAGCCCTCCGCGCGGCATCCGGCCCCGGCATCCGGCTCCACTCCGGCTCCGACTCCGGCATCCGGTTCCGATGAGGCCCTCTTCTGCGGCCACCCGAGCCATGTCATCATATGAAGACATCGAACGAAGACATCATGTGATGACAAAGGTGGGTACCCCCGTGGGGATCTCGACAACGCGGGCGGCGGGGCCGGAAGCGCCGTCGCCGGCACGGGCGGCACGACAGGAGCGGATCCTCGTTCCGGTGCTCGTCTACCTCGGCATGGTGGTGGCCGTCATCAGCAGCCTCGGCGCCCCCCTGGTGCCGACCATCGCCGCCGTGAACCACGTCTCGCTCTCGGACGCGCAATGGTCGCTGACCATCACCATGCTGGTCGGCGCGGTCGCGACCCCCACCATGGGCAGGCTCGGCGACGGGCCCCGGCGGCGCCAGGTGATCATCGGTGCCACCGCGGTCGTCCTGCTCGGCAGTGTGCTCGCGGCCCTGCCGTTGGGCTTCCCGCTGCTGGTGGTGGGCCGGGCGCTCCAGGGAGTCGGGCTGGGCCTGACCCCGCTGACCATCGCCACCGCCCGCGACAGCCTGCCGACCGAGCGCTCGCGTCCGACCGTCGCGATGCTGTCGATCACCACGGTGGCCGGGGTCGGTCTCGGCTACCCGCTGACCGGTCTGATCACCCAGTCCCTGGGCGTGCACGCCGCGTTCTGGTTCGGCGCCCTGATCAGCGCCCTGGCCCTGCTGGCCGCCGTCCTGGCCCTGCCCTCGACCAGCCACCGCAAGGCGCAGCCGCTGGACGTGCTCGGCGCCGTCCTGCTGGGCGTCGTGCTCGCCGGCCTGCTGCTCGTGCTCAGCGAGGGCGACACCTGGGGCTGGGGCTCGCCCAGGTTGATCGGGCTGGCGGTCGGCTCGGTCGTCCTGCTCGTCTGGTGGTTCGTCCACCAGCTGCGCACCGCCCACCCGCTGGTCGACCTGCGACTGGTCCGCAACCGGGTGGTGCTGAGCACCAACGTGACCGGGCTGATCGCCGGCGTCGGGATGTACCTGCTGATGGCGATGGTCACCCGCTTCGTGCAGACGCCGAGCAGCACCGGGTACGGCTTCGGCGCCTCCGTCGTGGTCACCGGCCTGGTGCTGCTGCCGTTCTCGGTGGCCAGCGTGGCGGCCAGCCGGGTGGTGCCGGTACTGGCCCGGCGGACCTCCTCCGCGGCGGTGCTGCCGGTGGGCTGCGCCATCTCGATGGTGTCCATGCTGATCTTCCTGTTCGCCCGGGGCAGCCTCTGGGAGCTGTTCCTCGCGATGGCGGTCGCCGGCCTCGGTGTCGGCTGCACCTTCGCGGTGATGCCCGGCCTGATCGTCGGTGCCGTGCCGGAGAGCGAGACCGGCAGCGCGATCAGCTTCAACCAGGTGCTGCGCTACGTCGGCTACTCGACCGGCAGCGCGCTCAGCGCCGCGGTGCTGCAGGCCCACACCCCGGCCGGGCAGCGACTGCCCTCCGACAGCGGGTACACCGCCGCCGCGCTGCTGGGTTGTGCGGTGTGGGTGGTCACGCTGGTGGTTACGATCGTCCTGCCGAGGCGGCGCACCGCCGTGCGGAGCACCCTGGACGTGGACGAGGAGCTGTTGGTGGACGAGAGCATCGCGGACGCCGCGACCGGCGAGGAGCACGTTCCCGTGCGCAGCGTGCCCGGCGCCGGAGCTCCCCGGGCCGACCGGACCGGCCGGTGAGCGCTCGTCCGCCGGCCGGCGGCTCGTCGGCCGCAGCCGGTGACCCGGCGCCGCCGCCGCGACGCCGGGACGCGGCCCGCAGCCGGGAGCTGCTGCTGGAGGCCGCCGGCGAGCTGTTCGCCGAGCGCGGCTTCGACCGGACCACCACCCGCGAGATCGGCGAGCGGGCCGGCGTGGACCCCGCGCTGATCGCCCGCTACTTCGGCGGCAAGACCCAGCTCTACCTGGCGGTGATGACGGCCGAGCAGGGCGACGGTGTCCCGGCGGACCTGCTCGACCCGGAGCGTCTGCGCGGCCTGCTGAAGTTGCTGGCCCGACGCGGCCCCGGTCCGGTCTTCCGGGCCGCCGTACTGCCGAACGAGGATCCGGCCGTGCAGGACGCCGCCAGGGCCCAGCTGCACGGACGGCTGGTCGGGCCGCTGTACGAGCGCTTCGCCGCCGCCGGGGCGGACCGCCCCCAGCTACGGGCCGAACTGGCGGTGGCGGCGTTCGTGGGCGTGGTGTTGGCACGCAGCGGCGGCGCCTTCGAGGAGCTCGCGGCGGTGGGCACGGACGAGCTCCTCGAACTGACCCGCGACATCCTCGGGACGGCACTGCAGGGCCTGCCGGAGGGACCGGCGGCGGGCTGACCCGGGGCGGCGTGCGACTGCCCGCGACGCCTGCCCGCCACCAGACCTGCCCGCCGTTCCGCTGCCACCGGTCCCCGCCCTGGCGGGCCGGGCCCTCGGGCCCGGCTCAGGCGGCCCGCCGGAAGCGCTCGCCACGGGCCAGCCGGCGCAGCCCGCTGAACCTGGTGAACCGTTCCCGGTTCGCCACCGAGGCACGGTCCAGCTCCTCCATCAGACGCCGGGAGCGGTGCTCCAGGTCGAGTTCGTCCAGGATCCGGTCGATCTCGGCCAGCAGGGAGCCGTAGAGCTGCCACGCCTCCGGGTGCTCCTGGACGCCGCGCAGCAGCATCTGGGCCACGTTCTCGCGGCTGGCCAGCGCCGCTGCGAGTTCCGCCGCGAGTCGCTCCTCCGCCTCCTCGGCGTTGCTGCTGACCTGCGTCGTCACCAGCACCGCGAAGCTCACCAGGGCGCCGCCGATGTGAGCGAGCAGTTCCTCCAGGGCCACCGAGACGTCCTGTGGAAAGAGCGGCTGCCCGTCGTCACGGTGCTTGGCCAGATCGGTGAGCGAACGGGCGAGCACCCGGACGACCACCACGCAGATCTCCAGGGTGTCCAGCCCGGTCCGCAGCACCAGCCGGGAGAGCAGGCCCTCGCTGATCCTCGGGTTGAGACGCAGGCTGTCCTCGGCCTGGCGGAGGGCGGCGTCCACGTCGGCGATGGCCTGGTCCAGCCGGCGGGCCTCGTGCAGGCGGGCGGCTGCGCGCTCGACCGGGACGGGGCCGCTCAGCTCCTCGGCGATGTGCAGCAGCAGGCGGCGCGCCCGGCGGGCCAGGTCCTCGATGGACTCCCCCGCGCTGTCCACCCAGACCGGCGGGGCGAACACCAGGTTGAACAGCAGGCCCACCCCGGCCCCGATCAGGGTTTCCAGCACCCGGTCCCAGGCCTGGGAGGCGAGCCTGGTCACCCCGAGGACCAGCATGGCGCTGATCGCGACCTCGTTGACGAACTCGTCGACCCGCACGAAGTGGCCGATCGTCAGGGACGCCAGGATGATCAGGCCCAGACTCCACCAGGACAGGCCCATCACCGAGCTGAAGCCGACCGCGATCAACACGCCGACCACCACCGAGTTGACCCGGCGGACGCTGGTCGTGAGGGTCGAGTAGAGGGTGACCTGGACGACCAGCAGGGCCGTCAGCGGCGCGGTGAGAGGAGCCGGTTCGCTGCTCAGGTGCACGGCGACGGCGTAGGCGAGCGTCGCCGCCACCGTCGCACGCACCGTCAGTACGACGGTGGGCTCCCTGAGCCGACGCTTCATCGCTTCGGTCGCTGCAACACGTGAACGGGGCATGCCTCCCTTCTTCCCAGCTCGACACCGGTACACGTACCTCTGCCGATCACCAACCCGGATGATCGGCAGAGGGGGCGTGCACCGGGCGCGGGCGAGCAGCGCCGAGGGGCCGAGGGGGCCGCGCCGGACGGGCCGGGGCGTGCCTGGACGGGCCGGGGCGTGCCCGGACGGGCCGGGGCCGCACCGGCAGGGGCCGCCGGGCGAGCCACCGTGGCGGCCGGGCGAGCCGGGGGGCGCGGTGCCCGGTCCACGTCGTAGGGTCGTGCCGTGACCGGACCCCCCGACCCACGGGCCGCGCTGGCGGAGGCGAGCCTCTCGACCGGCGGCGTCGCCCGGCTGCTCGGGGTGTCCCCCACGACCGTCCGGTCCTGGGAGCGCCGCTACGGGATCGGACCGGTGGGTCACGAGAGCGGTCGGCACCGGCGCTGGCGCCCGCAGGACGTCCGGGTGGTGACGGAGATGTGCCGCCTCACCGCGCGCGGCGTGCCGCCCGCCGAGGCGGCCCGACTGGCCCTGCTGGGTGCGGCCGATCGCGGGTCCACGCCCACGGCGGAGTCCGCGACGTCCACGAGGGCGGGTACGGCTGCGGCGGAGACGGCCGGCGCGGCACGGGCACCGGGTGAAGGTGGGCCGGACGCGGCACTCGCCGAGGGCACCGGGGGCGAGCGGCCGGCCGGGCAGGAATCAGCCGGGCGGCCGGCGAGCGGGCACGCCCCCGGCGAACAGGACTCGACCGGACGGGAACCGGGCGGACGGGAATCGGGCGGCAGCGCGGCGCTCCCGTTGGGCACCGTACGCCCGGAGTGCCGTGGCCTGGCCCGGGCGGCCGTCCGGCTGGACGCCGGGGCCGTCGAACGGATCCTCCAGGACGCGGTCCGGGAGCTCGGGCTGATCACGGCCTGGGACGAGGTGATGATGCCCGCGCTGCGGGCCGCCGGGCGCAAGTGGGCCAGTGAGGGCGAGCGGTACGTGGAGGTCGAGCACCTGCTCTCCTGGCATGTCTCGACCACCCTGCGTCGCACGGCCCACTGCCCGCCGGTCGGACCGGTCCCGCCCGTCCTGCTGGCCGGTATGCCGGCCGAGCTGCACTCGCTGCCGCTGGACGCGGTGGCGGCCGGCCTCGCCGAACGCGGTCTGCCGTTCCGGATGTTCGGTGCGGCGGTGCCGGCCGAGGCCCTGCTCGCGGCCGTCCGGCGGACCGGACCCTCGGCGGTGCTGCTCTGGTCCCAGGCCCCGGCCACCGCGGACCGCCGGCTCGCGCTGCAGGCGGCCGCCACCGCCTGGGGCGTGCACGGGGCGCGCGCTCGCCCCGCGGTGCTGCTGGCCGGGCCGGGCTGGGCCGGCGGCGCCACGACGGCCGGAACCCTGCGCCCCCGCGGGCTCGCCGACGCCCTGGAACACCTGACCGGCCTGCTCGGCACCTGACCGTCCTGGTCGGCACCTGCTCGGTCCGGTCGGCACTGGACGCCCTGGCCGTCCTGGTCGGCACCTGACCGGCCTGACCGTCCTGGTCGGTGCCGGGACGCCCGGCTCGGCTGGGCGCCTCGGCGGCTCACTTGCGGGCGGACGGGCGGCCGCTCACCCGGCGAGCGGCTGGGTGAGGCGCAGCAGGTTGCCGAAGGGGTCGCGGAACCCGCAGTCGCGCACGCCGTAGGGCTGGTCCATCGGCTCCTGCAACACCTCGGCGCCGGCGGCACTGATCCGCTCGAAGGCGGCGTCGCAGTCGTCCGTGGCGAAGATGACACCCCGCAGCAGCCCCTTGGCCATCAGCTCCGCCATGGCCTGCTTGTCGGCGGGCGAGGCGTTCGGGTCGGCGACCGGTGGCTCCAGGACGATGTTCACGTCCGGCTGCGAGGGCGACCCGACGGTCACCCAGCGCATCCCCTCGAATCCGACGTCGTCGCGTACCTCCAGGCCGAGCACGTCTCGGTAGAAGGCGATCGCCGTGTCGTGGTCGTCGACGGCGATGAAGCACTGGGAGAGCCTGATGTCCATGCAGCCACGCTACGGCCGAGCGGCAGCGCGCGCTCACCCTTTCCTGACGGGCCGTGTGTGGATCTTGGCCATGCAGGCCGGGATGGCGGCGCCGTCCTCGTGGCCGCGGGCCCGGTAGGAGCTGGGGCTCTCGCCGACCAGTTCGGTGAAGCGCGTACTGAACGAGCCGAGCGAGGTGCACCCGACCGCGAAGCAGACCTCGGTCACCGAGAGGTCGCCCCGCCGCAGCAGCGCCTTGGCCCGCTCGATCCGGCGGGTCATCAGATAGCTGTACGGGGTGTCGCCGTACGCGGCCCGGAAGCTGCGGGAGAAGTGGCCCGGAGACATCAGCGCGTCCCGCGCCAGCGCCGGGACGTCGAGTGGCTCCGCGTACTCGCGGTCCATCCGGTCGCGGGCCCGCCGCAGCCGGACGAGGTCGTCAAGATTCTGCCGTCTCACCGGATCAGCTTCCCACAGCTCCCGGGACGCGCGCTGCGCGCCGACGATGCGGAACACGGCTCCTCCTGTCGTCACCCGTCCCACGTCGGCCGCGTCCCCGCCACCGCCGAGCGGGACGGGTCGACACGGACGGGCGGGACGGCTCGGGTCGAGACGGACGGGACCGCCGGCGGCGGACACCGGGGGCGGCTCGCGGCGGCCCGCGAAGCCGTCCCCTGCTGTCCGCCGGGCTCGGGCCCGGTCAGCCGCCGACGTACGCCGCCAGGTGTTCGCCGGTCAGCGTGGAGCGGCGGCCGACCAGCTCCCCGGGCGTGCCCTCGAAGACGATCCGGCCGCCGTCGTGGCCGGCGCCCGGGCCCAGGTCGATGATCCAGTCCGCGTGCGCCATGACCGCCTGGTGGTGCTCGACGACGACGACCGACTTGCCGGAGTCGACGATCCGGTCGAGCAGGCCGAGCAGCTGCTCGACATCGGCGAGATGCAGGCCCGTGGTCGGCTCGTCGAGGACGTAGACACCGCCCTTGTCGGCCAGGTGGGTGGCCAGCTTGAGCCGCTGCCGCTCGCCGCCGGACAGCGTGGTGAGCGGCTGGCCGATGGTGAGGTAGCCGAGCCCGACGTCGGCGAGCCGTTGGAGGATGCGGTGCGCCGCCGGCGTGTGCGCCTCTCCGGTGCCGAAGAACTCCTCGGCCTCGGCCACCGACATCGCGAGCACCTCGCTGATGTCGCGCCCGCCGAGGCGGTACTCCAGCACCGACGCCTCGAAGCGCTTGCCCTCGCACTCCTCGCAGACGGTCGCGACGCCGGCCATCATCGCCAGGTCCGTGTAGACGACCCCGGCGCCGTTGCAGGTCGGGCAGGCGCCCTCGGAGTTGGCGCTGAACAGCGCCGGCTTCACGTCGTTGGCCTTGGCGAACGCCTTGCGGATCGGGTCGAGCAGTCCGGTGTACGTCGCCGGGTTGCTGCGCCGCGAGCCGCGGATCGCGCTCTGGTCGACCGACACCACCCCCGCGCCGTCCACCCCCGGGCCCCTGACCAGCGACCCCTGTACGAGCGAGCTCTTTCCGGAACCGGCGACGCCGGTGACCACGACGAGCACCCCGAGCGGGACGTCGACGTCGACGCCGCGCAGGTTGTGCGTCGACGCGCCGCGGATCTCCAGCGTTCCGGTGGGCCTGCGTACCGTCTCCTTCAGCTTGGCCCGGTCGTCGAAGTGCCGGCCGGTGACGGTGTCACCGGCCCGCAGTCCCTCGACGGTTCCCTCGAAGCAGACGGTGCCGCCGGCCGTGCCGGCGCCGGGGCCGAGGTCGACGACGTGGTCGGCGATCGCGATCGTCTCCGGCTTGTGCTCCACGACGAGCACGGTGTTGCCCTTGTCCCGCAGCTGCAGCAGCAGGTCGTTCATCCGCTGGATGTCGTGGGGGTGCAGGCCCGTGGTGGGCTCGTCGAAGACGTAGGTGATGTCGGTGAGCGCCGATCCCAGCTGGCGGATCATCTTGACCCGCTGCGCCTCGCCGCCCGACAGGGTGCCGGAGGCGCGGTCCAGCGATAGGTAGCCGAGGCCGATCTCCACGAAGGAGTCGAGGCTCTGCCGGAGCGAGGCGAGCAACGGCGCCACCGACGGCTCCTCCAGGCCCCGGACCCAGGCCGCGAGGTCCCTGATCTCCATCGCGCAGGCGTCCGCGATGGAGATCCGCCCGATCTTGGACGCCCTGGCCCCCTCGCTGAGCCGGGTGCCCTCGCACTCCGGGCAGGTGGTGAAGGTGACCGCCCGCTCCACGAACGCCCGGATGTGCGGCTGCAGCGCCTCCTTGTCCTTGGACAGGAAGGACTTCTGGATCTTCGGGATCAGCCCCTCGTAGGTGAGGTTGACGCCCTCGACCTTCACCTTGGTCGGCTCCCGGTACAGGAAGTCCTGCATCTCCTTCTTGCTGTAGTCGCGGATCGGCTTGTCCGGGTCGAGGAGGCCCGACTCCGCGTAGACCCGCACCGTCCAGAAGCTGTCCGACTTCCAGCCGGGGATGGTGAAGGCACCCTCGGCGAGCGACTTGGAGTCGTCGTAGAGCTGGGTGAGGTCGATGTCGGAGACGGCGCCCCGGCCCTCGCAGCGCGTGCACATGCCGCCGGTGCGGCTGAAGGTCGCCTTGACCGCCTTCTTGGCGCCGCGCTCGACGGTGATCGCACCGCTCGCCCGGACCGAGGGGACGTTGAAGGCGTACGCGCCCGGCGGACCGATGTGCGGCTTGCCGAGCCGGCTGAAGAGGATGCGCAGCATCGCGTTGGCGTCGGTGGCGGTGCCGACCGTCGAACGGGGGTCGGCGCCCATCCGCTGCTGGTCGACGGTGATCACGGTGGTCAGTCCTTCGAGGACGTCCACCTCGGGCCGGGCCATCGCCGGCATGAAGCCCTGGACGAAGGCGCTGTAGGTCTCGTTGATCAGCCGCTGCGACTCCGCGGCGATCGTGTTGAACACCAGCGAACTCTTGCCCGAGCCGGAGACACCGGTGAACACGGTCAGGCGGCGCTTGGGAATCGCGACGCTGACGTCCTTGAGGTTGTTCACCCGGGCGCCGTGCACACGGATCAGATCGTGGCCGTCACCCACGTGCGGCGCAGGCGACCGCGTGTCCGTCCTCGGGGCCTTGCTCATCGTGTCTCCATCTGTCGGACGGAGCCGCGTGCGCGGTCTCCGTCGGCATCGCCTGGCCCGATCCAACCATCTTCGACCCGCTGATCCTCCCGATCCTCTGCACCGGCCCAGCCGAGCGAGGGCCGGCGGCCGGCGGCACGGGGCCGGACCGGCCGCCGCGCGGGCGGGGCGGTGCTCACTGGTCCTGGAGCAGCCCGAGGACGTTGCCGTCGAGGTCCGTCACGGTCGCCACCAGGCGGCCGCCGCCCACGTCGTGCGCGGGCTCCTGGACGGTGGCGCCCGCGGCGACGACCTCCGCCAGCTTCGCCTCGATGTCCGGCACGTGCCAGTAGGCCACCGGCCCGGCCGGGCTCTGCGGTCCGCCGGCCGGTACCAGCCCGATCTGCTGCCCGGCGGCCTCGAAACCGACGTAGTAGGACTCGTCGGTCTGCGGCGCCACGCCGAGCAGGGCGGCGTACACCCCCTTGGCCTTCGCCAGGTCGGAGACGGGATGCAGGACGGTCTTGATTCCCTGGGTGGCAGAGTCGGTCATGGTCACTCCTCAAGTGGTGGTCCGGACGTGATCGTCCGGGCGTGATCGTCCGGTTCGGAGACGCTTCGACGTCGGTTCGAAGACGGTTCGACGACGGAACGCGGGCCTGGAAGGCGACGGCGCGACAGGCCCGGAGGGCGATCTCGGCGCCGACCGCTTCGGCCTTCGTCCATGGCGTTCACGCTAGCGGCGGCCCCCGGTCCGCGCTTCTCGATTCCTGACCGGTCCGGGCGGCACCGAGCCGACGGCGGCGAGCCGACGGCGGCGAGCCGAACGGCTGCGAGCACCCGGAGGCAGACCTGTCGGCCGGACCGCCACCGGCAGAGCCTGTCGGTGGACGGCGGGTCGGTCGGGTCGCGTTCGGGTCGGGTCGCGTTCGGGTCGGGTCGCGTTCGGGTCGACTCGGGTCGAGTCGGGTGAACGGTGCGAGAGCGATGCGAGTGGGGGCGCGGCACGGCACGGGACACGATGGCGGAGCGCGGGAACACGCCCGCCGGACCTTCGGAACGGAGCACGGCCATGGACTTTCGCGACGAACTCCCGGTCGACCACCGGCTCGCCCGGGTCTACCGCGTCGGTGCGGGCCTCTGCGGCGCAGCCCTGCTGGTCTTCGGCTGTCTCGGCCTCACCGACGGTCTCGCGTACTTCAGCACCCACGGCGAGCGGATCGCCGGGCTGTCCAGCAACGGACTGCTGAGCCTGATCTCCATCGTCTTCGCGGTCGTCCTGATCGCCGGCGCGGTGATCGGCGGGAACGTGGCCTCGACCGTGAACATCGTGGTCGGCACCCTGTTCGTCCTCAGCGGCTTCGTCAACCTCGCGCTGCTGGACTCCGGCGCCAACTTCCTCGCCTTCGGCATGTCGAACGTCGTCTTCAGCTTCGTGACCGGCCTGGTGATCGCGACCTTCGGGATGTACGGCCGGGTCAGCAGCAAGCTCCCGCACGACAACCCCTACTGGCAGCGCCGCCACCCGCAGCCCGGCGCCAGCGAGGCGCGGCGTCCGGTGGCGATCACGCCCCGGCCCGCCGGGACGGGGCTCGGCCGGACCTCCCTCTGACCCGGCGGCCCGCAGGGGACCGCACTCGACCGCAGCCGACCGCATCCACACCCGCACCCGACCGACCCGACCGACACGACCGCCACCCACGACCGACCGACCGGGCCGCCACGACCACCGTGGCGGCCCGGCCCGGCTACCGCGCGGCTGCTTCCGCCCGGACCCTGGCGTCCCAGTCGGTCAGCACCTCACGGGCTGCCCGGGCGCCCGAGGCCAGCGCCCCCTGGACCGATCCGGTGGCGCGGTGGTCGCCGCAGACGTAGCGGCCGACGCCTGCCCTGGTGCTCCGGCTGAGCGGGTGCGGCGCCGGCATCGCGGGAAGCGCGGCAGGGATCCGGTAGTCGGCCAGGTGCTCCCAGTCGGCGGTGTCCGTCTCGTACAACTCGGCCAGCCGACCCCGGACCACCGCCTCGTCCGGGCCGTCCGCCCCGGCCCCGAGGACGGAGGTCGACACCAGCGACCGGCCGTCACCGGAGCAGCCCGGGACGACCTCCGAGAGCACCACGCTGTTCAGCAGCACCCGGTCGGAGTCCACCAGCAGGGTCGGCTCGCGCAGCGGACTGGCCGGGGCCGCGTGGTAGAGCGTGGTCACCGCCCGCGTCGCCGGAACCTCCAGGGCCGGCAGCAGGCGCCCCGCCTCGGCCGGCTCGGTGGCGACCACGACGACCGGCGCGGCGTGCTCCGTTCCGTCCGCCAGCCGGACGCCCCCGTCGGTCAGGTCCGCCACCCGCGTCTCCAACCGCACGGCGCCGGGTGGCAGCCGCCCCGCCAACTGGGCCGGCACCGCCCCGATGCCCTCGGCCGGGAGGCAGAGCGTCCCGCGCAGCATGCTGCGCCAGACCAGGTGGAACATCCGGCTGGACGTCTCCAGGTCGTCCTCCAGGAACACTCCGGCCAGGAACGGCCGCAGCACCGAGTCCACCGTCCCGGCGGAGAAGGCGGCCGCCAGCGCGCGGGCCGCCGTGACGTCCGCGCCATGGCGCAGTACGGCGGCGGGCAGCACCATGTCACGTGCGCTCAGCAGGCCGAGGGCGATCATGTCGCGGGCCGGAGCCAGCCGCCCGGGGAGCAGATCCGCCGCCAGGTCCGGCCGGCGGGTGGGGTCGGCGAAGCGGAACCGGCCGCGCTTCCCGGCCAGGACGAAGCCCGGCGTGAACGGCCGTAGCCGCAGTGCCCGGAGGTCGATCCGCCGCCGTACCTGGGGGTACGCGGTGTTGAACACCTGGAACCCCCGGTCGAGCCGGAACCCCCGCACCAGGTCGGTCCGCATCCGGCCACCGACCGCGTCCGAGCCCTCCAGCACCCGGACCCGCAGGCCCTCCGCCGTCAGATCCTGTGCGCAGGCCAGGCCGGCGAGACCGGCCCCGACCACGATGACGTCCACGTCTGTCTGGGGCCGCACCGGGCCCTCCTGTCCTGTAGGGGTACTGAAAGCCTGCGTGTCGCCGGGGAGCCCGCGTGTCGCCGAGGAGGGGGGAGACCGGCGGGAAAGCCGGCGGGAAGACCCGCGGGAAAGCCGGCTGGAAGACCGGCGGCGCGCGGGTCACCGCGAGAGCAGCGGCCCGCCGCCGGGGGCGCCGGCCTCCAGCCGGGCAGCGCCCGTGCGGAGGCCGTCGAGCAGGGCGGCCAGGTAGGCCGGGAGATCCGCCCCCGCGGGCAGTCGCGGGGCCTGCCCCGCCACCGCCCGGCCGGCGAAACCGGTGTCCAGATGCGGAAGGCGCGCGTCGAGCACGGTGATCCGGTGCCGTCGCTGCTCCAGCCGGACGGCGTCCAGCCAGGCCGCCAGTGCGGCCTTGGACGCTCCGTACCCGGCCATCCCGGCGGTCGGCGTGCTGACCACGGCTCCGGTCACGGCCGCCAGCGCGCCGCCGGGCGGCAGTACCGCGAGAGCGCCGCGCAGGACGGCGACGGGCGCGAGGGCGTTCACCGTGAGCAGGTGCTCGTCCACGGCGTCGGAGCACTCCTCGGCCCGGCCGAAGGCGACCGTGCCGAAGGCGGTCACCACGGCGTCGAGACCGCCCAGGGCGGCCGCCGCACGGCTCGCCAGGGCGGCGCAGCCGTCCAGGTCGTACGCGTCGAACCGCAGTCCCGGGCCCGCGCCGACGGCGGCCGCCACGGCCGCCAGCCGTGCGGGGTCGCGACCGGCCACCGCCGTCCGGGCGCCGCGCTCGGCGGCCAGCGCGGTGAGCGCCCCGCCGATCACTCCGGTGGCGCCCACCACGAGCAGGCGCAGTCCAGCGATCTCCATGGCTCAGTGATAGCCGCTCCCGCAGGTCGTGGCCCGCAGCCACGCGCGCGGACGCACCCCCGGGTCGAGCGGGGTCCGTCCGGAGGACCCTGATCGGGTGACCCGCCCGATCAGGACCAATCCGGGGCGGTGGCGGCGCCGAAGGCCTGGTAGGGCCGGGTCTCGCCCGGTGGTGGTGGAACGACGAGAGGACGGCCGGACATGGTCGCGGTACGGCGGAGCTTCACGGTGGACCGTCCGGTGGAAGCGGTGCTCGGCTACCTCGCGGATTTCGGGAACACCCGGGAGTGGGATCCCGGCACCGAGAGCTGCACCCGGCTGGACGAGGGGCCGATCCGGGTCGGCTCGCGCTGGCACAACGTGTCGCGGTTCCGGGGACGGACCACCGAGCTCTCCTACCGCCTGGTGCGCCACGAGCCGGCCAGGCTGACCTTCGTCGGCGAGAACCGCACCGTGACGGCGACCGACGACATCACCCTGAGCGCCCGGGGCGACCGCACCGAGATCGTGTACGACGCCCGGCTGAGGTTCAAGGGGGTCGCCAGGCTGGTCGCGCCCCTCCTGAAGGGCGAGTTCGAGCGCCTCGCGGACGGCGTCGAGCGGACCCTCCCCGCGGTGCTCGGCGCGAGCTGAACGCCGGAGCCACCGGACGGCTCGACGACGGACGGCGGACGGCAGACGGCAGACGGCAGACGGCGACCGAGCAAGCGCTGCGGGAGCGCTGCGCACCCCGTGCGGCAGCCGACGGCGGGATGCTGGAGAGCGACCGGGGTCGGGCCCCGGCCCGGCGCGCCTTCGCGCCGTCACGACCGTGGGAGGCAGTCATGGACGACCCCGCCGGATTCGGGCGGCCGGAGATCCCCGACGGGGGCCTGTTCGACCCGCGGTCGGTCTCCTGGCGGGTGCACGGCGACCCGGCGATGGCCCTGGCCGGCCTGCGGGCTCTCTTTCTCCAGGCCCTGCACCCGCTGGCCATGGCCGGGGTCGCCGAGCACTCGGCCTTCCGCGAGGACCCGTGGGGGCGCCTGTACCGGACGGCCTTCTTCATCGGCGCGGTGACGTACGGGACGGGCGAGGAGGCCCGGCAGGTGGTGGACCGGGTCCGCCGGGTGCACGGCAGGGTGCACGGAACCGACCCGGTGACCGGCCGGGCGTACCGGGCCGACGACCCGGAACTGCTGGTGTGGGTGCACTGCAGCGAGGTCGACTCGTTCCTGGAGGTGGCCCGGCGCTCCGGGCTGCGGCTGTCGGATGCGGAGGCCGACGCGTACCTCCGGGAACAGGCCGCGGTGGCCCGGCTGGTCGGTGTCCCGGAGGACTTCCCCGTACCTGACACGTCGGCCGGGCTGGCGGCCTACTTCCGCCGGGTGCGCCCGGATCTGCTGGTCACCCCGGCCGCCCGGGACGCGGTCAGGTTCGCCTTCCTCCCGCCGCTTCCGGCCTGGGCCCGATGGACGACACCCGCGCGGCCGGCCTGGTGCGGGGTGGCCGGGCTCGCCTTCGCGCTGCTGCCCGCCTGGGCGCGCCGGATGTACGGGCTGCCGGGCCTGTCCGTGACCGATCTGGCGGCCACCGCGGAGGCGCGGGCGCTGCGCTCGGTCCTGCTCAGGCTGCCGCGCGGCTGGCGCGAGGGGCCGCACCTGGTCGCGGCCCGGGAGCGGTGGCCGGTGCTGCCGGGCTGACGTGCCCGTCCCGCTGGACCCCGTCACCGGCGGACGACTTCGGCGACCCGCTCGGCGCCGAGGACGACCTCGGTCGGCGTGCCGGCCGTGGCGGTATCCACGATCGGTGGGTACCGGCTGCGGGAACGGCGGCACGGCGTCGATTCGGCGGCCGGCCGCGTCGGCGAGGACCTCGCGCAGCAGCACGGGGCCGATGTGCACGATGCGGTACGCGATCTGCGCGGGCGCGGTGGCTCTCGGCGTGCTCGCCGTACCCGACCTTCCGGACGTGCGGTGGAGCGCGTTGTCCGCGGGGTTCTGGTTGAACGTGGTCTGTCCGGCCGTGGGCGCCGCCGCCGCCAACCTCCACTACTACCGGGGCGTGGCGGCCGTCGGCCCTGCGTCGGCCTCCCTACCGAGAAAGTACGGACCGGGCTCCCGGGTGGTCGGGCGAGGTGTCCGACGCCTCCACTCCTCCACCGGGGAGCCCGGTGGTCGCCTGTCCCTCCGCACCGGATCCGCCGCACGCGCCCGGTGAGCGGGTCACCGTGCCCGAGGCTGAAAAGGCCCATACCTTCCAACCTGCCCTGAATCGGTAAAAGTCGTGCGAGAAAAGGGACTTGACCTCCCATTCGATGTACTCCAGGCTTTGCTTGGCGGTGATCATTCAATCTCCGCGGAGCTTCATCCACGCTCAAGGGAGTGTCCGTTGCCTCGCTCGCACCGGATAGTGGTCGCCTTCGCGGCGGCCGCTGTCATGCTTGCGCCCATCGCGGCGCAGGCGCAGTCCATCGACAACATGTACCCGACCGGGAACTACCACCCGTCCTGCTACGACGGCAGCCTCTCCCACGGCCACTTCTGCCAGACCGACAATGCCGACCTGACGGTCTACATGCAGGGGTCCCTCAGCGCCGCTGCGAAGAGCACCGTCAAGTCGGCGCTCAGCTCGTACTACAGCCCCACCGACCTGGCCGTCTCCGTCAAGTCCTCGGGCGTCTACACCGGTTCGTCGGAGACCGACATCATCTACCAGTCCGGCACGCTGTCGGACGCCTACATCGGCATGACCTGGTGCGACGACGCGGTGACCGGCACCAAGTGCGACCAGCACTACATCCGCTTCAACAAGGACTACGGCATCAACAAGTCCGACGCCTGCCACGAGACCGGCCACGCCGTCGGCCTCACCCACGGCGACGACGCCTCCCCGCGGGTGAGCCCGAACAACACGATCGTCGGCTGCATGACCGAGATCGACACCTACTACCTCGGTGCCAACAACAGGGCCGAAATCAACGCGACGTACTGATGGGGACCACGGACATGACCACTCGCCGCCGCATCGCCGCCGCCCTCGCCGTCACCGCCGCGAGCACGGCCGTCGCCGTGACCCTCGGCGCCGGCCCGGGCTCCCACCACTCCCCCGCGGCCTCCTCCACCGCCTCCGGCCCCCGGGTCATCCTGGCCCACGCCAAGGAGCGGCTCCCCTCCGACACCCCCCAGGACTGGGTCTCCTACGGTGACCACACCGTCATCGCGACGGTCACCTCCGAGGCCGCCGACACACCGTCGGCCGAGGAGCAGGCCTCCGGGGAGGGCTACGTCAGCCGGACGGTCACCGCGACCGTCCAACAGACCCTCTGGGACCGCAGCGGGGCTCCCGCACTGCCCAGCGGCCTGACCCTCACCGTGGACGGCTGGGCCTTCGCCGGCTCGGTCCGGACCCCGATCTCGACCGAGGGCTCGCGGCTGGAGGTCGGCCACACCTACCTGCTCACCCTCGCCCGCTTCGCCGACGGCGACTGGGCCCCCATCGGCGGCGGCGCGCGCCTGCCGTACGACAACAACACGGTCGGAAACGGCGAGTACGAGGGAACCCTGGTCACCCCGGACTCGCTCAAGCAGATCGCCGCCTCCGGCACCAACTCCACCGACGCCGACTCCGGCGCCGACGCGTCCGCCGACACCGCCCCGGCCACGGTGTTCGACAACGTGGCCGGACAGAGCGGCCCCTCCGTGGTCACGCTGCTCACCCGGACCTCCCCCGACCCGCTGGCCCAGCAGAACTTCGCGCTGGACCCGGTGGCCCGCCGCGCCGCGGTCGTGGGAACGACCGCGCCGCAGGACACCTACTGCTCGCTGGCCGCACCGCTCGACCAGTCCGCCGGCAGTGTCCTGACCACGGCCGAACTCGGCAGCCTGCTGCAGGAGGTCGCGGCGAAGGCGACCGGCAGTGCCGCGAGCTACGCGACCACCCTCGCCGCCTACGACAACGGCGACACCACGATCACCGCGGCCCAGGCCACCGCCGCCAAGAACTACCTGACGACGGACCTGCGCACTGCCTGCGGACTGACCGTCTCGCTCGACCCGGCCCCCGTCGCGTCGCCCAGCCCGTCGGCGAGCGCGACCACCACTGCGCCGAGCTCGTCGCCCAGCCCGACCGGGGGCGGCAACACCCCGCCGCACACCACCGGCTGACGGAACGCGGCCCACGCACCGGACGACCCGTCACGACGCCATCATCACGGCCACGCAGCGCCGTGCAGCCGTCCGGTGCACCGGTCAACACGAAGCAGGCGACCCCTGGTCGTCACACCCGCTCGGCGGGGTGCTCGGCGATCCGCCGCCGGAGCTGTTCCAGGCCGCGCCGGAGGTGGCTCTTGACGGTGCCGAGCGGCAGCCCCGTGCGCTCGGCCACCTGATCGTGTGTCAGGTCGCCGTAGTAGACGAGTCGGATCACCGTGCCCTGGAGCGCGGTGAGTCCGGCCAGTTCGCGCTCCAACAGGACCCGGTCGACGACCAGGGCCGGTTCGTCGCGCCGCTCGGCCCGCACGGCCCGCGCGTCGAGCAGGTCGAGCAGCCTGCGCCGCCGGGCCCTGGCCGCGAGGGCGTCGGCCGCCTTGTGCCGGGCGATGCCGTTCAGCCAGGCCGCGGTGCTGCCGCGGTCGGCGCGCCACCGGTGCCGGCCCTGCCATACGGCCAGAAGCACCTGCTGGGTGACGTCCTCGGCCTCGCCGGCGTCCCCGAGCAACCGCAGGGCGACCTGTCGGACCAGGCGCTCGCAGGCCCGCAGGTCGGGGAACGACTCGGCGTCGGCCGAGGGCGCCGCGGCCCGGGCCGGCCTGACCCCCAGGGACAGCAGCGGTGTCGCCGCCGGTGCCATGACGGTGCTCCTCTCACGGGTCGGGGCCGCGCGCGAGCGCCGGCACGCCGGTGCCGGGACCGCCACGGGGATCCACCCGCCACGCTGGCCGAGTCACCGCCGGAGGGCTACTCGCAGCGATTGCGCACCGCTTCGTCCGCCGGCCGCTGCGGCCGCTCCTGCGGCTCCTATGGCTCCTGTGGCTCCGGGCGCTCAGGCCCGCTCCGGCCGCACGGACGGCTCCCGAACGCGGTACTCGGCGGCCAAGGCGGTCGCCATGGCGGCGACCGAGAAGTCCCGGCGGACGGTCTCCCGGCCACGCGCCGCGAGCCTCGCCAGCTCCTCCCGGGGCACCGCCGACAGGGTCCGGAGACCGGCCGCGAGAGTCGCGGCCGAGGTGGTGTCGAGCAGAAAACCGTTCTCGCCGTGCCGCAGGTAGTGCGGCACCCCGCCGCGCCGCGGACCGGCCGCCGGAAGGCCCGCGCTCATCGCCTCCAGCACCGCGATGCCGAACTCCTCCTTGGCGCTCGGGCACACGTACACGGCGCCGCCGGGCCGAGCCGTCCCGGCCAGGGCGTGCTCCAGCAGCCGGACGTCCCGGTTGGCCAGCGCGGGCCGGAGCGCCACTCGGCGCCGGGCCCGCGGGAGCCCGGCGAGGAGTTTCTCGATCCGAGCCCGCATCTCACGCTCCACCGCGGTCGGGTTCTCCGCCGAGCCGCCGATCAGCAGCAGCGTTCCGCTTCGGTCCAACCCTGCCTCCAGCCATGCCTCGACCAGGACGTCCTGCTGCTTGACGGGATGGAGCCGGCCCACGCAGAGCATCAGCGGGAGCGCCCGGTCGACGCCGTCCAACCGGTCCGGGCAGCGGACCGGACCCTCCTCCCGGACCTCGGGGCCGCCCGGCCCCGTCCCGCTGCCGAAGAGCCCGGTGAGCAGGGCCCGACGGCGGCGGCCGTCACCGGATTCGGGGCGCAGAGGCGCGATCCCCTCGGGCGGCGCGGCCGGCGGCCGGGTGCGGTGTTCCGGCCCGAGCTGCGGGAAGTGCCGGACCAGCCCGGGTGCCGCACCCTCGCGACCGGCGATGGCGACCACGGTGTCGGCCCGCTCGACCAGGCGGTCGGCGACGAAGATCCGGTGCAGGTCCTCGCGGAGCGCCGGTCCGAGCGCGGGATCCGGTTGCGGCGCCAGTCCGGCGTAGCGCTCCCGGACGGTCCGGTGCGGATCCGGCGTGACGGTGAACACCAGCCGGGCGCCGATCCGCCCGGCCGCTTCGGCGACGGCGAGCGAGCCGTCGTCGGCGTACCGGACGTGCACCACGTCCACCGGCCGCCCGAGCCCGCGCAGCAGCAGTGCGGCCCACCAGGCGAGTGCGGCGCGGTGTGCTGCGACGGTCCGCGGCGCGGGCGGCTCGTCCCCGTCGACGGGCAGCCGCAGCACCCAGTGGTCCGGAGTGCGGCGGTCGAGCAGCGGTAGGCCGGTCGCGAGCTCGGGACCGGCGGCCGTCACCAGGGTCAGGACCCGGGCCACCCCGTCCGTGCACGCGAGCGCGTCGCCGAGGCCGCCGAGCAGCACGCTCAGGCCGCCGCTCAGGCCCTGGCCCGGAGCGTCCAGCCGGCCGAGCAGCATCGACTGCGCGACCACCAGGCCGGGCCGCTCCGCTCCCCGCGGCACCGGGAACGCCGTGCGGAACGCGGATCCCGGGCCGTCATCCGCCCCGGCCCGCCGTCGGGCCGCGGCCAGCAGCAGCCGCTCGTACGGGTCCACCCCGGCCGGGCCGGGCGCGGGCAGCAGCCGTTCACCCCCGGGCAGGCCGGACAGGTAGCGCCAGGCCGCGTGGCGGGCGGGCCGCCCGGCCGCCGTCCACACCGCCGCCTCGGCCGGGCGCAGTGGCCGCAGGCCGTGCGCGTCGGCCAGGTCGAGCAGGAACGCGGCCTCGGCGGGCGAGGCTGCCAGCAGACGGCTTCGCAGTGCCGCCGTGCCGCGCCCGCGACCCGGGCCCGCGACGGCGAGCGCCCAGGCCTCGGCGAGGGCGGTCTGCTGCTCGGCGCTCCCGGGCACCCGGCCCGCGCCCGGCTGGGCCGGCCACGCGAGCAGGTGCGCCGGCGCCGGTGGGCGCCCCTCCCGGCAGGCCCGCCGCAGCTCCGCCGTCCACCGGTCGGCGGCCGGAAGCTCCGCCCGGCCGGGGCCGCCCGGGCCGTACTCGGCCCGGGCGAGCAGGGTCAGCAGATCACCGCCCGGGTCCACCGGGAGGTCCGATCGATCGCGCCGCGGGTGGTCCGGCCGCCCGCACCAGAAGGTCTGCCGCAGCCGGACCAGCGGGTCCTCCTCCGCCCCTGACCGGGCGGCGAGCGGCGACGGCGGGCGGTCGTCGACGGCTTCGCCCGGGTCGACGGCGGGTTCCATGGCGAGCCTCCGGGCTGTCGTCGAGCGGGCGCCGACGGATGCGCGGCGCCCACTTCTCCTTCGGAGCCACCCGTACGAACGGATGCGGTCGGCGCCGCGCGAATTCGATCCGCCGCGGGAATTCGATCCGGCGCGGACTCGATCGGGCACGCGAAGTGGGCCGGGCGCGCCGGATCCGCCCGGCGCACCGCACCGGTCGGGCGCACTGCACCGGTCGGGCGCGCGATCCGGCGGCATGATCGAAGGGCCCCGGCCCGGTGACCGGCCCGGTCGTCCGGCACCAAACCGGAGCGCTGGTCGCACCGAACAGGTCAGGAAGCCGGAGCGGGCCGGTCGGACCGGTCGGCGCAGCGGTCCCGCCCGGCATCGCCGGTCGGACCCGGCAGGCTCGATCCGCGCCCAGGAGGAGGAGACCCGTGCCCCGTGTCGTCGTGGTGAGCCCGCCGTTCAGCTCGCACGCGCAGCCGCTCACCGTGCTCGGCGCCGCCCTGCGTGAGGCGGGCGCCGAGGTGCATCTCGCGTGCGCCCCGGCGTTCGCCGGGCCGGCGCACGAGGCGGGCCTGGGCTTCGCCGAGCTGACCGTGACCCGCAACGCCAACCACGGCATCGCCGAGCGCACCGTCCAGGACCACGCCGAGGCCGCCCGGCTGACGGAGTTCCTGGCCGCCACCCGCGAGGGCGCCGTGCCCGCCCTGCTCACCCAGGCGCGGCACCGCCGGGCCGACCTGCTGGCCGATCCGGAGCGGGTGCTGGCCGACCTGGCCGACCTGCACGACCGGCTGCGCCCCGACTGGTACCTCGTGGACCAGCTGAGCTACCCCGTGACGCTGGCCCTTCACTGTCTCGGCCTGCCGTTCGCGACCTTCTGCCCGGGCCATCCGAGCTACCTGCCCAGCACCCCCGACGCGTTCTTCGGTCTGCCGTACGCCTGGCCGAAGTCCCTGCGCCCGTCGGCCGCCCGGCTCGCGGAACTGCGCACCACCGTCGAGGCCAACGACCTCGCCTTCACCCGGTTGTTCACCCGATTCGTCGGCGAGCACGCGCCCGGCGCGGCCGTCCCGGGCAGGGCGTTCGCGCTCTGTTCGCCGCACGCGGTCGTCTTCAACTACCCGAGGCTGAGGTGGCTGCCGGCCCCACCCGCCGGCCCGGCCGCGCTCTACGCCGGGCACTGCACCCGGCCCGACGGCCCGAACGGCGGACTGGACCCGCAGTGGGCGCAGGCGGTGCGCCTACTGGGTGCCCGCGAGCGGCCGATCGTGCTCGTCGCGCTCGGCACGTTCCTCTCCGCACGGGACGACGTGCTGCGGGGTGTGGCCGAAGGCGTTCTGCGGCACGCGGGCGACGTCTCACTGATCATGGCGGCGGGCGCCCGGGTCGACGCCCTGCGGGACTCCCCGGCGCTCCGCGCAGCGGGCCCGGACCGGGTGCGGGTCGCGGCTTCGGTGCCGCAGCAGGCCCTGCTGCCCCATGTCGGAGCGATGGTGCACCACGGCGGGAACAACTCCTTCACCGAGTGCCTGCGAGCCGGGGTTCCCGCCGTGCTCCTGCCGTTCTCCAGTGACCAGTTCGCCGTCGCGCACGACGCCGAACTGGCCGGTGCGGGAATCTGCCTGGACCCAAACACCCTCCGGCCGCAGGCCCTCGGCGCCGCCGTGGCCGCACTGCTCGCGCGGCCGCCGGAGGCCGACCTCGGGGTGACCGGACCGACCGAACCGACTGGACCATCCGGGCTGAGCAGGCCGCCCGAACCGTCCGGGCTGAGCAGGCTGACCGCCGAGGTACGGGCGCACGGTCCGGAGTGGGCGGCGGAGCGCCTGCTCGCCGTGATGGACCGCGCGACGACCGCACCCGACTGAGCCGGGCTGCCACTCCCCTCGCTCCCTCGTCCCATCCCATCCGGGGCCACCGGAACGGAACAGCGTGGACCGCCGTCCCCCGCGTCCCGACGTGCACGCGCCGTCCTCGATCGGGCACCCGTCCCGACGGTCGGAGGCC
Source organism: Kitasatospora sp. NBC_00315 (assembly GCF_041435095.1). Classification (NCBI taxonomy): domain Bacteria; kingdom Bacillati; phylum Actinomycetota; class Actinomycetes; order Kitasatosporales; family Streptomycetaceae; genus Kitasatospora; species Kitasatospora sp. NBC_00315. The sequence goes on along the minus strand of NZ_CP108025.1, from coordinate 7,808,547 downwards.
GATGCCCGACGAGGGCCGGATCCGGGCCGGGGTCGACCGGGCCCGCGCCCACCGGCACCGCCGCCACCTGGTGGGTTCCCGGCCATCCGCCCTCCTCCCGGTGTGAACCGCGGGTTCGTCCCGTGCGAGGCTGGGAGGCATTCGGTCGGGGCGGGGAGCAGCGGTGGGTACGACGGACGAGGCGGGCGGCCCGGCGGCGCGGACGACGGTACCGGACGACGGGGAGGGACGACCCCGCGCCGGACTGCGGCCACGCGGCCTGGTGGACCTGCGCGGGTGGACCGCACCGCACGGGGGCGCCCCGGTGCTCCTGATCTACCCGGCGGACGCCGTGGTGATCGTCTCCGGGCTGCCGGGCAGCGGCAAGAGCACCCTGCTCCACCGGTGGTCGGCGGACGTCCCGGTGGTCGATCCGCGCGCCGTGCACCTGGCGTGCGAGGCCCTGATGCCGCACTGGTTGCCCTACCCGGTGTACCGGCCGTGGGCGCGGCTGGAGCACGTCCGGTGGTTGCGGGCGGCGGTCGGCGCGGGCGGGCCGCTGCTGGTGCACGACTGCGGGAGCCGGCGGTGGATGCGCCGGTGGCTGGCCCGTGGTTGCGCCGTGCAGGGACGTGAAGTGCACCTCGTGCTGCTGGACGTCGGGGCGGAGCAGGCCCTGGCCGGCCAGCGGGCTCGCGGCCGGTGGGCGCGGCGCCGCGTCTTCGACCGGCACCGGCGCGGGCTCGACAGGTTGCTGGCCGCCCTGCCGACGGCGGGTGCGGCGGCCGCCGTGGCGGCAGTCGCGCCCGGTACGGCCGGTACGACCGGTACGGCGGGCGCGCCCGGTACGAGCGGTACGACAGGCGCGCCCGGTACGGCCGATGCAGCCGAAGCGGCGGCGTCACGCCTGCCCGCCGTTCTGGCGGAGATGGCCTCGGTGACCCTGCTCGACCGGGTGTCGCGCGAGCGCGCCGCCGCCGCGTTCGACTCCGGGCCGCCTGAGCCGTCCGGGCCACGTGAGCCGTGAGCGGGGGCCCCGGGCCGCGCGAGCGGTGGGGTGGGCGGCCCCGCGCCGAGGGCCGGCGGTTCAGGACGGCGGCGCGGACCACTCGATCAACGGCGGCCGGACGGCCGCGCACAGCGGCCCGCCCCGGGCGTCGGTGAGGCGCAGGCGGGCGACCAGCAGCCCGGAGCGCACGGCGGCCTCGGCGGTGGCCGGGTCGACGGCGTCGAGCATCAGCTTCGCGCGCCGGAACACCGTGACCGCGCCCGCCGCGTCCGGTGTGCACCAGGAGAGGTAGACGAACCGGCCACCGGGAGACCCCTGGATGTACGGGCCGGTGAAGTCCGTCCCGGTCGCCGTCGTCCGGGGTGGCCCGCAGAGCAGGGTCCAGGCGGCGGCCGGGGAGTCGCCCGGCCGGGCGTCCAGCAGGTCCCCCGGGTGGTTGCGGCGCTGGACGGCGACCCGTACGTCCCGGTGCTCGGGGCGGCCGGGGGCCTCCGTCCAGTCGCGGCCCGGCAGGTCGGTGGCTTCGATCCGGATCTGCACGTCCTCAGTGTCCCCGATGGGCGGTCGGAGGTCCGGCGAATCGTCGGTACCGGTGGCGTGTCAGCCCGCCGCCGCCCCAGCGAGCAGGCCGACGAACGGACGGCCGGGCCAACGGGCACCTGAACGGGCGGGCGGCCGGACGGGCCGGCACGTACGCGCCGGCCCGCCGGTCAGTGGCCGACGGCCGGGACGCAGCCACCGTCGGCGATGTAGCCGGTGACCTCGGTGGTGACCTTCGCGCCCTCGATGGTCCCCTTCACGCAGCCGCCTCCCGCCGAGACGACGACGTGGGCGTAGTCGCGCTGCGGTGCGAGGTCGACGTGCACGAAGCCGGGCTGGGTACCCGTGGCCTCGGCGGTCACCCGCTTCAGCGCCGCCTCGTCCAGGGGACCGCCGACCAACGTCTCCAGCGCGGTCTCCAGTGCCCGCACCCGGGGCTGGTCCTCCGCCCGGGCGGCGTCGGACAGCGGCATCTCCTGCTTGTACGCGTTGTTCTCCGCGACCCGCTGCTCCCAGCTGTAGCTGATGCACGGCGAGGGCGCGGGGCCCGCCTCGGGCGCCGGGCAGTACGGCACGGGCGACTCGGTTCCGTCCGGGGTCGGCGCCGGGCTCCGGGTCACGCCCGTCCGGTTGCCGGCCCGGTCGGTGACGGCACTTCCGCAACCGGCCACACCCACGACGAGCAGCACGAGGCCGGCGACGGCGACGGGGCCCGGTCCCCTGAAAGGTCTCATACCGACATCCTCGGTCGCCCACGTACGAGGGCGGGGCAGCGGCGCCCGATCGTGACCAAGGCGACATCCTGCCGTCGCGCCACGGAGGCGCCCGGAGTGTCGGAGGCGATGCCCGGCGCGACCGACGATAGCCTCAATTCGCCATAAAGTGACAGGAATTGAACGGTCGTCAGCGAATGAGCTTTCGAGGCTGCGAGCTGTTGATCGTCCTGTCCTACTGTTCACGATCTCTCCACCGGTGAAGGCGAGTCGACGTGGTTCACGAGGTTTCACGACGCGGGCTCCTGGGAGCCGCCGGCGCAGTCGCCGCCGGTGCCTCCCTCGGCACCCTCCCCACCACCCCCGCCCGGGCCGCGACCGACGCCGAGGGGCCGTCCGGCGCCCGCGATCCGGGGGATCTGCGGGTCCTGCCCGGTGACGGGCGCTACGAGACGCTCAGCCAGGGGTTCAACCAGCGCTGGACCAGTGAGCCGAGCTACATCCAGCTGGTCACCGGCGACACCGCTGCGCTCACCGCCGTCCGCGAGGCGCTGAGGCGGGGCCTGCGGCCCACCGTCCGCAGCGGCGGCCACTGCTACGAGGACTTCGTCGAGAACACCGGCGGCGCGATCCTGGATCTCAGCCTCCTGAAGGGCGTGTACCGCACCAGGGACAAGTACGGCAGCACCGCGTACTGCGTGGAGTCCGGCGCGACCGTCTGGGACATGTACACCGAGCTGTTCCGCAAGTACGACGTGGCACCGCCCGCCGGATCCTGCTACTCGGTCGGGGCGGGCGGCCACATCTGCGGCGGCGGCTACGGGGTGCTCAACCGGCGCGACGGCCTGACCGTGGACCACCTGGTGCAGGTGGACGTGGTCACGGTCAGGGACGGCCGCACCGAGGTGACCAGTGCGCACCGCTCGGATCCGGCCGGGTCGGACACCGAGCACCTGTTCTGGGCCCACACCGGCGGCGGAGGCGGGAACTTCGGCGTCGTCCTGCGGTACTACTTCGCCGAGACGCTGCCCCGGCCGCCGGCGCGGGTCTGGCTGAGCAGCATCGCCTGGCCGTGGGCCTCGATCCTGCAGAAGCCGGACGACTTCGCCCGCCTGCTGAAGAACTTCGGTGAGTTCTTCGCCGCCCACAGCGGCCCCGACGAGCAGGTCTACCAGGGCCTGTTCAGCATCCTCAAGCTCACCCACCACACCAACGGCAACATCGCCCTGTTCAGTCAGTGGGTCGGTGAGGACACCGGCCCGCTGGACGCGTTCCTGGACGCCATGGAGGCGGGCCTGGGCACACCCGCGACCGTCCAGAGCGCCGAGGCCGGCGGCCTCTTCCTGCCCTACCCGGACCGTCGCCGCCGGATGCCCTGGCTCCAGGCGACCCAGACCCTCAACGGCTCGGGGGCCAACCAGCGCGGCAAGTACAAGTCCGCGTACCACCGCAAGCCGTTCTCGGACCGGAACATCGACGCCGTCTGGACCTGGCTGACCAAGGACGAGCCCGGGGTGGACCTGACCCAGACACTGGTCCAGATCGACGCGTACGGCTGTCGCGTCAACGCCGTCGATCCCTGTGCCACGGCCGTACCGCAGCGGGACTCCTTCATGAAGCTGCAGTACCAGACGTACTGGACGGTGCCCGCCCAGGACGACGCCCATCTGGACTTCCTCCGGGGCTTCTACCAGGACGTCTACGCGGAGACCGGTGGGGTGCCGGAGATCAGCGACGCGGCCCGCGACCTCGGTACGGACGGCGCGTACGTCAACTACCCGGACGTGGACCTCGGGATCGCCACCGACCCGGCGCCGCTGTACCCACGGCTCTACTACAAGCAGAACTACGCCCGGCTTCAGCAGGCGAAGCGGATCTGGGACCCGCAGAACGTCTTCCATCACCAGCAGTCGGTCGTCCTGCCGGGCTGAGCTCCTCCCCGTTCCGCCGTCGGACGCTGCGACGGCGGAACGGGTCGGCGGAACGGAGACGGCAGAACGAGAACAGAACTGCGAGAACAGAGGCGCGAAAAGCGAGGTGCGAGAACGGTGGAGCGGGGACGGACCGGACTCAGTTCTCCGGGTGCAGCAGGGACCTGACCATCCGGCAGGTGGCGGCGGACGGGCGGTGGATCCCGATCCGGGACGCCAGGGAGCGGATACGACGGTTGTTCGCCTGCTGCGGGCCGTAGATGCCGGAGTCGAGCAGGACGACCGCCAGCCGCATCGCCTTGAGGCGGCGGTTGTGGTCGATGTACCAGGCGCGCGGCTGACCGGCCGGCAGCGCCCGTACGGCCGGCGGACCGGTGCGGCGGGGACGACGGACGGGGACGGCGGTGGCTTGCACGGCGCGTTTCCTCGGGGCCTTCGGGGTGAGTACGGCGTCGGACATCGGCGACCTCCCTGTGCGGTGATGTGCACTCGCTGATGGTCCCCATTCTAGGTTCCGGCACTGACAACCGGCCATGCCCCGGACGGCCTCGGACCGGTCGGCCGGGTGCCTGCGCACGGGGGTGCGGCCGGCGCCTCCCTCCGTCGACGGGAGCGCCTCGCGAGCAGGGCGGCGGGTGGTGGGCACCGACCGGGACCACGGGCCGAACCCGCTGGCCACGACCATCGCCCGCAGCACAGAATTACCGGTGTTCCGCACCCGCACAGGAAGACAGGTCATGGCCTCCACCTCACCCCGAAACTGGGCCGGCAACATCACCTTCCGCGCCGCCCGGCAGCACCGCCCCTCCTCGGTGGACGAGCTGCGGCGGATCGTGGCAGACGCGGAGCACGTCCGGGCGCTCGGCACCGGCCACTCCTTCAACCGGATCGCCGACACCGACGGCGACCTGGTCCGCCTGGACGGCCTTCCGCGCCGGATCGACGTCGACCCGGCGTCCTCCACCGTCACGGTGTCGGCGGGCCTGCGGTACGCCCAGCTCGCGGAGCACCTGCACGCCCGGGGGCACGCCCTCGCCAATCTCGCGTCACTGCCGCAGATCTCGGTGGCGGGAGCCTGCACGACGGCCACCCACGGTTCGGGCAACGGACGGCAGAACCTCGCGGCGGCGGTGGCCGCCGTGCGCCTGGTCGGGCCGGACGGCGGACTGACCGAACTGCGGCGGGAGAATCCGCAGGACCGGCTCGACGGCGCCGTCGTGGCGCTCGGTGCGCTGGGCATCGTCACGGACGTCACGCTGGACGTCGAACCGACCTACGAGGTCGCGCAGTGGGTCTACACGGGCCTGTCCGGGGACCGGCTGACCGAGAACTTCGAGGAGATCTCCGGCGCGGCCTACAGTGTGAGCGTCTTCACCGACTGGGCGTCGGACGACAACCAGGTCTGGCTCAAGAGGCGCACCGACCGGGAGGATCCGGGCCACCTCGGCCGCACCTGGCTGGGAGCGCGGTGCGCCGACCGGCCGCTGCACCCGATCCCCGGCATCTCCCCGGCCCACTGCACCGAACAGCTCGGTGTGCCCGGCCCCTGGCACGAGCGGCTGCCGCACTTCCGGCCGGACTTCACCCCCAGCAGCGGCGCCGAACTGCAGTCCGAGCTCATCCTGCCCCGCACCGCCGCGGCCGAGGCCTTCGAGGCACTGCGCCGGCTCGGGCACCGGATCGCGCCCGTGCTGCAGACGGCGGAGATCCGTACGATCGCGGCGGACGACCTCTGGCTGAGCCCCGCCCACCGGCAGGACTCGGTGGCCCTGCACTTCACCTGGATCGAGCAGGCCGCCGCCGTACTGCCCGTCATCGAGGCCGTCGAAGCGGTCCTTGTGCCGCTGGGCGCCCGCCCGCACTGGGGAAAGCTGACCACCCTCGCCCCCGGCACCCTGGCCGGTCGGTACGAACGCGCGGCCGACTTCCGGCAGCTGATGCTGGACCACGACCCGGCCGGGAAGCTGCGAAACGCCTTCGTGAGCGAGGTCTTCCCCGACCTGGGCTGAGTGCCTCACCGCCGCGCGCCGAACCGTCCCGTCCGCCGTCCTCCCCGCCGTGGCTCCCGGCGGGGAGGACGGCGGGCGCCGTCCCGGGGCATCCGTACGACCTCCGAACACACCGCCCGTGGGAGCGCCGTACGCGATGGCCCTCTCCGGCCGCCGGTCCAGGGCCGGACCGGCGCCGGACAAGCGCGCGGGCGAACGCCCCGGGCACCCCGCGCGGCGCCTCCCGGACAACGGATGAATCGTCCGATACCTTCACCGTCGAGAGCCCCGACGCGACGCTCACGGACGGATCACGGTGACGCCGGTGCTTTCGCCATGCCCCGCCCACCCGGCCCGACACCGTCGAAGGACCCCTCCGCCGACGGCGGCTCGGCCGCACTCGGCAGACCCGCGGATCGGCCGGACCGGACACGTCCGGCCACGGCGTTCGGCCGGGAACCGGCGGACGGACACCTCCGAACTCGCTCCTCGGCCAAGGACGCGGGCCCATCCGGGCGCGGCACCGAACCCCGTTCTCCCAGGAGGCATCCACCGTGCGCATTCCCACCCGCCTCGGCCTCGCCGTCGCGACCGCCCTGGCCACCACCGCCGCCCTCGCCCCGGCCGCCCCGGCCTCCTTCGCGGCCGAGGACACCCACGGCCACGGCAACCCGTCGGGCACCGGCGGCCGACACGCCGTCTTCGTGCAGACCGACAATCCGGCGGGAAACCGGATCGCCGCCTACCAGCGCGGTGAGGACGGCACCCTGACGCCGGACGGAAGCTACGACACCGGCGGGCTCGGCGGCGTACTGGAGGGATCGGTCGCCGACCACCTCGCCTCGCAGGGGTCGCTCACGTACGATCCCCGGCACCAGCGGCTCTTCGCCGTCAACGCCGGCAGCGACACCATCTCGGTCTTCACCGTGGACGGCGACCGGCTGGAGCTGTCCCAGGTCATCGGATCCGGTGGCCGGTTCCCGGTCAGCATCGCCGTCCACGACGACCTCGTCTACGTCCTCAACGCGCTGGACGGCGCCTCCGTCCAGGGCTACGCCTTCGGCCACGGCCGGCTGATCCGGATGGCGGACTGGCACCGCGGGCTGGGACTGGACCCGAACGCCGCACCGCAGTTCACCCACACGCCGGGGCAGGTCGGGTTCACCGACGACGGCTCGCAGCTGGTGGTGACCACGAAGGCGAACGGCAGCAGCCTGGTGGTGTTCGGCATCGCCCCCTCGGGCGCCCCGGCGAGCGCACCGGTGGTCACCGCGGATCCCGGCGGCGTGCCGTTCGGCTTCGTGACGGGCGGCCACCGGCGGCTCCAGGTCACCGAGGCCGGCCCGAACGCACTCGCGACGTTCACGGTCGGCGCGGACGGCGCCGCCACCCGGACCACCGCCGCGGCCACCGGCCAGACGGCCACCTGCTGGGTCACGGCCACGGGCGACTTCCTGTACGCGTCCAATGCCGGAAGCTCCACCCTCAGCGGATTCCGGCTCGACCGCCAGGGCCGGCCGGTGCTGATCGGCACCACCCCCACCCACCCGGGCACCGTCGACAGCGCGGCCTCCGCCGACGGCCGGTTCCTGTACGTCCAGACCGGGATCGAGGGCATCGTCGACGAGTTCCGGGTCGACGATGCCGGCTCACTCACCGTGCTCGGCTCGCAGACCGTACCCGGTGCGATCGGCGGCGAGGGCATCGTCGCGTTCTGAGACGGAGGCGGCCTCGGATCCTGCATCCGGGGCGTGGACGAGCGGGTCCGTGTTCACGAGGTGACGATTGAAAGCGCTCTCCGCCATCTTGACGCTCTGACAGGTACAGGAGTTGAATTCACGTCAGCCCGGAACCGCCGCGGAACCCCCCTCCTGCGGCGGTCCGGGGCCTTCCTCCCCTCGTTTCCCGGACCGGACGGCACCCCCCCCGGACGGGAGAGCACCGCCCTGCCCGGGGGTCGGCGCGGAGCGTGGGACGGACCGGGCGGTGGACGGACCGGGCGGTGGACGGACCGGGCCTCAGAGGGTTCCGATCCGTCGGCCGGAGACCCGTTCCGGCCGGATCCGGATCCACAGCGGTCGGCTTCCGCCCGCCCAGGGCTCCGCGGCCTTCGCCTCGGTGAGAAGCCGAACGGTCTCGGGGTCCTCGATGTGCTCGGCCGTGCCGACCACGAGCACGCTCCACCCCTGGCTCAGGCGGTCGTCGATGCGGTCGGCCTGGAAGGAGAGACCGGTACCGGCCTCGACCGCGGCGGCGCCACGCGGGTTCGTCCGGTAGACGACCGTCTCCACGTCGACCGTGTAGTTGACGGGGAGGACCACCGGCCCGGGTTCGCCCGGAAGGGCGATCCGGCCGACACCGTGACTGCCGAGCAGGTCCCAGCACTCGGCACCGTTGAGATGGATCAGGACGGGACGCGGCGACGCTCCGCTCTGCCCCGGCGGCAGGTCGCTGCGCCCTTCGAGCAGGTCCTGGTAGGTCGTCCGCAGGGCTGCGGCGATCCGCAGGTAGCCTCCCGGGTCGAACTCCGGACCGGCTTCGAGCAGATGCTCCAGGTACGGCGGCGCCATACCGGCCCGTACGGCCAGATCCGCCTCCGACAGACCGAGGTGGGCCCGCCGCTCGGCGACGCGCCCGGCGACCACGCCGGGATCGGTCCGCTGCCGCGCCGGCCGGGCGGACTCGGGTGGTGGGGATGCGTGCACGGTGACTCGGCCTCCTCTCGTCGGGTCCCCCGCGGTGGGGCGGGTTCCCCGGGGTGGGGCGGGTTCCCCGGGGTGGCGGGTTCCACGTGGGAAACGGCGACGCCGGGTGCGCCCGGCTGACACCGGGCACCTTTCGACTCTTCTTTCGACTCTGCCGTCCGGCTGGGGTTTCGGCACCTGCTGGGCCCCGCCGCCCGGCTCGGAGCGGCCGCGCCGGTGGTGCGCGCGACCTGTCCGGGGCAAGCTGAAGTGCGGGCCGCCGGTCGGACGGCAGTGCGGGACCAACCGCGTGAAGGGAGTCACGGTGATCCAGGTAGGCGATATCCGCGAGTGGCGGACCCACGACGTCGTCGACACCGGCGGGCGAAAGATCGGCACGTTGGAGGCCGTCTACGTCGACACCGTCACCGACCTGCCGGCCATGGCCACGGTCCAGATCGGCCTGCCCACCCGCCACCGCCTGGTCTTCGTCCCCATCGAGGACGCGGTCGTCGGGCCCGGCTATCTGAAGGTCGGCTACGACAAGTCCCTCGTGAAGGACGCACCGGCGATCGGCACGGACGACATCCTGCCCGCCGAGGACGAGGAGGCCGTCTTCCGGCACTACGGCCTGGCCTACCAGCCGGGAGCGGGCGGCGAACGCCGGCTGGCGCGTCCCTGACCCGCCCCCGACGCGGCGGGCCGCCGCCTGCCCGACCGCATGCCCTCGTGGGGACACGCCTCAGCCGTCGGCCCTGAGCACTCGGGCACGGGCGGACGCCCGGCGGTCGTAGCGGCGGGACCGGCCGCCCGGTGGGCCTGGCCCGTGTTCCCGTGCCCCCGGCCGCTGCCCCGCGCCCGCTGCCGCTGCCGCTGCCGCTGCCGCTGCCGCTGCCGCTGAGCCTTGACCGCGTACCCGCCTGCCCCGGCCACCCTCGTCACCCCGTCACCCGGTCACCCGGTCACACCGCGCCCGGTCACCCACCGTCAGGTCGTCCGCTCGTCCGCTCGCCCGTGAGCCGCTGCCGGGCCGGACTGGCGCGTGTGGCCACGCCGCTGCCGCCCCCTCAGCTGTGCCGCCGTCCGGCCGTGCTGCACGCCGGTCCGGCGACCTCCGGAAACTCTTGTTGCAATATCTGCGCAACTGCGCAGACTTGTCGATCTCCGAGGCCAGCACCTACCGTGTTCCTCGCCGTGGTGTTCGGGAATTCCGGTGCCGGCCCGTCAGGGTCCAGTCCGGAGCGGCCCTCGCCACTGTGAACGGGAAGTGTCCCCATCGTGCCCGCCTCCGCGCGGACAGCCACCGGAGCCGCCAGGCCCCGGGAAGGCCGGATGGCGATGCGACGCCCCTCAGCCGGTACGCCGGTCGGGAGGCATGCCCGAAGCCAGGAGACCGGCCACGGCATGCACGACTCCCCCGGCCCACGCCGGGGGTGCCCCCATCGAGGAGCTGGAGAGGCCGCCGAGCATGACCCTGACCGGAGACACCCCCCGATCACCCCGCGCACCCCGTTCGACCCGACCGGCGCAGTCACCGCAGTCACCGCAGTCAACGCAGTCACCGCAGCAGTCGCGACCCGGACCGCGCTGGGAGCGCAGGGACACCATCCGGACCGGCGGCCTGCTCGCCGCCATCGCCGCCATGCACGTGGTGGCCTTCGGCACCCTGTTCCTGCTCGTCGCGCCCAACCACTACGCAGTCGGCACCCAGGTCTTCGGCGTCGGCCTCGGCATCACCGCGTACACCCTCGGCATGCGGCACGCCTTCGACGCCGACCACATCGCAGCGATCGACAACACCACCCGCAAGCTGATGGCCGACGGCAAGCGCCCGGTCTCGGTCGGCTTCTGGTTCGCCCTCGGCCACTCCAGCGTCGTCATGCTGCTGGCCGCACTGATCGCGGCGGGAGCCAAGGTCGCCGGCACCCTGGTCGACGAGAACTCCCCGGTCCACAACGCGCTCGGCGTGATCGGCACCAGCGTCTCGGGCGCCTTCCTCTACCTGATCGCCGCACTCAACCTGGTTGCGCTGGTGGGAATCCACAAGGTGTACAGGGCGATGCGCGCGGGCGAGTTCGACGAGAGGCAGTTGGAGAAGCACCTCGACCAGCGCGGCTTCATGAACCGCATTCTCGGCCGGCTGACCAGGTCCATCACCCGCCCGGGCCAGATGTTCCCGCTGGGCATGCTGTTCGGCGTGGGCTTCGACACCGCCACCGAGGTCACCCTGATGGTGATGGCCGGCTCCGGCGCGGCCTCCGGACTGCCCTGGTACGCGATCCTCTGCCTGCCCCTGCTGTTCGCCTGCGGCATGAGCCTGTTCGACACCCTCGACGGCACCTTCATGAACTTCGCCTACCACTGGGCGTTCTCCAACCCCGTCCGCAAGGTCTACTACAACCTCACCATCACCGGCCTCTCGATCGCCGTCGCCTTCCTCATCGGCACCATCGAGCTGGTCAGCGTCCTGCACGACAAGCTCGACCTCACCGACCCGGTCACCGGCTGGATCTCCGACATCAGCCTGGACAACGTGGGCTACGTCATCGTCGGCCTCTTCGTGGTCGTCTGGGCGTGCGCCCTCGGCTACTGGCGGATGGCCGGCGTCGAACGGCGCTGGGCCGACAGGGCGGAGCAGGCCGGCCGGTCCGACCGGCTGACCCGCTGACCCGCTGACCCGCTGACCCGCTGACCGGCTGACCGGCTGACCGGCTGACCGGCTGACCGAACAGCGCACCGGACGACGCTCGGGGCCAGATCCGCACCCGGTCCCGACCCCGTCCGACCGGGGCCGGGGTGGACCTGGGAGGGGTATACACAGCAGAATGGTCTATACCTCTACGTCGTTCAGGAATGGTGGCCCCCGCATGGAAATCGTGATCGTCCCCGACGCCGCCGCCGGCGGCGAGCTCATCGCCGCGGCGATCGCCGACCTGCTGTCCGTCAAGCCCGACGCGCTGCTCGGTGTGGCCACGGGTTCGACCCCGCTGCCGATCTACCAGGCGCTGGCCGCCCGGGTGCGGGCCGGGTCGCTGGACACCTCCCGCGCGCGGGTCTGCCAGCTGGACGAGTACGTCGGCCTGCCGGCGGGCCACCCCGAGTCCTACCGTTCGGTCGTCCTGCGCGAGGTGGTCGAGCCGCTCGGCCTGCCCGAGGACTCCTTCCTCGGCCCGGACGGCAACGCCGAGGACATCGCCGCGGCCGCCATCGCCTACGACCGGGCGCTGGCCGAGGCCGGCGGCGTGGACCTCCAGCTGCTGGGGATCGGCACCGACGGCCACATCGGCTTCAACGAGCCGTGCTCCTCGCTCGCCTCCCGCACCCGGATCAAGACGCTCACCCGGCAGACCCGCGAGGACAACGCGCGGTTCTTCGACAGCCTGGACGACGTCCCCCACCACGTGCTCACCCAGGGCATCGGCACCATCCTGGAGGCCCGCCACCTGGTGCTGCTGGCCACCGGCGAGGCGAAGGCCGAGGCCGTCGCCCTCGCGGTCGAGGGCCCGCTCGCCGCCGCCGTCCCGGCCTCGGCGCTCCAGCTGCACCCGCACGCCACCGTGGTCGTGGACGAGGCGGCCGCCTCGGGGCTCAAGCTCGCCGGCTACTTCCGCGACACCTACGCCGCCAAGCCGACCTGGCAGGGCCTCTAGGAATCCGCACGACCGTCCGGAGCGCGGCCGGGCCGTCCGCCGGGGTATGAGGGGTGGCCACACCGGTCAGCCCTCACCGTCGTACGCCGGGCGGTGGTCGCGGACGGCTCCCCGAGCCGCCGACCCCGGCGACGGGCGCTCTCACTGGCTCCGCAGCGCCGCCACGCACTCCCTGCACCGGCGGGTCCGGTGCTGCGGCGGGTACCAGGGCTCCCCCGGTCCGGCCGGCCGGTACTGCTCCTGCTCCAGCGGGGTCGTGTCCAGCCCGCAGAACGTGCGGGGCCCGGGATCCTCGGGCACGTCCGGGTCCGCCGGGGCCGCGTGCACCCAGCGGACCCGGGCGCCCACGTCGACCTCGCCCGCGTCCAGCACCTCGGTGGACGGCTCCAGCTCCAGCAGCACAATGATCGAGGCCATACCCCGAGCCTGCCCCGGGCCACCGGGCCGCGCATCCCGGGCGGTGCGCCCGGGCGGTGCGCTGGGACGCCGGGCCGTCGTGGAGGCCACCGCGCGCCAGGGGCACCCACGGCCCAGCCGACATGGCGCGGGCGCGTGATCGCTACGGCGCAGGCGCAGCCCGGACGGGCCCCGGCGAGGTGGTCAGGCGTCCGCGGTCGCGGGGTAGTGCGCCGCGGCCAGCAGGAAAGCCGCCGCCTGCCGTGCCTCCCGGGCCGGTTCCGGTGTGCCCGAGACGGCGGCCGTGACCATCGCTCCCTCGGCGAGCAGCAACAGCGGCGCGGTCAGCGCGGCCGGCTTGCCCGCGTCCTCGAGCAGCGCGGCCAGGTAGTCGCGGAAGGCGTTCTTGTGGGCCCGCGCCGCCTCGGCCACCGCCGGATGCACGGCTCCGAGTTCACCGAAGGAGTTGACGAAGGCGCAGCCGCGGAACGACGGTTCGGAGAACCACCGGTACAGCCGGTCGAAGACCGCCAGGAGCCGCTCCTCGCCGACGGGCCGACCCTCCACGTACCGGGCCAGGTCCGCCCGCCACCGGGTGTCACGACGCTCCAGATAGGCCCGGACCAGGTCGGACTTGGACGGGTGGAGCTGGTACAGACGCTTCAGCGACACTCCCGAGGCGGCCCGGATCTCGTCCATGCCAACGACCTGGACGCCACGCTCGTAGAACAGCTCCTCGGCTGCGTCGAGCACCCTGGTGTCCGCTTCGGCAAGATCCATCCGAACTCCCGGATTGCGCGAGAATGACCGTTCTCCTAGGGTAGTGCACGCGAGGGAGAACGATCGTTCTCCCTCCTGTCCGCCGCCGGGCCGCCGCCGGCCCGCCACCACCGCCGAGCTGCCCCACCACGCCGCCCACCGGGCTTCCCCGCCCGGGAGGCCGCCCTGACCGCCGGGAGCCGTCATGACCACCCGCCCGCCCGTTCCCCCCTTCACTCTCGACACGGCCGTCGCCAAGGTCCGTCAGGCCGAGGACGGTTGGAACAGCCGCGACCCGCAGAAGGTGGCGCTCGCTTACACCGAGGACTCACGGTGGCGCAACCGCGCCGAGTGGGCCACCGGACGCACGGAGATCGTCGCCTTCCTCACCCGCAAGTGGGCCATGGAGCTCGACTACCGGCTCATCAAGGAGCTCTGGGCCCACCGGGACGACCGCATCGCCGTGCGCTTCGCCTACGAGTGGCACGACGAGGCCGGCAGCTGGTACCGCTCGTACGGCAACGAGAACTGGGAGTTCGCCGAGAACGGCCTGATGCGGGTACGGCACGCGTCGATCAACGACGTGCCGATCGCCGAGGCCGACCGCAGGTACCACTGGCCGCTCGGCCGGCGCCCCGACGACCACCCCGGCCTGAGCGACCTCGGCCTCTGACCCGAATCCGCAGGTACTGGCGGAGGTCGGCGGCTGATACGACGACAGGTGTCCGTGCGGGGTTCGAGATGGCCGCGCAGGTCGCCGTGCTGGACCACGCACCCGCCGACTGGCCCGCCGCCACGAACTCCACTTCACCGCCGCGGCCGGTGAGCTGATCGCCCGGGCACCGGCCCGGATCCGCGCCCACCGACACCTCTCAGCCGCCTGACCGACCGGCCCGACCAGGCCCGAACCACCCGACACCGCCCCGGAACGCCGCCCACCCGGCACGACAGCCGGGCCACCGGCCTACCCGGACACCCCGAACCAGGCCAACAGCCAACACAGAGATCAACTGACCGACCGTCGGCCACCACCTGCGGATTCGGGTCAGATGCGGGAGATGCCGAAACCGCCGTCGACGCTGAGGACGGCCCCCGTGACGAACGCCGCGTCCTCGCTGACCAGCAGCGCGATCGCCCGTGCCACATCATCGGGTTCCGCGATCCGCCCGAGCGGCGTGCGGTCCGCGATCCGCTGGGAGAACTCCTTCGGCAGTCGGGCGCTCGCCTCCGTGCGGACCAGGCCCGGTGCGACCACGTTGACCCGGACGCCCAGCGGTCCGGCCTCGGCGGCGACGAACCGGGCGAAGGTGTTGATCGCCGCCTTGGCGGTGCCGTGCGCGGCCATGCCGGGTGCGGGCGGCCCGTCGGCCACGTTGCTGGAGACGTAGACGATCCGCCCGCCGCGCTGCCCGCCCATCACGGCCAGGGCGTGCTGGGTGAGGGTGTAGACGCCCGCCAGTTCGGCCGTCAGCTTCGCGTGGAAGTCCTCCCACGGCAGTGTGCCGACCGGGGTGGGTGTGAAGGACGGCGCGGCGGCGTTGCAGACCAGCACGTCCAGCCGGCCGTCAGCGGCGGCCAGTCGCACCAACTCGGCGGCCTCGGCCGGGTCGCGGACGTCGCCCCGGATCGCGAAGGCCGTGCCGCCGGCCGCCTCGATCTCCGCCACGACCAGTGCGGCGGCCTCCGGGCTGGAGAAGTAGTTCACGGCCACCCGGTAGCCCCGGGAGGCGAGTCGGCGGGCGGTGGCGGCGCCGATGCCCCGGCTGGCGCCGGTGACCAGCGCCGTGGGAACGGCAGTTGAGTTCATTGGTGCCCCCCGGTTCGACTCGGTAGCGGTGAACGTATCAGTGCCTCGGGCACCCGGGGACGGCGGCCTCGGGCACCCGGTCGCCGGCCCGACGGGCGGCGGCCGAACGACGGGAACCGGACGGGCGGGAGGAGACGGGAGGCGGGCCGCACGCGGCACCCACCGCGCCGCCCGCTGCACGGTCACCGCCCGCCGCCCGCCGCCACGAACTCCACTTCACCGCCGCGGCCGGTGAGCTGATCACCCAGGCACTGGCCGACCGTCGGCCACTACCTGCGGATTCTCGTCAGAGGAGCGGTCCCGCCGGGTTCTCGCGCCCGCCCGGCACGGGGCCCCGTCCGAAGCGGGGCCCCGTCGACCGGCGGATCGGCGAACAGGCGGACAGGCGGACAGGCGGACAGACGGACAGACGGACAGGCGGACAGACGGACCGTCAGATCAGCGCACCCGCAAGGGCCTCGCGACCGTGCGGGGCACCCCAGTCCGGCAGCTTCGCCCCGGGTGCCGAGAAGGTGGCGAAGTCGGTGGTCGCGGTGAACGCCTCCTGCTGGTAGAGGTCGCGGGCGTAGTCCCAGAGGTTCGGGAACTCGGCCAGCCCGGGGTTGATGGCACGAGTGGCGTTGGCCGCCACGTCGTACCGGGCGAGGGCCACCCAGAGCCGGACGTCGGCCTCGGTGAGCCGCTCCCCGAGAAGGTAGCGGCCCTGTCCGAGCCGCGCGTCGAGCTCGGCGAAGGCCGTCAGCAGCGCGCCACGAGCCGCACCGGCGGCCGGGCCGGCGCCGGCGGCGACGCTGACGCCCTGGTTCACCGCGGGGCCGAGCCAGCGGTCCAGCTCCTCGATCCGGGCGCGCAGCGGCTCCGGGTAGAACTCGCCGCCGTTGCCCCACGGGCCGAACTGGGTCGCCAGGTCGATACCGATCCCGGCGAAGTCGTTGCTGACGATGCGCCCGGTCTCACGGTCCCAGAGAGTCGGTACCGAGATATGTCCGTCGAACCCGGGCTCGGTCGCCTCGTAGGCCTCGCGCAGCAGGGTGAAACCGTTGACCGGGTCCGGGCCGTGGGTCTCACGGAACGCCCAGCCCCTGCCGTCGCGCCCACCGTCGACGTAGGACACCGAGACCACCTCCTGCAAGCCGTTCAGGGCACGCTGGATCGTGACGCGCTGCGCCCACGGGCAGAACCACCCCGCGTACAGGTGGTAGCGCCCGGGCTCGGCCCGGAAGCCGCTGCTGCCGTCGGCGGTGATCCGGCCGGTGAAGCGGTAGAGCGGGCGGTCGTCGCCCGGGGCCCGGTTGATCCGGTACTCGCCGTGGACGGCGGTGTCGACGGCGTCGGCGTAGCGCGGTGTCCGGCTCATGTTCGAGTTCCTCTCAGATGGACGTGCTTGACGGGGTTCGGCTCGCGGTCGTTCGGCACGGTTCGCGGCGGTTCGGTAGGGATCCTGGCGGTTCGGCACGGCTCGTGGCGCTTCGGTACAGCTCGCGCTCGGGCGGTACGGCTCGTGCTCGGCCGGTACGGCTCGCAGTCGGCCGGGTCACGTCGACCGGCCGGCAGCGGTCAACAGGTGCGCAGGAAGCGGTCCAGCACCCTGGTGCCGAACTCCAGGGCGTCGACCGGGACCCGCTCGTCCACCCCGTGGAACAGGGCCGTGAAGTCGAGACCGGCCGGGAGCCGCAGCGGTGCGAAGCCGAAGTGTCGGATGCCCAGCCGCTGGAAGGACTTGGCGTCGGTGCCGGCCGAGAGCATGTAGGGCAGCACCCGGGCCCCCGGGTCCTCGGCACCGATCGCCAGGGCCATCGCGTCGACCAGGGAGCCGTCGAAGGTGGTCTGCACGGGTGGCAGGCTGTCCCACTCGCGCTCGACCTCCGGCCCCAGGATGTCGGCGAGTTCGGCTTCGAAAGCCTTCTCCCGGCCGGGCAGGATACGGGCGTCGACGGTCGCCCGGGCCTGCGAGGGAACCACGTTGGCCTTGTAACCGGCCTCGAACATGGTGACGTTGGCGGTGTCGCGCAGCGTCGCCCCGATCATGCGGGAGAGGTTCCCGAGACGGGCCACCGCGCCCTCCGGATCACGGTCGTCGAAGGGGACGCCGGTGAGCTCGCCCACGCCTTCGAGGAACTCGCGCACCGGGTCGGTGAGGATGAGCGGGAAGCGGTGCGACTCCAGCCGGGTGACCGCCGCGGCGAGTTTGGCGACGGCGTTGTCACTGTGGAGCATCGAGCCGTGCCCCGCCGTTCCGGTCGTTCTCAGCCGCAGCCACATCACGCCCTTCTCCGCCGTCTCGATCAGGTACGCACGCGTGCCGCCGTCGAAGGAGACGGAGAATCCGCCGACCTCGCTGATCGCCTCGGTGGCCCCCTCGAAGAGTTCCGGGCGGTTGTCGACCAGCCAGCGGGCGCCGAGGAAGCCTCCGGCCTCCTCGTCCGCGAGGAACGCGAAGATCAGATCCCGGGGCGGCACCACACCGTCGCGCTTGAACTGCCGGGCCACCGCGAGCGTCATCGCGACCATGCCCTTCATGTCGACGGCGCCCCGGCCCCAGACGTAGCCGTCGTGGACCTCGCCGGAGAACGGTGGGATCGTCCACTCGCTCGCGTCGGCGGGGACCACGTCGAGGTGGCCGTGCACCAGCAGCGCCCCGCGCGTCGGGTCCGCGCCGGGCAGCCGGACGACCACGTTGCCGCGCCCGGGCGCTCCGGACTCGACGTACGTGGTCTCGTACCCGACCTCGGCGAGCTTCGCCGCGACGTACTCGGCGGCGGCCCGCTCGGTGCCGGGCGCGGCGGCGTCGCCGGTGTTGCTGGTGTCGATCGCGATCAGCTCACTCGCCAGCGTCACCACCTCCCGGACGGCCGTGCTCATGCGCCCGCGCCGGTGACGGGGACCCGGACGGCGAGGAAGGCGACCTCGCGGCGCAGCCGGAAGCCCAGCGACTCGTAGAGCCGGATCGCGTTGGTGTTGCTCGCGGCGGCGTGCAGGAACGGCGTCTCGCCCCGGGCCCGGATACCGGCCGCGACCGCGTGGACGAGCCGGGTCGCCAGCCCCTTGCCACGGTGGTCCGCGGCCGTGCAGACGGCGCTGATCTCGGTCCAGCCCGGTACGTGCAGCCGCTCGCCCGCCATCGCGATCAGTTCGCCGCGGTGCCGGAACCCGAGGTACGTGCCGAGCTCGATGGTGCGCGGCAGGAAGGGGCCGGGCTGGGCGTGCGCCACCAGCGCGAGCATCTCCTCGACGTCGTCGGGCCCCAGCGTGAGCGCCTCGGCGTCGGGCGCTGCCGCGACGCCCTCGTCCACCAGCTGTACGCCGGGGCCGTGCATGACGACCTCCCAGCCCGGCGGTGGCGTGCCCCCGTAACCGGAGACCGCCGCGACGGCGCCCGGTCCGAGCAGGGCCGCGACGTCGCTCCAGGCCGACTCGTCGGGCCGGTCCGGGAGGGCCACGAAGGGGGAGACGTCCACCTGGTAGCGCAGCACGGATCCGTACCGCTCGGCGAGATGCGCGTGCGGACCGAGCAGCGCCGCGCGGGCCGGATTGTCCAGCGGGTGGAGATCCCCGACGCGAAGGCCCCCCTCGTGGGGGTACGCCGGGTGGGAGTCCGCCGGGTGCAGGTCCGGCTGCGCGAACGGAGCCTCGACCGGTGGGCGGGGGTCCGTGGTGGACGGGTGGGAAGGGGACATGAGGATCCGTTCCTCGATTTCTGTCTCTGACCAGGGATCTGGCTGCTGTGGAGGGGCGCCGACCGCCCGGCAGCGGCGTTCGGCGGCTGTCCGGCCGTGACCGACAGGCGGCCCACCGTGCCCGGGGCACGGTGGCCGTGGGCGTCGGCGTCGGCGTCGGGAGTGCGGCAGGGGGTGCGGCGGAGATCTGTCCGGGGACGCGGGTGCTCGCGCGTCAGCGGGAGTTACCGCCGCCGATGTGACCGGCTGTCAGATCTGACAGAGGCCGGTCGGTGAGCCGACCCCGTCGATCCAGCGGCGCCGGACCAGCCGGGCATCGGCGTCCGGGCCCTGCGGACCCGCGGATCGCGGGGAGGTGGCGCGAACGAGCGGCGGACAACCCGTGGTTGCCCGCGCGGAGCGAAGTGCTCGTGCTCGCATCATCCCGACCCGTCTCGACTGCCGCTACGGCAGAGGGCCAGACTACATCCCGCGCGGTCGCCCGGATGTGACCTGCACCACGGCCGGACGCTCCGCCGCCGGCGAGGCCGGGAACGCTCCCGGAGGCGCTCCCGGAGGCGTTCCCGGAGCCGATGTCAGAGGCGATGTCGAGCCGACGTCCGAGGCGATCCGGGGATCCGCCCACCCTGCACGGGGAGCCGAGGATCCGACCCGTCGACCAGCGTCCGGAGCGCGCCCGCCGTGACCGTACCCACCGGCCCGGAGGAACGCACCGGGCGCGTCGGACCGACGGCCGGCCCGGCGCCGGGCGGACCGAACCTCCGACTCCCCCAGCACTGTTGGCGCCGGAGCAGCCGCCTCCCAGGGTGCCACTCGTTGTCGGCTCGCTGTTCGGGTAGCATCCGGTCCACCATGGTTACTAGCCGGTAGGGTGGTGTTCGGGCACCCGCTCGACGCCGGTCGGCGCCGATCGGGAGGACGCCCCCGTGCGCGACACGCTCTCGGTACGACACGCTCGGTACGACACCGGCTCGACGCGACGGCCGGGGTGGACGAGGGCCGGCGGCGACCGCGGCCGACCTGTGCTCCGCACCCCGGCGGAAGCCGCACGCCGACGACCGTCCGGCGGCGCCGTCGCACGGCCGGGCCCACCCTGCCCGGAAGCAACTCCGCCCCCGGCCCGCGAAGTGAAGGAGCAGACATGCCCACGCTCGACCGTCAGGACGACGTCTTCATCCTCGACATCGGCGACACCGAGAACCGCTTCCACCCCGACTGGGTCGCCACCGTCGACGACCTGCTGGACGAGGTGGAGAAGGCCCAGGGGCCACGCGCCCTGGTGACCGCCGCGACGGGCAAGTTCTTCTCCAACGGCCTGGATCTGGACTGGCTGTTCGCGCACACCGACCGCGCCGGCGCGTACGTCGCCGACGTCCAGGCACTGCTGGCGCGTGTCCTGACCCTCCCGGTCGTCACGGTGGCTGCCCTGCAGGGGCACACCTTCGCGGCCGGCGCCATGCTCTCGCTGGCTCACGACTTCCGCGTGATGCGCGAGGACCGGGGCTACTGGTGCCTGCCCGAAGCGGAGATCAACATCCCGTTCACCGCGGGCATGGCCGCGCTGATCCAGGCCCGGCTGACCCCGCAGGTCGCGCACGAGGCCATGACCACCGCCCGCCGCTACGGGGGACGGGACGCGCTCGGCGCCGCGATCGTGGACCGCGCGGCGGACGAGGAGACCGTCCGCCGTGCCGCCGTCGAGATCGCGGCCGCTCAGACCACCAAGGCCGGCCCCACCCTCGGCACGATCAAGGCCCGGATGTACGCCCCGGCACTGGCCGCGCTGCGCGAGACGGACATCCCGCTCGGCTGACCCCGTTCGCCCGGCACCGAACGACCGGCACCGAACGACTGGCACCGACCGACCGGCACCGACCGACCGCACCCGCGCGCCCCGGGCACGAGGGAAACGCCACGCCGGATCAATCCACGACTCTGGCCAACACCCGGCCGGCCCTGATAGGACGGGCGCCATGCAGCCCGAGCCGGCAGGCGCGACCGAACCCGCCCGTTCCTCCTACGACGTCGTCATCGTCGGCGGCGGCCACAACGCCCTGGTCGCCGCCGCCTACCTGGCCCGTGCGGGGCGCAGCGTTCTGCTCCTGGAACGGCTCGGCCGAACGGGCGGCGCGGCCGTCTCGGGCCAGGCGTTTCCGGGGATGGCGGCGCGGCTGTCCCGGTACTCGTACCTGGTGAGCCTGCTGCCCGAGAAGATCGTCTCCGAGCTGGGGCTGCGGATCACGCTGCGTCGGCGGCGGATCTCCTCGTACACCCCGACCGTGCGTGGCGGGCGGCCCACCGGGTTGCTGGTGGACGCCGGCGACGAGGCAAGGACGGCGGCGGCCTTCCGCGAACTGACCGGATCGGAGCGCGAGTTCGACTCCTGGCGGGCGTTCTACGGGATGACCCGGCAGGTGGCCGAGCGGGTGTTCCCCACCCTCACCGAACCGCTGCCGAGCCGCTCGGAGCTGCGCACCCGGGTGGGCGACCCGGCGGCCTGGGACGCCCTGTTCGAGCGGCCGATCGGCGAGAGTGTGGAGCGGTACTTCACGGACGACCTGGTGCGCGGCGTGGTGCTGACGGATGCCCTGATCGGCACCTTCACCCACGCCCATGACCCGTCGCTGCGCCAGAACCGCTGCTTCCTCTACCACGTGATCGGCGGCGGCACCGGGGACTGGGACGTCCCGGTGGGCGGCATGGGCGCAGTCACCCGGGCGCTGGCCGACGCAGCGCGCGGGGCGGGCGCCGAACTGCTGACCGGCCACGAGGTGACGTCGGTGGCCACGGACGGGAACCTCGCCGAGGTGACCTTCCGCTCCGCCGGGGGCGAGCGTACGGTCGGTGCCCGCCAGGTGCTGTGCGGCGCGGCCCCGCAGGTGCTGGACCGGCTGCTGGGCGAGCCGCCCGAGAGCCCGGCGCCGGAGGGCGCCCAGCTCAAGGTCAACATGCTGTTGCGGCGCCTGCCCCGGCTGCGGGACGGCGCCGTGGACCCGCGCGAGGCGTTCGCCGGGACGTTCCACATCGCGGAGTCGTACCGGGAGTTGGAGGCCGCGTACCGGGAGGCCGCCGGGGGCCGGCTGCCGGCGGCGGCGCCCTCGGAGATCTACTGCCACTCGCTCACCGATCCGTCGATCCTCGGACCGGATCTAGTGGCGAAGGGCTACCAGACGCTCACCCTGTTCGGCCTGCACCTGCCTGCCCGGCTGTTCGCGGACGGCGACGACGCCGGCCGGGAGGCGGCCCTGCGAGCCGTCCTGGCACCGCTCGACGCCCATCTGGCCGAACCCCTCCGCGACTGCCTGGCGACGGACGAGCAGGGCCGGCCGTGCATCGAGGCGAAGACGCCGCTGGATCTGGAACGCGAGCTGGGCCTGCCGGGCGGCAACATCTTCCACCGGGACCTCCGGTTCCCGTACGGCGATCCGGACGACCGGTGGGGCGTGGCCACCCGCCATGCCAACATCCTGCTCTGCGGGGCGGGTGCCACGCGTGGCGGCGGCGTCAGCGGCATCCCCGGCCACAACGCGGCGATGGCCGCGCTGGGCCGGTGACGCTCCGGCCGGCCGAGCGATCAGGCCGACCAAGGGATCAGGCCGACCGACCGACCGGGTCGACCGAGCGCTCAGGTCGCGGGAATCCCGGTGCTGGTCGGATATCCCGTTGCGGGTCCGGGGGCGCGGCCGTAGCCTCGCCGGCATGTCCCTGCGAGTTCGTATGCGTCAAGCCCTGCCGGAAGCCATGCGCGCCCGCGACAGGATCGCGGTGAGCGCTCTGCGCACAGCACTCGCCGCGCTGGACAACGCCGAGGCGGTGCCCGTGGAGGAAGCCGGCAGCCACGGCCCGGCCGTCGAACAGTCGCCGATCGGCGTCGGCGTCACCGAGGCGGCGCGGCGCGAGTTGAGCGAGCAGGACGTGGCAGCGATCCTGCGCGCCGAGGCCGGCGAACGACTCGATGCCGCAGCACAGTTGCCCGCACCCGCGCACGCCGATCGGGCGGCGCGGCTCCGCGCGGAGGCCGCCGTCCTGCTTCGTTTCCTGGACGGCCACGTCGCCGCGTAGGAAGCGGGCTCGCCCGTACGCCGTACCCGGATCGGCGTAGCAGCGCGCCCGCCCACGGAAGTGCCCGGCCGCGGCCGACCCCGGGGCAGCTGCGCAGCGGACCCGTTCGGACGACGAACCACGGCTGTCCGTGCACGCCGCTGTCGAAGCTCGGCGCGTGGGGTGTGGTACTCCTGGAAGTCTCGGAGACAGGTTCGTCCTCACCTGGAGTTGCCGGTGGCCGTTCGTCGCGTCGTGCCCAATGTTCAGTCCGATGCCGCGCAGGAGAACCGGGAGTTCTACGGCCTGCTGGGCTTCGCGGAGGTCATGAACCACGGCTGGATCATGACGCTCGCCTCCCCGTCCAGCCCGGCGGCGCAGATCAGTTTCATGACCGGCGACCGGACCGCGCCGGTCGCTCCCGACATGAGCGTCGAGGTGGACGACGTGGATGCGGCCTACGCGGTCATGCGGGAGAGCGGCGCGGAGATCGTTCACCCCTTGCAGGACGAGGAGTGGGGAGTGCGGCGGTTCTTCGTCCGTGACCCCAACGGCAGGGTGGTCAACGTCCTCGGCCACCGCTGACACCGCTCCCGTGCCGCCGGTGGAGGTCGGTCCCGGCCGCTCACCCGGCCGCTCACCCGGCCGCTCACCCGGCCACTCACCCGGTCGCTCACCAGGCCCGTCGGCGTCGCCGTCGCCGAGACGTCCCGTGGGTGCCCGGCCCGTCGCCCCGATAATCCGGTGCGGGGCCCGGGTCACGGAGCGCGCCGCGACGGTACGGCGGCGCGCTGTTTCGGGTTGAGTCCAGGGAGGCCGCCCCGTGGAGCGCTCACCGCGGGTGCTCGACGGGGCGATCGCGGTGTTCGAGGCCGTCGCGGGGTCGAATCGCGGAGCGAGTCGGTGTGGCGGCAGGCGGACCGGCACGGCGTGCCGAGGATCGCCTCCGTCAACAAGCTGGACCGCTCCTCGGAGCCGGCCTTCCGGACGGCCGGACGGCCGGGCCTGCGCGAGGCCCTGCGCGCCGGTGTGATGTCACTCCTGGAACCGGTGGTCGGCGTCACCGTGCCCGAGGCCGACGTGGGCGCGGTGCTCGGCGACCTGGCGGCCCGGCGGGGCCGGGTCACCGGCTCGGTCGCCAGGTCGCCGAGCACCGCGGCGGTCACCGCGACCGTGCCGCTGGCCGAACTGTCCGGCTACGCGAAACGGCTGCGCGAACCGGCTGCGCAGCCGGGCCGAGGGGCGGGCACCTTCAGGTCCCGGCCCACCGGCTACGCCCCGGTGCCGGACCGGGGCGCCTGAGTGCCTCCCCGGTGGTACCGGGCCGCCGGCGGCCCCGCCCGGACGGGCCGGACCGCGTCGGAGCTGCCGTCAGCCGGAGCCCGGCGGCCTCCGGGACGGCGCGGCGCACCGGGTACGCTGGCGCGGTGACGATGCACAGGACCGTCCGCGTGAGTGTGGACGCGATGATCGAGGACCTCCGAACACTCGTCGAGGTCGAGTCCCCCTCGCGTGACACCGAGGCCCTGACGACGTCCGCCAAAACGGTCGCCGCCGTCATCGAGAGCCGTCTCGGCGGGCAGGCCGTCCTCGTCGGGAGCGAGGCCGGACCGCACGTGCACTGGTCGGGCGGCGGCGATCCCCGGGTGCTGGTGCTCGGTCACCACGACACGGTGTTCCCGCTGGGCACCCTCGATCGCAGGCCGTTCAGGGTCGAGGGCGGTCACGCGACCGGCCCCGGCGTGTTCGACATGCTCGGCGGCCTGGTGCAGGCGATCCACGGCCTGGCGACGCTCGACGACCGGTCGGGCGTGGAGATCCTGGTGACCGCGGACGAGGAGGTCGGCTCCCGGTCGTCCCGCGCTCTTCTCGAGGAACGGGCTCTGGCCTGCGGCGCGGTGCTGGTGCTGGAGGGCTCGGCGGACGGCGGTGCGCTCAAGACCGGCCGCAAGGGCTGCGGCACGTTCGAGGTCTCCGTCAGGGGCCGGGCCTCGCACGCGGGCCTGGAGCCGGCGGCCGGGGTCAACGCCCTGATCGAGGCGGCGCACCAGGTGCTGGACATCGCCGCGCTCGGCCGGCCCGAGGCCGGCACGACCGTCACCCCGACCGTCGCCTCCGCGGGGACGCTGGACAACGTCGTTCCCGCGGAGGCGACGGTCGTCGTCGACGTCCGGGTCGAGTCGGCGGCCGAGAGGGAACGCGTCGAGTCCGCCTTCGCCGCACTGGCCCCGCATCTTCCCGAGGCGAGGATCGCCGTCACGGGATCCGTCAGCCGGCCCCCGATGCCGGAGTCGGCCTCGGCCGAACTCTTCGCGCTGGCACAGCGGTTGGCTCCCGGGATCGAAGGCCGGGCGGTCGGTGGCGCGAGCGACGGCAACTTCACGGCCGCCCTGGGGGTGCCCACACTCGACGGGCTCGGAGCGGTCGGCGGCGGTGCCCACGCCGACCACGAGTACCTCGTGGTGGACACCATGGCCGAGCGGGCGAACCTGGTCGCCGGGCTGGTCCGGGCGATCCGCGGCGCTTAGGGCGTCCGCCAGTAGGTGCTGGCAGCAGGGCAGGCGCGGTTCACCCGATCACGGAGTTCTCTACGCTTCATGATCACCGGGGGATCCGTGCCTACTGTCCCGTCATGCATTCTCGACCCGATCCGCGACCAGTCCTCGCGCTTCTTCCCGTGCGCGGGTTCGGCACCGGTCAGAGCGGGTCTGCGTCAACCCCCGACGGATTTCCGGCGTCGAGCACTCGGCGACGCCCGAGCGGCGACGCGCGCCGGGCGGGAGCACGCCGGGGGAGCACGCCGGGGGAGCACGCCGGGCAGCGATCCGTCCTGCCCCGGTGCCGATCGGCGCGGGCCTCGCCGTCCGGGGCGTCCGGGTGGTCCGGGTCGTCCGGGGCGTCCGGGTGCGCCCCCGGCCCGGTGGACAGCCTCACTAACATCCGATGATTGTCTTGTCTCCGCACCTCTCCAGTCGTAAAGTCACGCCGACGACGGTTATTCATCCCAGGTTTCACCCCAGCAGCAAGGCCGGGCCGCCCGCCCGGCCTGCGGAAGGCATCCCATGAAGCTCTTGCGTGTTGGCGCCCCGGGTGCGGAGCGGCCCGCCGTCCTCCACCCGGACGGACGCCTGCTGGACATCGGAGGTCTCACCGACGACATCGACGGCACGTTCCTCGCCTCCGACGGCATCGGCCGGGTCCGCGCGGCACTGGCCGCCGGTGGGCTGCCGCTCCTGGACGGCGCGGCCGCCCGGGTGGGGCCGCCCGTCGCCCGCCCCGGGAAGGTGGTCTGCATCGGCTTGAACTACGTCGACCACGCCGAGGAGACCGGCGCCGCCGCGCCGCCGCGTCCCGTGGTCTTCATGAAGGATCCGGCCACCGTGGTGGGGCCCTGTGACGAGGTACGGATCCCGCGCGGATCGGTGAAGACGGACTGGGAGGTGGAACTCGCCGTCGTGATCGGCCGTGAGGCCCGCTACCTGGACGGCCCCGACGACGCCGAAGGGGTGATCGCCGGCTACGCGATCAGCAACGACGTCTCGGAGCGCGAGTTCCAGCTGGAGTACTCCGGGCAGTGGGACCTCGGCAAGTCCTGCGAGACCTTCAACCCGCTGGGCCCCTGGCTGGTGACTCCGGACGAGGCCGGCGATCCCCAGTCGCTGGGCCTGCGCCTGTCGGTCAACGGCGTCCAGCGGCAGAACGGCAGCACCAGGAACATGATCTTCGGGGTGAACCACCTGGTCTGGTACCTCAGCCGGTACATGGTGCTCAACCCCGGCGACGTCATCAACACCGGCACCCCCGCGGGCGTCGCGCTCGGACTACCCGACCATCCCTACCTCCGGGAGGGCGACACCGTCGAGCTGTCCGTCGACGGCCTCGGCGTCCAGCGCCAGACCCTCGTGGCCGCGTGACC
Organism: Kitasatospora sp. NBC_00315; assembly: GCF_041435095.1. Taxonomy (NCBI): domain Bacteria; kingdom Bacillati; phylum Actinomycetota; class Actinomycetes; order Kitasatosporales; family Streptomycetaceae; genus Kitasatospora; species Kitasatospora sp. NBC_00315. The sequence continues at coordinate 7,781,457 of NZ_CP108025.1, read as the reverse complement.
GGCACGAGCGCACGAAAGGCCAGGGACGCGTGAAAGGCACCCGGTTGTCCGGACGAACCGCACGGATCGTCGCCGTCGACACCCACGACATCAGGTTCCCGACCTCCCGGGAACTGGCCGGCTCGGACGCGATGAACCCGGACCCCGACTACTCCGCCGCCTACCTGGTGCTGCGCACCGACGCCGGTGACGGGATCGAGGGCCACGGCTTCACCTTCACCATCGGCCGGGGCAACGACGTCCAGGTGGCCGCCGTCGAGGCGCTGCGCGCGCACGTGCTGGGGCGGCCGGTCGCCGAGCTGTGCGCGGATCCCGGATCGCTCTACCGCGACCTGACCGGTGACAGCCAGCTGCGCTGGCTGGGGCCCGAGAAGGGCGTGATGCACATGGCGGTCGGCGCGGTGGTCAACGCCGTCTGGGATCTCGCCGCCAAGCGGGCGGGTGCACCGCTCTGGAAACTGCTCGCCGACGCCGACCCGGCCTGGCTGGTCGCGCAGGTCGACTTCCGGTACATCTCCGACGCGCTCACCCCCGGGGAGGCGCTGGAGCTCCTGCGGCGGGGACGGCGGGGGGCGGCCGGGCGGGAGTCCGAGCTGCGCCGGCGCGGCTACCCCGCCTACACCACCTCCCCGGGGTGGCTGGGCTACTCCGACGGCAAGCTCACCCGGCTGGCCCGGCAGGCGGTCGCCGAGGGGTTCACCCAGATCAAGCTGAAGGTCGGCGCCGATCTCGACGACGACGTCCGCCGCTGCCGGGCGGCCCGCGCCGCCGTCGGGCCGGACATCCGGATCGCCGTCGACGCGAACCAGCGCTGGGACGTCGGCACCGCGATCACCTGGACGAAGGCGCTGGCCGAGTTCGACCCGTACTGGATCGAGGAGCCGACCAGCCCCGACGACATCCTCGGGCACGCCGCGATCCGGGCCGCGGTCGCGCCGGTCAGGGTCGCCACCGGCGAACACGTCCAGAACCGGATCGTCTTCAAGCAGCTGTTGCAGGCCCGCGCGATCGACGTGCTCCAGCTGGACGCGGCCCGGGTCGGCGGCGTCAACGAGAACCTCGCCGTCCTCCTGCTGGCCGCCAAGTACGGCGTGCCGGTCTGCCCGCACGCCGGCGGGGTGGGGCTGTGCGAGCTCGTCCAGCATCTCGCGATGTTCGACTACGTCGCGCTCTCCGGCAGCACCGAGAACCGGATGATCGAGTACGTCGACCACCTCCACCAGCACTTCACCGACCCGGTGGTCGTCCGGGACGGCCACTACCTGGCACCGGGCGCGCCCGGGTTCTCCGCCACCATGCACCGCACCTCGATCGAGACCTACACCTACCCGCACGGGACCTTCTGGGCGGCCGACCTCGCCGCCGGGCACCGGGACGAACAGCAGGGGGCCACCGCATGACCACCGACCTCACGGGGCTGCGGGCCCTGGTCACCGGCGGGGCGTCCGGGATCGGTCTCGCCACCGCGCGGCTGCTCGGCGAACGCGGCGCCGAGGTCGCCGTGCTCGACCTCGCCCCGGACGGGCTCGCCGCACCGCTGCGGGGGTGGCGGGCCGACGTCGCCGACGACGCGTCGGTGCGCCGGGCCGTCGGCCTCGCCTGCGCCGAGCTGGGCGGGCTGGACATCCTGGTCAACAACGCCGGCATCGGCGCCGCCGGCACCGTCGAGGACAACGGCGACGAACTCTGGCACCGGGTGCTGGACGTCAACGTGCTGGGGATCGTCCGCACCACCCGCGCGGCCCTGCCCCACCTGCGCCGCTCCGCCGACGCCTCGATCGTCAACACCTGCTCCGTCGCAGCCACCGCCGGCCTGCCGCAACGAGCCCTGTACTCGGCCAGCAAGGGCGCGGTCCTCTCCCTCACCCTGGCGATGGCCGCCGACCACGTCCGGGAGGGCGTCCGGGTCAACTGTGTCAACCCGGGCACCGTGGACACCCCCTGGGTCGGCCGGCTGCTCGACGCCGCGGACGACCCCGCCGGGGAGCGCGCGGCGCTCAGCGCCCGCCAGCCCACCGGGCGCCTGGTCACCGCCGAGGAGGTCGCCGCCGCGATCGTCTACCTCGCCTCCCCCGCCGCCTCCTCCGTCACGGGGACGGCCCTGGCCGTGGACGGCGGCATGGCCGGCCTCCGGCTGCGCCCGGCCGCCCGGTGAGCGGGAAACCCGTGCGGACCCGACCGCTCGGACGCTCCACCGCGCGCGTCACCGCGCTCTCGTTCGGCGCCGCAGGCATCGGCAACCTGTTCGCCGCCGTGAGCGACGAGGACGCCGCCGCCGCCGTCGACGGCGCCTGGGCCGCCGGAGTCCGCTCCTTCGACACCGCCCCGCACTACGGCCTCGGCCTCTCCGAACGCAGGCTCGGGGCCGCCCTCGCCGGGCGCCCGCGCGAGGAGTACACGGTGGCCACCAAGGTCGGCCGGCTGCTGGAGCCTGCCCCCGGCGGGCACGGCGACGACCTCGCCAACGGGTTCGCCGTGCCGGCGAGCCACCGCCGGGTCTGGGACTTCAGCGCGGACGGCGTCCGGCGCGGGATCGAGGCCAGCCTGAACCGGCTGGGCCTGGACCGGGTCGACATCGTCCACCTGCACGATCCCGACGACCACGTCGACGAGGCGCTCCGGCAGGCGGTTCCGGCGCTGGAACGCCTGCGGGACGAAGGCGTGGTCCGCGCGATCGGCGTCGGGATGAACCACGGGGCGCTGCTCGCCCGCTTCGTCCGGGAGACCGACATCGACGCCGTCCTGCTGGCCGGGCGCTACAGCCTGCTCGACCAGAGCGGTCTGGCGGACGTGCTGCCCGAGGCCGAACGGCGGGGCGTGTCGGTCGTCATCGGCGGCGTCTTCAACTCCGGCGTGCTCGCCGACCCCCGGCCCGGGGCGACCTACGACTACGCCGCGGCCCCCCGCGAGACCCTCGACCGGGCCCTGCGCATGCAGGCGCTCTGCGCGCGGTACGGCGTGCCGCTGCGGGCGGCCGCGGTGCGCTTCGCCCTCGGGCACCCCGCCGTCGCCGGGGTGCTGGTGGGGGCGCGGACGGCGGCGGAGATCGCCGACGCCGCCGCCCTCCTGGATCTCGGCATCCCCGACGCCCTCTGGCACGACCTGCGGGCCACCGGGCTGCTGCCGCCGGACGTGCCCGTCCCCTTGGACGGCCGGACGAGCGCCCCGAGGGCGTCCGGCGCGGCCGGGGAGCGCCCGTGAGGCCCGCCCCGGACGGCGCGACGGCGGGACCGCTCCCCGGGGCGGGGGTGGTGGACGCGCACCACCACGTCTGGGATCTGACCGTCCGTGACCAGACCTGGATCCGCGGCGGGGCACTGGCGCCGCTGCGCCGCTCCTTCTCCCTCGCGGACCTGGCGCCCGAGGCGACCGCCGCCGGGGTCCGCTCCACCGTCGTCGTGCAGACCGTCACGGTGGCCGAGGAGACCCCGGAACTGCTCGCGCTCGCGGCCGGCAGCGAGCTGGTGGCCGGCGTGGTCGGCTGGACCGACCTGACCGCCGTGGACGTCGCGGACGCCCTGGCCGCCCTGCGCGAGGGGCCCGGCGGTCGGCACCTGGTCGCGATCCGGCACCAGGTGCAGGACGAACCGGACCCGCGCTGGCTGCTGCGCCCCGAGGTACGCCGCGGGCTGGGCGCCGTCGCGGCGGCCGGTCTGGCGTACGACCTCGTGGTCCGGCCGCTCCACCTGCCCGCCGCGACCGCCACCGCGGCCGCGCTGCCCGGCCTCACCTTCGTCCTCGACCACCTCGGTAAACCCCCGGTCGCCACCGGGCAGCTCGCACCGTGGGCCGGTCGGCTGCGGCGACTGGCGGCGCTGCCCAACACGGTGGCCAAGCTCTCCGGCCTGGTCACCGAGGCGTCCCCCGGCCGGCGGACGGCGGCGGACCTGCGCCCCTACGCCGACACCGCCCTGGAGGCGTTCGGCCCCCAGCGCCTGCTGTTCGGCTCGGACTGGCCGGTCTGCACCCTGGCAGCCGGTTACGGCGAGGTGCTGGACACCGCGCGGGAGCTGACGGAGCGGCTGAGCCCGGACGAGCGGGCGGCCGTCCTGGCCGGCAACGCCGTACGCGTCTACCGGCTGCCGGCAGGCACCTGAGAGCCGCGCCGGACGGCGCTCAGAGCGCCCGGCGCAGCCACTGGGTCACGTTGGAGATGTGGACGGTGGCCCATGCGCGGGCCGTCTCCGGATCGCCCGCCTCCAGCGCCTCCACGATCGCCAGGTGCTCGGCCATCGTCCGTTCCACCGCCGAGTCCTGGGTCAGTCCGCGCCAGATCCGCGCCCGGGCGGTCCGGCCGGAGAGCGAGTCGATCAGCGAGCAGAGCAGCGAGTTGCCGGTGGCGGCCGCGATCCGGCGGTGGAACTCCAGATCGTTGGCGACCAGTTCCTCGACGGTGGGGTGCTCCCCCGGCTCGGCCAGCATCGCGCGCAGCTCCGCGACCTGCCGATCGTCCATCAGCTGGGCGGCGATCGCCGCGGCCGCCGGCTCCAGGATCGCGCGGACCTGGAACAGCTCCAGCACCGACTCGTCCCGGTGCAGATCCAGGATGAAGGTCAGCGCCTCCAGCAGCAGCGGGGGTTCCAGGCTGCTGACGTACGTGCCGTCGCCCTGCCGCACGTCCAGCACGTTCAGCAGGGACAGCGCCTTCACCGCCTCCCGGAGCGAGTTGCGCGACAGGCCGAGCTGCGCCGCCAGCACGGGCTCCTTGGGCAGCCGGTCGCCGGGCTGCAGCGCTCCCGAGATGATCATTTCCTTGATCTTCCCGATCGCCTCGTCGGTCACGGCCACGGCGCCTCCCCCGGTCATCGGATGTTTGACCAGTATGCCGGGCTCACCGCTCCCTCCGAGCCGGGCGGGAGCGGTCACGGGCGCTCCCCCTCGGAGGTGTTCTCAGGCTGCGAGCGCGTCCGCCAGTTGTTGCTTGTTCATCTTCGAGCGACCCTTGATGCCGCGCTGCCGGGCCTCGTTGTACAGCTGGTCGTAGGTCCGTCCCCGGGCTCCCCCGTGGGACCTGAGTCCGCCGCGGCGGCCCGAGGAGATGTCCTCCAGGGAGGTACGGCTCGCCGTCCTCGACTCACCGTGCCGGGCTCGCTCCTTGTTGACGGTACGGGCGGCGATCTCCTCGGCCGTCTCCTCGTCCCTGCCGTGCTCCAGCAGGCCCTGCTTGATGTGCTCGTACTGCCGCTCCCGCTTCGGGCTCGATCCACGAGGCATGGCGCGTGCTCCTCTCCGCAGCGTGCTCCCGGCCGGGCTCCGACGGTGGGCCGGGCTCAGGGTGCGGGCCCGGTCGGACGATGGCTCCGGGCCCGGGTACGAGGCCGGTGGCCGGCCGGAGTCCGGACGTCCCGCCGAACCGCTCCACTTCTCGGCTGTCCGCACACGACGGGATCAAACCCGCGAACGCGGGCGACCGCCCGGACCGCTCCCGGTCACCGCCCCGAAGCGCCGTGCCCGGTTGCCTCGTGCCCGGCTGCCTCGTGCCAGGCGACAGAGGGCCCCGCGGCGGACGGCCCAACAACGGACGGCCCGGCAACGGCCGGACCGGGGCCGGCCCCGGGCGTCGGCGCCGGGCCCAGGCCGAGCAGGGTGCCGATGCGGCGTACCTCGTGGTCGAAGTAGGACCGGTGATCGCTGACGATGTTGTCGCGGTGGCCGAAGACCTCGAAGGAGACCGCGCCGAAGAGATGGGTCCAGGCCGTGAGCCCGGCGATCACCAGGTCGTCCGGGATGCCGTCGGGCAACCGGTCGAGCAGCGGACGAAGCGCCCGGTGCGCGCCCGGGGGGACGGGAAGCCGGTCGAGCGGGTGGTAGGCGCCCGCACCCGCGGCCTCGGCGAACAGGCCGCCGATCAGGAAGGGCACCCGGGTCCCCGGCACGGTGGTGTCCTCGGGCGCCGTGTAGCCGGGCACCGGCGAGCCGTGGATGAGGGCGTACTCGTGCGGGTGGGCGAGCGCCCAGTCGCGCACGGCGTGGCAGACGCCGACCCACCGGGTCAGGTGGCCCTCGGCGCGCACGGCCTCGGCCGCGGCGTCGGCGGCGTCGCCGAGGGCGTCGTAGCTGTCCGCGATGAGGGCGGTGAGCAGGGCGTCACGCCCCGGGAAGTAGCGGTACAGCGCGGAGGCGGAGACCAGCCCGATGTCACGGGCGACACCGCGCAGCGAGATGCCGGCCGGGCCCTGTTCGGCCAGCTGCCGGCGGGCCGCGTCCTTGATGTCCCGGGTGACCTCGATGCGGGCCCGCTCGCGGGGGGTGAGGGCCTTGGGCGCGGTGGGCATGGGCCCATCCTGGCAGCCGACGAGAACACCCGCAACATCCGAGCACGGCTGTCTCGAAGGAGAACGGAGCCTCCCTACGAGAACGGTGTTCTTGACACCGGCTCGGCCGTACGCCAGGCTCGCCATCGAGCGAGAACAGTGTTCTCGCAACAGCCCCTGCCGTTGTCCCCCGAGGAGTCCATCGTGAGCAAGCACCTGATCGTCGGCGCCGGTCCCGTCGGCAGCGCCACCGCCCGTCTGCTCGCCGCACGCGGCGAGGAGGTCACGGTCGCCACTCGCTCCGGCGCCACGGCCGCCGCGTCGGACGGCATCCGCCGCATACGGCTCGACGCCTCCGACGCGACCGCGCTGTCCGAGGCCGCCGCCGGCTCCGCCGTGCTCTACAACTGCGCCAACCCGGCCTATCACCGCTGGGCCACCGACTGGCCGCCGCTGGCCGCCGCCCTGCTGGTGGCAGCCGAGAGCTCGGGCGCCGTCCTCGCCAGCGTCGGCAACCTCTACGGCTACGGCGCGGTCACCGCGCCCATGACGGAGGAGACCCCGCTGAACCCGAACTCGGAGAAGGGCCGGGTGCGCGCCCGGATGTGGGAGGACGCCCACGCGCTGCACCTTGCGGGCCGTCTGCGGGCCACCGAGGTGCGCGGCTCCGACTACGTCGGCCCCGGCGCCGTCAGCGCGCTGGACGCCCGGGTCTTCACCCGTGCGCTGGCCGGGCGCGGCGTGCAGGTGCTGCGCAACCCCGACGCCGCCCACAGCTGGACCTACACCGAGGACGCCGCACGGCTGCTGGTCGCCGTCGGCGGTGACGAGCGCGCCTGGGGCCGGCCCTGGCACGTGCCGACCAACGCGCCGCGCACCCAGCGCGAGGTGGTGGCCGACCTCTGCCGGGCCGCCGGGATCCCGCCGGTCAAGGTGAGCCGGATGCCTGACGCGGTCCTGGCGGCCGTGGGGCTGTTCAACCCGACCGTCCGCGCCCTGAAGGAGACCGCCTACCAGCTGAACGGCCCTTTCGTCCTGGACTCCTCCGCCGCCGAGCGGGCCTTCGCCCTGCGGCCGACCCCGTGGCCGGAGGTCCTCGACGCGCTGGTCGCCGCCCACCGCTGACGCGGGCGGCGGCCCGGCGCGCCGACCGGCGGCGTGCACCGGCCGGCCGGCCGCCGTCAGCCGCGGCCGGACCGCCGAGCGTCCCGGGTGCTCCCGGGCGCCGGCCGGCCCGCGCCGCCTGCGGCGGTGTGGTCGAGCACGGCGGGGACGATCACCTCCCAGTCGGCTCGCTCGACCCCGTGACCGGCGTCCTCCAGCACCAGGAGCGCCGCCCCGGGGATCCGTTGCGCGAGTGCCTCACCGTGGCGGAGCGGGAACATCGGATCGGCGCTCCCGTGGATCACCAGCGTGGGCACCGCGATCGAGGACAGCGGCGCCCCCGGGCGCCCGCCCTCCGGAAGCGAGCCGTGGTTGCGGGCCGCGGTGAAGTCGTGCGCGCGCTCGACGTCGCGACGGGCCAGCCCGCGAACGGCGCTCTCGTCGAACGGGCGACGGCCGCCGGCGAGCAGGCGCGCGTAGGCGACCCGCTCGTCGACCGCCGAGTCGGCGTCGTCGCGCTCGACGTGCGCGGCGGAGGCGAACCGCAGGAACTCCTCGGTCGGTGGCGCAAGCCCCTCGTCGCCGGGCACGGCGGAGGTCGTGCTGATCAGGACGAGCGAGAGGACCCGGCGGGCGCGGTCGAGCGCGAGCAGCTGCGCGAACGCCCCACCGGCCGAGACACCCACGACGTGCGCGGCCGGGATGCCGAGGGCGTCGAGCACGCGGGCGGCGTCGTCGACCAGATCCGCGCCGCCGTATCCGGGACGGCCCGGCTGGTAGGTGACCGATCGGCCGGTGTCCCGGTGGTCGTAGCGGATCACGAAACGCCCGCCCCGGGCCAGCATCCGGCAGAAGCCGTCCTCCCACCAGAGCATCGAGGCCCCGATGCCCATGATGAGCAGGACGGGCGGATCCGACGGATCCCCGAAGGACTCGGTGCACAACTCGACGCCATCCGTCTCGACAACGCGCTCGACCATAGCGGTTCCCCTCTCCCCGGCCCATGGTGCTACGGATCACGTCATCGGTCAGGCGTACAACCGAACCGGCCCCGCCCGCGCCGCCGGCGGGTTCCACCCGGGCCCCGCGCGCACCCCGAGCCGGCAGGCCGGTGTCCCGGATCCGGTGGCGCGGCGCCCCGACGCGATGACGGCGCTGCTGCGGGCCCGCTCCGACCGCAGCCGGGCCCTGGACCGGATCCGGATCGGTTCGATGGCCGGTCCCGCCGCCGAACTGCCCGCGAGCCGGATCAGCCGCTTCGGCCGCTCGCTCCGCCCGTCTGCGGCATCAGCGCGAGGACGGCCACCACCGCCCGGTGGTCCGTTCCCGGCACGGTGCGCTCACCGACGGACACGCCCGCCAGGCCCGGACCGTGCAGGACGTGGTCCAGCTGGACCAGCGGCGGCAGGAGCGGCTTGCCCACCGGCCAGGTGCGGGCCCAGCCCCGACCGAGTTCCGCGTGGGTGTCCGTGAGGCCGGCCGCCAGGAGCTCGCGCATCGGGGCGTGATCGAGGGAGGCGTTGAAGTCACCCAGGAAAACGGTGTCCGGGCCGCTGCGCCGGGCCTCGGAGGTGAGCGCGGCCATGTCCCGCGTCCAGCGTCCGGCGTCACCGAGCGGATAGTAGGTGTGGACGGCCACCAGCCGCACCGTACGCCCGCCCGACGTGATCTCGGCGGTGGTCTGCGGCCAGGCCGTTCCGATGGGGAGGGCGCCCCCGTGGGTCAGCTCGGTCCGCGAGTAGATCGAGGAGTCGTCCTCGGGGTGCAGCTCGTGGTACGGCAGCAGGGTGCCCAGGCCGGCCCGGTCGAGCGCGGCCAGCCCGCCCGCCGGGATCTGTTCGACCGCCAGCACGTCGATCCGCTCGGACCTGACCAGGTCCACCACCGCGCGGGCATCCGCCCCGCCGGCGTCGCCGTTCAGGGTGGCCACCCGCAGCTCGACCGCCCCTGCGGGCACCTGCCGCTGGTGGGGAAGGAACCGGGGCGCCAGCACGAGCGCCTGGGCCAGCGTCAGCGCGGCCGTGACCAGCACGAGCGGGCGCGAGCGCAGGACGGGTACGGCGAGCTGGAGCCCGAGGAGCAGAACGCCGAGCAGCACGGTGTAGGGGAGGAGCACCATCGGCACCGCCAGGACCGTTCCCGCGTCCAGGCCCGCCAGCCGTGCCACCAGCAGGCCGGCCGACCCGGCGAGCAGGGCGCCGCAGCCGGCGAGTCCCCAGGTCCGCGCGCGCCGTCCCCCCACCCGATGCCGGTCCTCGGCCCGTGGGGCGCCGCTCACCCTGCTCGTCATCCGTCCTCCGATCCCGGGCGTGTCCGGCGCGCTGATCACGATGATGCCGGGCTTCCGAGCGAGGGACGACGGTCGAACCGCCCGCGGTTCCGGTCGCCCTCGACCGACCGACCCGCCCCGCTCGACGGATCGCCCTGGTCGGCGGACTGCCCCGGTCGGCGGAGGCCGGGGACCGGCAGGCCGTGGTCCGGCCCCGTCGGCGGAGCGGCCCGCTCGACGGACTGCCCCGGTACGCGCCGGTACGCGCCGGTACGCGAGACCGTCCGGAGCCCCCACGAGGGGGCCCCGGACGGCGGGAGGTGCAGGGGATCAGCCGACGCTGACGGCGCTCCAGGCCGCGGCGACCGCCTTGTACTCGGTGCTGCTCGCGCCGTAGAGGTCCTTGGCCGCGCTCAGTGACGCCGTGCGCGCACCCGCGTAGGTGGTGGTGGAGGTCATGTAGACGGTCAGCGCGCGGTACCAGATCGCGGCGACCTTCTGATTGCCGATCCCGCTCACCGTGGAGCCGTTGCAGGTCGGGCTGTTGTAGGCGACGCCGTTGACGGTCTTGGCGCCGCTGCCCTCGCTGGCCAGGTAGAACCAGTGGTTCCCGACGCCGGAGGAGTTGTGGACGTCGAGCTGGCCGACCTTCTTCGTCCAGCAGTCGGCCGACGAACCGTCCAGCGAGGGCTTGTCGAAACGGCGCAGCCAGGGCGGCGTGGACTGGTCGCTGAACAGGTAGTCCGGCTTGTCGACGGCGCTGTTGGCGTACCACTCGACCATCGTGCCGAAGATGTCGCTGGTCGATTCGTTCAGACCGCCGGACTCCCCGCTGTAGCGCAGGTTCGCGGTGGCACTGGTGACGCCGTGGGTCATCTCGTGACCCATGGTGTCGAGGTCGACCTGCTCGGGATCGGTCACGCCGTCCCCGTCGCCGGTCATCATGCAGAAGCAGCTGTCGGACCACTGGGCGTTGTCCCACTTGGTACCGACGTGCACGAAGACGGTGGCGCCCTTGCCGTCGTTCTTGATCCCGCTGCGCCCGAAGGTGTTCTTGTAGTAGTCGTACGTCCAGGCCGTGTTGGCGTGGGCGTCGACGGCGGCCGTGGCCCGGTCGGTGGAGAACTTCCTGCCGTCGCCCCAGACGTTGTCCGCGTCGGTGAGGACCGCACCCGAGCCCGCGGTGACGGAGCCCGCCGAGATGTTGCGGGCGTCCTTGGTGGTGTGGCCCCGGACGGGGTCGATCAGGGCGTAGCCGCCGCTCTGGGCCGTGGTGTCGATGCCGACCGTGCCGGTGTACTCCGAGCGGCCGGTTCCGGTCGCCTCCTGCACGGCGTCGTAGGCCTCGATCTGGCCGCCGGTGGTGGCGTCGGTGACGATCACCCGGCCCGCGGGCTGGCCGTGGTCCCCGACGCCCGCGACGGTGTTCCGCCAGGCGAGCCGGGGGGTGCCGTCGGCGGCCCAGACGATCAACTCGGGGGTGCTGCTGCCGGCCGCGATGCCCGGTGCGCTCCCCAGCGCGCGGCCGGCGCTCACCTCGGCCGGAACGGCCGGGACGGTGGTCCGTACGGCCGCGTCGTGCGCGGCGGCCCGCGTGGAGTCCTTGAGCCGGCCCTTGGCGTCCTGGTGCACCACCAGATCGCCGCCGACGACCGGCAGGCCGCGGTAGGTGCGGTCGAAGCGGACGTGCTGGGTGCCGTCCGGGTCGATGATGACGTCCTTGACCTGGAGGTCCTGGTCCGTTCCGAAGCCGAACACCGAGGCGTTCGCGGTGACGTTGGTCCTGGCGTGGGCGACCGCCGCGTCGTGGGTGGTGACGGCTGCGGCCGAACCGACCTGGAGGGTCGTGGCGAGCAGGGCTGCGGTGGCGGCGACCGCCGTCGCTCCGGGTACGAGGCGACGACGGCGTGAGGAGGAGGGGCTCACTCTGACTCCTGTCGGTAGCTGCAGGGATTGAGCTGCGACAGAGCTTGACGATGGACAGACAATAAGCGCCATCCATAGCGGCCAATCTTGACCAATTCGTGTCCGAGGCCGATCGGATTCGGTCATCCCGCCGACACACCCCGGGGCTTGACGGCGGGTCTGCCACCGGTCGGTCGCCCCGGGGCGACGCCGAACCCCGGCCCGCCGATCCTGCGAGGCGGGCCGGGGCGGCGTGGAGCGGGGCGAGGTGATCCGGACGGGATGGGACGGGGTCGGGTGGAGCGGGGCGCGGCGGCCCGGTCAGTGCGCCGGCTGTCCGGCGCTCCGGGAGGAGGACGTGCGCCGTCCGGCTCCCGTCACCGCCGCCCTTCCCGTGCTTCGGGCCGCGACCAGCCTGCGGGCCTCCTCGGGCGAGGCGACCGCCGGCGGCGAACCCGGCAGCGGGCGGCGCGCACTCTCGGGCGTCAGCGCCACGGCGACCGCGCCGATCACGGCGGCGGCCATCATGTAGTAGGCGGGCGTCATCCGGTTGCCGGTGGCGTTGATCAGCGCGGTGACGACCAGCGGGGTCGTACCGCCGAACAACGAGACCGAGACGTTGAAGCCGACCGACATGCCCCCGTACCGGATGTGGGTCGGGAAGAGGGCCGGCAGGGCGGAGGGCATCGTGCTGGTGAAGCAGGTCAGCAGCAGGCAGAGCCCGCCGACCCCGAGCAGCACGGCCCACTGGTCGCCCCGGCGGATCAGCAGCAGGGCGGGCACCGAGAGGAACAGGAACCCGAGGCAGCCGGCCATCAGCACCGGCCGGCGGCCGATCCGGTCCGACAGCCGTCCGAGCGGGCCGTTGACGACCATCATCAGGCCCATCGCGGCGATCACCACCAGGAGACCGCTGGTGGCGCCGAAGCTCACCTCGGTGGTCAGGTAGGTCGGCAGGTAGGACAGCAGCATGTAGTCGGTCACGTTGTAGACCAGCACCAGTGCCATGCAGAGCAGCAGCGCCCTCCGGTGCCTGGTCACGAGATCCCGCAGCCGACTGCGGGGCCGCTCGTCCTTGGTCGCGTCGGCCTCCTGCTGGAGCTTGCGGAACGCCGGCGTCTCCTCCAGCCGCATCCGCAGGTAGAGGCCGATCAGGCCCAGCGGTCCGGCGATCAGGAACGGCAGCCGCCAGCCCCAGGAGAGCAGGCTCTGCTCGTCGAGCAGGGTGGTCATCAACGTCACCAGCCCGGCGCCGGCCACGTAGCCGGTCAGGGTGCCGAACTCCAGCCAGCTGCAGAGGAGGCCCCGGCGACGGTCGGGGGCGTACTCGGCGACGAAGGTCGTCGCGCCGCCGTACTCACCGCCCGTCGAGAAGCCCTGCACCATCCGGGCGACGAGCAGCAGGACGGGCGCTCCGATCCCGATCATGGAGTAGGAGGGGATCAGACCGATCGCGAAGGTGCCGGCCGCCATCATGATCATGGTGGCGGCGAGGACCTTCTGCCGCCCCACCCGGTCGCCCAACGGCCCGAAGACCACGCCGCCCAGCGGGCGGATCAGGAAGGCGGCGGCGAAGGTGGCGAAGGTCGCCAACAGCTGCGCCGTGCCGCTCGCGGCAGGGAAGAACACCTTACCGAGAGTCACAGCCAGATAGCTGTAGACGCCGAAGTCGAACCACTCCATCGCATTGCCGAGCGCCGCGGCCGACACGGCCCGCCGGAGCATCCGAGGGTCGACGACGGTCACCTCCTCGGCCGCGAGCGGCTCCGGGCCCGTGGCGTGCCGGCCGCCCGATGGCAGGCCGCCGGGGCTCGGGCGTCCGGACGGGGCGGCCGGGACGGTGTGCGTGACGGGTGTCAGTGGCGCTGGACTCAAGGTCTCACTCTTCACCTGGGGAACGGGGACCGCCCCTGTCTCACCAGCATCATCAGGCTCAAACGCGCCTGACACCCGAGTGAGAGATGGCTCACCCGGGACAGTTCGATCACTCCACGTGACCGACCTGCCGCGCCGCGGGCGCGCCGAGCCGGGTACGTCGGGTCGCCCCGGCCCGGGCCGCCCGGGCCACCCGACCGGCCCAGGCCCGGTCGCCGTGCGGGCTCCGCGGCTGTTTCGTGGGTATGCGGACCGACGCCGTACGACCCGGGAGGCAGTCATGTACGAGATGTGGGCCGAGCACGATCACACCCCGGCCGAGCCCGCCCTGTTGTGGCACGTCATCGCGAAGGACGACGCCACCAAATCCCTGTGCGGGCAGCAGCTGGAGCCCGCCCGGCGCGCGGTCGTTCCGGCCGGCGCCGACGGGGGCGCGTTGTCGGACCGCTACTGCGATCCCTGCCTGAGCACCGTCCAGCGGACGATGGAGGCACCCGGCCACTCGCACCAGTCCTCCGGACTCCCCCCGTCGGCCGACTGAGCCCGCGTCCACCGGCGTGAGCGCCGGGACGGCAGGCGGGCTGACACTCGGGACGTCGTTCAGGACGTCACGCGGGACGGACGTTCAGGCGACGTCCGTCCCGCCGCCGATGCCGCCGTCGGCCTCGGCGGCGCGCGGCGCCGGTACGGTGGCGCCCCTCGATTCGATGAACGCCTTGAACGCCCGGAGGTCGTCGATGGCCTGGCGGTCCGCGAAACCGAGCAGGTCGCCGACCGTCTCGACCAGGCCGTGCGGGTCGTGGTCGAGCTGCAGCATCACCTTGGTCCGCGTGCTGTCCAGCCGGTGGAAGGTGACCACGCCGGCCTGGTGCAGATCGCCGGCCACCGTGGTCCAGGCGACCCGCTCGTCGGGGATCTGCTCGGTCACTCGGGCATCGAACTCCCGGGTCGCACCGGCGACCCTGACCACCCAGTGCGTCAGACCGGCGGCGCGCCGGTCGATGCGCTGCACGCCGTCCATGAACATCGGGAACTCCTCGAACCGCGTCCACTGCGCATAGGCGACGGACACGGGCACGTCGACCTCGATCGACTCCTCGACCTGCTTCATCGGACCACTCCAAACGAGAGGGACTGGGGCTCCCCCGCGTCTGCCCCGTCCGCGCCCGGGCATGCCGACGCGGAAACCGGCCGTACCCGGAGCGATACCGACCGTGCCCGGAGCGGGTCGTGCCTGCCACTCCTCCGCCGAATATCGGTACGACTGTCCGATCGACTCCGGGGCAGGCGGTCGTCGTCACCGACTGGGAGGTCACCATGGTTCCGCTTCTTCTCGTTCTTCTGCTGGCCCTGCTGCTGTTCGGCGCGGGCTTCGCACTCAAGGCGCTGTGGTGGGTCGCCGTCGTCGTCCTGGTGTTCTGGCTGGTCGGCTTCCTCGCCCGCGGCACCCACTCCTCCGGACGACGTCACAGCTGGTACCGCTGGTAGCCGGCAGTCGGCACGCCGGTCGTCGGCGACCATCGGTCGCGAGGGCGCGGCGCCCCTTCCGAGGGGCGCCGCGCCCTCGCTTGTCCACCGCCCGGGCCGGGCCGGGGGCAGGGGCAGGCGCCGCGCCCCGGCCGACGGGCCGTCATATCGCTTTCAGGCCTACTTGCTCGCCGGTTTCCGACCTTGCCGGTGTCGCCTCCACGGAGATCACTAGGGTGCGTTTCGTCCCACCACCAGTACCTCCGTGGCCACCGGGCCCCGACTGGGCACCTCGACAGGACTGTGAAGTGATGAACCGAATCCGTCGTTTCCCGAGCCGCACTCCGAGCCGGGCGCTCCACGGCCGCACCACCGCCCTGGCACGCGCGATCGCGCTGATCGCCGCCGTCCTCCTCGCCGCCACGGCGGCCGGCACCGCGGGCGCCTCCGCCGCGCCGGCCACCGGGCAGATCACCGTGTCGGCCGCCGCCGGCGTGGCCACCCCGCAGGCCCAGGCCGCGGTGGGCGGCTGGACCTGCCCCGGGGTCGCCGTTCCCGCCGGTTACGTCATCACCATGTTCGACACCGGGGGCTGCAACGGGTACGGCGCCTGGTTCCAGCAGCCGGCCCGTGACGGCCTCTGGACCTGCTCGGGTTCGCCGATCGTGTCCGGCTACGTCCTCACCGACTACGACCCCACCGGTTGCAGCAAGGTCGGTGCCTGGCGGCACAACCTGGTCCGCAACGGCATCTGGACCTGCCCCTACTCGCCGATTCCGGCCGGCTACCGGAGCACCACCTACGACGCGCGGGGCTGCAGCGGCCTGGGCGCGTGGCTCACCGTCCGCGCCTGACGGCACGACCGGGAGGCCGGCCGCGCACCACCGCTCCCGCCCCTCCGGCGACGGCGGCACGCACACAGCACGCCAGGGCGCCGCGGGCACAGCACACCAGGGCACCGCGGGCACCGCCGACACACCGTCGATCGCGGCGCCCGCGGTGCCCTGCTGTCCGCTGACGGCCCACGGCCCGGGCGTCCGGATTCCCTCCTCCTCCGGCTCGGGCGCTCCGGTCGCAGGAACCGGACGGATCGAAGTGACCGACCGTCAACGGCACTGCGGGACGGACCCGGCGCTGCTGAAGCGCGGCGGCCGGCTGCCTCGTGGGCGCGCCACCTGCCCCCCTGCGCACCGGTGGTCGCGGAACGGCGAAAAGGACTGGAGCGAGGTGGTCGGGCCTGATAGCTTTCGGTTGCCCGTGACGCCGCCCGAGGAGGTGAGACCCATGAACGCTGTATCGATGTGGGTGCTCCCCCCAGCCGTCACGGCCGGGCGACAGACGTAGGTGTCGCCGGGAGCGCCTCGACAACAAGGCCCTTCCGAAAGGCAACACCCGTGAATTCTCTGCACTTCACCGCCCGGTCGTCGTCGAACGGCGTCGTCGAGCGCGACTTCACCGTGGGCGACGTCCCCGGTGTTCTCTGGTCTCCGGTCTCCGCCGCCGATCGCGCGCCCCTGGTCCTGATGGGCCACGGCGGCGGCAACCACAAGAAGCACCCGGCGATGTCCGGCCGGGCCCGCCTCCTGGTGGCCGGCTGCGGCTTCCACGTCGCCGTCATCGACGCGCCCGGGCACGGCGACCGGCCGCGCACCGCGCACGACGAGGCCGAGATCGCCGAGCTGTTCCGGGCGAGGGCGGCCGGCGAGCCGGAGGGCCCGATCGTCGTCCGCTACAACGACCACCTGGCGGAGCTCGCCCTGCCCGAGTACCGGGCGACCCTGGACGCGCTCCAGCAGCTCCCGGAGATCGGCGCCGACGGGCCGGTCGGCTACTGGGGCATCAACATGGGCACCGCGATCGGCATTCCGTTCGTGGCGGCCGAACCCCGGATCACCGCCGCGGTCTTCGGCCAGCACTGGCCCGACGTCCTGGCCGAGAAGGCGAAGCGGATCACCGTCCCGATCGAGTTCGACCTGCAGTGGGACGACGAGCACATCTCCCGCGAGGAGGGACTCGCCCTGTTCGACGCCTTCGCCTCGAAGGAGAAGTCGCTGCACGTGAACTCCGGCGCGCACAAGGAGCTCCCCAGGTTCGAGGCCGACAGCGCGGTCCGCTTCTTCACCCGACACCTCGGCGCGGCGACCACCCCCTCCGCCTGACGCACGTGGTCGCGGGGCCCCTGGAGAGCCGGGGCCCCGCGACCACGACCCCGGACCGGCACCCGCCCGTGCCGCGGACGGCGGCCCCGGCTCGCTCTCCGCGCCGCCCCGGCGGTGCACTTCAGTACACCCGAGCACCCGAGCACCCGAGCCTCATCGTCCGAGGATCCGCCGGAGCCAGCGGGAGCGGGCTTCGCGGGCGTCCCGGCTGAGGGCCGCACCCGGTGCGAGCGTGTCGAAGCCGTGGAACGCGCCCGGCCACACGTGCAGTTCGGCCTCGCCACCGGCCTGCCAGATCCCGTCGGCGTAGGCCACGGCCTCGTCCCTGAAGGTCTCGGCCGATCCGACCTCGATGTAGGCCGGGGCCAAGGCGGACAGATCCGTGGCGCGCGCGGCGGCCGCGTAGGGCGACAGGTCGGCGGCGCCGTACCGGTCGCCCAGCAGTGCCCGCCACGCGGTCGCGTTGGAGGTCCGGTCCCAGGTGTCGCGGCCGGCCATCTGGTGGCCGGAGAAGGTGGCGTCACGGTCGTCGAGCATCGGGCTCAGGAGCAGTTGACCGATCGGAACCGGGCCGCCCCGGTCGCGGGTCAGCAGGGCGAGGGCCGCGGCGAGTCCACCGCCGGCGCTCTTCCCCCCGATGATGACGCGGTCCGCGTCGACGCCGAGGTCGGCCGCGTGCTCTGCCACCCGGACGAGACCGGCCCAACAGTCCTCCACGGGCTGGAGGTACCGGGCCCTCGGCGCCAGCCGGTACTCGACGGAGATGACGGCGAGCTGCAGCGGGAGGGCCCATTCGCGCAGCAGCCGAGGAAGGACCGACCACGCGTTGCCCATGATCATTCCGCCGCCGTGCAGGTAGTACAGCACCGGCAGCGGCCCGATGGCCCCGGTCGGCCGGGCGTGGACGAGGGCGACGTCACCGCCGTCCGGCCCTCCCGGGACGGGTACGCGCAGCTCCTCCACCTCGAACCGGCCGCCGTCCCGCAGGTCCCCCACCGTGGGCCGGGGCCGGGCCGAGGCGTCCCGTCGCTGCCTGCCCGCGAGGCTCTCCGAGGTGACCGGCTCCCGCGCCGCCGCGCCTGCTGCCGCCAGCGCGGCGCCCAGCTCCGGATCGAAGGGCGGCACGTGCCGCGCCGCCGGGTCGGGGCCGTGCTCCCCCGCTACTCCACCGAGCCCCACGCCCGGGCCTCCCCTCGGTCGGGGGACGCCCGGCGGCATCCCGACCGGGACAGCTTGTCATCCGGACCGCCCCACACGGGAAGCACCGACGCGATTCCCGGCACGGCCGAGCCCGCTCTGCCGCCGCACGCCGCCGCCGGACAGCGGGCCGATGGCGTTTCGGTCACAGAGGTGTCGCACACGGTGGCGCTCTGCTAACGTCTCGCCGCGGTGAGGGGGCAGGGCCGTAGCCCCCTGCTTGACAACGTTGCCATGATCCCGGGGCGCCGGCCGGCGGGAGACGTCCACCCTGCCCGCACGTCAAGCCGCGACTGCCGAGTCCGCTGCCGAGGAGGCGAGAGCATGCTGTTCGCTGAAGAGCCGTCTGCCCGACCGACCAGCCCCGTGATGCATGGCTCATGCACCCGTCGGGCCCGGCGGATCCTGGCCGTGGGCGGCTGCCTGGCGCTGCTGTCCGCCGCGCTGGTCGGCGCCACCGTCGCCGCCGCGCCCGCGGCCCGCGCTGCGAGCGACGTCGTCACCGACGGCAACGCGCGGTTCGAGGTGCTGAGCCCGACGCTGGTGCGGCTGGAGTACGCCGGCGACGGCGTGTTCCAGGACGGGACGACCTTCAACGCCGTCAATCGGACCTTCCCGGTGCCCGCGTACACCACCGGCGTGAGCTCGGACGGCTACCGGGAGATCAGGACCAGCGGTCTGACCCTGCGGTACAAACAGGGCAGCGGACCGTTCACCGCCGCCAACCTGGCCGTGACGCTGGCCGGCACGGGGGTCACGGCCGCGCCGTCGTTCCCGTCGTTCTGCGTGGTGGGCTCGGCCTGCGAGGCGGAGAACGGCACGGTCACCGGGTCCGCCAAAGCGGCCTACGACCACAGCGGGCACACCGGTTCCGGCTTCGTCGCCGGGTACCAGGGCGCCGGCAGCGGTTTCGGACAGGACGTCTCGCAGATCCCCTCCACCGGCAGCTACCGGCTGTCGGTGCGCTACTCCAACGCGGCCGGCGGCACCGGCAGCCTGTCCACCCGGATCAACGGCGCCGCCGGGCCCGCGCTCGGCCTGCCGGCGACCTCCTCCTGGGACACCTGGTCCACCGCGTCCACGACCGTGAACCTCACCGCCGGCACCGACGCCGTCAGCATCGTGCAGAACGCCGGCGACACCGGCAAGGTCAACATCGACAGCCTCGCCGTCACGCCGGTCTCGACCACCGCCTACCCGACCGCCTCCGGCGCGCTCACCACCACCGGGTACGGCGCGGGTCCGACCGACACCCTCGGCGGCTGGTCGCGCTCGCTGGACAACCCGGGGACGCTGCCGGTGCCCGAGCACCCGGGCATCCTGGACCGCGACGGCTGGTACCTGATGGACGACACCCGCAGCGCACTGCTCAGCGCCTCCCACACCGTCACCGACCGGCCCGGGCACGGCGGACAGCCCTACGAGGACGGCTACTTCTTCGGCTACGGCCAGAACTACAAGCAGGGGCTGGCCGACCTCAACACCCTGACCGGCAGCGCCGCGCTGCTGCCCGAGTCGGCGTACGGGGTGTGGTACTCGCGCTACTACCCCTACGCGACCGCCGACTACGAGAACACCCTGCTGCCGGCCTTCCGCGCCAGCAACACCCCGATCGACTGGCTGGTGGTCGACACCGACTGGAAGTCGCCGACCCGGTGGAACGGCTGGGGCTGGAACTCCTCGCTCTTCCCCGACCCGCAGGCGTTCATGAACTGGACCAGGAGCCAGGGCCTCGCGGTGTCGTTGAACATCCACCCGACCATCGACAGCGCCGACCCGCAGTTCGCCGCCACCAACAGCGCGGCCGGCGGGCTGGCCTCCGACGGCGGCTCCACGTACAGGTTCGACTGGTCCGACCCGAAGCAGCTCGCCGCCTACCTGGCGCTGCACCAGCCGATCGAGCAGCAGGGCGTGCGGGAGTGGTGGCTGGACGCCTGCTGCGACGGCTCCTCCGCCTCCGACCCGCACGTCACCCCGGACGGTCTGATCAACCAGGCGTACGCGGACGACGGCGCCGCGAAGGGGCTGCGCGGGTTCGCGTTCTCCCGGATCGGTGGCTCCGACCCCGGCGGTGACGACAGCAACTACCCCGCCGGCCCGTGGTCGGAGCGGCGCAACACCCTGCAGTTCACCGGCGACACCCCGGCGACCTGGGAGATGATGTCCTTCGAGGCGCGCTTCACCGCCGACGAGGCGGCGGCCGGCCTGTCCAACGTCAGCGACGACATCGGCAGCTTCCACGGCGGGCACCTCGCCGACGACATGTACGCCCGGTGGATGCAGCTCGGGACCTTCCAGCCGATCGACCGCATGCACTCCGACCACGGCGACCGCCTGCCGTGGAACTACACCGGCGCCGCGGCGGCCGCCGCCGAGTCGTCCCTGCGGCTGCGCGAGGCGCTGGTGCCGTACACGTACACGCTGGCCCAGCAGGCGAGCGCGACCGGGGTACCGATCGTGCGGCCGATGTACCTGGACTACCCGACCGTCGACGCCGCCTACACCGCGACCGGCGAGTACCTCTACGGCGACGACGTGCTGGTCGCGCCGATCACCTCGCCGAACGACGCGAACGGCAACGGGTCGGCGTCGGTGTGGGTGCCGCCGGGCAGTTGGACCGACTACTTCACCGGCCGCACCTACACCGGCCCGGCCACCGTGACCATCACCGACCCGCTCTCGCAGATGCCGGTGCTGATCAGGGCAGGCGGCATCCTGCCCACCCGCACCGACTACGTCGACAACGCCGGTACGAGCCCGCTGACCCGGCTCACCGTCAACGTCGCGGCCGGCGCCGACGGCGCCTTCTCCCTCTACCAGGACGCCGGCGAGGGCGCCGGATACCGCAGCGGGCAGTCCACCTCGGCGCCGCTGACCTGGAACGACACGAGCCGCACCCTCACCGTCGGCGCCCAGAGCGGCGGTTACGGCGGGGCGCCCACCGCGCGGGCGTACACGCTGCGGCTGTCCAACTCGGCCGCGCCGACCGCCGTACTGGTCGACGGGGTGCAGGTGCCCGAGACCGACTGGTCGTGGAACTCCAACCGGCGCACGGTAACCGTCAGCACGGCCCCGCTGGCGCTGGGCTCCGCGCACACCGTCACGCTCGCCGGCAGCGCGACCGCCAACCCCGCCGCGGGCGAGGTCACCGGGCCCGGCGGCCAGTGCCTGGACATCCGCGGCGGCTCCTCCACCGACGGAACGGCCGTCCAGCTCTACGGCTGCAACCACACCGCCGCCCAGACCTTCTCGCGCCCGGCGGACAACACCCTTCGGGCGCTCGGAAAGTGCGTGACGGTCACCGGCGGCGCGACCGCGAACCACTCGCCGGTCGGTCTCGCCACCTGCTCGGGCGCGGCCTCCCAGACGTGGACCCACCGCACCGACGGGTCGCTGGCCAACCCCGCGTCGGGCCGCTGCCTCGACGACCCGGACGGCGACACCTCGCCCGGCGCCGTTCAGCTCCAGATCTACGACTGCGGCGGCTCCACGGCGCAGACGTGGAAGCTGCCGCCCGGCGCGGTGGGCGGCCCGGGAGCGCTGTGCGCGGACGTCGGCAACGCCGACCCCGCCTCCGGGACGGCGATCCAGCTGTCCGGCTGCAACGGCACCGACGCGCAGCGCTGGTCGGCCCCGGGCGACCGGACCCTGCACGCTCTGGGCAAGTGCCTGGACGTGTCGGCCGGCGCCACCGCGAACGGCGCCGCGACCCAGTTGTGGGACTGCAACGGCACGGGCGCGCAGACCTGGGTGAGCCGTGGCGACGGGACCCTCTACAACCCGCAGTCCGGCCGCTGCCTGGACGACCGGGACAACGCCCGGAAGTCGGGTGACGCGCTGCAGATCTGGGACTGCAACGGCACCACGGCCCAGCGGTTCACCCTGTCCTGATCGGTACCGGGCGTCCGACGCCGCGCCCGCCGGGGCGCGGCCACGGACGGCGCGGCGCGGGAGGAGGGGTGAGCGGGCCGGGGCCGTCGGGCCGGACGGCGCGGTGGACGGGGCACGGTCAGCCGTCCGCCCGCGCACTCACCGGCCTACCGGTCACCGGCTCTCCCCGGTCACCGGCCCCTCCCCATCACTGGTCGGAGTAGCTGAGGTCTCCCACGGTCCAGCTGCTCACGCTGTCGATGGCGATGCGGTACATGCCGCCGGTGTGCGGCAGGCCGTAGCTTCCCTGCAGGATCCTTGCGACGTGCAGGTGCAGATGGGTCGGCCCGCCGTCGGCGTCGACCGCCGCGCCCGCGGGCCCGCCGTCGGCCCGTGCGGGGACGAACAGGGACGCGAAGGGCTTGAGGTGGTCGGAGGCCTGCAGGACTTCCGCCACGCGTTGCCGCCAGAGGCTTTCCGGTGCGAGCCTGCCGGTGATCACCGCGCCCGGCACGACGACGGTCAGAGGCATTTGGTTACTGTGCTCGGACTCCACCATCGCGGCGATGTCGACGAGCAGCCCGTCGGGGTTCGACATGGGGACAGCCTAGCGCGACGCCGGGGGCCCGCACAGGAACCCGGCTGAGATGGCACCACACGACGCCCGTGCCACCGGGAGCACGCCGACGCCGGCCCGTCGGCGGTCGAGGCCACCGCCCCGGACGCGACTCCCCTGGTGGGCCGTCAGTGCCGACGCACCGGCTTCGGAGGGGCGTCGACGCGGCCCCGGCCCGGGAGATCCGGCCCGGGACGGCGTCCGCCACGGACGACACCCGCCACGGGCGGCGTCCGGTCGGACGGTGATCGCGTCGCTCGGCGGGAGCCTCACACCCTGCGCACGGTCACCCCGGCCGCGGCGAGGGCCGCGCTCTCCCCGGCCGGGGCGCCTTCGTCGGTGACCACCGCGTGCAGGGCCGAGGCCGGCGCGACGAAGGCCAGGGCGGTACGGGTCAGCTTGGCGCCGTCGGCGACGGCGATGACCCGGCGGGCCGAGGCGATCGCGGCCCGCTTGATCGCCGCGTCGTCCAGGTCGTAGGCGGTCAGGCCGTCCCTGGCGGTCAGGCCGCAGCAGCCGATGACGGCGGTGTCGAAGCGCAGGGCTGCCAGCGAGGCCTCGGTCAGCGGGCCGGTGAGTGCCAGCTCGCCGGCGCGCGGCCGGCCGCCGGGCACCAGGAGCGTCAACTGCGGTGCCCTGGCGAGGGCGTTGACCGCGTGCAGTGACAGCGGCATCACGGTGAGCCTGCGGCCCTCCAACGCGTGCGCCACCTCCAGGCAGGTCGTGCCGCTGTCGAGAACCACGGACTCACCGTCGGAGATGAGCCGCGCCACCTCGGCCGCGATCCGCCGCTTGGCCTCCGCCCCCTCCGCGACCCGGAGCGCGAACGGCGGCTCCTCCCCGCGCAGCAGCAGACTTCGCGCTCCGCCCCGGTAGCGCTCCAGGACTCCCTGTTCGGCCAGCACCTCCAGATCCCGGCGGACGGTCATCTCGGAGGCCCCGGTCAGCTCGGCCAGTTCCGCGATGCCCATCCGGCCCGCCTCACGTACCACCTCGGTGATCTGCCGCAGTCGCTCCGTACTCGCCATGACCACGATTGAACATCGATGATGTTCGAAGAGCAACTTATCCAACAGTAATTCTGTTTGCTATGTTCGAAATCATGGAGAGATCACTGCCGACCGCACGGCTGGCCACGTTCGCCTACTTCATCCTCAACGGCTTCCTCATGGGGATGTGGATCGTCCACATCCCCACCGTCGAGCACCGGGCCGGGATCGGGCACGGCACCCTCGGCTGGCTGCTGCTGCTGCTCGGGGCCGGTGCGTTCGCGGGCATGCAGATCGTCGGTCCGCTCACCGACCGCTTCAGCGCCCGGGCCGTCGTACCGGTCGCCGCGGCGCTCTGCAGCGCGGCCCTCGTGCTGCCCGGGTTCGCCGGGGGCCCCTGGACGCTGGGCGGCGCCCTGCTGGTGCTCGGCTTCGGCAACGGCTGCCTGGACGTCGCGATGAACGCCCATGCCGTCCAGGTCGAGCGTGGCTACGGCCGCCCGGTGATGTCCGCCTTCCACGCCGCCTTCTCCATCGGGGGTGTCCTCGCCGCGCTTCTCGGCGCCGGCACCCTCGGGCGGGGCTGGAGCCCCGGCGCGACGCTGGCCGTGGTGGCCGGCGTCGGTCTCGTCGCCGCCGCCGTGGCCGCCCCCGGACTGCTGGCGCCCGAGCCCGCGCCCGCCGCGGCGCCGGCCGGCGACGGCGACGGCGCGAGGACCCGGCGCGGGACACCCCGCCGGATCTGGGTGCTGGCCGCGCTCGCCCTGATGCTCATGCTCTGCGAAGGGGTGGCCAACGACTGGAGCGTGCTGCACCTGCGGGACGTCCTCGACGCGCCCGCCGCCACCGCGGCCCTCGCCTACGGCGCCTTCGCCGCCGCGATGACGGCCGGCCGTCTGCTGGCCGACCGGGTGGCCGGCCGCTTCGGTCCCGTCGCCGTCCTGCGCTTCGGCTCCGTCCTGGGCGGTGCGGGCCTGACCCTCGCCGCGCTCTCACCGTGGATCGCACCGGCGCTGATCGGCTGGACCGTGTTCGGCATCGGCCTGTCCGGCTGCATCCCCCAGCTCTTCAGCGCGGCGGGCCACGCCGACCCGGCCGCCGCCGGGGCGAACGTCTCCCGGGTGGCCGGCCTCGGCTACCTCGGCATGCTCGCCGGACCGGCCGTGATCGGTCCGCTGACCCACGTCGTCCCGCTCAACCTCGCGTTCTTCCTGCCGGTCGCGTTCTGTGCCGTGGCGGCCGTGGCGGCCGGCACCCTGCGGGCCGCACCCCCGGAGCCCCTGGCCGCCCCGACGACGCTACGGACGGTGCAGCCCCTGGAGCCCTCCGGTCACCGGGCCGCTCACCAGGAGTGACGGTCCGGGCGGCATCGGTGGGGCGGTGGCGAAATTGCCGCCGAGGTATCGAAAAGGTCTATACCTTCGTGGCATCATGACGGCAGTCCTTCGGGGCCGGACGGCCATCAGCACTGGCTGGGGCCGTCCCGAGCGAGCTGAGCGAACGTGGGCGGCTCGCCGTGAACACCGAGCAGTCGGCTTTGCGAGCCGATGGGACCGTCCGGCACCAGGCATCCCTGGCGATCGGGCGAGCGAAGGAATCTCACCAGCAGTAGCCGGTCACCCACGCTCCCCGGCCTTGGCGTTTTGGAGCCCTACGTGCCTGCCAACCATCGGATTCTCATCTCCCCCCGTACGACGTCGGTACCCGCCGCGCACTCCGTGCCACCGGTGCGGACGGCCGACCCGGGCGGCCGACCCGCGTTCCGCGGCGCGCTGTGGAGCGTCTGCGTGCCGACCGTGAGCAGTGACGGACGGCCCGGTGTCCACACCTTCGTCGTCGCGGGGCACACCGTCGCCGACGCGCTCAAGGCCTCCGAGACGGCCGTGCACTCCGACGGCGCCCAGCGCCACCGGCGGCTCGCCAGCGTGGACCTGGCCCGCGCGGTGGTCAGCCCCTGGCGGGGCTGAGCCCACCGACGACGCGGCGGCCGCGGAGGCCGCACACGCGGTCGACCCGGCACCCCCGAACACCCCTGAACACCCTCGCGGCCTGACACCCTGGCGGCCGACGTCGCCCCGGCGGGACACCCCGACCGGGCGCCGTCGGCCGCCAGGTCGCGTTCACCGCCGAGGCGCGTTCAGCCCGGCGAGACCCCCGCCCGGCGCAACGCGTCCGCCGCCCGGGGGGGGGAAGCCTCGCACCAGGGCGGCGGCGCCCCGCTCACCTGCCGGTGCGTACGCCGTCGAGGGCGATGCCCAGCACGCGGTCGCGCTGCTCCTCGTCGGGGAACGCGACCGAGCTGATGCCGGAGACGAGGCGCAGAAGGTCGTCGACGCTCATGTCCTGGCGCACTTCGCCGGATTCCTGCGCCCGGCTGAGCAGCGGCTCGGCCGCGTCGTACATCGACTGCCGGCAGGCCAGGAAGACATCGCTCTCCTCCCCCTCCAGCGCCTCGCGGATCGCGCGCTTGGTCAGCGTGTACGCGACGAAGCGGCGCAGCCAACCGGTCAGCGCCTGCCACGGCGGCTCGCCGGAGAGTTCCTCCGCCACCAGGCTCAGGTCGTTGACCTCGTTGGCGTAGACCGTCTCGAAGAGGTGCCTGCGCGTGGGGAAGTTGCGGTAGAGGGTGCCGATGCCGACGCCGGCGCGGCGGGCGATGTCCTCCAGTGAGGCGTCTGCGCCGTGCTCGGCGAAGGCCTCCCGGGCGGCGGCGAGCAGCGCGTCGAAGTTCCGTGCGGCGTCGGCACGGCGCGGGCGCTGGGCCGCGAGGAACTCGCTGACGACGACCTGTTCCGACACGGGGACCTCATCTCGGATACCGGATTGAACCGGAGGGGCACCTCCGCTAATATGGAGGCATGCCTCAACTTTAGCAGTGGGGCCACCGCCGTGCGCTGCTGCCGTCCGGCCGCGCCGTCCACCGGCGTTCCCGGGCCCCGGGGTCGCCGCCACCCGGCGGCATCCTGCCCGGGGCCGCCGAGCGAGGCCGTCAGGCCCTGCCTCCGTCCCACCTGCCGACCGTTCCCGCCCTCCGTACGACCCTGCCCTCCGTACGTCCGCAGCCCTCGCCACCCTCCTGTCCGCGTCGTACCCGTGCCCCGAGAAGGTCCGATGAACCGCCATTCCAATCGCCTCACCTTCGGCGTCCTCGCCACCGGCGCGGGCGTGTTCGCCCTGCTCCAGTCGCTGATCACGCCCGCCCTGCCGACCGTCCAGCACGCGATGCACACCTCGCAGGCCACCGTCACCTGGGTGATGACCGCCTATCTGCTCTCCGCCTCGATCTTCACGCCGATCCTCGGCAGGGTCGGCGACCTGGTCGGCAAGAAGCGCACCCTGGTCGCGGCGCTGATCGCCCTGCTGATCGGCTGCCTCGTCGCCGCCCTCGCCCCCAACATCACGGTGCTGATCGTCGCCCGTGTGCTCCAGGGCATCGCGGGTGCGCTGTTCCCGCTGTCCTTCGGGATCATCCGCGACGAGTTCCCGGCCGCCCGGGTGCCAGCGAGCATCAGCAACCTGTCCGCCGTCATCGCGGTGGGCAGCGGCCTCGGCATGGTCCTGGCCGGTCCGATCGTCGGGGCCCTGGACTACCGCTGGCTCTTCTGGTTCCCCGTGATCATCGTCGCGATCACCGCGATCATCGCCCACCGCTACGTCCCCGAGTCGCCGAGCCGCACCGAGGGAAGCGTCAACTGGCTCGCGTCCGTCCTGCTCTCCGGCTGGCTGGTGGCGCTGCTGCTGCCGGTCAGCCAGGCTGCGAAGTGGGGTTGGGGATCCGCCACCGTGATCGTCCTGCTGGTGACGGCCGTCGTCCTCTTCGCCCTCTGGGCCCTGGCCGAGGCCCGCTCCCGCAACCCGCTGATCGACCTGCGCATCATGCGCCTCCCGGCGGTCTGGACGACCAACACCGCCGCGCTGCTCTTCGGCGGCGGCATGTACGCGGTCTGGGCGTTCCTGCCCGGCTTCGCGCAGACGCCGTCCTCGGCGGGCTACGGCTTCGGGTCGAGCGTCACCGGCGCGGGACTGCTGATGCTGCCGATGCTGGTGGCCATGTTCGCCTCCGGCATCCTCAGTGGCCGGCTGGCCGGCCGGTTCCCGGCGAAGGCCCAGCTCACCTCCGGTGCCGTGCTCGGCTCGATCGCCTGCGCGATCCTCGCCGGGTGGCACGACCGGCCCTGGCAGGTCGCCCTGGCCGCGGGCGTCTTCGGGCTCGGCATCGGGCTCGCCTTCGCCTCGATGAGCAACCTCATCGTCCACAGCGTTCCGGCGGCCCAGACCGGGGCGGCCACCGGCATGAACGCCAACATCCGCACCATCGGCGGTTCGCTCGGCGCCGCCCTGATGACCGGCCTGGTCACCGGCCACCTGCAGCCCTCCGGACAACCCTACGTCGCGGGCTACACCCACGGCTTCGCCCTGCTCGCGGTGTTCTGCCTGGCCGCCGCCTTCGCCGCCCTGCTCGTCCCCGCCCGCCGGGCGGTGCCGTCCCTGACCCCGGACCCGAACACGGCGGCGGATCCGGCGCGGGCCGCTCTCGCACCGCTCGCCACGGCGAGCGCGTCGCAGCCGACCGTCCGCGGCTGACCCGGCGTCTCCCGGGGCTCGGCCGCGGGCCCCGGGAACTCGCTGACGAAGGGTTTCGGTCACGACCGCCGTCAACTCTCCGCCCTCCCGCCGCCTATGTCGGTGACCAGCGGCGATTCGCTCACCAACCGTGACGGTGAAGGGGACGTGCTGGGCGCGTCACCACGATCCGCGCCGCCACCGCCGTCTCCGGCCGCCGGCCCGGCGCGTTCACCCACACCTGGAGCGCACGTTGACCCAGCAGGACGGACAGGCCGAGCAGAACGCCGGCGCCTTCACCATCCCGGCCCCGGTGTCCGCCGCACCCGGACCGCTGTCACCGTCCCGGCCCCCGACGCGAAGTGGGAGCCGCCGGGCGGCTTCGCGCACGTCCACCACGGCGAGCGCAACACCGGTCTGACCCGGCGGCCGAGGAACTGGCCGGTTGGCTGCTGGACCACCCGCCCGACTGATCCACCGACCACCCCTTGGGCCGTTGCGACGCATGGCAACCGCCCAAGGCCGCCGACCGGAGAGGACTTCTCAGGACGGGAGGGCGAGCCGGACTCCCCTGCGGAGGACGACAATGGGGTCATGGAGCCACGACTCGGCGACATCAGCGGCCCTGCCCGGCTGGCAGCGGCGGGTGAGGCGATCTCCCTGGAGGAACTGGCGCTCGCGGCCCGCAACCACGGCCTGCCGCTGGAGGCCCTTCGCTACGACCTCAGCCCGCCCGGGCTGCACTACGTCCTGACGCACTACGACATCCCGGCCGCCGACCCCGCGCGCTGGCGCCTGCGCGTCGGGGGCCGGGTGCGCGAACCGCTCACGCTGGATCTGGACGCCCTGCGGTCCTTCCCGGCGGTCACGGAGCGCGTGACCATGGAGTGCGCGGGCAACGGCCGGGCCCTGCTCTCCCCGCGCCCGGTCAGCCAGCCGTGGCTGGTCGAGGGGGTCGGCACGGCGGAGTGGACGGGGGCACCGCTGGGACTCGTCCTCGCCGCGGCGGGGGTCGGGCCCGACGCGGTCGAAGCCGTCTTCACCGGCGCCGACCACGGGGTCGAACGCGGCGTCGAACAGGACTACCGGCGCAGCCTCCCGCTCCCGATCGCGACCGGGCACGACCCGCGGGTCCTGCTCGCGTACGCGATGAACGGCGACCCCCTGCCGCCCCAGCACGGCTGCCCGCTACGGCTGGTGGTCCCCGGCTGGTACGGCATGGCGCAGGTGAAGTGGCTTCGGGAGATCACCCTCACCGCGACGCCGTTCACCGGATTCCAGCAGGCCGTCGCCTACTGCCTGCGGCAGGAGGCCGCGGAGCCGGGGGAACCCGTCTCCCGGATCGCCCCACGCGCGCTGATCGCGCCGCCCGGCTTCCCGGACTTCATGTCCAGGACCCGCGTCGTGAGGCCCGGCCTCGTACGGCTGGAGGGCCGGGCCTGGTCGGGCCACGCTCCCGTGGTCCGGGTCGAGGTGAGCACGGACGACGGCCGCTCCTGGGCCGACGCCGCGCTCACCCCCGCCGACGACCGGCACCCCTGGGCCTGGCGCGGCTGGCAGCACGGCTGGACGGCCTCGCCGGGCCGCCACGTGCTGGGTGCCCGCGCCCACGACGCGGCGGGACACACCCAGCCGCTCGACCAGCCGTGGAACCGCGGCGGTTTCGCGAACAACCTCGTCCGGCGCGTCCCCGTCCTGTGTGTGGAGGACGGTTCCCTCGGCGCCGACACGCGGAAGCCGTGACGGCGCCGGGCGGCGGACCGGCTCACGGCTGCCCGCCCCGCTACGCCGGACGACGGCCGCCCGGACGGCGGGTGTCCGCCTACGGAAGGTCGCCGGCCCATCGGTACACGCCGGGGCGCTGCGGATCCCGCACGTAGAGGGACCTCCCGTTCGGGTACCGGCCGCCCGGTCCCGAGGGGAACTCCAGCCTTCCGACGGGTTCGCCGCCCGCCGCTCCGGGGAACCGCGGGTACCGTCCGTCGAGCGGCCCGGCGAAGAGCTCCACCCTCCCCGTGACCGAACGCCGCTCCCGCTCCGCCTCCTGTTCCCGGTCACGGGGCGCGTCCCACACCCCGCTCCAACCGCCGAGCTCCGGCCAGGACGGCCAGGACGGGCGCACCGGCTCCCCGCCCTGGTCGATTCTCTCCCCCATCAAACCCCTCCGCCCCTGTCCCGGGCGCCCCCGCGCCCAGGACGAACCATGGTGCACGCCGAAGGACCGGCCGTCGATACGTGCGTCCGGATTGGTGGCGAAGGCGGCGGCGCGTGCGGTCGTCCGCAGTCCCCGGGAGGGGTCGCGGCAGGCGTCGGGAGGGGTCGCGGCAGGCGTCGGGAGCGGGGAGCCGGTGGCTCATTCGGTCGGGTCGGCGCCCTCGTGGTGATCTCCGGCGCTGTCACGGCCACCGGTGGTGTCCGGCGAGGCGTCCGCCTGCGGGGAGGCGTCCGGGTCGGTGGCGGCTGCCGCGGTGCGGCGGGTGACGGCCGGGCCGATGAGGATCTGGCCGACCGCCGCACAGAGGCCGATCGCCGCGCAGACCAGCCAGAGCAGGGTGGACCCGTGGCCGAGCAGCCAGGCGCCGAGGACCGGGGCCGGGAGCCCGCCCAGGGACCACGCGGAGCCGTACACCCCGCTGTAGCGGCCGCGCAGATGGGCCGGGGCGAGCGCGACGGCGGTGGCCGCGCTGGCGCCGGTGAAGGCGATCTCCCCGAGCGACCACACCACCGTGGTGGAGCTGTAGCCGAGTGGGGAGGACACCAGCGCGTTGAGGCCGAAGCCGAGGCCGACCAGGAGCATGCCACCGGTCAGCACGAGGTTGCGGTTCCAGTGGCTGAGCCGGACCACCGCGAGCGGTTGGACGATCGAGATGACCACGCCGTTGACCGCCATCGCGGTGCCGAAGGCGGCGGGTGAGAGGCCGTCCGCCCGCATCGCGAGCGGCAGGGTGGACATCGTCTGCAGGTAGACGAACGCGTAGCCGCCCGTGATCAGGACGAAGACGCACATCACCCGGTCGCGCAGGACCGCGCCGAAGCCCGAGCCGGAGCCGTGCGGCGCAGTCCCCGGCGGCGGGGCGGTCTCGGGGACGGCGAGCCGGACCATGATGCCGAACGCCGCGCAGGAGACCGCGTCGACCCAGAACAGCCAGGAGAAGCCGAACCGCACCAGCAGCCCGCCGGTCAGCACTCCGGCGGTGTAGCCGAGGTTGACCGCCCAGAACAGCAGGCTGTACGCGCGGGTGCGGTCACGCTCCGGGATCAGGTCGGCGACCAGCGCACTGGAGGCCGGCCGGTAGACGTCGATCGCCAGACCCAGCAGGAACAGCTCCACCGCGAAGGCCGGGATGCTGCTGCTCAGGGCGAGGGCGACCATCAGCGCCGCACTCGCCAGCATGCCGCCGAGCAGGGTCGAGCGGCGCCCGAAGCGGTCGGCGAGCCAGCCGGCGAGCACCTGCGAGAGCAGCGCGCCGACCGCGAACAGCGCCAGCAGGAGGCCGGCCGAGCCCGTCGAGAAACCCCGACCGGTCGTCAGGTAGAGCGCGAAGAAGGGCTGCACCATCGTCCCGGCCCGATTGACCAGGGTGCCGGCGCACAGGACCCAGAAGGCTCTCGGCATCCCGCCGAGCCCGGCGCGCAGCCGGGGCAGTGCGGGCCTCTGGGTCCGGGTCGGCAGCTGGGTCGGCACCTGGGCATCCTCCTCGGTGTACGGGGGTTCCGGCAACCGGCGGGGTGACCGGCGTGCCGGAGCGGCGGTGGCGGCGGGCGGCGGCTGGTGCCGCCGGGCGGCGGCGCAGGGCGGAGCCGGGTAGGTGCCGCCCTGCGTCTTCGGTATGCGGGGCCCCGGGGTGTCCGGGGTGCCGGGGTGTCCGGGGTGCCGGGGTGTCCGGGGTCAGCCGGTGCTGCGCGGCAGCACGTGCACCCGGGTCAGGTTCGGGAAGGAGTAGAGCGCGCTGATGAACAGTCCGCCGACCTGCGGTCCGACGAGCGAGAACTGCCGCTTGTAGAACACCGGGATGAGCGGCGCGTGTTCGGTCATGATCTCCTCGTCCAGCTCCGCGTACCCGGCCGCGGCCGAGGCCCGGTCGGGTTCCTTGGCCAGTGCGGCCAGGCGCCGGCTGATGTCCGGCACGTCGAAGTACGAGAGGTTCATGTTGCCCGTCTCGGTGAGGCGGTCGCCCCGGAACAGCACGTCCATCACCCCGGCCGGGTCCGGGAAGTCCGGCCCCCAGACCCCCCAGACCAGGTCGGCGTCGGTGTCGCGGCGCCCGACCGTGCTGTAGTAGGCGGCCCGGTCCACCGGGACCAGCTCGATCTCGAAGCCGGCCCGCTCCAGGCCGGCCTTGACCACCGGTGCGAGCCGGCGCAGCGGGGCGATGTCCTGGAAGGCGTACCGCAGTTTGGGCACGGTCTTGCCCGCCAGCAGCTGCTCGGCCTTCGCCGGGTCACCGTTCGGGCCGGCCGGGTAGGCGTCGTAGCGGCGGTGGCCGGGCAGCAGCGGGGCCAGGATGGTGGTCGCGGGCTCGGCGGCGGCCGAGCCGCCGGCCGCCTCGATGTAGGCCTCGCGGTCGAAGGCGTAGATCAGCGCCCGGCGCACGTCCGGGTCGGTCACCCGGCTGGTGTTGATGTAGATGTACTGGGCGTAGGCGGTCGGGCCGTCCAGCACCCGCCGCAGCTTCTCGGGATCGAGCTGGACGGCGAGGATCTCCTCGGGGGCCACGTCGGTGGTGGCGACGGCGGTGGCGTCGGCGTCGGAGACCTCGGCCAGGCGGCGGGTCTGGGCGGTCCGGTCGACGCCGAACTGCCAGCGGATCTCGTCGACGTAGCTCCGGCGGATCGGGTCGGAGGCCGGCTGCCAGTGCGGGTTGCGCTCCAGCACGAAGTACTCGCCCGGGCGGTCGTCCTTCAGCCGGTAGGGGCCGGTGGAGAGCCAGGAGGTGTTGTAGCCGGCGCCGGTGTCCCGGTCGGGGGGCACCGGGGTGGTGGTGGTCGTCGCGGCGAAGAACGGGAAGTCGGGGTGCGGCTCGGCGAGCCGGAAGACGATGGTCCGCTCGTCCGGGGTGCTCACCCCGGGGGCGGGCAGCCCGTCCTGCCGCGGCCCTCGGTAGGTCCGCTCGGGGTCGAGGGCCCGCTGGATGAACTGCGGACCGTAGGTGCCGAGTTCGGAGAAGGACCGGGCGACCGCGTAGGCCACGTCGGCCGAGGTGATCGGGGTGCCGTCCTCGAAGGCCAGACCTTCGCGCAGGGTGTACGTCCAGGTCAGGCCGCGGTCGGTGGTCCGGCCGGCGTTGGTGGCCAGGTCTCCGACGAGGGTGAGCACGTCGCCGTCCGGATCCTCCTGGTAGCCGGTGAGGGTGCGGTGGAAGAAGGCGGTGGCCACCGCGAGGGTGGTCCCGATGTAGGTCTGGGCCGGGTCCATGTGCTCCGGCGGGGCGTCCGCGAGGAGCGTGATGGTGCCGCCCTGCCGGGCGCCGGGCACCTCGGAGGCCGGGCCGGTGGCGACGCCCTGGTGGTCGATCACGAGCCGCTGGGCCACCTGCGGGGCCACCGCCTGCGGGGCCGCTTCGAGCCGGTCCCGGGAGTCGCGCTGGATGGTCATGGTCGATCAGTCCTTCGGGTGCGGGCCGGCGCGCCGCCGGCGGGGGCGGGATGCGTACGCGGGACGGGACGGGACGGGATGCGTACGCCGTACGGGGACGGGCGTCAGTACAGGCCGCGCGAGGCGCCGCCGTCGACCGGGAGCACGGTCCCGGTGACGAAGCCGCTGCGGGTGCCGGCCAGGAAGGCGGCCGCCGCCCCGAGCTCCCGCGGTTCGGCGAGCCTGCCCACCGGGATGTCGGCGGTCAGGCCGGGAATGCCGCCCTCCAGGCCTTCGGCCCAGTGCTCCAGTTCGGGCGTGCGGGTCATCCCGGGCGCCAGCACGTTCACCGTGATGCCGTCCCGGCTCAGCTCGTGGACCAGCGACTTCGCGTAGCCCAGCAGCCCGGGCCGCACGGTGTTGGACAGCGCCATCCCGTCGATCGGCTGCTTGGCGGAGAGCGAGGTGATGAACAGCACCCGGCCCCAGCCCTTGCGGCGCATGTGCGGTACCGCGGCCGACACCAGCGACACCGCGGAGAGCAGGTTCAGCTCCAGTGCGTCCCGGTAGGCCTGCACCGGGTGCGCGGTGGCGTGGCCGGGGCCGGGGCCGCCCGCGTTGGTGACGACGATGTCGACGCCGCCGTGCCGGGCGGCGGCCTGCTCGACCCAGTCGGCCACCGCCTGCTCGTCCCGGACGTCGAGCGAGTGGCCGCTGATCCCGCCACCGGTGGCGGCCTTCTCCAGCGACTCCACCGCCCTGGCCAGCCGCTCGGTCGAGCGCCCGGCCACCGAGACCGTGGCGCCCTCCTCGGCGAGCGCCGTGGCGACCGCGAGGCCGAGCCCGCTGGTGCCCGCGGCCACCAGGGCGACCTTGCCGTTCAGTCCGAGATCCATCTGTTCGTTCCACCAATCCTTGTGATCATCAGGTGAGTTCGGGTCCGAGGCATGGGCGCCGGACCCGCACCGCGGGCTCCGGCGCGCGCACCGCCGGCCCGGGGGCCGCGGTGCGCGCGCCGGTTCAGTGCCGGGCCGCGCGGTCGGCCGCGTCGAGGACGGCGGCCAGGTCGAGCCCCAGTTCGGCGAGGACGTGCTCGTGGTCGCCGCCGCCGGAGGGCCAGGTCGATCCTGCGTTCGCGCCGATGACGGTGCACCGCGGCATCAGCAGGGCCAGACCGGCCGCGACACCGCCGACCGGGCGGTGCTCCTCGACCACCAGGAAGCGGGAGTGCCGCTCGGCCAACTCCGCCGCCGCCGTGGCCAGGTGCTCCTGGTCCAGGTAGCAGAGGTGGGCGTGGGCCAGCTCCGGACGCATCGCCCGGGCCGCCAGGCACAGCTCGGTACCGACCTCACCGACCGACACCAGGCAGACCTCGGCCTCGGCGCCGGCCGCGCCGCCGAGGGCGTCCCAGCGGACCACCGGCACCGCCGCGTCCGCCGCCGGGTGCAGCCCCACCGGCGTGGCGTTGCGGCCGGTCCGGATGTAGTGCGGCCGCCCCGAGGCGGCGGCGGAGCGGATCACGGCCCGCATCTCGGCCTCCCCGTAGGGGGCGGCGATGGTCACGCCGGGGATGCTCCCGACCACCGCCAGGTCCTCCAGGCAGTGGTGCGTGGTGCCGAACCACGCGCCGGACACTCCCGCGTACGGCGCCACCACGCTCACCCCGGCGCCGAGGTAGCCGAGGCCGAGTTTGAGGCTCTCGGCCGCCCGGAGGGCCGCGAAGGGGGCGAAGGTGCTGACGAACGGGCGGTAGCCGGCCATCGCGAGGCCGGCCGCCATGTCGATCATGGCGCCCTCGGCGATGCCCAGGTTGAAGAACCGGTCGGGGTGCTCCTCGGCGAACGGGTGGCTGCGGCCACCGAGATCGGCCTCCAGGCACAGGATGCGCGGGTCGGTCCGGGCGAGCCGGGTCAGTTCGGCGCGGTAGGCGTCCCGGCCGGCCAGCACGGCGGCCTCCGGCACGGCGGCAGCCGCTTCGGCGGCAGCCGCTTCGAGGGAGGCCGGCTCGGCGGAGGCCGCGGGCTCCGGGTGCTCCGCCCTGTCGGCGGGCAGTCGGGTGAGGGTCACTTCACGAACCGCTTCCACTTGGCCGCCTTCGCGGCATCGATCGACACGTAGTGGGAGCCCGCCTTGCCCTCCACGGCCCGCACGCCCTTGCCCTTGACGGTGTGGGCGACCACCGCCAGCGGTGGCCCGTCCGGATCGCGCCGCGCGCGGAACACCGCGTGCAGTTCCGAGGGGTTGTGCCCGTCCACCTCGGTGGCCTCGAAGCCGAACGCCGTGAACCGCTCGACCAGGTTCGGCAACGGGGAGATGTCCGCGACCAGGCCGTCGTTCTGCCCGCCGTTGCGGTCCACCACCACCGTGAGAGCGCCGAGCCGCCGGGCGGCCGCCACCTGGCAGGCCTCCCAGACCAGCCCCTCCTGGAGTTCGCCGTCACCGAGCACCGCCACCGTGAGCCCGGGTGTGCCGGAGAGCCGCTGGGCCAGCGCCCAGCCGGCCGCGTAGGGCAGGCCGTGACCCAGGCTGCCGGTCGGGAAGAGCACGCCCGGCAGTACGTGGTTCGGGTGGCCGGTGAAATGGTGCCCGGGTTCGGCGTACAGCGGCGCCGGGTTCTCCGGCAGCACGCCGCTGACGTGCAGCGCCGCGTAGAGCGCCGCCGCGGCGTGCCCCTTGCTGAGCACCACCCGGGTGGCCTCGTCCTGCCCGGCCCGGTGCAGGGCCGCGATCAGGATGTCCGTCACCGAGAGGCTGCCGCCGAGGTGGCAGCCTCTCGGACCGGCCGCCATGTCGATGATCAACCGGCGGGCGGCCAGGGCCCGTTCGGTGAGCTCGGCGACCACTCGGTCGGTGTCCTCGGTGGCCGGCGCCGGGCCGGTCGACAGCACGCTCATGCCCGCTCCTCCTGCCCGGCCCGGTCGGCGCCGCCGGCCGGGGGCGCCCCGAACCAGCCCGCCACGGCCGCCGCCAGCACCTCGCGGGCGGTCCGGTACTCCTGCGCGTCGAGCTGCTCCCGGTCGGTGTGGTCCAGCGCGGCGTCGCCGGCGCCGTAGGCGACCATGGGGACGCCCTGCCAGGTGGTGGCCAGGGTGTTCATGTCCGAGGTGCCCTTCTTGACCAGGAAGCGGGGGCGGATGCCCGCCCGGGCGAACGCCCGGCCGAACGCCCGCACCGGTGGGCTGGTCCGACCGCCGGCGACGCCTGGCGTGGCGCGCAGCTCGGTCACCTCCACGCCGTCGCCGGCCTGCTCCCGGGCCGCCTCGCGCATCGCCGCGAGGTCCGCGTCGGGCGGCACCCGGAAGTTGAGCACCCCCGTCGCGCGCTGCACCCCCCGCGCCGCGGCGGAGTCGACGGTGATCACCGCGTCCAGCGCGCCGGGCGCGACCTTCAGCACGGCGCCGCGGGTGCGCTCCAGTGCCCGCAGCAGGGCGTCCGGGGCGGACAGCGCGTCGTAGCCGGCGGAGTGCCCGCTGCTCACCGTCGCGGTGATCCGCAGCTTGTAGAGACCGAAGTAGCCGAGGGTCAGGGCGCCGGCCCCACTCGGTTCGCCGACCACCACCGCGTCGGCCGGGTAGTGGTCACGGACGTGGAAGGCGCCCTTGGAGGAGGAGATCTCCTCCTCGACGGCGCCGACCACACGCAGTTGCCCGTCCTCGGGGACGTCCGCGTCGGCCAGCACCTCCAGGAAGGCGACCAGGGCCGGCTTCGCGTCCACGCTTCCCCGGCCGTGCAGGGTCTCGCCGTCCCAGCGGACCGGCCAGTGGAACGGGACGGTGTCAAGGTGCCCGAGCAGCAGCAGGCGGCGGGGGCCGTCGCCGCGGACCGCCACCAGGTTGCCCGCCTCGTCGATGCGGGCACTGACGCCCCGCTCGGCGCACCACTGGAGGAGCAGGTCGGCCAGTTCGCGCTCGTCCCCGGAGACGGAGGGGATCTGCACGGCGCGGCCGAGGAGTTCGAGGTCCGGGGCGGGGGCGGGGGCGCGCCAGAAGCGGGTCCAGCCGTCCGGGCGGCCCAGGGTGTGCGGCCCGGTGATCGCCACGTCGGCGCTGCCGGCCAGGGCGAGTTCGGCGGCCCTGACCTTCTGGCGCATCCGTCCGCCGGCGTACCGGGCGGCCTCGCCCGGATGGGTGTGCCGCAGCGTGGAGTGCGGATCGGCCGGGTCGGTGAGCAGCCCGGCGGTGCCGGTGACCAGCCGCAGGTGGTCGGCGCCGGTCGCGGTGGCCAGTTCGGCGGCCAGCACGTCGGCGTCCACGTTCAGTGCGCTGCCGCCGTCGAGGTCGAGCACCGGCGGGCTGACGCAGACCACGTCGTAGGCGTCCAGCAGGACGGCCAGCCGCTCGGCGTCGACCTCGGCCACCACACCCGCGCGGTGGTCGCGCACCACCCGCGCGCGGCCCTGCGAGACGGCTTTCAGCGGCCGGTTGGCGCGGCCCGACACCAGGCCGGTCCGGGCCGCCGCCCCGGTGAACACTCGCAGGCCGAGGGCGCCGAGCCCGGCCTCCACCAGCGGCAGGGTGACCTGCTCGTAGGCGGCGATCAGATGCGGGATCTCGGCCGGAGGCACGTGCCGTACGCGGTCGCCGTTGGCGAGGTCGAGCCAGGGGATCGGGCGCCCGACGGCGGCGTAGTGCCGTTCGATGCCCGCCGCGCCGCCCGCCACCAGCAGGACCCGGGCGCCCCGCCGGGACAGTGCCGCGACCTCCTCGAAGATCCCCGGGTGCTCCAGCGTGGCGCTGCCGAGCTTGACGACGTACAGCGGCCGGGTCACGGCGCCACCGCCGTGAACGGCAGGCCGGTGGCCTCGGGCAGCCCGTGCAGCCGGTTGAGGGTCTGGACGGCCTGGCCGGCCGCGCCCTTGAGCAGGTTGTCCAGCGCGGCCACGGTGACGCAGCGGCCGTCGCGTACGGAGACCGCCACCTCGGCGACGTTCGAGCCGACCACGGATTTCAGCATCGGGTGGTCCTGGGGGGACTTCGGCGAGGGGCGCAGCCGGACGAACGGCGTCCGGGCGTACGACTTGGCGTACGCCCGTCGGACGTCCAGCGCGCCGACGCCCGGTCGCAGCCGGCTGTAGGCGCTGACCACGATGCCGCGCGCGGTGTCCAGGCTGTAGGTGGAGAACTGCAGGTCGGGCGCGGCGCCGGCGTAGTCGTTCAGGGCCTGGACGATCTCCGGGGCGTGCCGGTGGCCGTGCAGCCGGTGGACGCGGAAGTTGCCGGTGCGGTCGGCCGGGTGCTCGGTGGAGCCCCGGCCGGAGCCGCTGGAGCCGGTCTTGGCGTCGACCACGACATCGGGCTCCACCAGCCCGTGGGCGAGCAGCGGGTGCAGGGCGTAGAGCGTGGCGGCGGCCATGCAGCCCGGCAGGTTGACGAACCGGTTCTCCGGCACGTCCGCGAACTCCGGTACGTGGTAGGCGAAGGGCTCGGGCCAGTCGGCGGAGGCCGGGTAGTGGGCGGCGGCCTGCTCGGGGTCGCGCAGCCGGAAGTCCCCGGCCAGGTTGAGCACCCGCTTGGCCCGTTCGGCCACCAGTGCCATCCGGGCCGGCAGTCGGCCGCCGGGCAGGCAGCCGAAGGCGACGTCGACCTCGGTGAGTTCGTCGAGCGGGCGCAGTTTGAGCTGCGCCGCGGCCGGGTGGTTGCGCAGCCACGGCAGCACCGCGCCCACGGAGCGGCCGGCGCTCTGCTCGGAGGAGAGGAAGGCGATCTCGGTGTGCGGGTGGTCGAGGAGCAGCCGGATCAGCTCGGCGCCGGTGTACCCGGTCGCGCCGAGGACCGCGACGGTGATCGGACGCCCGGCGGGGGCGTTGTGCTCAGCCAAGGCGGGCCGCCCGCTCGTGGGGGCGCGGGTACTCCCGCTCGGTGGCCAGCTTGCGGATCGCGTCCGGGCGGCGGGCGACCTTGGTGAACGCGTCCGCGTAGCGCAGTGCCCGCTCGTACTCGACCGGGGAGCGCAGCTCCCGGCAGAGCACCAGGGTGCTCTCCAGCATGGCGAGGACGGCGGGGAAGTCCTCGGGGCGGTGGTCGCGGACGGCTCCCGGGTTCAGCGTGAACGGGTAGCCGCCGCCGAAGCCGGTCCGCCGGCGGAACGGCAGGTGGCAGGGGATCGGGGTGTTCTGCCACTCCCGGGCCGGCACGCCCTCGGCGACGAGCAGCCGGTGCACGGCCTCCTTGACGGCGTGCACGGGCAGGTCCTCCAGGCCGACGGCCTCCGGGACGAGGGTGATCCGGTACATGTTGTACGCGTGGGTGCTGCCCTCGGGCACGTACGGCGGGTGGAACAGGCCGGTCTGCGCGAGGGACTGCGCCAGCAGGGCGGCGTTGCGGGCCCGGACGGCGTCGTAGTAGGGCAGCCGGCGCAGCTGGCTGCTGCCGAAGGCGGCCGCGATCCAGGACATGCCGTAGTCGATGCCGTGGCGCTCCAGGTAGTCCATCGCCCGCTGGTGGGCCTCGTCGGTGGCGAAGAAGGCGATCCCGCCCTCGCCGCCGAGCGGGAAGTTCTTGTCGGCCATCAGGCTCTGCCCGGCGGCGTCGCCGAGCGATCCGGCCACCGCGCCGCCGAGGGTGGCGGAGTGGGCGTGCGAGGCGTCCTCGACCAGGGCCAGGCCGTGCCGGTCGGTGAGGGCGCGCAGGGCCGGCACGTCGGCCGGCAGGCCGTGCACGTGGACGGGCATGACGGCCCGGGTGCGTTCGGTGACGGCCGCCTCGGCGGCCGCGGGGTCGAGGCAGTAGGTGAGCGGGTCGATGTCGGCGAAGACCGGGACCGCCCCCGCGGCGACCACGGCCTGGGCGGTGGCGATGAAGGTGAAGGCGGGGACGATCACCTCGTCGCCGGGCCGCACGCCCGCGCCGACCAGGGCGAGGTGCAGGCTGGAGGTGCCGCTGGCGGTCGGCAGCGCCCGGTGGGCGCCGACGTAGGAGCGGTAGGCCTCGGCGAAGTCGTCGACGACCTTCTCGGGCCTGCTGCGCTGGGCGAGCAGCATGGCGAAGACGTCTTCCTTGGTGATGACCGGGAAGACCGTGCGGCGCTGGTCCTTGGGGATGATCGGCTCGCCGCCGAGGTCCGCCAGCTGGGCGTCGAGTTCCTCGGGGCGGGGCAGCGGCAGGGGTGCCGCGGGAAAGTCGGTGATCACGTGGACGCTCCTGACGGGGCCGGCGCGCCGGCCTGGACGAGGGCCATCCGCACGCAGGCGGCGACCAGCGGGCTCAGCCGGTAGTTGAACTGGACGCCCGGGACGAGGTCGGCGTCGGCCTCCTCCTGGGTCCACATGGTGCGCAGGTCGTACGCGCCGAAGATCTTCAGGCGTTCGGCGCGGGCCCGGACCGACGGGTCGTCGGTCAGCACGGCGGCGGCCGGGCCGAAGCCGAGCCCGGTGAGGTCGACCACCAGGGCCGGGGCCGCGGCGTCGCCGTGTGCGCGCGCCAGCTCGCCGAGCCGGTCGGCGTTCCGTGCGTCCAACGCGATCCGGTCGAAGGCCGGCGGGCGGCCGGCCTCGTCCCGCGCGGTGACGCCCAGCCAGGCGACGAACGCGGCGGTGCGCGGGTCGAGGCCCGGCAGGTCGGCGGTGTCGCCGTGGCCGATCCCGAGGCCGGCCAGCGCGGCGTGCACGGCCGCGCTGGCGCTGTTCACCAGGACGGCCTGGGCGCGGCCGGTGGCCCTGGTCAACTGCCTTTCCAGTCCGGGTAGTTCCCGGTCACTCTTCTCGATGCTCATCACGGTCCCCGAGGTCATGACCCGGGTCAGCACGACCGCCGTGTCGAACAGTTCCATCGAACCCTCTTCGTGGGTGGTGCGCGGGCAGGGGGTGGTGCGCGGCAGTGGAGGCCCGGGTCAGCCGAGCAGGCTCCCGGCGAGGTAGGTGGCCAGCCGGCCGGCCACGTCGACGCCGTGCCGGGCCGAGGAGCGGGCGAACTCGGGGTTGGCGTTGACCTCCAGGACGGCGGTCGTACCGGTGGCGCGGTCCTCGATCAGGTCGATGCCGTAGAAGCCCTCGCCGAGCAGGTCGACGGCGGCGAGGCAGAGTTTGGCCATCTCGTCGGTGATCTCGGCCCGTTCGACCTCGGCGCCGAGGTGGGTGTTGGTCCGCCAGTCCTGCGAGATCCGCCGGATGGCGACCACCGGCTCGCGGCCGACCACCACCACCCGCAGGTCGTGGCCGGGCTTGTCCACGTACTCCTGGACCAGGACGGGGAACAGCTTGCCGGCCGCGTCCACCGACTCGCGGGCGCCGATCCAGACCTCCAGGGCCTCCTCGTCCGACAGTCGCACCACGCCGCGGCCCCAGGAGCCGCTGACCGGTTTCACCACGGCGGGCCGGCCGACCGCCTCGACGGCCGTACGGACCTGGTCGTGGGTGAAGGCGTGCAGCGAGCGCGGATGGGCGATCCCGTGCCGGGCGAACAGCAGGGCCTGCAGGCCCTTGTCGTTGCAGACCTCGATCGCCGCCGCCCGGTTGAAGGTCGGCACACCGGCCTGTTCCAGCCGTCGCGCGGTGCCGATCGCCTCCCGGTGCGAGAGGTTCCTGAGCACCACCAGCCGCGGCGGCTCGACCCGGCCCGACAGCACGTCGGCGAGGTCGGGCGGCAGCGCGGTGCGCACGGCCAGCCCCCGGACGCGCAGGGCGTCCAGGAGCAGCCGTTCCTCCGGGCGGAGCATGGTGAGCGAGAGGAGGACGTCGTCGGGCCGCGGGCTCATTCGCCCCAGTCCTCCTCGACCTCGGGCGCGAGCTCGACCCGGGTGGCGGCCGCGGACTTCTCGACGACCTCGTGCTCCTGGCCGCAGGAGCCGCACTCCACGATCTCCCCGACCTCCCACTCCTGCTGGATCTCCAGCGCGCTGTCGCAAACCAGGCAGTCGGTGGCAGTTGCGGACATGGTCCTCTCCGGTTGTTCGTAGGGGTGGTGCCGGACGGTGAACAGGGCCGTACGCACTCTCAGCCGGCGGGCGCCGGGTCGACGAGGACGCGCACCCGGTCGGCGAAGGTCTTGGTGGCCCGGTCGATGGAGTCGTCGAGCGGGCTGTCGACGATCAGGGAGGCGGAGCGGTGGCCCGAGTCCACCAGGGGGCCGAGCAGATCCCCGGCGCGGCGGCCTACCAGCACCCCGCGCAGGGCGGCCGGGGCGTCCGGGCCGAGCGGCGCGAGCAGCGGCCAGCGGTCGTCCCGGA
This sequence comes from Kitasatospora sp. NBC_00315, assembly GCF_041435095.1. Classification (NCBI taxonomy): domain Bacteria; kingdom Bacillati; phylum Actinomycetota; class Actinomycetes; order Kitasatosporales; family Streptomycetaceae; genus Kitasatospora; species Kitasatospora sp. NBC_00315. The sequence goes on along the minus strand of NZ_CP108025.1, from coordinate 7,738,452 downwards.
CGATCCAGGAGACCTCGGCGCCCTCGGCGGTGACGTCCCGCAGCCGGCCGTGCGGGTGGTCGACGAAGGTCTGGCGGGCCCGGCGCCGGGGCTCGGGGTAGCGGGTCGGGACCCCGAGGGCGAGGTCGATCATGACCGGTTCCACTCCCTCGCCGGTCGCCAGCTCCCACAGGAAGGTGATGGCGTCCCCCGGCAGCCGGGCGGCCACCTCCATCAGCACCACGCCGTCCTCGGTCAACCGGTACTCGGCGTGGGTGATCCCGTCCCGGAGCCCGACCAGGCGCAGCACCTCCCGGTTGGCCTCGACCAGCGCCGTGCGCGAGGGCTCGTCCAGGACGGCCGGGGAGGTGTGCTCGACCTCGGTGAAGAACGTCCCGCCGGATTCGTTGCTCTCCTTGCCGGTGACCCCGGACCAGAGCACCTCGCCGCCCTGGACCAGTGCCTCGACCGAGTACTCCGGCCCCGCCACCCGGCTCTCCACCAGGGCGATCTCGTGGTCCGCCAGCGCGCCGAGGGCGGCGGTCAGTTCCGCCTGGGTGTGCACCAGCCGGACACCGGAGCTGTAGAAGCGGCCGGCCGGCTTGACCACCGCGGGCAGCTGCTCCGCCGGCAGCGTGAAGTCCGCCCGCCGGTCGGCGGGGACGGTCTGCCAGGCCGGTGCGTAGGCCGGCGCGGCGGTGCGCTGGAGCAGCTTGTTGCGACAGGTGAGCGCGGCCGCCGAACCGGTGCCGGGCAGCCCGAGGACGTCGGCGAGGACGCCCACGGGTTCGACGAAGACCTCCCCCACCGAGATCAGGCCGCGCACCCGGTAGCGGCGCAGCAGCGGCTGGACGGCGGGGGCCACGGTGGCCACCTGCGCGTCGGCCACCTGGACGACGTCGGCGAGTCCGGAGAGCGCGTGCTCCGGGTCGGCCCGCAGCTCGGCGAGCCGCGCCAGGTCGGTGTCCCGGCTCACCACCGCGAGCGGGGCCAGGCCCCGGCGGCGGGCCTCGGTGATCAGCCGGCCCTGGCGGGCGAGCACCACGAGGTCGCCCATCAGGAGCAGGGCTTCGGGCCGGTCGTCCGGGGAGTCGGGTGCGGAGGGGGCGAGGGGCGCGGACGGCATGGCGGGTCCTCGTTTCAGGGGTGGGATCGGGGGTGTGGGTCGGTCCTCGGACCGGTCGGCGGCGGGCCGCCGGGCCGGCTGCTGCTCATCTGCTGTCCGCGCCCACGACCCGGTCGGCCGGCTCGGCGGGGGCGGCCGCCGGATCCTCGTGCCGGCCGCCCGCCCCGTCGGACCCGGAGCGCACCAGGCTGACCGTGAAGACCAGCCATCCGGCGACCAGGCCGGCGGTGGCGAGCAGCAGCGCGGGCTGCAGCCCCAGCCATTTGCCGGCCGCGCCGCCGAGTGCGGCGCCGATGCCAATGGTGCCGAAGGCCACGAAGCGGTTGGTGGCGGAGGCCGGTGCCAGCAGACCGTCGGGTGTGGTGCGCTGGCGGGCGGTGAGGCTGAAGATGTTGAAGACGGTGAGCCCGAGGCCGTACACCACGAAGGCCACGGTGCAGACGGCCGCCGTGACCACCTCGGGGCCGGAGACCAGCGGGATGACGATCGGTCCGACCGAGGCCAGGCCCATCCCGACGATCAGCGTCCGGGCGGCGCCGAGGCGGCGGCCGAGCGGGGCCGCGGCGAACGACCCGAGCACGGATCCGGCGCCGCCCAGGGTCATCGTCAGCCCCAGCAGCCAGGGGGAGAAGTGCAGTTCGCGGACGGTGTAGACCAGGTAGAGGGTGAGCACGGCCTGCTCGAAGAGGTTGAACCAGGCGGCCTGCAGGGTGAGCCGGCGCAGCAGCGGCACCCGCCAGGAGAACCGCAGGCCCTCCCCGATCAGCCGGAAGGTCCCGCGTCGCGCGGCGCCGGCGCTCGCCACCGCCGGGACACTGCGCTGACGTATCGTCAGGAATGCTGCCACGGCGGCCAGGTAGGCCGCCACTCCGAGGGTCAGCGAGGTCGCGCCGCCCAGTGTGCCGAGCAGGATGCCGCCGACACCGGGGGCCGCGACCGTCGCCAGGGCGTAGGTGGTCTCCAACCTGCTGTTGGCGACCACGAGTTGTTCGCCCCGGACGAGCACCGGCGCGTAGGCGAGGGCGCACACGTCGCCGAAGCAGGTGACCGCGCCGATCGCGAAGACCACCGTGTACAACAGGTCGATGTTCAGCCCGTCCAGGGCCATCGCGAGCGGTACCAGGGCGAGCAGCAGGGCGTTGACCGCGTTGGCCGTGATCAGCGTCGGCCGGTGCGGACGGCCGCTCAGCCAGGCCCCCGCGAACAGCGTGAAGATCAGCAGGGGTACGAACTGCGCCGCGTTCAGCAGCCCGACCTCGGACGGACCGGCGTCCAGCGCCACCACGGCCACCAGCGGGATGAGCAGCGTGATGCTCTTGCCGGCCAGGTTTCCGACCGCCTGGCCCAGCCAGAACCGGGCGAAGTCCGGGGTGATGGCCAGTGCCGCGCTGCGGCTTCTGAGGTCGGTAGGCATGGCAGTCCCATCGGGTGGCGTCGGGAGGGTCGGGCGGAGCCGGGGCCGGGCTCGGTCGGGCGGCCCGGGGCGGGTGCCGGTCAGCAGAACGGGGCGAACGCCTCGGTGGCCACGGCCTTGGCCACCGCGCCGGACGACCCGGTGAGGCGGCGGAGCTCCTCGGCGTTGTGCGCGCGGACGGTGTCCGCGTGCGCGGCCGAGGTGCTGTCCTCGGCGAGGTCCAGCAGCCACAGCGGCCGCAGCTCCGCGCCCCGCAGCGCCTTGGCGTCGGCGGCCTCGATGCCGGCGTGCACCCAGCGGCAGCCGGCCTCCCCGGCGGCCCGGATCGGCGCGTAGTAGACCGTGTTGAAGTACTCGCAGGCGTCCTGGAGTCGGCCGTAGTCGAAGCCCGCCGCGCGCAGGTAGAGGGTGTCCCCCCAGACGTAGTAGAGGCAGAAGCCGACCGGGGGTTGTCCCGGCAGGCCGCAGAACGCGACCTGCGCGGCGTCGCCCATGGCCTCGGCCTGGCGCCGGAAGGACTCGGCGAGCACCACCGGGTCCGAGGCGTGGCCGTATCGGGCCTGGGTGCCGACGAGCAGCTCCGCCGCCTCGGTGTAGCAGGAGCCGAGCGGGGCGACGGTGACCCGGTAGCCGGCCTCCTCGAACCGCTTGACGTCCCGGCGGACCATGTCCACCCGCCGTTTGGACGGCAGCCCCTCCAGCCACTGCTGCCAACCGCCCTGCGGGATCGGTATCCAGGCGTCCGCCGCGAGCAGCAGCGGGGGGCCCGCGGCCCCGGCGGCCCGCAGTGCCAGCACGTCCGGGGTGGTGAGGAAGAGGCCGAAGGCGGGCACCGGCCGGTCGGCGGGCGTGGACGGCAGCAGCTGCGAGCCGGCGAGCTCCAGGCGCAGCTTCTGCAGCGCGTCCAGGATCGCCGCGGCCGCCTGCTCCCGCCCTACGCCCGCCGAGGCCAGCAGATGGGTCTGGTAGCCGCGGCGCTGACCGAGCAGCAGGCCGGCCTCGCCCGGGGCGGGCAGGCCCAGCGCGGAGAGGTGCGCCTGCCACTGGTAGAAGGAGTTGGGTTCGTGCTCGACCGCGGTGACCGGCGCCGCCGCCGTACCGCCGCCGCCCACCGGTACGTGCAGCCCGCCCGTGACGGTGCTCCCGCCGATGTCGCTCGCGCAGAAGCGCAGCCAGTCGTGGGAGGAGTAGAGCCGGTTCTCGGCGAGCGTGTTCCAGGAGGTGGAACTCAGGCCGCCGAGCACGTCCGCGAAGGGCGAGGTCTGGGTCATCCGAGTGGGGTTTCCTGTCTCTGAGGGCTGCCGCTGCCACGGAAGGGGTACCGGCGCTCGGGGCGGCCGGGGCCCCGTCGGGGCCGGGGCCGGTCCGGCCGTTCGCCGCGCGGGCGGCGGGACGGCCGGGGCAGCCCCGGCCCGGCCTAGGAGCCTGCCGGGTCGCGCCGGGCGGCGAGTTCCAGCTGCTGGACCCGGCTGCCGACCCGGGTGCGCAGGACGACCCGCGGGCCCTCGCCGTCCGGGACGACCTGGAGGGTGCGCTCCTCCGTCCAACCGGCGAACCGGAACTCGCCGTCGCCGAGATGCACCAGCCGGAACTCGGGGCGGCCGTCCAGGGTGAGCACCAGGTGCTCCCCCTCGCGTGCGACGGCGGCCGCGAGCTGCTTCTGCGGCTGGAGGAACTCGCCCTCGGTCTCCTCCCAGTTGGTGAAGGACTCGGGCAGCTCGAAGCTCGCCAGGTAGGCGTCGGCGGCCTCGGCGGCCAGCGGCTGCCGGGGGCGGCTGAAGACGATGTCGGCGGGGTCGACCGCGTCCCGCACCTCGGCCGGCAGGAGGTCGAAGAGCTCCCGGGTCGGCAGGGTGTCGATCACCAGGTGCACCCGGGTCTCGGTGCCGGTGTTCTCCACCCGGTGGACCTGGCTGAAGTCGCCGAACCAGAAGGTACCCGGCTGCCACTGCTGCAGCTCGTCCGCGATGTACATCCTGGCCTCGGCGTGGGTCAGGATCGGGACGTGCACCCGGGCGGTGCCCCAGGCGACGCCGTACTTGTTGTCGAAGTGCGAGGCCGAGGCGGCGCCGGGACCGAGCGCCATCAGCCGCGCGCTGCGGATCTCGGCGGGGATGGTGGCCAGCACCTCGGCCAGGTACGGCGCCTTCTCCAGCCATGCGGTCGGCTCGAAGTCGACCAGCGCGGGGCCGCCCGGGTCGGTCCGGTCCAGGTCGCCGCCGGGGCTGCGCAGCGGCAGCACCCGCCAGTCGATGGGCGCCTCGTCGATCACGCCCTCCGCCCCGTAGGTGCGCTGCAGACTCCAGGCCTGGCGGCGGAGTTCGGTGACGTCGGCGACCAGCCGCTCGACGTCGAAATCGATGGCCAGCCGTGCCGCCGGGGGCAGTCCGGGCACCACATGCGGTTGCGTCGCCTCGGTCATCTCGTGATCTCCTCCTCGGGCCGGGCCCGTTGGACGTGCCCTGCTCTGCCTGTGCGCGGCCGCGGGTGCGCCACGGGTGGTGCGGGCCGCGGGTGCGCCGCGGCCCGCCGGCCGCGGATGCGCTGCGCCGGTGCGGACTTCGGGTGGTGCCGGATGCGGTGGTGCGCTCTGCTGCGGGTTGCGCCACGCGGGGTGCCGGGCGCGGGATGCTGCGGGGGGTGCGGGACGCGCGGTCAGCCCCAGCCCGGGTCGCCGGGAAGGAGACCGAGGATGCTGAGAGTGCCCGCCGCGAGGGCGAGTGCCGCCGAGACCCGCAGCAGGAGATGACGCGTGTAACGCATGTCTGGCCTCGCTTTCGCCGGTCGGAAGGTGCTGGCGGTGTCAGCTTGCGCGAGGGGAGCGGTGGTTCGGGAGAGTCGCAAGGTCTCAGGAAGTTGCACTGCAACTTGGTGAGGACATGAAGTCGGATGCTCGCTGACAATCGACGACCCTCGCGACATACCCGACAATCGTCATCATCGTCACGAAGACCATGAACGCTGTGTAAAGGCTGGCCGGGGACTGACGCGGACCGGGACATCTGTCAGATACTTGCCAACGGGTCCGCGTATGGGTAGGACTCACACCAACCGTCACGAGTCGATACCGACGTCGCCCCCCACGTAAGGCTGACACCGTGATCCTGCCGAATGCCGGACTCCACCAGCTCCTGCCTTCACTCGATGCCAAAAGCGTCGACATCTACAAATACGCGCTGGAGACGGACGTCCTCACCCTGGACTCCGTCGCCGTCGCCACCGGAACCGACCCGCTGCAGGCGCGGCAGGCCGTCTCCGCACTGCTGGCCATGCGCCTGCTGAAACCGTGTCGCGGCGGCTGGCGCGCGGTGCACCCCGTGACCGCGCTCACCACGTTGCTGGCACCGGTCGAGATGGCCATCCGCCAGCGGGAGTTGGACGTGGAGCGGGTACGCGAGGAGATCGGCGCCCTGCTGCCGCTGTACGAAGAACGCGGCGCCGAGCCGGAGTTGCCCTGCACCGCGATCGAGATCCTCAACGACCTGGATTCGGTGCGCTCGGCCCTCGACACGGCCGGCGCGCAGTGCCGCGAGGAGACCCTGACCGCCCAGCCGGGCGGCGGGCGCCGGCCCGAGATGCTCGCCGACGCCACCCCCCGTGCGCTGGCCATGCTCCAACGCGGGCTGCGCCTGCGGACGATCTACCAGCACACCGCCGTCTTCAGCGGGCCGACCAGGGACTACGTCAACGAGGTCACCCGCAAGGGCGCCGAGGTACGGATCTTCGGCGAGGACTTCACCCGCCTGATCGTCTTCGACCGCCAGGTGGCCTTCGTCGGCGACCGGACCAGGCCGAACCGGGCCCTGGTGATCCGCGAACCCACGCTGGTCGGCCTGCTCGCCGACGACTTCGAGCGGCTCTGGCGCTGGAGCAACCCGTTCCTGGACGTCCCGCAGCGCGCCACCCGCGGGGCGGCGCCGGGCATGAGCAGCGCCAAGCGCACCGTCCTGCGTCTGATGGCCGACGGCCTCAAGGACGAGGTGATCGCGCGCTGCCTCGGCATGTCCGTGCGTACCTGCCGCAAGCACATCGCCGAGATCATGCAGGAGTTGGACGCAACCAGCCGCTTCCAGGCCGGCGTCCGCGCCGTGCAGCGGGGCCTGATCGACAGCGGCCCGCTGAACGTGACCCCGGACGGATACCTGCTGGCCGACTCCGACCCGGGGACGGGCGCCGGTACGGAAGGCGACTTCGAGGAGGACGGGACGGACGGCGACGAGGCGTCCGTCCGGTACGACAGCATCCTGGCCTGACGACGACGGCCGCCGCCGCTGCCCGCCGCCCTACCGGCCGGGCGGCGGCGGTCGCCGTGACGGAGCACCGCCGGACCGAACCGCCGCCGGAGCACCGGCGTACCGGTCCGCGCCGGACCGAACCGCGCCGTATCGGTCCGCCGCCGTGCCGCCGCGTCCGAAAGCCGCCCCGAAAGCGCGGCATGGCTGTGCGCGGTCGGGGCAGACGCGGTTGCGTCGGGGTGAGGTTCGGACCCCGCCTCCGATGGGCGGACGAGGTGGACAGTGGAGATCATGGCGGTCATGGCGCTGACAGTGATCGTTTTCTCGGCCGGGCTCGGGATGGCGCTGGCCGCCGTCAACGTGCTCGGACTGTTCTCCCGCCGCTCGGGCCGACGCCCGCAGGGGCAGGGTCGGACGGCCTGATCCCGACGCGTTCGTGCCCGGCGGCCCCCCGGTGGCGGCCGGCCCGGCACGGGTACCTCCGCCCGGCGCCGGAGCGAGACCCTGCGGCGGGCGCGGCGGGCGGATCAGGCGCGTCCCGGCAGCGGTGACGCCCGGCGGAGAGGCGACGGCCATGGAGCAGCACAATCCCTCGATTCGCGCCATGGGCTGGGCGCGCAGCCTGCCGGTGTCCAGCGGGGTGCGGGCCGGCCGGCGCTGGGCCCGGGAACACCTGGCGGAGCTCGGCTGGACGGCCCAGGCTCCGGACACCGCGGACTCGGTGGTCCTCACCGTCTCCGAGCTGATCACCAACGCCCACATCCACGCGCGCAGCGACGCCGTGCTGGTCCTCACCTGGGACGGTGAGTGCCTCCACGTCAGCGTCCACGACTCCTCGACCCAGCTGCCCCGGCGCGGCGACGCCGGAGCGGGGGCCACCTCGGGGCGCGGGCTGGCCATCGTCGCCGCGCTCGCGGACGACTGGCAGGCCCGGCCCGAGCCGCTCGGGAAGACCATCACCGCGAGCTTCCACCCGGTCGTGGCACAGGCCCCCGCCCACCCGGAGGCCACCGCCCCCGGCCTCGGCACCTTGGGTCCGCCCGGGGCGGATCCGCCCGGTCCGGAGCCGGAGTGAGCGACCGCCGAACGCGGCCCGGTCCGTGAGACCGGTCACCCGGTGCTCGGGCCCGCCCGCCTGCGCGGCGGCCAGGCCGCCCCGGGCCGCCGACCGTCCCGCGATCGGGTCGGGGGCTCCCGGGGACATGGCATACGCTGCCCAGTGTCCGGATTTGCAACAGGATTGAGGGGAGCACCCTGGTGGCGGAGCAAGAGATGTCGGCACGGCTGGTGGAGTTGCTGACGCAGCAGGGGGAGTCGCTCGGCAAGAGCTGGGTCGAGGCGGTCTCGCACACGTTGCGCGGCCGGATCAGCCTGGCCGAGCTGGACCGCGAGCTGCAGGAGCTGTACACCGCCCTGGTGGAGGGCCTGCGCCGTGGCGGTCTCGACTGGCGCGGCGACGAGTTCGCCGAGGTCCGCGCGCTGCTCACCGAGCTGTCGCGCAACCGCGCCCGGCAGGGCTTCACCTCGACCGAGACCGCGACCAGCGTCTTCGCGTGCAAGGACATCCTCGCGCCGAGCACGGTGACCTCGGCGGACGACATCGCGGCCTACTTCCAGCTGTCCCGGCTGATGGACGCCCTCGGCCTGTTCACGGTCGAGGTGTACGCCAAGACGCGTGAGGAGATCATCAGCGCCCAGTCCGAGCAGCTGATGGAGCTCTCCACCCCGGTGGTCAAGCTCTGGGACGGGGTGGTGGCCGTCCCGCTGGTCGGCACCCTGGACTCCGCGCGGACCCAGGTGGTGATGGAGAAGCTGCTCCAGACGCTGGTGGACACCGGCTCCGACCAGGCCATCATCGACATCACCGGGGTTCCGGCCGTCGACACCGAGGTCGCGCAGCACCTGCTCAAGACCGTGGTGGCGGCCCGGCTGATGGGCGCCGAGTGCACCATCTCGGGGATCCGGCCGCAGATCGCCCAGACGATCGTCGCGCTGGGCATCCAGTTCGGGGACATCGTGACCAAGGCGACCCTGGCGGACGCCCTCAAGCACGCGCTGGGCCGTGGCGGCCTTGACCAGGCCGGTCTCGGCGGCCGACTGTGAGCGAACGCGTACCAGTCCTGAAGATCGGCGACGTCCTGCTGGTCTCGATCCAGGTGGATCTGGAGGACCAGATCGTGCTGGACCTGCAGGACGACCTGGCCGCCCGGATCGTCGCCACCGGCGCCCGTGGTGTGGTCATCGACATCACCGCGGTGGAGATCGTCGACTCCTTCGTCGGCCGGATGCTCGCCACCACCGCCGCGATCTCCCGGATGCTGGACGCGGAGACGGTCGTGGTCGGCATGCGGCCGGCCGTCGCCATCACCCTCGTCGAGCTCGGCCTCTCTCTCGGCGGCGTGCGCACCGCGCTCAGCCTGGAGAAGGGCCTGGAGATCCTGGGCCGGTCGGACGGCCGACGTTCGGCGCGGCCGTGACCGGGGCCGCACCGGTCCCCGAGGGCGATCAGGAGACCGTGCCGGTCGCCTCGAACGACGACGTGGTCAGGGCCCGTCAGCTGGTGCGGGCCCTGGCCCAGCGCTGCAAGCTCTCGCTCGTCGACCAGACGAAGCTGGTCACGGCCGCGAGCGAGCTGGCCCGCAACACGCTCGTGTACGGCGGCGGCGGCGAGATGCGCACCGGGCTCGTGCGCCGTGACGGCCGGCTCGGTGTGCGGGCCGTGTTCGTCGACCAGGGGCCGGGCATAGCGGATCTGGATCTGGCCCTGACCGACGGGTGGACCTCCGGCAGCGGGCTCGGCCTCGGGCTGAGCGGGGCCCGCCGGCTCGTGGACGAGTTCTCCCTCGACACCGAGGTCGGGCAGGGCACCCTGGTGTCGGTGACCAAATGGGCCCGATGAGCCCCACGCTCCTGGAGTCCGAGGACGTCGCGTGGTTCCGCGACGAGGAGGCCCTTCCCTCGGCGGCACGCGGCGCCGCCTCCGCGCTGGCACGACGGATCGGCCTGGACGACCGGCGGACCGCCGAGATCGCGCTCGCGGTGAGCGAGGCCGCGACCAATCTGCGGCGGCACGCGGTCGACGGCTCCCTCCTCCTGCGGGTGCTGCGGACCGAGACCGATGCGGGGCTCGAATTCATCACCGTCGACGCGGGCCCGGGCATGGCCGACGTGCCGCACGCGCTCACCGACGGCATGTCCTCGGCCGGCACGCTCGGCATCGGGCTGGGCGCCATCTCCCGGCTCGCCGACACCTTCGACGTGCACTCCCTGCCGGGGCGCGGCACGGTCCTCGCGGCGCGGTTCTGGAGCAGGGACGCCGCCCGGCGGGCCGCGACGGCGGGTGAGGCCGCGGTGGCGGGCGTCACCCGGGCGATCAGCGGCGAGGACGTGTGCGGTGACGCCTGGGCCGCCCGGGCGGCCGGGCCGCCACCGGCCGGGGCCGCCCGGGACGACGACCGGCGCCCGGCGGCGGCGCGTCCGGACTGGGCCACGCTGACCGGCGCCGTCCGGCCGAGCGCCCTGCCCCGGTCGGAGACGACCCCCGATCCGGACGCGCTGCTCCTCATGCTCTGCGACGGCCTGGGCCACGGCCCGCTGGCCGCCCGCGCCGCCCAGGCCGCGGTGGCCGCCTTCCGGGCCGGACGCTCCCAGCGGCCCGAGGCCGTGCTGAACGAGATCCACCTCGCGCTGCGCGGTGGCCGGGGCGGGGCGGTCGCCGTGGTGCGGATCGAGCCGACGGCACGCCGTGTGCTGTTCTGCGGGGTGGGGAACGTCAGCACCTTCGTCCTCGACCCGGCGACCGACGGCCGCCGCTCACTGGCCTCGGCGCCCGGCATCGTCGGCCACCATCTGCCGACGCTGCGCACGGTCGAACAGCCCCTCCCCCGGAACGGTGCGGTGATCATGCACTCCGACGGACTCACCGAACGCTGGCAGCCGAGCGCCCTGCCCGGCCTCCTCCAGCACCCCCCGGTCGTGGTGGCCGCCCAGCTGCTGCGCGAAGCCGCGGTGCGCCGCGACGACGCCGGCGTCGTGGTCGCGAAGGGGCCCTGGTGAGCCGCCCTGCCGGCACCGTGGCCGTCCACCTGCTGACGGTGGCCGTCGCCAGCGAGCAGGACACCTTCGTGCTCCGGCGGGTCGGGCGCTCCGTCGCCGAGGCCCTCGGCGTCGAGACGCAGGACCAGGTCCGGCTGGCCACCGCGCTGAGCGAGCTGGGCCGCGGCCTGCTCGGATCGACGGCGCTCACCGTGGAGTTCACCGTCAGTCCGGGCGAGAACCCGGCGCTGCTGGTGAACCTGCACTGGCAGGACGGGCCGGGCCCGAGCCCCGAGTCGCTCGACGCGGCGGCGCGCCTGGTCCAGGTCAGCCACGACCACCGGCCGTCCGCCGGACGGGTGCTGGTCGAGCAGCAGCTCCCGGTGCACGGCCCGACCGTGCCCGCCCTGATGGAGAGGGCACGCGAGGTGCTCAGTTCCCACTCGGGGTCGAGCGTCTCCGAGGACTCCCGCGCCCAGACCAGGGATCTGATCGCGGCACTGGAGGAGTCCCGCGCGCAGCGGGAGGAACTGCACCGGCTGAACCGGGAGCTGGAGGAGACCAACCGCGGGGTGATGGCCCTCTACTCCGAACTCTCCACGGAGCTGGAGGAGACCAACCGCGGCGTCGTCGCGCTCTACGCCGAACTGGACGAGAAGTCGGACCAGTTGCGGGAGGCCAGCGAGGCGAAGACCCGCTTCTGGGCCAACGTCAGCCACGAACTGCGCACGCCGGTGAACGCGGTGGTCGGCCTGGCCCGGCTGCTGCTGGACACCGACTCGGAGGGCCTCGACGCGGAGCAGCGCCGCCAGGTCGCCCTGATCTCGGCCTCGGGCAACACCCTGCTCGCGCTGGTGGACGAACTCCTGGACGTCGCCAAGGCGGAGTCCGGGCGCCTCGACCCGCACTGGGCGCCGGTCGATCTCCGGGCGATGCTCGGCGAGTTGCGCGGCATCCTGCGCGGCGTCGGCGCGAAGGAGGACGTCGAGCTGGCCATCGTCGATCCCGAGGACGCGCCGGCCCTGGTCAGCGACGAGGTGATGCTCATCCGGGTGTTGCGCAACCTGCTGTCCAACTCCCTCAAGTTCACCGAACGGGGCACGGTGGCCCTCGATCTGGCGGTGGAGGCGGGCGGCGCCGGCGAGGAGCTGGTGCTCACCGTCCGGGACACGGGTGTGGGCATCACCCAGGATCAGCAGGACCGGGTCTTCGAGGAGTTCTACCAGGTGCGCGGACCGCACCAGCGGGGCCACTCCGGGACGGGCCTGGGGCTGCCCTACGCGCGCCGGCTCACCGAACTGCTCGGCGGCACGCTCACCCTGACGAGCACTCCGGGGCAGGGCACCAGCGTCGCCGTCCGGCTGCCGCCGGCGCCGCCCGCGCCGGTCGAGGAGGCGGCGGAGCGGCTCGCCCGGGTGGCCGTCCTGGTCACCGTGGACGACGACGACGCCTTCCGCAGCAGTCTGCGCCCCGTTCTCGCGGAGCTGGCCGAGCGGGTCGTCGAGGTCGCCGAGGGCGGCCTGGCGGTGGGGGCGGTCCGCCGGGAGAACCCCGACGCGGTGCTGCTCGACCTGCACATGCCGGACGTCGACGGCTACCAGGTGCTGGCGGAGCTGGCGGCCGATCCCCGGCTGCGCGACATCCCCGTGATCGTCGTCACCTCGGCGACGACGGACGCGCTGGAGCACGAGCGGCTGGGGCACGCCCGCGCCGTCCTGGAGAAGTCCACGCTGTCCGCCCCGCGGCTGGCGGCGGTCTTCCACCGGGAGGCCGGGGCCCGGCCGGCCGCCGATCCACCGGCCCGGACCGGGGAGCGGGGCGAGGGATGAGCGCCAACCCGAACGAGGACGGCGCGGCCGCCACCGTACTGGTCCTCGACGACAACGAGACCAACCGCTACATCGTGGGCAGTTGGCTGCGGCGGGCGGGTCACACCGTGGTGGAGGCGGCCGACGGGACGCAGGGCCTGGCACTGCTGGCCGCGGCCGCCGACGACGAGCTGCCGGAGCTCGCCGTGGTGGACGTCCGCCTGCCGGACATGAGCGGTTTCGAGGTCTGCGAGCAGATCAAGGCCGATCCGCGCACCGCGTCGCTCCCGGTGATCCACGTCTCGGCGACCGCCATCGAGGTCGCCGACCGCACCCAGGGACTGCACCGCGGCGCGGACGCCTACCTGGCCGAGCCGATCGCCCCGGCCGAACTGCTGGCGACCGTCACCGCCGCACTGCGCTACGCCCGTGCGCGGCGGCGTGCCGAGCGGCTGGCGGCGCGCGTCGCCACCCTGAACCGGAGCACCCTGACCGTCTACGGGGTGACGGGCGGGGAGGCGTTCACCTCGGCCGCCGCCACCGGGGCGGCCGACCTGATGTCCTCCCCCGCGGTCGCCCTGGCACTGAGCCCGGACGGCGCCGCCGTCCACGTGGCGGTCGTCGCCCGGACGCCGGGGCCCTCCTCGGCGGCGGCCGGCGGCGCCGGTGCGCCCCGCCCCGTCCGCCTGGGCAGCGCCGGGGCCGGCCTGCTCGACCTGCTGGCGGACCACGCCCTCGGGGACGCCACCGGGACGGAGACCGCCCTCGTGTCGGGCGCCGAATGGCGGGCCCTGACCGGCCGGGAGGCGGGCGCGGCGGTCGACGTCTTCCCCGGCGGGGTCGCCCTGACCGTGGCCCGTACCAAGCAGGGCCGGCCGCCCGTCGTCCTCGCCGTGGACGCGGGCGCGCTCGCCGGGCCCGACGACGGCGGACTGCTCTCCCAGCTCGCCCAGGCCTGCGCGCTGGCCCTGGAGGCGATGCGCAGTCACAGCGAGGAGCACGCACTGGTCCTCACCCTGCAGCGGACCTTCCTGCCCGACCGGCTGCCCGAGGTGCCGGGCGTGGAGATGGCGGTCCGCTACGAACCGGCGGCGGACCACTCGGCGATCGGCGGGGACTTCTACGAGGCGATCGAGACCCCGGCCGGGCTGCTGCTGGCCGTCGGGGACGTCGCGGGCCACTCCCTGGCGGCGGCGGTGGTCATGGGCGAGGTGCGGCACGCCCTGCGCGCGTACGCCATCGAGGGACACGACCCGCAGACGCTCCTGTGCCGGCTGGACGCGCTGCTGGTCCGGCTGAGACCGTCCGTCACGGTCACCGTCTGCCTGGTGCTGGTGGAGCCCGGCGGGCGGCGGATCCAGGTCGCCAACGCGGGCCATCTGCCGCCGCTGCTGCGCCACCCGGACGGCTCCACCCGGTATCTGACGGAGCACGGCATCCTGCTGGGCCTGGATCATCCGCATCCGCCCGCCGTCGCGCACCCGGTCCCCGCCGGTTCCACCCTGCTGCTGCTGACCGACGGCCTGGTGGAGGTGCCCGGTGAGAATCTGGACCGGGGCCTGGCCGGGCTGAGCCGGGCGCTGTCCACCGGCCCCCAGGAGCTCGACGAGCTCTGCGACTTCCTGCTGAAGGAGTTCGGCACGGCACGGACGGACGACATCGCCCTGCTCGCGGCCAGACTGCGCTGACCGTCACGGCGGCCCCCGCTCGTCGGCGGGCCGCCACTCCCCCACCCTCACTCAGCAATCCCAGGAGATCCGGTGCCCGAGTACGCCTTGGTCCTCGTCGTAGAGACCCACGCCTCCGGGGCGAGTGTCGTGGTGCTGAACGGCGACCTCGACTTCCACACCGCCCCCCGGCTGCGCCGGACCGTGGAGACGCTGCCCCTGGAGGCCGGGACCCCGCTGATCCTCGACGCCTCCGGTCTGACGTTCTGCGACTCCATCGGGGTCACCGCCCTGATCTCCGCCTACCAGCGGGCGCAGGCGGCGGCGGCGCCGTTCGCCGTCACCGGCAGCAACAGGGATCTGAACCACGTCTTCGAGATCACCGGTGTCGACCGGCTGTTCGCCCTGCACCCGGACGTCGCCGCGGCCGCGGCCGCCCTGGGCGGCCCGCACCGCCCGGCGGACGGGAGCGGCGGCCACCCGGGTTGACGCCCCGCGTCCGCCACCCGCCCGGAGGACGGACCGGCCCGGGGCCACGGCCAGTACGCTGTACGCATGTCCCGTCCCCGGCGCGCCCCGATCATGAGCGAGGAGCAGATAGCCTCCCTCGCGGACGCGGCCGTCGCCGACCTGGCCGCCCGGCTGGCGCAGCGGGCCTTCCGGCCGTTGCCGCCCCCGCCGGCGGCCCCCGGCGGCCTCCCGGCGGACGAGGGGGCCGATGCCCAGGGCGAGGCGCTGGCCCGGCTCCACACGCTGGTGCACCTGCGGCGGGCGGCGGAGCGGCTGACCGACCGGCTGGCCCAGGAGGCCGTCGAGGCGGGCGCGGGCTACCCGCAGCTCGGCGAGGCACTGGAGATGAGCCGTCAGGGCGCCCGCAAACGCTGGCCCGGTCTGGTGCCGGGCGCCGCGAACCCTCCCTCCACCGACCGGAGCACCCCATGACCGTTCCCGCCCCGGCCCGTCCACTGAACGTGCTGCTCGTCGAGGACGACGCGGCCGACGCGATGCTGATCGAGGAGGCCCTGTTCGACCGCGGCAGGGCCCGGACGATCACCCGGGCCGAGGACGGCATGGCCGCGCTGGAGTACCTGCGCGACAGCCTGCGGCGGCTGCCGGACCTCATCATCCTCGACCTCAACATGCCCCGCCTGAACGGCCGTGAGCTGCTGCACGTGCTCAAGACGGACGAGGACCTGCAGCACATCCCGGTGGTGGTGCTCACCACCTCCTCGGCGCCCGAGGACATCGCCGGTTCGTACCGGCAGCACGCGAACGCCTACGTGACGAAGCCGGTCAACCTCGACGACTTCACCCGGGCCGCCCAGAGCATCGACGCCTTCTACCTGGACACGGTCGCCCTTCCGCCGCACGACGAGCGCTGAGCCCGCAGCTCAGCGTCCACCGCTCACCCGCACAACGAGCGCTGAACCCCCAGCTCAGCGTCCACCGCTCACCCGCAGTTCCGGCCCGCCGGCGGACCGGGCCTGGGCCCCGGTCCGGTCCCAGGCGAGGTGCAGGATGGCCAGGTCGTCCGCGTGCCGGCCGGCGTTGAGCCGGCGGACGGTGTCGACCAGGTGGTCCAGCAGGGCCGGGGGCTCCGAGACCGGCGCCGTCGCGACCAGCTCCAGCAGACCGTCCGCGCCGAGGCGCTCCGCGCCCGGGCCGCAGTGCCCCTCGGTGAGTCCGTCCGTGTAGAGGAACAGCGCGCCTGCCGCCGGGAGCGGCAGGACGGTGGGCGGCCAGTACCGCAGGCCCGGCGCGATGCCGAGGGCCACACCGTGCTGGGCGGGCACCTCGGCCATGCCCCCGGCCGCGGAGCCCGGGGCGCCGGGGCGGGCGAGCAGCGGCTCGTGGTGGCCGGCCAGGTGCAGGGTGGCCTCCGAGCGGTGCGGCGCGAGGGTGACGATGGTGCAGGTGGCGAACATGTCCGAGCGGGTCCGCTCGGCCACCAGGACCTGCTCCAGCAGATCCAGCAGCTCGACCCCGCGGTGGCCGGCCAGCACCAGCGCGCGCCAGCTGATCCGCAGGCAGACGCCGAGCGCCGCCTCGTCGGGCCCGTGCCCGCTGACGTCGCCGATGACGGCGTGCACCGCGCCGTCCGCCGTCTCCACCACGTCCAGGAAGTCCCCGCCCAGCAGGGCGCGTTCCCGACCGGGTAGGTAGCGGGTGGTGGCGGTGGCGGTCCCGCCGCGCAGCAGCGGGGTGGGCAGCAGGCCGCGTTCCAGCCGGGCGTTCTCCCGCGCTCGGATGCGGTCCTCGCGCAGTTCGGCGCCGGCCCGCTCGGCCAGCTTGCGGTTGACCGCGTAGCGCACCGCGCGTTGCAGGAGCTGTTCGTCGACCTGGCCCTTGACCAGGTAGTCCTGGGCTCCGACGGCGACCGCCCGCGCGCCGGCCCCGGAGTCCGCGAGGCCGGTGAGGACGATCACCGCCGCCCGGGGGCACGCCTGCTGGACGGCCGCGACCACGGCGACGCCCGAGCCGTCGGGCAGGTGGAGGTCCACCAGGACGCAGTCCGCCTCCTCCCGGGCCAGTTCGACGACGGCCGCGGCGAGGGTCGGCGTCCACCGAAGGGTGTGCTTGAGGTCGGTGTCGGCGAGCAGTTCCTCGACCAGGAGCGCGTCCCCGGCGTCGTCCTCGACGAGCAGGATGCGGTAGGCCCCGGCCGGTTCGGGGCCACCGGGCAGAGCGTCGCCCGGCTGCTCGGGCCGGCTGTGCTGCTCGGGGATCACGGCCGGCCCGCCTCCGCCCGTACGGTCGGGGTGGTCACGCCGGTCGGCGTGCCGGTGGCTCCGGTCGGCGTGCCGCCGGCTCCGGTCGACGTGTCGGTGGCTCCGGTCTCGTCGCCGGCCGCCGGAGCGTCCTCGTCCCCGGCCGGTTCGGCGCCGGCCGGCAGGGTGAAGACCAGGCGGGTGCCCGGGGTGTGGTCCAGATCGACGGCGACGGTGCCGCCGTGGAACTCGACGATCTTCTTGCACATGGCCAGGCCGATCCCGTTGCCGGGGTAGGCGTCGCGGGTGTGCAGGCGCTGGAAGATGACGAAGACCTTGTCCACGAACTCGGCCTCGATCCCGATGCCGTTGTCGACGACCGCGAGGCGCCAGTGGTCCCCGTCCCGGGCCACCTCCAGGCGGATCCGCGAGGGGCGCTCCGGGCTGCGGAACTTGACGGCGTTGCTGATCAGGTTCTGGAAGAGCATGCCGAGCTGGGTGGCGTCCCCGTTGATCACCGGCAGCGGATCATGGGTGATCTCGGCGCCGCTGTCCTCGATGGCGATGCTCAGCGAGTCGAGGGTCCGCTCCAGGATCTCCTCCAGGTCGATCGGGGCGTAACTCGCGTGCACCCGGCCCACCCGGGAGAAGGCCAGCAGGTCGTTGATGAGGGTCTGCATCCGGTTGGCGCCGTCCACCGCGAACTCGATGTACTGGTCCGCCCTGGCGTCCAGGCTCCCGCCGTAGCGACGCTGGAGCAGCTGACAGAAGCTGGCGACCTTGCGCAGCGGCTCCTGGAGGTCGTGCGAGGCCACGTAGGCGAACTGCTCCAGCTCGGAGTTGGAGCGCCGGAGGTCGGCGGCCTGGGCGTCGAGCACCCTGCGGGCCTCCTCCTTGCCCTCCAGCTCCCGGGCCAGCCGGCCGCGCATCGCCTCGACCACGGCCGCGAGCTGGCGCAGGTCGGCCGGGCCGGTGGGGGTGATCGAGTGGGAGAAGTCGCCGCCGGCGACCCGCTCGGCGTCCGCCGCCAGGTGCTCCAGCGGTCGGGTGACGCCCCGCCGCAACCCCTCGAAGACCAGCACGGCCAGGGCCAGGATGATCAGCGCGATGGCGCTGAACACACCATTGCGCAGCGCCCGGACGGAGCGCAGCGCCTCCCGGCCGCTCTCCCGCTCGGCCTGCAGGTGTGCCTGCTGCTGCGCCAGCGCGGCCCGTACGCCGTCGAAGGCCGCCTTGCCCTCGGCGGCCTGCCGGCCGGCCTCCGGTACGGCGGTGCCGGGCGGCGCCGCCGCGACCGGCCGGGCGACCGCGCTCTGCCAGCCCTCGCTGCGCTCCAGCACCAGATCCAGGTCGGCCCGGTCCTGCGCGCCCCCGGCCAGCTGCCGCAGGGTGGCGACGGCCTCGCGCTGCTGGGCCAGGCCCTGCTCGTACGGTGCGAGGAAGTCGGCCTCGCCGGTGAGGCCGTAGCCGCGGATGCCGGTCTCCTGGTTCACCAGCCCGGACTCCAGACGCACCGCCGCGATGAGGGCCGGTGAGCTGCCGTCGACCAGTCGGTTGTTGACCTCCGACGAGTGCGCGAACACCCAGACGCCGACGGCCCCCAGCAGGACCAGCACGGTCAGCGAGGCGCTCACGCCGGCCTGCAGCATCCGGCGGGTGCTCCAGCCCGGCCCGCGGTCCGTGGCCGCGCCTGCGGCCTTCCCGACCGTCGCACGCGGTCCCGGCACGGGTGCTGCCCGGGTCGGGCCGGCCGGATCGTTTCCCGCCGGGGTCTGGCTGGCCATGTCGAGGTCCTCCATCAGGCACCCGGTGCCGGGTGTCCTACGTCCTTACCCGCCTGCGGCAGGTCGCGCGCGGCAGCCACACCATACACGTCGGCCGACAACTTCGGTTGTCGGGCGGCGGGCGGTCACCTGACGCCGCCGACCGCCCGCCGATCGGGCTATGGTGCTTCCATGCCAGCCGACCGCTTCGCCGCCCTCATGGACGAGGACCAGCTCGCGGCCCTCGCGGACGCGGCTCTCGGCGAGCTCGCCGGACGCCTCGCCGCACGCGCCTTCCGCCCGCTGCCCGCCGCCGGCCCGCCCCCGGCCGAGCCGTGGGAGGACGACGCCCAGGGCGACGCGCTGACCCTGTTGCACGCCCTGATGCACCTGCGCCGGGCCGCGGAGCGCCTCGCCGACCGGGCGGCCCGCGACGCGGCGGGTGCCGGGGCGGGCTACCCCCAGCTCGGACAGGCCTGCGAGATCAGCCGCCAGGCCGCTCGCCAACGCTGGCCGGGGCTGGTCCCGTCGGCACCCCACCGCACCTCCACCTCCTGAGAACCGGAGCCCCTGATGGCCACCCGCAGCCAGAACCGCTCGTACAGCGTCCTGCTCGTCGAGGACGACCTCGCCGATGCCATGCTCATCGAGGAGGCGCTGTTCGAGCACGGCACGGCCCGCACGATCGTCAAGGCCGAGGACGGTGTGGCGGCCCTCGAATACCTCCGGGAGACGGCCGCGCGGCTTCCCGACCTCATCATCCTCGACCTCAACATGCCCCGGATGAACGGCCGCGAGCTCCTTGAGGTGCTCAAGACGGACGACACGCTCAAGCTGATCCCCATCGTCGTCCTCACCACCTCGGCCGCTCCCGAGGACGTCAGCGGCGCCTATCACCGGCACGCCAACGCGTATGTCACCAAGCCGGTCAACCTCGACGACTTCACCCACGCCGTCCGGAGCATCGACAACTTCTACCTGGAGACCGCCGCCGTCCCCGCCCGGCCCTGACGACCGGGAGCACCCGCGCGGGCCACGCCGCCCCGGCCCGCGGCCGCGCTCCGCGTCCGGGCGGCGGCCGCGCTCCACGTCCGGGCGGCGGCGGCCGCGCGCGGAGCCGGAACTCGTGAGGAGTGGGACGGCGGAACGGGGGTAGGCAGGGCCGCAGGCCCTGGGCTAACCAGCCGGGCCGTCGAACGGGGAAGGCACCGGATGTCCGAGTTCGCAGTACTCACGGGGCACGCGCAGGACACCACCGCACTGCGCGCGGGCGCCACCTACGACGGCAGACCGGGTACGGTCTCGGCGGCCCGCCGCTTCGCCGACGGCTTCCTGGCCGAGGCGCAGAGCGTACGCGGTGTGCCGGTCACCGGGGAGCTGGCCGACACCGTACGGCTGGTCGTCAGCGAGCTCGTCACCAATGCCGCCAAGTACGCGCCCGGCCCCTGCCTGCTGGATCTGGAGCTCACCGGCGAGGAGATCAGGGTGACGGTCTGGGACACCGACGCCACCCTCCCGGCGCCGCGCTCCGCGGACCCCGGACGGATCGGCCAGCACGGCCTGGAGATCGTCCTCGCGCTCTGCCGCCGCTACGACATCGAGCGGCACGCGGGCGGTAAGCGCGTACGGGCCCACCTCCCCCTCGGCTGACGGCCGCGCCTGCGCCCGGTCTCCCGGCCTGCCCGACCTCACGGCCTGCCCGGCTTTCCGGCCTCACGGCCGACCGCCGACCGCCCCCTCACCCGAGCCGGGGCGCGTCGGCGCGCCCGGGGTACCGGACCCCGGGCGCCCGGCTCCGCTCAGGCCGTATCAGGCCCCGGCTCAGCGCCGGCCCGGGTGAGCCGGGCCGCGAAGACCACCGTGTCGTCCTCCTGGTGGGCGCCGAAGGTCTCCAGAAGCAGGTCGCAGAGCGCCTCCGGCTCACCCGGGCCGGCCTCGGCCGCCCGGCGCAGCTCCTCCAGGGAGTCGTCCAGGCTGATTCCCCGGGTCTCGACGAGCCCGTCGGTCACCATCAGCAGCCCGGCGCCGGACGCCACCTCGTGGCGCGAGGCCCGCGGTTGCGGCAGCCCCAGACCCAGCAGCGGCCCGTGGGCGTGCACGAAGCGCGCACCGCCGCCGGGAGCCACCAGCAGGGGCGGCAGATGCCCGGCGTTGGCGACGTGCAGCAGACCGGTGCCGGACTCCAGCAGGGCGATGCAGACGGTGGCCGTCCACCCCGGCCGGTGACGGCCCAGCAGGCCGTCCAGGAGCTCCAGCAGGACGTGCGGCGGGTGCCCCTCGTTGGCGTACGCCCGCAGTGCGTGGCGCAGCTCTCCCATCACCATGGCGGCCTGCAGGTTGTGGCCGGCCACGTCGCCGACCGCCATCAGCAGTCCGCCCGGCGTGCCGACGGCCTCGTAGAAGTCGCCGCCGATCTCGCTCTCCCGCGCGGCGGGCAGGTAGCGAACCGCGAGGTCCGCCGCGCTGTGCTCCGGGAGCGTCGCGGGCAGGAAGGTCCGCTGGAGCGTCAGGGCGAGCTGGTGCTCCTCGCTGTACAGGGCCACCACGCCCCGGTTGGTCTCCTCCAGCTCCGCCGCCAGCACGCCGTACAGGGCGGTCAGCTCCCGGTCCCGCGCGGTCAGCTCCGCGTTCCGGCGCTCCAGTGCGCGGCACCGGGCCCGGGACTTCTCGATCTCGGCCAGGAGCCGGTACTCCCGCTCGGTCGGCCGGACGGCGCCGGGCGGATCGGCCAGTGCGGCCGGCCGGACGGCGCCCGGGTGCTCCTCCGAGGGCTCGGGCACACGCCGCGGCCTACTCACGGACACCGGACTCGGCGGCGACGGCCTCCCGGCTCCGGAAGCGGTTCGCGTCGAACTCCGCCCAGACCGTCTTGCCGCCCTGGTACGCGGACGTGCCCCAGCGGTCGGACAGACGCTGGACGATGTGCAGCCCGTGACCGCCCGGCGCGGTGGTGAGGTGCGGCGGACGCGGGCTCGGCAGGGCCGCCTCGCTGTCCGGCACCTCGATCCGCAGTCCCTCGCCCGAGGTGGTGAGGACCAGCTCGTGGGGCCCGCCGCCGTGCAGGCACGCGTTCGCGAGAAGCTCGGAGACGATCAGCAGGACGTCGTCGGTGAGGGTGTCCGCGGCGGCCAGGCCCCAGTCGTCCAGGGCCTGGCGCGCGAAGTGGCGGCCGCGGCCGACCGGGCCGGGTACGGCTCTCAGGGCCAGCCTCCGGCGCTGACCGGTCGGCGGCCCGCCCGGTCCGCGCGGCATGCCGGTTCCTGGGTCGATGGATGTCACTGTCTTCTCACCCCGCCGTTCGGCGCTGTCGTTAGATCGAGCGGTCACTGGTCCGGATGCCGGGTGGAGTCCGTCGACACGTCCGTCCGACCCGGCCTGCTCGGTCACGTCTGCCCGCTGAGGCGCGGGAGACACCAGATGTCCCGGTCGGCGACGGTTTTCCCCGGCAGGACCACTCCGGCGGCGCACCGCGTGCCGAGGCACGGGCGGGCGGGACACCGCCCCCGGACCGGTACGGACTCTCGGCGCCGGCTCACCGGGCGGCGAGAGCGTGTTCGAGCGTGGGCTCGATCGTGAACACCCGGTGCGCACCGGTGATCTCCAACAACCGCAGCAACTGGCCCGACACCCCCGTCAGCCGCAGGGCCGTCCCGGCGCCCTCGGCGTCCGCCCGGGTGCGGAGCAGCAGATTGAGCCCCGAGGAGTCGCAGAACCCGAGCCCGGAGAACTCGATGACCAGCAGCGGCGCTCCCGAGCGGACCGCCTCCTCCAGCACCGGCCCCGCGGTGACGACGCCGTCCAGGTCCAGTTCGCCGGTCAGGGAGCAGACGAGCGCCCCGCCGTCCGTGAACCGGACCTCTGCTCCCGGCCCGCCGGCGGCCGGTGTCGCGGCGGAGTTCGCCGTCTCGTTCATGTCCACCCTCAGTCCCTCATCGTCGGCGAACCGCCGATGCTCGCGCCGACCTTGCGCCCGCGCCTGATCCGGCGGCGGGAAATCCGGCGGATCCGCCCGTGCGGATCCGTGCCCGACCTTCGGCGGGCTAGCTCTCACTCAGGAGGGCGGTCCGCAGATGAGTGAGAATGCGGGTCAGGAGGCGCGAGATGTGCATCTGCGACAGCCCCAGCTCCTGGCCGATCTGCCCCTGGGTCATCTCGGCGCCGAACCGCATGGCGAGGATCCTGCGGTCGCGCTCGGGCAGCGCGGCGATGAGCGGCTTGAGGCTCTCCAGGTGGAGCACCGCCTCGAAGCCGGCCTCCTCCACGGCGAACCGCGCGCCGAGGCCCGCACCGGAACCGGCGCCGGATTCCTCGCTCGCGGAGGGCGCGTCCAGCGAGTGCGCGTGGTAGGCGTTGGCGGCCTTCATCCCCTCGATCACCTCACGCTCGGTCAGCGACAGGTGGGCGGCGAGCTCGCCGGCCGTCGGAAGCCGGTCGAGGACCTGCTCCAGTTCGTCGGAGGCCTTCGCCAGGGTGAGCCGCCTCTCCTGCATGCCGCGCGGCACGTGCACCATCCAGGACGTGTCGCGGAAGAACCGCTTCATCTCGCCGGTGATGGTCGGGAGGGCGAAGGTGCTGAACTCGTACTCCAGGGCCGGGTCGAACCGGTCGATGGCCTTGATCAGACCGATCGTGCCGACCTGGACGATGTCCTCCATCGGCTCACTGCGATTGCCGAAGCGGCGGGCCGCGAACCTCACGAGCGTCATGTTCAGCTCGATCAGGGTGCCGCGGACGTAGGAGTACTCCCGGGTGCCCTCCTCCAGCTCCCGCAGGCGCAGGAACAGGTCCTTGGACAGCGCCCGGGCATCGCTCGGCGCCATCGCGTCCGGGGCCTCGCTCAGCGGCGCGCGCCCGGTCAGCGGCGCCGGCACAGCGGGTGCGAGGGCGGTGGGCGCGGGGCCGGGGCTCGTGACGGCACGGCCCGGAGCAGTGGCGGACGCGGTGTCCTGAAGGACTGCCATGAAGGATCGCTCTCCCTGGTCGCGGACGTCAGCCACCGATAGGCCCAACGCTCCTCGCTCGCGGCTACCCCTTGCCCCGAACCCCATGCGCACCACAAGAAAAGTCGTCCGATATGCGTCTTATGAGATCTTTCTGTGGACCGCGCCGCCTCCGGGGATTGCCTACGCCTGCGGGTATACCTGCGGGTACGCCTGCGGCTCCGGACCCTCGTCGGGATCCGGAGCCGCAGGCCGGGCAGTACCGTCCGCCGGCGCGCCGGCGGGTGTCGGGCCCTTCGAGGTCGCGGCCCGGAATCAGCCGGAGAACCCCGACGATGTCACCCGGAAGGAGTGACCGTTCCGGGCCGGGCCGACCCGCCGGGCCCATTCCGGATTGCTCCCGCGAAGAGGGGGAACGGCCCGGTCGGGCGAAACGCGGAAGGAATCGGCGTCAGCCGCGCCGGAGCGCGAGAACGGCGACCACGACGATGACGACGAGAACCACAGTGCCGAGTCCGATGTACATGAAAGCCTACTTTCCGAGGTTCTGACGAAGTATCCGATCCGATGCCGGGTCACGGACATCGGCTGTCCCGGGGCGTGGGCCGATCCGGGAGAGAGCCTGCGTGAGGCTGCCGCGCCTACCAGCGGTACCAGCGGTTCCGACCGCCCGAGGGGTGGGTGCCACGGGCAAGGAACCCCACCAGCCACACCACCAGCACCACGAGTGCGACCCACCACAGGACCTTCAGAGCGAAACCGGCGCCGAAGAGCAGTAGCGCCAGCAGTAGAACGAGAAGCAGGGGAACCATGGTGAAGACCTCCCAATCGGTGTCGGCAATCGCATGCCCGGACGGCGAGGGAACATTCACCCGTATTTCCAGGGGATTCGGGGGAAGAAGCGGGAATTTCATCGGGCCGCGGAGCGAGGGCGGGGCGGCCCTGCGACGGGGCCGGGTACGCCCCGGCGGGGCGGGCGCGCCGCACCCCTGCCGCGAGGTCCGCCGCACCCCTGCCGCGAGGCCCGCCGCACCCCTGCCGCGAGGCCCGCCGCGCCCCTACGGCGAGGTCCGCCGCGCCGCTACCGCGAGGTCCGCCCCGACCCGGCGGTGATACCGGCGAGAACGAGATCGACACCGGCGAGGAACTGCTCGTGGTCGTCGTGGTCGCGCAGCTGGGCCGCCACGGCCCGGGTGAACGGGTAGTCGTCGGGGTCGAGCTCCTGCCAGGCCGTCGCCACGGCGCCGAGGAACTCGGTGCGGTCCGTGCCGGGCCCGAGATCGCGGGCGCTCGCGGAGTTCGCGGCGTTCTGGCCGGCGGCCCCGAGGATGTAGTGCACCAGCACCGAGGTCGCCGCGAACCACCCGTCCTCGGGCACGCCCAGTGCGCGGACCTGCCGGCCGAGGCTCTCGAAGATCCGTGGCGCCACCGAGCCCCAGGGGCTGCGGGAGAGCTGCGTCGAGAGCTGCGTGGCGAGCCACGGGTGCTCCCCGATCGCGTCGAACAGGCCGAGCGCGACGCCCCGGACCGCGTCCTGCGGCGAGCCCGGGGCCTCGGCGGGCTCGACGGCCAGGGCGGCGGCGACCACGGCGTCGGTGGCGGCGCCGAGCAGCTCGCCCTTGTTCGCCACGTGCCAGTAGATCGCCCCGGGCCCGGTGGCGAGGCGCTCGGTCAGCACCCGGAACGTCAGCCCGCCCTCGCCGGCCGCGTCGAGCAGCTCGACGGCGGCCTCGATGATGCGCTCACGGGAGAGTGCCTCTGTCCGCCGCTGCGACCGGCGCGTGCGAGGGGTTGTCATGCTGCCATTTTGACATAGCTGGAACGTCGTTCCACCATGGGTATGGAACGACGTTCCAGAGATGCCCGCCGACCACGGCGCGGCCTCGACCCAGAAGGAGCCGCGATGCGCACCCACGTCACGATCATCGGCGCCGGACTCGGCGGCCTCACGCTCGCCCGGGTCCTGCACGTCCACGGAATCCCCGCGACGATCCATGAGGCGGAGCCCTCGCCGGAGGCCCGTACCCAGGGAGGCCAGCTCGACATCCACGAGCACAACGGGCAGCTCGCGCTCGAGGCGGCCGGCCTCACCGACGAGTTCCGCGCGATCATCCACCAGGGCGGCGAGGCACTGCGGGTGCTCGACCGGCACGGCAGCGCACTGTACGAGGAGCCCGACGACGGCACGGGCGGGCGCCCCGAGGTGCTCCGCGGCGACCTGCGCCGGATCCTGCTCCAGTCGCTCCCCGCCGGCACCGTGCGGTGGGGCGACAAGGTCACCGGCGTCCGGCCGCTCGGCGACGGCCGGCACGAAGTGGCCTTCGCCGACGGGTCCACCGTGACCACCGGTCTCCTGGTCGGCGCCGACGGCGCCTGGTCGAAGGTCAGGCCGCTGCTCTCCGACGCCGAGCCCGAGTACGTCGGCACGTCCTACGTCGAGACCTACCTGTTCGACGCCGACACCCGGCACCCGGCCGGCGCCGGAGCGGTCGGCAGCGGGTCGATGATCGCGCCCGCACCGGGGAGGGGGATCCAGGCCCACCGGGAGAGCGGCGGGACCCTGCACACCTATGTGGCGCTCTCCCGGTCGCAGGAGTGGTTCGCCGGAGTCGATTTCGCCGATGCGGCCGCAGCCAGCGCCCGGATCGCGCAGGAGTTCGAGGGCTGGGCGCCGGAGCTGACCTCGCTGATCACGGACGGCGAGACGGCGCCGGTGCTGCGCCCGCTCCACACGCTGCCGACCGGGCACCGCTGGGACCGGGTACCGGGAGTGACCCTGCTCGGCGACGCCGCCCACCTCATGATCCCCTCCGGCGAGGGCGCCAACCTGGCCATGTACGACGGCGCGGAACTCGGCCGGGCCATCGCCGCGCACCCGGACGACGTGGAGGCCGCGCTCACCGCGTACGAGCAGGCACTGTTCCCCCGCAGCGCCGCGGAGGCCACCGAGGCCGTCCTCCTGCACGAGCGCATGTTCGGCGGCGACGCACCCGGCAGTCTGGTCGACATGTTCACCGGGGACGAGCAGGCCCGCTGAGCCTCCTGCCGTGCGGATCCCGGGCATCGACGTACCGGCGGGGCTCCGGCGCCGGGCCCCCTCGGCACGCACGCCGTCGGAGCCGGCGCACGCGCAGGCACGATGCCCCGCGTCGCCCGCCCGGCGGGAACGGTCGGAGGCGGCTTAGGCTCGAAAGGTGCCCCTCGCTCGCCGGCTCCGGGCGGCGGCGGGAGGACGGACGGGAGGACCACGCCATGTCCGACGAGGAGAGCACCGCCGGGCCCGCGCTGCGCGCGGGTGCGGACGGGGGCGGCGGCTACGGAGAGACCTTGTTCGAGCCGTGGAAGCCCGGCGAGGGCGAGCGGATCGACCTCGGCTCCCTCGCGTACGACGCCTTCACCCGTGCCCGCCTGCTCGCACTCGGCGTCGGCCCGGGCAGCCGTTGCCTGGACGTCGGCGCGGGCACCGGCACGATCGCACGCTGGCTGGCGTTCGAGGTCGGGGCCCGGGACGTCCTCGCGGTCGACCGGGACGTCCGCTTCCTGGCGCCGTACGCGGGCGGCGCGCTGCGGACGCTGGCCGCCGACGTCACGGCGCCCGACTTCGCCCCCGGCCGGTTCGACCTGGTGCACGCCCGCTTCGTGCTCATGCACCTGCCCGACCACCGGCGGGTGGCCGCCCGGCTGCGCGCCCTGCTCGCCCCCGGCGGCCACCTGGTGCTGGGGGACGCCGTGGACCTCACCACGGCGGGGCCGCCGGACACCCCGTACCGGCGGGCCGTGCGGGCGATGTGGCAGGCCCTGCGCACCGGCGTCGGCACGGACGTCGACTGGACGCCCCGCTACCCGGGCCTCCTTCGGGAGCTGGGGCTCGCCGACGTGGCCGCCGAGATCCAGGTGCCCGCCCTGACCGCCGACAGCCCGATCGCCGCGTTCTGGCTGGACACCTGGCGACGCGCCCGGGAGCCGATGCTCGCGACCGGGCTGATCGACGCGACCGGGCTCGCCGAGGCGCAGGAGGCGCTCGCCTCGGGCGCCGTCGCCGACCTCTCCCCCGGCCTGATCACCGCCTGGGGCCGGTGTCCCTGAGCGGCCCACGGGGCGCCCCCGCCGACCCGACCGGGGCGTATGCCCCGCCGGCCGGCCGACTTCTTCCGTGAATTCGGACATTCCGCGGCATTCTCGTGCCGAACGCGGGCAGGCGCCCTGATGTACCGAGCAGACGGCATCCCCCAGCCAGGAGGCGCAGATGAGCACCGACGACAAGATCCAGAACACCGCCGACAAGGCCAAGGGCAAGGCCAAGGAGACCGTCGGCAAGGCGGTCGGCAACGAGCGCCTTGAGGCCGAGGGCAAGGGTGACCAGGTCAAGGGGGATCTGAAGCAGGCCGGTGAGCACGTGAAGGACGCCTTCAAGCGCTGACCTGAGCAGGCTCTCCCCCGAGCCGGCGATCAGGGGCCGGTCGGGCCGCCGTACGTGGCGGCCCGACCGGCCCCTGGCATGTGCGGCGACATGTGCGACCGCCGGTGAGCGCGCCGTGGACACCGACGCGCCGTGCACACCGGTGGCGGGCACCGGTGGTTCGCGTCCCGGTGCCCGCCACCGGTGGTTCGCCAGGACGGCGGGTCCCGGACGTCCTGCCCGCACCCACCGCCCCGACCGTTCAGGCGGGTGCGGCCTCGACGGCTCCCCGGCCGAACCAGTCGAGGCAGACCACCAGCGCGTCGTCGTCCGGCTGGTGCTCGCGGTGGCGGGCGAGCTCCGTGAGGACGGCCCGGGGAACCTCGGCCGCCGGCAGCATCCGGGTGGCCTGGATCGCGCGGTTCAGCGCCTTGTCGCCGTACGACTCCCCGGAGGCGGAGGCGACCGTGTAGACGCCGTCGCTGACGAAGATCAGCCGGTCCCCGGGGACGACCCTGATCTGCTGGGCGGCGTAGGGGGTGTCGTCGGCCAGGCCGAGCGGGAGCTGTGCCTCGAACGGGATCCACTCCACGGCGCCGGAGCGCAGCCGCAGCAGTTGCGGGGAGCCGGCGTCGACGATCTCGACGAGACCGGTGTCGAGGTGGAACTCCAGCAGCAGCACCGAGACGTGGGCCTCCCCCTGGTGCTGGGCCCAGACGGCCTGGTCGGCCAGCGCCGCCTGGTCGGCGATGTCCACGCCCGCCCGGCGCGCGTTGCGCAGGGCGTTGATGGCGAGGTTGGTGAGCAGGGAGGCGTCGATGCCCTCGCCCATGCCGTTGGTGATGGTCAGGGTGAGCCGCTCACCGGTCGCGGACCAGTCGAAGTTGTCCCCGTGGATCGCGTAGGCCGGTTCGAGCTGGGCGCCGATCGCGTACTCCTCGCGGGAACAGGCGCGGGCGGGGAGCAGCTGCCACTGCATCTCCGCCGCCAGGGTGAGCCGGTCCTTCCGGCGGGCCTGGAGGTACAGGTCGGTGTCGCGTTCGGCCACCAGGATGTGATGGCCGAGCATCTCGGCGATCTCCCCCAGCTCGGCCCGCGCCTGCTCGGACAGGACCGGTCCGGCCAGGGTCAGGCTGAGGACGCCGAGCCGGTCGCCGCGCACCGAGACCGGAAGGTGCAGCACGCCGGTTTCGGCCTCCAGGAAGGGCTGCTGGGAGCCGAAGGCGCGTCCGGGCGCGCTGCCGTGCGCGGAGACCGGCGCGGCGGTGAAGGGCAGATCCGTCACCCGCTGCAGGACGGTCAGGCTGTAGTCGGCCATCAGCAGGTCGACGTCCCGGACCGGGTAGAGCGAGGTGAGTGCGGCCCGCGTGGCGTCGAGCAGGGCGTAGGGGGCTGCGGTGCGCAGTGCGCGCTCCACGGCGGCCAGTGTGGTCGTCACGACGGGTTCGTCCTCTCCTGCGATGGTCGGCGGATCGGGCCGACGGGTGCCCCGGTCGGTGCCGGGGGTGCCACTATGGTCACTATGAACACCGTCTTCCCGCTTCCGGATCACATAGGCACCGCGGGTGCCGCGTCGTCCGTGGTGGAGTTGCTGGAGGTGTTGTGGGGCGGCGGGCGCGAGGTGTCCACCGCGCCGGTCTCGGTGTCCCAGCTGCGCGTGCTGTACGTCCTGGAGAAGAACGAGGGCATCAACCTGCGCGATCTGACCGAGACGCTGGACTCCCGCCCACCGGCGGTGAGCCGGCTGTGCGACCGCCTGGAGGCCGTCGGGTTCCTGCGGCGCAGCGCGAGTTCGGCCAGCCGCCGTGAGCTGGAGCTGCGGCTCACCTCGGCCGGGCGGGAGTTCCTGACCGATCTGCGGGCGCGCCGGGAGCAGGATCTGCAGGAGGTCCTGAGCGCCATGCCGCCGGCTGCCCGGCGGGCGCTGACGACGGGGCTGCGCGCCTTCCGCGACGCCGCGGACCAGCACGTCGGGCTGCACCTCGCGGGGGATGCCGAGCGGGCGGCGGCGGGCGGCGCGGACCGTCCGGCCTGACCGCGCCGCCCGGTCCTGATCCGGTACGCGCGGTGGGACCGCGCCGGGCGCCGGCGTCCGGCGGCCCCGCGCGGGGGGCCCATCCGGCGCCCACCCGGCGGCCCCTCGCCTGGCCCCTCCGGGGGCTTCGTCCGTCGTGCTCGGATCGGCGAGCCGGCGTCGGCGGCGCGGCGCGCGTGGATGTTGTCGACAGTCGAATGTTGTCGGATGGCAACTGTTGCGCCTAGGGTGGGTACACCGCAGTTCGCGGTCCCGGGTGCCGTCTGCGGCGTCGCCCGGCGAAGGGAGGCCAGTCATGGCCGAACGACCGCCGACACTGCTCGGCGTACCGGCAAGTCCGACCGGGGGCCTGCCGACCCCGCTCCTGAGAACGGGGATCAGCGTCGTCGGCGCCGTCACCACGGTCGACGTCCGGGGCGAGATCGACATGGACACCGCCCACCAGATCACCTCGGCCGTGGAGGACGGCCTGCTCGCACGCCCCCGGATCCTGATCCTCGACCTGCGCGCCGTGACGTTCTGCGACTGCGCGGGCCTGCGGAGCCTGCTGCGCGCCCGGCAGCGCGTCACCAACGCCGGCGCGACCTTCCACCTGGGGCCCGCCTCGGCGACCGTCCGGAGGATCCTGGACATCACCGGGGCGGCCGCCGCCCTGGAGCTTCAGCCCGACATCCCGCTGCCCCGGACCGGGAGCGCGCCACCGGCGACCGTCGCCGCGTCCGCGCACGGCTGACCGGCCGCCGGCACCGACCCCACGCACCCGGGCGCGCCGCCGCCGGCAGGCCGCGCCCCGCTCCTCGGCACCGAGGCCGGTGGCCCCGCCCGTGCGGGGCCACCGGCCTCGGGTACGGCCGGGGGCCGCTGCTGCCGGTCAGCCGCCGATGGTGCTCTGCGGGCCGGCGTACTCACGGAGCAGGGCCGGGACGTCCTGCGCGGCGTCCAGGGTGTAGGCGTAGTAGGCGCTCGGCGTGAAGGTCGTGCCGTTGGTCTGCTGCTTGCCGGTGGAGTTGACCACGATGCTGCCGCTCTGGGTCAGCGAGGCCGCCGTGGTGTCGATGTTGTAGGGGTTGGCGACGTTGTCGTAGTAGCTGTTCTCGATGACGGTCTTCGAGGCGCCGCGCGAGAGGTTGCCGTACGAGGTGATGTTCTGCAGGTAGTTGTTGTAGAGGTGGGCCAGGGCGACGTTGTCGACACTGGGGTTGCGCTGGTTGGTGTCGTGGATCCAGTTGTGGTGGATCGTCATCCGGGCCGTCACGTTGTCGGTCCAGCCGATGCCGAACGCCTTGTTGTCCTCGCCGAGGACGTTCCAGGACACGGTGAGGTAGCTGGTGTCCTTCCGGCTGTCGATCAGGCCGTCGTTCATCCGCTCGATCCGGTTGTGGTCGATCCAGACGTGGTCGGCGGTGTCCATCTGGATGCCGTCGTAGTCGTAGACCTTGTCGTCCGGGTCGTCGTCGGCCATCCGGGTGTCCCGGACGGTGAGGTTGCGGATGATCACGTTGTGGACACCCGTGCCGAGGAAGAAGCCACCGTTGACGATCTCACCCGCGGTGCCGACGCCCACCAGGGTCTTGTTCGACTTCACGGGTATCTCGTAGCCGTACGGCGTGACGGTGACGGCCCCGGCCACCTTGATGACGTACGGGCTGTCGGACGTCGCGTACTTCACCAGGTCGGCGAAGGTGCTGACGGTCACCGTGGCACCGCCGGCGCCACCGGTGGTGCCACCGCCGGTGGAGGCGAAGCCGTCCGCCTTGTCGGACCAGGTGCGGCCCGCGACCGGCCGGAAGGCCCACTGCTTGTTGCTGTTGGCGGTGCAGGTCTCCTGGATCACGGCGGCGCCGTTGCTCGTGGAGGCGCCCTGGTCACTGACGCACAGACCGCTGCGGACGTTGACGATCTGGTACGTCCCCGTACCGCTCGGCGTCAGCGACCACAACTGGTTGGTCTGCCCGCTGCCACAGCCCCACTGCTGCAGCTGCACACCGCTGACCGTCGACCCGCCGGGCACGTCGACGCACAGGTGACTGCTCGCACTGACCAGTTGGTACGTCCCCGTCCCCGCAGGCGTCAGCGCGAACTGCTGCCACGCCGCGCCCTCCGTGCACCCCCACTGCTGCAACAACGCACCCGACGACGCCGAAGCACCCGGCACATCGACGCACTTCCCGCTCTTCGTCACGGCCAGCTGATACGTACCCGCGGCAGGCAGCGCCGCAGCACCCGCGGGCGCCGCACCACCCGCCACGGCAGCACACACCGCGAGCACCAACGCCGCCAGCACACTCGACAGCCGGTGCCGCACGTTCGGCTTCCTTCTGGTCATGGATCGTCCTTCCAAGGGGGTGGGTGGGGGGGTGGGACGGGCCGGCTCAGCCGACCGGGTTCCAGCCGTCCGTGCCGGCCAGGTACTTCTGCGGTGTGTACGCCGCCGCCTGGGCATCCGTCAGCTGCGGCCGGTTGGCGTTCGTCCCGGCGCCGGCACCGGTGTTGCGGTACTCGAAGTACCGGGCGTTCTGCCAGGTGCTGGTCGACATGTTCGTCCACGGCTGCGCGGTGGCGATCGTGTCGGAGAGCGAGCACTCCCGGTAGACGACCTGGGCGTCCTGCCGCCACGGACGGCCGAGCTGCGTGGTGTTGGCGGTCGCCCCGGTGATCGTCGACCGGTAGAACAGGAAGCCGTACGCCCGGGCGGCCGGCGTGGCGGCGGCCGTGACCGGGCCGCCGGTGGTGCGCTTCTCGTGGATCCGCGAGCCGCTGAAGACGGCCACGCCGCTGCCGTAGACGAAGTCGACGGTGCCCTCGACGTAGGAGTTCACGACGTACGCCCGCGCGCTGTCGTTCACCAGGAAGGTGTCCTGGTCGCCGAGGAGGCGCACGTCGTCGAGCACGGTGCGGTCCGCGTCGAGGTAGAGCGCGAGCGCCTGGTCACCGGTGTCGGAACTGTTCTCGTCGAAGTCGTTGCTCAGCGTCAGACCGGCGGCCGTGAAGTCGTGCCCCTGGGCGAGGAGGGTGGCGCTGCCCGCAGTGCCGTAGCTCCCGGCGTTGCGGTTGTTGACGATCACCACGTCCTCGGGGGCCCCGCCGAGACCCTGCAGGGTGATGTACGGCTTCGTGGCCGGTACGGTGACCTGCTCCCGGTAGGTCCCGGGCTTGATGGTGATGATGACCCGGCCGGTGTTGCCGGCGGCGACCGCGTCGACCGCGGCCTGCACGGTCCGGTAGCGGCCGGTCCCGTCGGAGGCGACCGTGGGGGTGGCGGTGGTGACCGGACGGAAGGCCCACTGCTTGTTGGTGTTGGCGGTGCAGGTCTCCTGGATGACGGCGGCGCCGTTGGCCGTGGAGGCGCCCTGGTCGCTGACGCACAGGCCACTGCGGGCGTTGACGATCTGGAAGGTCCCGCTGCCACTGGGCGTCAGCGACCACAGCTGGTTGGTCTGACCCGCGCCGCACCCCCACTGCTGCAACTGCACACCACTGGCCGTCGAACCGCCCGGCACGTCGACACAGAGACGGTTCCCGGCGTTGACCAGCTGGTAGCTCCCACTCCCGACCGGCGTCAGCACGAACTGCTGCCAGGCCGCACCGTCGGTGCAACCCCACTGCTGCAACAACGCACCCGAAGCCCCCGAGGCAGCGGGCACATCGACACACTTACCACTCTTCGTGACGACCAACTGATATGTGCCGGCGGCGGGCAGCGCCACCGCCCCGGCGGGCACGGCCCCACCCGCCAGGGCGGCGCAGACCGCCAGCAACAACGCCACCAGCAGACCGGCGGTCCGGCGGTGGGCGGGGGCGCGGTGGTGGGCGGGGGCGGCGGGCGGCCGTGCCTCGCTCGGCGCCCGATCGGACGGTACGAACACAGCTGATCCTCTCCAGGAGAAACGGGCTGCCCCCGGCCCGGCGGTGCGGGCCCGGCGGCGAACCGTGGGCGTGCCGCGGCCCGGTCGGGCAGCGGCACCCTGGTAGACGGGCGCCCGCCGGACGGATAACCGAAATTCGCAGAACTTCTTCTCCGGCCACAGCGCCCCGCCGCACCGGGCCGCCCACCCGGACGCCCGGCGAGGTGGACACGACGGGGTGCCACCACGCGGTGCCCGACGCGATGCCACGGCGGGCGGCTTTACGAACGTGTGACGCCGTGCCAGGATGCGGTTTCCGCACCGGTCGTCGACCGTGCCCGGGTGCCGGCCCGTCGCGTTGCCGGGTGCCTGCACCCCCGCCTCGCAGCCCTGCCGAGGCGCAGCGGCGAGGAGATCCCCCATGCTCACGGGCAATCAGCAGGACGCGGCGCAGGACGTCGCCGCGTTGGTCCGCGACGCCCAGGCCGGCGACGAGCGGGCCCTGAACCACCTGGTGGCGCTGCACCTGCCGCTGATCTACAACATCGTCGGCCGCGCCCTGTACACGGCTGCGGACGTCGACGACCTGGTGCAGGAGACGATGCTGCGGGTGGTCCGGGGCCTGCCGGGCCTGCGGGAGCCGGAACGGTTCCGCTCGTGGGCGGTCGCCATCGCGTACCGGCGGCTCCACGAGCACGCGCGGCGCCGGGTGGTGGAGGTGCCGCACCGCTTCGACGTCGCGGACGTGGCCGACCCGTCGACCGACTTCGCGGAGCGCACGGTGGCCGAACTCGTCCTGACCGGCCAGCGGCGTGATCTCGTGCGCGCCACCCGCTGGTTGGAGCCGGCCGACCGGCGGCTGCTCGCCCTCTGGTGGCAGGAGGTGTCCGGCCGCCTCGGCCGGAGCGAGCTCTCCGAGGCCCTCGGGCTGGACGCCGCGCACACGGCCGTCCGCGTCCAGCGGATGCGGACCCAGCTGGAGGCGGCCCGTACGGTCGTGCTGGCGCTGGACGCGGTACCCCGCTGCCCCGGGCTGGCCGCGCTGGTGCAGGGGTGGGACGGCAGTACCACCTCGGTGTGGCGCAAGCGCCTGACCCGCCACACCCGTGGCTGCCAGCCGTGCGGCGGAGCGGGTCACGCACTCGTCCCGCCGGAGCGGCTGCTGCCCGGGATCGGCGTGCTGGTGGCCCCGCACTCGCTGCTGGACGGCCTTTCGGCGGCGGCCGGCGGCGTGGCCGGCGTCGGGCACTCACTGTGGGCCTGGTTCGGTTCGCTCGTGCACCGCCTGACCGGGCGGCCCGCCGCGGCCGGCGCGGCAGCGGCCGTCGCCGCCGCCGTCGCGCTCACCTGCGTCATCGCGCCGTGGTCGGGCCCCGCGCCGGGCGGCCCGCCGCCGTCCCCGGCCGGGAGTGCCGCGTCGGGCGGGCCGGGCGCCGCGCCCTCCGATTCGCCGTCGTCCTCGGTCACCGGCCCGTCGGCGTCCTCACTCGCGTCGCCGCCGGGCGCGGGTACGGGCGGCGGAGTGACGGCGGCCGACATCTACGTGGCCCCGGACGGGGCGGACACCGGCGACGGCAGCATCGCCCGCCCGTACGCCACCCTCGGCCGGGCGGCGGCGGTGGTCCGCCCGGGCCAGACGATCGCGCTGCGCGGCGGGACGTACCGGCTGACCGAGCCGGTCTCCCTCGCCACCGACGGCGCCGCCGACCGGCGCATCACGCTGAGCAACTACCGCGACGAACGGCCCGTCCTCGACGCGTCTGCGGTGCCGGCCGCCTCCTGGGCGATCACCCAGCAGGCCGGCTACTGGACGGTCCAGGGGCTGGAGCTCTTCGGCTCCGGCAGTCACGCCTACGTCTGCCGCGCCTGCCGGTACACGGTGTTCCGGCGGCTCTCGTTCCACGACAACGCGAGGTCAGGGCTCACCCTGCGCGATGCCGGCACGGTCGGGAACGCCGTCCTGGACAGCGACTTCTTCCACAACCACGACGACGCGGCGCACGGCGCGGGCGGTATCGGGCTCGGCGTCACGTTCGGCTCCGGGGAGGGCAACGTCGTCCGGGGCTGCCGGCTGTACGGCAACGCCACCGACGGCCTGGATCTGGGCGGCTTCGGCTCCCCGGTGACGGTCGAGAGCAACTGGTCGTACGGCAACGGCGTGAACCGGTGGCGGGTGCCGGCGTGGCAGGGCGCGGGCAACGGCTTCACGCTCGGGGGCGGCGACAGCGCCGCCGCGGTGGCGCACCTGGTCCGCAACAACGCGGCCTGGGACAACACCGGCCTCGGCTTCAACGACGAGGGCAACCCCGGGCCGCTGCGGCTCACCGGCAACACCGCCTTCCGCAACGGCGTGACCGGGTTCTACCTGCCGGACGCCGCCGCCCGGTTGAGCGGCAACGCCGCCGTGGGCAACGGCCGGGACGTGCGGCTCGGCCCGGCGGCCCGCTCCGACGGGAACACCTGGGACGGCGCCGGCGCGGGCACCTCCCTGTTCACCGGCACCGACCGGACGTCGGCGGAGGCCGCCCGGCCGGCCGACGGCGCGCTGCCCGCGACCGGCTTCCTCGTCACCCGCGACGGCGTGGGCGCGACCATGACCGAACAGCAGCGCTGATCCCGGGCGGCCCACGGCCGTCACCGCATCACCGCTCCACAGAAAGCGAGTTCACCGGTTTCCCTGATCGCCCATAAGCGCCCGAGCGTGACTTGTCCTCACCGACCACCTCGTGCCCCTCATCACCGACCAGGGCGACGCGATCTCCTGGCTCACCGACCGCCTCGCGGGCAAGCCCGCCGTCTCAACTGGTGGACGATGCCCCTCCAGCCCTGACGGCCCGACCGACCGCCCGACCACCACGACCGCCCCGACCGCCCCGACCGCCCGCCGAGGGGTGGGGCGGCACCACCCGCCCCCGGCTCTGACGCCCCGTCCGTCACCCCGGTAGCCTTCCCGCGATGCCCGGACCACTGGAAGAACGGCTGGGGGACAGCGTGGAGGAAGCACGGGAGGAGCGGGCGGAACGGACGGCGGGGGACCCACCCGCCCTGCGTCCGGGGCGGGTGGAGCTCCCGCCCCTGACCTCCATGGCCGACGAGGCCAGGCTGCTCTACGACTCGGCCACCGGGTTGAACCAGTTGTCGGACGAACTGCGGGCCCAGGCGGACGTGACACCCACGTTGCTCTCGTACAGCCGGTTCCGCGACCGGGTGGACCGGATCTTCCTCGGGGGTGTCTGGCCGTACTACGCCGTCCAGGCGACGCGCCACCGCCGCCGGGTGCTCGAGACCGTGCGCTGGTCCGAGGCGCGGCGCGTGTACGAAGACTGGGTGGAGTCCTACACCGGGGAGCACGGCCTGTTCGAGCGCAGCGACGTCCGGGGCTGCGGCGAGGACAGGACGACGATGTTCGTCATCCCCGGCCCGAGGACGCGGGAGGAGGAGGCGCAAGAGG
This sequence comes from Kitasatospora sp. NBC_00315, assembly GCF_041435095.1. Classification (NCBI taxonomy): domain Bacteria; kingdom Bacillati; phylum Actinomycetota; class Actinomycetes; order Kitasatosporales; family Streptomycetaceae; genus Kitasatospora; species Kitasatospora sp. NBC_00315. The sequence goes on along the minus strand of NZ_CP108025.1, from coordinate 7,701,047 downwards.
CGGCAGCGGCGGTGGCCGAGGCGGAGATCACGGCGGCGGCCGGCGCCGCCTGGCTGCCCTACGAAGCTCCCTGGCCGGCCCCGAACGGCCCGTCACCGCCGGCGGCCTCGGGCCGGACGGCACCCGACCGGACGGCACCCGACCGGGAGAGGTTCGCGGCGGCTCCAGCGCCCTGGAGCAGCGTCCCGCCGACCGGACCGGCCGGGCTCGACGTGATACCCTTCCGGGCCTTCGAGCTGTACCTGGCCGACCTGCTGAAGCGGGACGGCTTCCAGATCGTCAAGGCCGGCGGCCACGCGAACGACAGGGCGGCCGACGTGATCGCGGTGTCGCCGTCGGCGCGTCGGTACGTGATCCAGGCGAAGCACTTCACCCACGGCCGGGGATCGGTCGGGGCCCCGGCCGTCTACCAGGTGAACGGCACGGCCTGGTCCGTGCACCGGGCGGACGTCGCCGTGGTCGTCACCAACGGCCGGTTCACCAGGGACGCGGAGCGGTTCGCGCTGGACCAGGGCATTCACCTGGTCGCACGCGCGGGCCTGGCCGACTGGGCGTCAGGTGCGCGCTCCCTGTCCGGCCTTGTCGGCGAGGACTGACGGCACCGCGAGCCCGACGCCGCCCGGGCGCCGGAGGCGTCATGAACGCCCCGCACACCGGGGACGCCATGAACGCCCCGGACGTCGAGGAGCCGCGCACCCGCCGGGTGAACGCCCGCTCCCCCGCGCCTTCAGGACGCCGGGTGCGCGTCGACCGCCACGACCGGCGTGCCGGCGGTGACCGCGCGGGTGACGGGGGTCCGTTCCGCGATGTCGAGCAGCCGGGCGCGCTGGGCCTCGTCCAGGTCGCCGATCAGGTCGATCCGCCGTGTGATGCGCACGGCCTTGTCGGCGCCCTTCTCGTAGCCGAGGTGCACCCGGACGGTCCGCAGCGGCCACGCCTTGCGCTGCGCGTACATCCGCAGGGTGATCGCGGTGCAGGAGCCGAGCGCGGACAGCAGCAGGCCGACCGGCGTGGTGGCGGTGTCGGCGCCCCCGCTCGCCTCCGGCTCGTCGGCGGCCAGCCGGTGCCGACCGGAGCGGATGTCCACCCGGTAGTCGTCGGCCGTGCTGGTCACGACGGCGGCCGCCGCCCGGACGAACCCGCCGGCGGGCGCGCCGGAGGCGGAGGCGGGGGGCACGCCGGGTGCGGCGGGTGCGGCGGGTGCGGCGGCCGCGCCGGGGCCCCTGGGAGCGATCGCCTCGGCGGGACCGGCGGCGCCGGCGCCCGGGGCGCGTTCCACCGGTGCGGGGCTCACAGGCCGAACCGTGCGCGGTGGGTCTCGGGCACCAGGTCGACGTAGTCCGGGTGCTTGGTGATCCACCCCCGGATGAAGGGGCAGTACGGGAGCACCGCGAGCCCCTGGCGCCGGGCGTCGTCGAGGGCCGCGCGGGCCAGCTCGCCGGCCAGGCCGCGTCCGGCGAATCCCGGATCGATCTCGGTGTGGATGAAGGCGAGTTCTCCCTCGTGGCGGTGATACTCGGCGAACCCGGCGAGCTCGCCGTCTTCGGTGATCTCGTATCGCGATCGGTCAGGGCTGTCCGTCACGCTGGTCGTCATCGTTCCTCCTGCTGCCGGTCGGGGCGAGCCTGTTCGGGGTCGAGCACGTTCGGGGTCGAGCCTGGTGTAATTTATCATTCAACCAAAACCGGATCAAGGAGATGCACATGTCCGAGGAGCACGGCCTCCCCCGCCGGTTCAGCCGTTCGGAGACCGCCCGCGCGGAGGCGTTCAGCGACGGCGTGTTCGCGATCGCGGTAACCATCCTCGTGCTCGGCCTCACCGATCCGCCGCACCGGCCCGGCGGTCTGGGACGAGCCCTGCTTCGCCAGTGGCCGGCCTACCTCGGCTATCTGGCCTCCTTCAGCTACGTGGCGGTGATCTGGCTGAACCATCATCAGGCCTTCGTGCGGATCCGCGCGACGGATCGCGGTCTGCACGCCGCCAACCTGCTCCTGCTCTTCACCACGGCCGCGCTCGCCTTTCCCACCCTGGTGCTCTCCGAAGCGCTGCAGAGCGATGTCTCCGGCCCCGACGCACGGGTGGCCGTCGCCCTGTACGCCGGGATCGCGGCCGCCATGTGCGGCAGCTGGATCGTGCTCTACCGACACCTCGCCCGGCACCCGGAACTGCTCGACCAGGCCGTGGAACCCACCTACGTCGCCCACGGACGGCTCCGCTCCTGGGCCGGGGCGGTGGCCTACCTGGTCGCCGGGGCGGTCGGCGTCCTGGTGTCACCGATCATCGCGCTCACCGTCTTCATCGCACTGCCCGTCTTCTACTTCGTCACCAGCGAGGGCCTGCCCGTCCGCACCTGACGCCGTGCCCGCGCGACACCGAGGCACCGAGACGCCGGCTCAGGACGCACCGCGGACGGTCTCCAGGAATCGGGAGACCAGGGGGTTCCGGTCGTCGTGGCGCCAGGCCATCGCCACCGTGGTGCGCGCGGTGTTCGGCTCGATCCGGCGGTAGGCGACACCCGTGAGGCGGATCCGGCGAATGCTCGCCGGGGCGAGCGAGACCCCGAGTCCCGCCTCGACCAGCGCGCAGACCGTCTGCCACTCCACCGCCTGCTGGCCCAGGCGGGGTTCGAATCCCGCGTCGTGGCACAGGTCGAGGATGCGGCTGTGGACAGTCGGTCCGGCACTGCGCGGCAGCAGCACGAGCGGCTCGTCCGCCAGCGCCTCGACGGGGACGACACGTCGGGCCGCGAGGGGATGGGCGGCCGGCAGGACGACGACGAACTCCTCGGAGAGGATCGTCTCCGTGCTCAGCCCCGGCTCGTCCGGCGGCTCCCGGAGAAGCCCGATGTCGATCACGTGCTCTCGCAGGGCGGTCACCTGCGGCGCCGTGGTCATCTCGCGGATCTCCAGGTCCACACCGGGACACCGGTCTCGATGGGCACTCAGGAGGCCCGGCAGGAGGGTCAGCGCCAGCGACGCGGAGAAACCGATCCGGATGCGACCGGCCGCACCGCTGCCGACGCGCCGTGCCGCGTCCAGGCCGACGGCGACCTCGTCGAGCGCGCGCAGAGCGGCCGGCAGGAGTTCGTTCCCGGCCGGGGTGAGGGCGACCCGGCCGGGCCCTCGGGTGAACAGCGGGTGTCCCACCTTCACCTCCAGCCGGCGGATCTGCTGACTGAGCGGCGGCTGCGCGATGCCGAGCCGCTCCGCCGCCCGTCCGAAGTGGAGTTCCTCGGCGAGCACCGTGAAGGCGTGAAGTTGCTGGAGTCCGAGCTCCGGGCGATCCATACCGACAGGGATATCACGTGACACCTGTCTGAGTATTGGACATATCACCGCTGGCTGCCTACCTTTCGCCGCATGACAGAGCGACGCACGATCTTGAGCGGCTCCACCTTCGAGGAGGAGATCGGCTACGCCCGAGCGGTGGTCGACGGCGACTGGGTGCACGTGTCCGGGACGACCGGATTCGATTACGCGGCCATGACCATCTCGGACGACGTGATCGAGCAGGCCGAGCAGTGCCTGCGCAACGTCGAAGCGGCACTGGTCGAGGCAGGGTGCACGTTCGCCGATGTGGTACGGGTCAGATACCTGCTGCCCGACCGCGAGGACTTCCAGCCGTGCTGGCCCACCCTTCGCCGTTGCTTCGGCGACATCCGCCCGGCCGCGACGATGCTCGTGTGCGGCCTGGCCGATCCCCGCATGAAGATCGAGATCGAGGTGTATGCCCGTCGGACCGCAGAGCCGGGCCCCGCGCCCGCCGTTGACTGACCGGCCGGGCGGACACCCGGCCGGAGAGCCCCAGGACGCCGGGGACGCCGGGGACGCCGGGACGGCCGCCCGGTGGCTACGGCGCCCGGCGCCGCTCCGGTGCTACCGTCGCGCCATGTCCAAGACCGAGATCGACCTGGTCACCGCCGAGTTCTTCGGCGCCTTCGACAACCGGGGCGGCCGGACCCCCGACCTGGCCAGGATCCGCCGGCTGATGATTCCGGCCGGCCTGATCGTCCGGACCGGCCCCGAGTTCGCCGTCTACACGGTCGACGCGTTCATCGAGCCTCGTCTGCGGCTGCTGACCGACGGCCGGCTGGCCGAGTTCTCCGAGTGGGAGACCTCGGAGCGGACCGAGATCGCGGGCGACATCGCGTCGCGGGTCGGCGAGTACCGCAAATCCGGTGTCCTGGACGGCGAGCCGTTCGAAGGCGGCGGGACCAAGAGCATCCAGTTCGTCCGTACCCCGGACGGCTGGCGGATCGCGGCCTTCGCCTGGTTCGACCGGCCCTGACCGCAGCCGCACACCACCTGGCCGGAGCGGCCCGGCCGACCCGGGCCCGGTGGCCGGTGGCCGGTGGCCGGTGGGACGACGACCGGAATCCGGCCCGGATCGATCGCCGCACCGGCACGGCACCCGCCCACCGGACCGCCGGCCCACCACCGCTTCCCACCGGACCGCCAGAACGTCGGACCGTCAGAGCGTCAGAAGATCGGACGGGTGGCGCCGGGCCGGGCCGGACGAACCGCCGGGCCTCAGAGCGCCGGCGTCGGGTACGTCGGGTACTCCACCCCGGAGACGTGCTGGACGACGCGGATCACCTGGCACGAGTACCCGAACTCGTTGTCGTACCAGAGGTAGAGGATCGCGTTGTCGCCCTCGACCTTGGTGGCACCGGCATCGACGATCGAGGCGTGGCGCGAGCCGATGAAGTCGCTCGACACCGCGTCGGGAGCGCTGATGAAGTCGATCTGGCGCTTGAGCGGCGAGGTCAGCGACACGTTGCGGAGGTGGTCGAGGACCTCCTCGCGGGTGGTCCCGCGCGCGAGCTGCAGATTGAGGATAGCGATCGAGACGTCCGGCACCGGGACGCGGATCGAGCTGCCGGTGATCGTCGCCTTCAGGTCGGGCAGCGCCTTGGCGACGGCGGAGGCGGCTCCGGTCTCGGTGATGACCATGTTCAGGGCCGCCGAGCGGCCGCGCCGGTCGGAGTCGTGGTAGTTGTCCAGCAGGTTCTGGTCGTTGGTGTACGAGTGGACCGTCTCCACGTGGCCGCGCAGGACGCCGTACTCGTCCGCCATCGCCTTCAGCGGCGGGACGATCGCGTTGGTGGTGCACGACGCGCAGGAGAGGATCTGCTCGTCGGGCTTGATCGTGTCGTGGTTGACGCCGTGGACGATGTTCGGGACGTCGCCCTTGCCAGGTGCGGTCAGCACCACCTTGGCGATGCCGGGCCGGAGGTGCTTCGACAGGCCCTCGCGGTCGCGCCACCGGCCGGTGTTGTCGATCAGGATGGCGTCGTCGATGCCGTAGGCGGTGTAGTCCACCGAGGTCGGGTCGTTGGAGTAGATCACCGCGATCTCGGTGCCGTTGGCGATGATCCTGCTGTTCGCCTCGTCCACCGTGATCGTGCCCTGGAACTGGCCGTGGATGGAGTCACGGCGCAGCAGCGAGGCGCGCTTGACGAGATCCTCGTCGCCGCCGCTGCGCACGACGATGGCGCGCAGCCGCAGGCCGTTGCCCGAGCCGGCCTTCTCGATCAGCAGGCGGGCGAGGAGCCGGCCGATGCGGCCGAAGCCGTACAGGACGACGTCGCGCGGCTCGCGGCGGTCGAGCTTGTTGGCACCGGTGGCACCGGCGACCGCCTCGGCGGTGAACTCCTCCACCGAGAGCCCGCGGCCGTCGGCCCCGTAGGTCGCGGCGAGCATCCCGATGTCGATCTGGGAGGGGCCGAGGTCCAGCGCGGCGAGCGCGTGCAGGAACGGCAGCGTCTCGGTGACGGAGAGCTCCTCGCCGGCTATCTGGCGGGCGAAGCGGTGGGTCTTGAGGATGCTGACCACCGACTTGTTGACCAGCGAGCGGCTGTGCACCAGGACGGTGACGTCCCGCTCCCGGTTCAGTCGCCCGATGATCGGGATCATCGACTCCGCGATCTCCTCGCGGTTCTTCCAGTTCGTGAACACGTCTTCGTTGACAGTCACAGGTCCATCTTTCGAGCTAGGCGATGCGCACACACATGCTAGCTTTGGCCCCTTTTGCCGATGCGGGCGGCCCCGGCCGCGCCCCACCCGCAAGCCCCACCCGCAAGCCCCGCCCGAAGCCCCGCCCGAAGCCCCGCCCGGGGGCGCCGCGTCGGCCGGTCAGCCGACGTGCACCCGGGGCCGTCGGGCGCGGTCGGACTCGGCCTCCCGGAGGACCTCGCGGGTGACCGGGGCGACCTCGCCCTGACCGAACAGGAAGAAGCGCAGGAACTGCGCGAAGGGATTGCCCTCGGTCCACTCGAAGTAGATGTGGGGCTGCTGCCCGGTCGCGTCCCGGATGTACAGCAGCAGCGCCGCGAGGGCGTTGGGGATGCTGGAGTGCTCCAGCGTCAGGACGCGGTAGCGGTCGTGCAGCACCTCGCCGTGGACGGTCAGCTCCGCCTCGAAGTCGGACGGATCCCGGACGGTGACCTCCACGAACACCAGGTCGTCCTCGGCCGGGATGTCGTTGTCCGTCCGGATCTGGTGGAGCTTGTCCCGGTACTCCGCCAGGTCGCGGCCGTTGGGCTGATTGGCGATCAGCCGGATCGTCCGGTTCGAGCAGTCCCGCACGAAGCGGGCCGCGACCGGGTCCAGGACCACGTCGGTGACGCGGAGCTCGAAGGCCCGGGCGAGCCGGGAGGCCAAGGAGACCAGCACGATCGCGGCGATGAAGCAGGCACCGATCTTCACACCGTCGGGCCGCTCGGCGATGTTGTCGCCGGTGGTGTAGACGAACACCGCCGCGATGACCGCGAAGCCCACGGTCCAGCCGCGCTGGCCGGCCTTGTGCGCGGCGATGGTCACCGCGATGGCGGCCGAGGTGATCAGGACCAGGACGCCGGTGGCGTAGGCACCGCCCTGCTCGTCGACGCTGGCGTCGAAGATCCAGGTGATCAGGAAGGCGACCCCGGTGAGCACCAGCACCATCGGGCGCACGGCTCGCGCCCAGTGCGGCGCCATGCCGTAGCGCGGCAGGTACCGGGGCAGCAGGTTGAGCAGGCCGGCCATCGCCGAGGCCCCGGCGAACCAGAGGATGGCGATGGTGGAGGCGTCGTAGACGGTACCGAACGCGCCGCCCACGTACTTGTGGGCCAGGTAGGCCAGGGCGCGGCCGTTGGCCGCGCCACCGGGCTCGAACGCCGCCGCAGGGATGAGCAGGGTCGTGATGAAGCTGCTGGTGATCAGGAACACGCTCATGATCAAGGCGGCGGTGGTGAGCAGTTTGCGGGTGCCCCGGATCCGCCCGGCCGGCCGCTCCTCGGTGTCGCCCTCGTCCCCCTCGATGTGCGGCATGACCGCCACCCCGGTCTCGAAACCGGACAGGCCCAGGGCGAGTTTCGGGAAGACCAGCAGGGCCACCCCGACCATGGCCACCACGTTGCCGTGCTCGGCGGTCAGCGCGTTGGTCCAGTCCGTGATCAGCTGCGGTTCGGTCAGCACGTGGTAGAGCCCGACCGCGACCACCACCACGTTCAGCGCGAGGTAGACCGCCACCAGGACCACGGCCACGCCGATCGCCTCGCTGAAGCCCTTGAGGAACACCGCCCCGAGCAGGGCCACCAGGATCATGGTGATCAGCACCTGGCGGCCGTGCAGCGCGCCGGTCAGGTGGGGGTTCTCCACCAGGTGCGCGGTGGCGTCGGCCGCGGAGAGGGTGATGGTGATCACGAAGTCGGTGGCGGCGAAGCCGAGCAGGGCCAGCACGAACAGTTTCCCCTGCCAGAACGACAGCAGGCGCTCCAGCATGGCGATCGATCCCTGCCCGTGCGGGCTCTCCTGGGCCACCCTCCGGTAGACCGGCAGCGCCCCGCACAGGGTGACGATCACCAGCACGATGGTCGCCACCGGCGAAAGCAGCCCGGCCGCCAGCGCCGCGATACCCGGCTGGTAGCCCAGGGTGGAGAAGTAGTCCAGACCGGTCAGGCACATCACCCGCCACCAGCGCTGCCTCTGCTCCGCGGGGGCCTCGGCGTGCGGGCCGGGGTGCTGCTTGACCCGGTCCGACGCGCCCTCCAGCAACCACGCCCGCAACCGCCGGCGCGCCGAGGACGAGGGAGCACCAGCGTCCGAAGCCGAGGTCACCACCGTGCACTCCCGTCGAGCCGCCGGACAGCCTGACCGCCCGAGCAGCGGCCGGCTCAGCGTATGTGACCGGCCGCTCGCCGGCCGGTCGCGCCGGGCCGATGTCGCCCCATCGGTCCAGACGGGCGCCGGCCGGAACGGGTGGGGGGCCGCTCGGAACGGCTGGGGGCACGGCCGACGCGGTCGGGGCGCCGCCCGGTGCGGTCGGGGATGGGTCGGGACCGGCCGGTCCCGCTGCGCGGTGGCCTCTCCGTGGCGGCCCTCCCCCGGCGCCACCGGCGGCCCCCTCCCGCCTGGCGACAATGGTGCTATCGTCATTAGCACCATGCTGCTGAGACTGGACACCGCAGACACCCGTCCCCTGCACGAGCAGGTGGCGGGGGCGATCCGACGCGCGATCGCCGAAGGCGAATGCGGACCGGGCGACCGGCTGCCGCCCGCGCGGGACCTCTCCGGGGCCCTCGGCGTCAACAGCAACACCGTCCTGCGCGGCCTTCGCACACTGCGCGACGAAGGGGTGCTGGAGTTCCGCCGGGGTCGCGGGATCACCGTCGCGGCCGACGCGGACCACCGGTCCGACCTGCTGGACCGGGCACGCCGGCTGATCGCCGACGCCGCCCGCGCCGGCTACGACAAGGCGGATCTCATCGAAATGATCAGGGGGATGTCGTGAACGACGGGGAACAGCGGAGCAGGATCCGCTCATGGGGGGCGCTGACCTGGTCGGCAGGGGTTCTCGTCCTGCTGCCGGCTCTGCCGTGGTGTGCCCGCAACCGGCTGCCGGAGCCGCTCGCCACCCACTGGAGCGGCGGCACACCCGACAGCTCGATGCCGCTCTGGGCGGCGGCGCTGCTCCCCACGCTGATCTGGGGGCTCCTGGTGGCGGCCGCCACCGTCCTGCGCCGGCGCGGGGGGCTGCGGTCGAGGGCCCGGGCGGGGGCCGCGACGGCGTTCGGCGGCGTCCTCCTGACCGGCGCTCAGGCCTCGCTCGTGCACGCCAACCTGGACCGCTCCGACTGGCGCGAGGCCGGACCGGTCGGCGCGGTCGTGCTGCTCGTCCTGGCGGCCGCGACGGCCGCGGGCCTGCTCGGCCACCTGGTCGGCCGCCGGGGCGCCACCGGACCGGCGCCGCGCCCGCCGGCGGACGGCCCGACGCTCGACCTCCCCGAGGGCGAGCAGGTGGTCTGGCTCTCCCGCACGGTCAACCCCTGGCTCAACCTGCTCGCCGCCGTGACGGGCCTGGCCGCCGCGACAGCCGTCCTCGCGGCGGCCGGCGGCCTGATCGGGACGCCGTGGACGCTGGTCACCGCTCTCGCGATCACCTCGGTGGTCGTCCTCGGCTGCTCCTCGGTGCAGGCCCGGGTGACCGAGCGGGGTCTGGACGTCGCCTTCGGCCCGGTCGGCCTGCCCGTCCGGCACTGGCCGCTCGACGAGGTCGAGTCCGCGCGCGCCGAGGACCGCACACCCGCCCAGGCCGGCGGCTGGGGCTGCCGGCTGGACGCCCGGGGCACGACCGTGATGCTCCGGCGGGGCGCGTGCCTGGTCGTCCGCTCCCGCACGGGCACCGAATTCGCCGTCAGTGTCGACGACGCCGAACGGGGCGCGGCCCTGCTCAACGCGCTGACCGCACGCCGGGCCGTCTGACCTCCGGTCAGGCGTGCGCCCGGGAGGCACACTCGTGCTTCCCGGGCGCACGCCCTGGCGCGCGGCGAACGGACGCCGGCTCGGTACCCGATGGTGCGATGTGACACGTGCGATCTGACACGTGCGATGTGACACGTGCGATGTGACGGCGCGGCGTCAGGAACGCGGCGCCAGAGGAACGGCGCTACCCCGTCCTCTCCGGTCAGCTCGCGCTGCAGGAGACCGTCGGCCAGGTCGTGGAACCGTTGGTCTGGACCGTCACGCCGAAGTTGTTGCCGCTGCCGTTCGGGGTGGCGGTCAGCACCTGGCTGCTGGGGTAGCTCGCGTTGATGTTCCAGGTGGAGAGGATCTTCTCCGGGGACGGGACGTTCATCGTCACGGTCCACTTGGTGGAGCCGCTGACCGCGACGTTGAGGTTGTAGCGGTCGCTCCAGCTCTGGCCGGCCGAGAGCGTCGCGGTGCAGCCGCCGGTGCCGGTCGAACCGCCACCGGAGGTGCCGCCGTCGGCCACCGTGATGTTGGAGTTCCCACTGCTCTGGTAGCCCTCGGTGGCGAGGATCATGTAGTTGAAACTGCCCATGTTCATCCCGTACTTGGCCCACGCGTCGAAGTGGTTGCCGGTGGTGATGGTGCCACCGGTGCGCTTCGACTGGCGGACGCTCCAGTACTGGTTGAACGTCTTGGTGCCCTCGATGGACGGGGCGTTGACCCGGGTCGTCTCGTAGATGTCGTAGGTGCCGCCGTCGGTGGTGACGGTGCCCTTGTAGGTGCCCGTGGGCCGGTAGGTGCCCCAGTTGTCGACGATGTAGTACTCCACGAGCGGGCTCGTCGTCCATCCGTAGAGGGACAGGTACGCGTTGCCGGACGGGTTGAAGCTGCCCGAGTAGTTCACGCTCCTGCGACCACCGGTGCTCCAGCCCTTGCCGGCGACGAAGTTGCCGGTGTTGCTCCACGACGTGCTGTAGGCGCCGGCGGCTCCGAGGCCCATGGAGGTCGAGCCGCCCCCGTCGGTCCAGAACGAGTAGTAGTAGCCGTTGTTGGTTCCGGTCTGGTTCGAGGTGACAGTCGTGTCGGCGTGCGCGGTGCCGGGCACCAGCAGCACCGCCGCGACCAGCGCGATGAGCAGCCTGACGCGGCTGCCCGTGCGGCCCTTCCATCGGGTGGGGGTGTTGTTCATGGGCCTGCTTCCTCCTGGTGAAGGCGGGTGGGGAGGGTGGGGAGGGTGGGCGGCGTGGGACGGACCGACGGGGCCGGCGGCGGCCGGGTGAGGCCGGCCGCCGCGGCCGTGACCGCGGCTCGGCGCGTTCAACGCGGCCTGGGTGGACCGGTCGTGCTGCGATCGAGGTCCGGAGACCGGGTCCTGACGGTGACGGACCCGGATCTCCGCTCTCCGGCCCGGGACACGCCTCTGTGGCGCGTCCGGATGGGTGGTTGGGTGGGTGGGCCGGTGGAGAGTCGCCTGCGGTTCGGGAGGCTTCGATCGCTGGACAGTATGTGCCCGGCTCGGAACGAGGGTCAATGACTCTGTTTCCGAAAGTTCGCCGAGATTTTTGCCTTCTCAGCTCGAAACATTTCGAAGGCAGGTCCAATCCAGCAGTTGACCGTCCAGCAAAGCCTGCACCGGGTCTTGACGCGACATCAGCACGACCCTACGGTTCGCGAGACGACCGCGATTACGGACGAAACTTTCGAAGAGGAAGGACGGCCGATCCGTGCGGCCCCACCCGTACTCGGGAGGATCGACGTCGAAACGGCGCCCGGCACGACACAGTGGCGCCGGTCGCGGATCCGCGATCGACGCCACTGAAGTGACGACCGGTCAGGCTTTGCGGCGGCGTCCGCCCTGGTGTCGCCGAACTGCGCCGAGATCACCGCACCGTTGCAGACGTGGTAGTGGGCGTAGGAGCGCAGTCGGCGGACATGACGCGGGTGACCGTCCCGGACGGCTCCACCGTCGTGCGGGCCACCGGCCGGTACCGAAGGACCGCCGATCCGGGCGGTGCCGCACGGGCGGACGCGGCGACAGGTCGCGCGGGCAGGCCCTCGCGGCCGGTGGCGCCGAGGACCGGAGGCACGCCACGTGCCGCGGACCGCCACCGCGCCCACCGGCGGCGTCGACGAGCGGGCCGGCGTGGCCGGCCGTTTGCCGCGCGGCAACCGGCGCGCCGCCAACCCCGCTATTGTTCAGTGGATTTGAACCCTCCCGGCCAGGTGCAGATCGTCGACGCGGCAACCCGACGCCGCATCGGGGGCCGGCCGGGGAGGACAACTGCCGTCCGGGGAGGGCGTCGTGAACGCTGGGGTCTGGATACTGCTGCTCGTCGTGGTCGCGGCCGCCGTGGTCGGCCTGCGGTTCTACCGCTACCCGGGCAGTTGGAGGCACGTGTTCGCGCCCGAGCACGACGACGCGCGCCGCGACCTCGGCACCGCACGGGACACCCTGCGCGGCCTGGAGCGGACCGCGCGGAAGGAACTCAGCCGCGCGAAGGCCACCGTCGAGTCCGCCGCCGCGGCCCACCGGCGCCGGGTGCGCCGGGCCGAGGAGCACCTCGACACCCTGCGCAACCCCGGCCGCGGCGGACACCGGTCCGAGCTCGGCGCCCTCTCCCTCCACGAGCACGTCCTCGCCGTGCACACCGACGCCCTGAGCGCGGACCTCCCCCTGCACGAGATCGCCCTCCGCTCCGACCACTCCCCGACCGCCGGGCACGTGTACCTGGTCGCCCCGGACGGGAAGCAGCATCTGCTGACCTACCCCGTCGAGGAGGTCGCCGAGGAGGACGTCCGTCGCTTCGTCGTCGATGTCCACAACGCCATCGCGTCCGCCAAGACACTCGCCCGGGAGCGTCCCGCCCTCATCCGGCAGGCCGCGGCGGAGCTCCGGAGCACGAAGACCGACACCGCCGAGCAGGAGGAGGCGCGACTGCGACTCGACGCGGTCACCGCCCGCCAGCGCGCCGACACCCGCATCCCCGAAGCTCGGCGGGACCTCGACGCCGCACACGACCGCTGGCACCTCCTCACCGGACGACGACCCCGCTGACCACTCCCCCGGCCCCGCCCGGTGGGGCCGCGAGCACGGCTGTCGCCGTCTCTCCTGCGGCCGCCCGCGGTTCGCGGGCGGCTCTCAGGCGGCGCCGCCCGGCAGCAGGCGGACGGCGGCGGCGTCCAGCAGCAGCTCCAGTGCGGCGGGGTAGCCGCTCCCGCGCATGTCGGCGGCCAGGAGACGGGCGGTGGCGGCGATGTTGGGGTGGCTGTCGGGAGACAGTCGCGCGTAGCGGGAGTGCCAGACCTCGCCGTCGGCCGCCCGGGCCTCCTGCGGCAGCGCCAGCGTGGCGGCGTCGAGGGCCGCGAAGGCGAGCGCCTGGTCGACGAAGGCGTGGTAGATCCGTACCGCCTCGGGATCGGGAAAGCCCGCCGAGCGCAGAATGCCCAGGATCGTCTCGACCACCCGCATCTCGTTGCCGCGCCCGGTGGTCCGGTGCGCGGCGAGCAGCGCGACCTGGGGGTGCGCCGCGTAGCAGGCGTGGATCCGCGTGCCGAGGTCGGACAGGTCGGTCCGCCAGTCGCCGGTGGGCCGCCACTCACGCTGGACCCGGCCGATCATCTCCTCCGCGACGGCGAGCAGCAGGTCGTCGGTGCTGTGGAAGTAGCGGTAGATCGCGCTCGGGTCGGCGCCCAGCGCGGCGCCCAGGCGCCGCACGGTCAACGCCTGCGCACCGTGCTGTCCGATCAGGCGCAGCGCCGTCTCCACGATGATCGACTCCGTCAGCACCGTGCCCTGCTTGGTGGGCCTTCTGCGCCGCCGCTCCGTCTCGGGAACCACTCGTTCGGTCATGCCCGCACCTTATGACAACGGCATTGACGCTGTAGGGGCGCTGAGGTTTTATTTCCAGCCACCGGCCCAGGGGCCGGCACCCCCACGAGCAAGGCGGTAATCCGTTGGCGACAACGAGCAAGGACGCGAGGAGAGATGCGCGCCCGGGCACCGGCGAATCCCCCACCGCGATGCGCAGATCCGTCGGTGTCGTCAGCGGTGCGGTGGTCGCCGCCTCCTCCATGGCGGCGACCAGCAGCATCGGCATCGGTCTCGGTCTGATGGCGGGCGTCGTCGGCCTGCACCTGCCGGCCGTCATGTTGCTGGCCTTCCTGCCCGTGCTGGGCATCGCCGGCGGCTACGGCAGGCTCAACCGGGTGGAGCCCGATGCCGGCAGCAGCTACACCTGGGTGGGCCGCACCCTCAGCCCCTGGCTCGGCTTCCTCACCGGGTGGGTCAACATCGTCGGCACCGTCGTCTTCATGGCCTACACCACCGCGGTGACCGGTTCGGCGATCATCCAGCTCGCCGGCCAGGCCCGCCTCCACCGGATCGCCGGCCTCACGCTGGATCCCGACTCCACCGTGCAGACCACCGTGCTGGGCCTGGCCGTGCTGGCCCTGGCCACCCTGGTCGCCGTACGGGGCCTGGACCTCGCGGCCCGCCTCCAGAGGTACCTGCTGGTCTTCGAGTACGTTGTGCTCATCGGCTTCTGCGGCTACGGACTCCTCACGGGCGACCAGCCCTTCACGGTCGACTGGTTCAACCCCCTCGCCATTCCCTCCTTCTCCGCGTTCGCCCACGGCATGGTGCTCGCGGTGTTCTGCTACTGGGGCTTCGAATCCGTCTTCAGCATCGGGGAGGAGGTCCGCGACCCGCGCGACGCCTCCCGCAGCGGCTTCGTCGCGCTGACCGCCGTGATGCTGCTCTTCGTGTTCGCCGGCACCGCCTTCCAGCGGGTCCTGCCGTTGGACGCGCTGGCCGACAACGGCGCACAGGGCCTCACCTACTTCGGCGAACGGCTCGCCTCCCAGCCACTGGCCTCGCTGCCGCTGATCGCCCTGACCTTCTCGGCGACGGCCTCGCTGCAGGCCGCCGTCATCCCCACCGCGCGCGGCCTGTACGCGATGGGCCGCGACGGCACGCTCGGGCCGGTCTGGACCCGCATCCACCCCCGCCACCTCACGCCCGCCGTCGGCACCGTGCTGATCACCGCGATCGCCTCCGGCATCGCCCTCCTCGCCCTGGTCATCCCGACCGTCAGCGACCTGATCCTGGCGGCGGTCAACGCGATCGGCATCATCGTCGCCCTCTACTACGCGCTGACCGCGATCGCCTCGGCCGTGCGCTTCCGCCACCTGCTGCGCGACGCGCCGTCGGAGGCCCTGCGCGCGGTGGTCGGGCCGCTGCTGGGAGCCGCCGTGCTGCTCGCCGTCGGCGGCTACCTCGCCTGGAGCTTCTACGACTCCGCCGACCACTTCGCGATCAGGGCCGACAACGGCTGGTTCCAGCTGCTCTGTCCGGCCCTGATGATCGGCAGCGGTCTGCCGGCCGCCGCCTGGGCCCGCTGGCACCGCCGGTCGCCCTACTTCACCCCCGACGCATCGGAGCAACAGCCATGACCAAGGCCGACCTGGTCTTCACCGCCGGCCCCGTCCACACCACCGACGCCGCCCGCACCCGGGCGACCGGCCTCGCCGTCACCGGCGAGCGGATCACGGCGGTGGGCCATGACGAGGTACGCGAACTGATCGGCCCGAGAACCGAAGTCGTCGACCTCAGAGGCAAGTTGCTCATCCCCGGCTTCCAGGACTCGCACATCCACGCCGTGTACGGCGGAACCGAGCTCGCCGAGTGCGACCTCACTGGCACCGTGGGCGCCGACGAGTACCTGCGACGCATCCGCGGCTACGCCGCCGCGCACCCCGACCGGCCCTGGATCACCGGCAGCGGCTGGTCGATGGAGAGCTTCGAGGGCGGCCTGCCGACCCGGCAGATGATCGACTCCGTCGTTTCCGATCGTCCGGTCTACCTGCTGAACCGGGACCACCACGGCGCCTGGGCCAACAGTCGCGCGCTGGAACTCGCCGGTCTCACACGGGAGTCCGTCGACCCCGCCGACGGCCGGATCGAACGCGAGGCCGACGGCACGCCGAGTGGCGTCCTCCAGGAGGGCGCCACCGGCCTGGTCGCCCGGATGATCCCGGCCGGCACCCTCGCCGACCGGTCGGCCGGCCTGCTCCGTGCCCAGAGCCTGCTGCACTCGCTCGGCGTCACCGGCTGGCAGGACGCGCTGCTCGGCGTCTTCAACGGCCAGCCCGACCCCTCCGACGCCTATCTGGCGGCCGCCCGCGCGGGTTCCCTGACCGCACGGGTGAGCGGCGCACTCTGGTGGGATCGCGACCGGGGATCCGAACAGATCCCCGAACTCGTCGCGCGTCGGACCGCGTTGAGCCACGGCCGGTTCCGGGTCGGTTCGGTGAAGGTCATGCAGGACGGCATCGCGGAGAACTTCACCGCCGGCCTGACCAGCCCCTACCTGGACGGTTGCGGCTGCGCGACCGGCAACAGCGGCCTGAGTTTCGTCGACCCCCTGGCGCTGCGCTCGTACGTCACGGAGTTGGACGCGCTCGACTTCCAGGTGCACTTCCACGCCCTCGGGGACCGCGCGGTGCGCGAAGCGCTGGACGCCGTCGAGGCCGCACGCGCGACCAACGGCCGCCGGGCCACCCGGCACCACCTCGCCCACCTCCAGCTCGTCCACCCGCAGGACCTGCGGCGGTTCGCCGAGGTCGGGGCGATCGCCAACATCCAGCCGCTGTGGGCCGCCCACGAACCCCAGATGGACGAGCTGACCATCCCCTTCCTCGGCCCCGAACGCGCCGCCTGGCAGTACCCGTTCGCCGCCCTCCTGCGGGCCGGCGCCACCCTGGCCGCCGGCAGCGACTGGCCGGTCAGCAGCCCGGACCCGATCGCCGGCATCCACGTCGCCGTCAACCGGATGCAACCCGGCGCCACCGACGGCCGGGTCTTCCTGCCCGAGCAGCGGCTCGACCCCACCGCCGCGCTGGCCGCCTACACGGCCGGTTCGGCGCACGTCAACGGCTGGGACGACGCCGGCAGTCTGCGCCCCGGCCACCTCGCCGACCTGGTCGTCCTGGACCGCGACATCCTCACCGGCCCGCCGGAGGAGATCGCCGAAGCCCGGGTGCTGCGCACCTACGTGGGTGGGGAGTTGGTGCACGCCGCCGCCTGACCGGGGCCCGGCCCCGGACCGCCCCTCTGCTCTCCGGCCCCGGCGGGAGAGCAGAGGGGCTGCGGGTCGCGCCGACGGATCACCGAGGGCGCCGCCGTCATGACGCTCCCGGGCCGGCCACCCTCGCTCGACCGGCCCGACGGCGGGGCGCGGCACGGCGTGTGCCCCCGCAGCCGCGCGTGACGGCCGCGGATCCGGAAACCCGGCCGTCGCCCCGTCCACCCGCCCGACGGGTGCCGGTCGCGCCGCCTCCCACGCGGCCGGCGACCACCCGCACCCTGGGGCGATTTGCCTATATGTATTAGGCAAATGCACAATGGCTGTAGCTGAATGGGAGGAAGGCCATGGTTCGAGCAGGACTGACCACGGAACGCCTGACCCGGGCAGGGGCGGAACTGGCCGACGAGGTCGGCTTCGATCAGGTGACCGTCTCGGCGCTCGCCCGGCGGTTCGACGTCAAGGTCGCGAGCCTGTACTCGCACCTGAAGAGTTCCCAGGACCTCAGAACCAGGATCGCCCTGTTCGCCCTGGAGGAGCTCGCGGACCGGGTCGCCGCCGCCCTGGCGGGGCGCGCCGGCCGGGACGCCCTGGCCGCCTTCGCGGACGCCTACCGCGACTACGCCCGCGAACACCCCGGCCGCTACGCCGCCGCCCGGCTCCCGCTCGACCCCCGGACGGCGGCCGCCTCCGCGGGCGTCAGGCACGCGCAGATGACGCGGGCGATCCTGCGCGGCTACGACCTGGCCGAGCCGGACCAGACCCACGCGGTCCGGATGCTGGGCAGCGTCTTCCACGGCTACGTCAGCCTGGAGCTGAGCGGCGGCTTCAGCCACACCGCCGTCGAACCGCAGGAATCCTGGAACTGGATCGTGGACTCGCTCGACGTCCTGCTGCGGACCGGCCCGCGCCCCGAACGCCCGGCGCCCGCACCCCCGGCACCCGAACCCCCGGCGCCCGGCAGCGCCGCGCACCGACGCACCTGAGCAGTCCGGACATCCTGATCAAGAAGCTGGGACGATGAACACCGAGCACGACCGGATCACCACACCCGTCACCGCAGAGCTCCTGCGCGGCGCCCTGGATTTGGAGCGCACCGTGGACGGCGGCCTGCTGCCGCACCGACTGCCCGCGCGGGCCCGCCGACAGATCCCCGACGGCCAACTCGCCATGGCCGAGGCCCAGCCCTCCGGTGTGCGGCTGGCCTTCCGCACCCGCGCCACCGTCGTCGAACTGGACACCCTGCCCACCAAGAGGACCTACCGAGGGCTGCCGACCCCCGCCGACGGCGTGTACGACCTGCTGATCGACGGCCGTCTCACCGCCCAGGCCACGGTGGCCGGCGGCAGGCTGCACACGATCGACATGGCCACCGGGTCCGTCGAGTCGAGCGAAGGGGCTCCCGGCACCGCCCGGTTCACCGATCTCCCCGCGCGGGACAAGGACGTCGAGATCTGGCTCCCCCACACGGAGATCACCGAGCTGATCGCCCTGCGCACCGACGCCCCGGTCGAACCGGCGCCGGCCGACGGGCGCCGGGTTTGGCTGCACCACGGCAGTTCGATCAGCCACGGGTCGAACGCCGGCCACCCGACCGCCGTCTGGCCGGCGCTGGCCGCCGCCCGGGGCGCGGTGGAGCTGATCAACCTGGGATTCGGCGGCGGCGCGCTGCTCGACCCGTTCACCGCCCGGGCGATCCGGGACACCCCCGCGGACCTGGTCAGCGTCAAGATCGGCATCAACATCGTCAACACCGACGTGATGCGCCTGCGGGCCTTCACGCCTGCGGTCCACGGCTTCCTGGACACCATCCGCGAGGGGCACCCGGCCACACCGCTCCTGGTGGTGTCGTCCGTCCTGTGCCCCGTCCAGGAGGACACCCCGGGGCCGCTCGCGGGGGACTTCGACGGCGGGACCGTACGGTTCAGGGCCACGGGCGATCCGGCCGAACGCGCCGCCGGACGTCTGACCCTCACCGTCATCCGCGACGCGCTCGCCCGGATCGTCGAGCAGCGTGCGGCCGAGGACCCGAACCTGTACTACCTCGACGGTCGCGAGCTCTACGGCGAGAAGGACTTCGCCGAGATTCCGCTGCCCGACGAGGTCCATCCCGACCCCGCCGGACACCGCCGCATCGGCGAGAACTTCGCCCGCCTGGCCTTCGGCCCCGGCGGCCCGTTCGCCCCGGCCCCGGCCTGATCACGGCCCGGGCGACCTGGCCGGCGTCATGACGGCATGACGCCACGACGCCACGACGATGAGTCACCGTCGAGGTGCCGCAGTACGTCGTCGGCGTGCGGGTCGAGTCGGCGGCCGCGACCGTCCCGTTGGCGTCACCGCCCAGGCGTCTCACCTCCCGACCGTGGTCGAATCCCCGGGATGAGTCGTCCTCACACGTGGGCCGACTCCCGGGCGAGCTCCCGGAGGCCGTCGGCGCAGTCGGCGTGGGTGGGCGCCCAGTTCAGCTCGCGCCGCGCCCTGTCGTTGGCCAGGCGCAGGTTGGTGGCCATGATGGTGTGCGCCAGCGGGGCCGGCCTGAGCAGCCACAGGGGGACGGTCAGCGGGGCCGGCGCCCCGAACGCCGCGGCGACGGACCGGACATGGCTGCCGAAGCCGACCGGGGTGTCGTCCACGATGTTGTACGCCCGCCCGGCCGCCTGTTCGCTCGTCACCGCGAGAGTGACGGCGCGAGCGGCATCGTCGGCGTCCACCCAGGACAGTGCGCGGCCGTGGTCCGGCACCACGGGCAGCGCGCGCCTTCGGAGCATCGGCAACACGGTGGTGCCGGTCACTCCGGCTCCGTAGAACATGCCGAACCGCAGGCTCACGCCCTCGATTCCGTCGGCGGTGAAGGCCAGTTCCTCCTTGGCACGCATCGCGCCGACGTGCCGCTCCAGCCACGGGTTCGCGCCCCGCGGGCCGAAGGTCCGGTCCTCGGCCAGCTTCTCGTCGCCGTGGTCACCGTAGCCGTAGCCGAACATCATCGACTCCACCACCAGTCGCCGGGCGCCGGTGAGACGGGTCGCGGCGAGCAGGTTCGCCGTTCCCTCGGTGCGCAGGACGTTGGTGGCCGACATGTCCCGGTGGCGCATCATCGACCGGCCCTGGAGCGCGGTGGCCACGTGGACCACCACGTCGAAGGCGAGCCCGTCGACCGCCCGGAGCACCGCCTCGGCGTCCAGCAGATCGGCCCGCACCGCGTTCTCCGCTCCCCGCCCCAGCCCGGACACCTCGTGCCCGGCCGCCACCAGCTCCCGAGCGGTCTTCCGGCCCAGCACACCACTCGCACCCGCCAGTAGAACCTTCATCCCCGTACTCCCGTCGTCTCGGTCGTGCCCATAGGACAGACCGGCACGGCGGGACGTGACATCGCTGACGGTGATCCGCGTCGTGATCCGGACTTCGCGGGTGCGGCCGACCGGTCGCCGGGCCGGGCCGCGCCGCGGACCGCGCGGGTCACCGCGCCGGCGCACCGACCCCACCGGGACGGGCACCCGCCGTCCCGCCGCTCCTACCGGGCCGTCGGCGACGGGCCGATCCGGCGTCGCCCGAGCCGGATCGCAGCCACCCCGCACAGGGGTCGGACAGCGGAGCGGGAGCGCCGGGCGGGCCGCCCGCGGACGCGTCGGCATCGGAGCACTCACACAGTCAGTGACCTTGGCCGAAAAGGAAGTTGAGAGCCAGGAGCGCCACCGCCTTTCTCGCACTCCCCCTTGGCCGTCCTGTCGACAGCTGGTACCGTCCTGGTCTTGAGAGCGCTCTCATCGTGCGCACCGTGACCTCTGGCGCGCTCACCGGCACCCCCACCCGTACCGCTGCGAGCGATCCGCCCCCACTCATCCGCACATCGTTGCCCGGCCCGCAGAGTCGCTGCGGCGCTCCCGGCCGGACCGCCTCCTCCCCGGCCGGTCCGCACCCGTCCCGCCAGGGCCCGGCGCAGCGATGCACGTCACGAAGGAGAAGGCCGTGCCTTCCTTCACCGCGCCCCCGGCGGGGACCGGAGTGCCGATCGTCGATCGGGCCCCGCGACCACCGGGAGGCTTCTGACGTCTGGGCCGTGTCCGGCGCCTCCCGCCGGACCGGCGACGCCGGACGTCCTCCGCCGGCCTTCGGCCGGGAGGTACGCCCGCCACCGCGCGCCGATCCGACCCGACCTGTCGGACACGCCCTGGACATCCCACCGACCGGGCTGCCGCCGCGCCCGCCCGGCCTCGGCCGGTCCGGTCCGGCGCGCCCCGAGTACGGCAGTTGCCGGAGGCGCCCTCCCGCCGAGCACCTGCCTCACCCCGCGACAGCATCCATGGAGCAGCGCTCGCCCGTGTCCCGGATCCGACCGGGCCCCCGCCGGGGCCCGGTCGTGCCGTCCCGTGTCGTCGCACACCCCCACCGTGATGAACAGGGAAGGACCACCACCGCATGACCCACCTCATTGCTCCCCCGCGCGGCCCACGGCCGCGGCAGGGCGCCCGCCGCGTCCCGCTGCTGCTGGCCGTCCTGGCGCTCCTGCTCAGTGGGCTCGGCCTGACATCGGTGGCGGGTACGGCCGCCGCCGCGTCGGCCGACTACACCCAGAGCGTGACCGCCACCAGCACCACCCAGGCGAAGATCTCCTTCACCCCGACCACCGCGGCGCTCTACGTCGACGTGCACTTCCTGGTCAACTCGGCCAACCAGCAGAACATCCGGATGGTCAACGGCTCCGGCACCTGGACGTACACCGTCGGCGGGCTCGCCACCGGCAACGCCCTGGACTACTGGTTCACCTACGAGAAGAGCGGCCCGCAGTACGACACGCCGCACTTCGCCTACACCCAGGGCGGCGGCGGCACCGTCGGCCAGGTGGCGCAGCCGACCTTCAGCCCGGCCGGCGGGCAGTTCGCCACCGCCCAGACGGTGACGATCTCCGACGCCACCGCCGGGGCGACCATCCGCTACACCCGTGACGGCTCGACCCCGACCGGCAGCTCCCCGGCGTACACCGGGCCGATCAGCGTCACCGCCAGCAGCACCGTCAAGGCCTTCGCCCAGCTGTCGGGTCTCACCGACTCCTCGGTGGCCTCGGCGACCTACACCATCGGTGGCACCCAGACCAGCTGCCCGGTGCAGTCGGACACGCCGGACTTCGGCCCCAACGTCCACATCTACGACCCCAGCATGTCCGCCGCCACCATCCAGGCGCAGCTGGACACCCACTTCAACCAGATGAAGGACACCCAGTCGGCGCAGTTCAGCTCCAACCGGGTGGCCGACCTGTTCAAGCCGGGTACGTACAACGTGAATGACAACGTCGGCTTCTACACCTCGGTGGCCGGCCTCGGCCAGAACCCCGACGACGTGACCATCAACGGCAACATCACCGTCGACGCCTTCAACGCCTCGGACGCCGGCAACGCCACCCAGAACTTCTGGCGCAGCGCCGAGAACCTCGCCATCAACCCCGGCGGCGGCACCAACCGCTGGGCGGTGGCGCAGGCCGCCCCGTTCCGCCGCATCGACGTGCACGGCAACCTCGCCCTCTACCCGGCCAGTTACGGCTGGGCCAGCGGCGGCTACGTCGCCGACACCCGGGTCACCGGCCAGATGGCGTCGATCTCCCAGCAGCAGTGGTACACCCGGGACAGCGGCCTCGGCAGCTGGGACGGCGGCGTGTGGAACATGGTGTTCTCCGGCGTCCAGGGCGCTCCGGCCAACACCTTCCCCACCCCGCCCGAGACTGTGCTCGCCACCACCCCGGTCTCCCGCGACGTCCCCTACCTGTACGTCGACGGCTCCAACCGCTACCGCGTCTTCCTCCCGAGCCTGCGCACCAACGCGTCGGGCGCGAGCTGGGCCTCCGGCAGCACTCCCGGCAGCTCCGTACCGATGAGTCAGTTCTACGTCGTCAAGGCCGGTGACACCGCCTCCACCATCAACAACGCGCTCGCCCAGGGCTGCAACCTGTTCGTCACCCCGGGTGTCTACCACCTGAACCAGACGCTCAACGTCACCCGGGCCAACACGGTCGTCCTCGGTGTCGGCTACCCGACCTTCGTGCCCGACAACGGCGTCAACGCCATGCAGGTCGCCGACGTGGACGGGGTCCGGCTCAAGGGCCTGCTCTTCGACGCCGGCGCCACCAACTCCCAGGCGCTGCTGACCGTCGGCCCGTCCGGCTCCTCCGCGAGCCACGCGGCCAACCCGACCACGATCCAGGACGTGTTCTTCCGGATCGGCGGCCAGCTCGCCGGCAAGGCCACCAACAGCCTGGTCGTCAACAGCGGCAACACCGTCATCGACCACATCTGGGCCTGGCGCGCCGACCACGGCAACGCCGGGACCATCGGCTGGACCACCAACACCGCCGACACCGGCCTCATCGTCAACGGCAACGACGTCCTCGCCACGGGCCTGTTCGTGGAGCACTACCAGAAGTACGAGGTGGTCTGGAACGGCCAGGGCGGCCGCACGATCTTCTTCCAGAACGAGAACCCCTACGACGTGCCCAACCAGGCCGCCTGGAAGAGCTCCGCCTCGGTCAACGGCTACGCCGCCTACAAGGTCGGCAACAACGTCACCAGTCACGAGGCGTGGGGGGTGGGCAGTTACTGCTACTTCAACGTCAATCCGGCGGTGTCGAACTACCACGCCTTCGAGGTGCCCAACAACAGCGGTGTGCGGTTCCACTCGCTGCTCAGCGTCTCGTTGAACTACCAGGGCACCATCACCCACGTCATCAACGACACGGGGGCGGTCACGCCCACCGGTACCACCCCGGTCAACGTCGTCTCGTACCCGTGACCTGACCCGGTCCGACCCGCACCGCACCGCACTGAACCGCACCGCACCGCACCACACCGCACCACACTGAACCGCACCGCACCGCAGTGAGCCTCGGTGCACCGCTCGCCGCCGTGCCGCTTCCGCGCCTTCCCGCGCGGGAGCGGCACGGCTGCGTGACGCCCGACCGGCGGGCCACCGCGGTGGGGCGGACGGGCGCTCGCTCGCGGGGCCCACCGGGCCGGGCCCGGTGCGCGGTTGCGTCCGGCCGCCTTCCCGGCTCGGTCAGGTCCCGCCGGCCCCTCCCGCCCGGTCGAGGCGGTCAGCTCCCGGCGGGTGCGAGGCGCGAGAACCAGTCGATCGTCATCGCCAGGCCCTTGTCGAAGTCCACCATCGGCTGCCATCCGAGCACCGACCGGGCCAGCGTGATGTCCGGGCGGCGAAGCGTCGGGTCGTCACCGGGCCGCTCGACGAACTCGACCGGGGAGGCCGAGCCGCACAGGTCGCGGATGTGGTGCGCCAGTTCCAGGACGCTGAGCTCGA
Organism: Kitasatospora sp. NBC_00315; assembly: GCF_041435095.1. Taxonomy (NCBI): domain Bacteria; kingdom Bacillati; phylum Actinomycetota; class Actinomycetes; order Kitasatosporales; family Streptomycetaceae; genus Kitasatospora; species Kitasatospora sp. NBC_00315. The sequence goes on along the minus strand of NZ_CP108025.1, from coordinate 7,676,935 downwards.
CCGGGTTGCCGATGTTGATCGGCCCCTGGTGCCCGCTGGCGGCCGCGGCCAGGATGCCGCTGACGGTGTCCTCGACGTAGCAGATCGACCTGGTCTGCGCGCCGTCGCCGGAGACCGTGATCGGTTGCCCGGCCAGTGCCTGGGTGATGAAGGTCGGCACCGCGCGCCCGTCGGTGGGCCGCATCCGGGGACCGTAGGTGTTGAAGAGCCGCACGATCACCGTGTCCACCCCGAGGGCGGTGCGGTAGGCCGTGGTCAGCGCCTCCGCGTAGCGCTTGGCCTCGTCGTACTGGCTGCGCGGGCCGATCGGGTTGACGTTGCCCCAGTAGGACTCGATCTGGGGATGGACCAACGGGTCGCCGTAGACCTCCGAGGTGGAGGTCAGCAGGAAGCGGGCGCCCTTCCTGCGCGCCAGTTCGAGTGCGTTCAGGGTGCCGTGGGCACCGGCCCTGAGCGTCTCGATCGGGTGTCGCGCGTAGTCGTGCGGCGAGGCCGGCGACGCGAGGTGGAGCACCAGGTCGACCGGCCCCTCGATGTCGAACACCTCGGAGACGTCACTGCGGTCCAGGACGAATTCCGGGTCGTCCGCCCGAGCGGCCAGGTTGTCGGCCGAGCCGGTCAGCAGGTTGTCGACGCAGACGACCGAGGTGCCCTCGGCCCGCAGGCGGTCGCACAGGTGCGAGCCGACGAAGCCCGCGCCGCCGGTGACCACCGCGCGGCGCACTCTCCGGCCCTCGTCCGAACCGCCCCCGCCCGAGCCACTGCCGTCCGAACCGCTGCCGTCCGAACCGCTGAGACCCGAACCACTGTCGTCCGAACCACCGCCGCCCGGGCCGCCCCCGTCGTCGGAACCGCTCCGGTCCATCTGGTTCTCCTCCTTCGTCGCACCGCGCATCATGGTCAGGACTCCCGCAGCGAGCGGCCGGTCTTGGTGAGGAACACGTCGTCCAGCGTCGGCCGGTGCAGCTCGATGGTGGCCAGCTCGATCCCGGCGTCGGCCAGGGTCCGCATGATCTGCGGCATCGCCGTCTCGCCGACGTCCACCGACAGGCGCAGAGCGCCGTCCTCACGCACCTCGGCGGAGCGCACGCAGTCCTGCTCGGCCAGGACACCGGACGCCTTCTGCGCGACCTCGGCGTCGGCCACGCCGACGGTGACCACCTCGCCGGCGATCGAGCGCTTGAGCGCGGCCGGGGTGCCCTCGGCGACGATGCCGCCGCCGTCGATGATGGCGATCCGGTCGCAGAGCGCGTCGGCCTCGTCCAGGTAGTGCGTGGTCAGGAAGACGGTCATGCCGTCGCTGCGCAGCCTGCGGATCTCGTCCCACATGTGCGAGCGGCTCTGCGGGTCGAGGCCCGAGGTGGGCTCGTCGAGGAAGAGCACCTTGGGCCGGTGGATCACGCCGAGGGCGATGTCCACCCGGCGGCGCTGGCCGCCGGAGTAGGTGCGGCAGTTGCGGTCGGCGTACTCGGTGAGGTCGAAGGCGTCGAGGGCGGCGACCGCCCGGGTCTGCGCCTCGGCCTTGCCGATGCCGTGCATCCGGGCCTGCATCACCAGTTCCTCACGGGCCGTCACGTCGTCCCAGGTGCCACCGCCCTGGGCGATGTAACCGATGCTCCGGCGGACCGCGGCCTGCTGGGTGCGCAGGTCGGCGCCGGCGATGACGGCGTCGCCGCCGTCGGGCCGGAGCAGGGTGGCGAGCATGCGCAGCGTGGTCGTCTTGCCCGCGCCGTTGGGGCCGAGGAACCCGAAGATCTCACCCTCCGCCACCGTGAGGTCCAGGCCCGCCACCGCGTCCACGGTGGCGGTCCTGCTGCGGCGCCCGGTCTGGAAGGACTTCCGCAGTCCGCTGGTCTCGATCATCGGGTGTCCTTGTCACGTGCGGGGATCAGTACGGGGTTCGGTGCGGGGATCAGAGCGGGGATCAGAGCGGGGAGGCGGGTGACGACGCGGGCGGTCGTCAACGGACGGAGCGGGCGAAGAGGCGGGCCGACCAGGTGAGCGCCAGCAGCGCCACGGCCGCCATCAGGGCGATGCTCTGCCAGACCGAGGCGTCGCCGGTGTGGCCGGCGAACAGCGCGCGCATGCCGACGACCGCCCAGCTGAAGGGGTTCCAGTCGGACGCCTGGCGCAGCCAGAGCGGGGCCAGGGCGAGCGGCAGCAGCGTGCCCGACAGCAGCATCAGCGGCTGCGCCAGGTTGTTGACAAGCTGGCCGAGCACGTCGGGGCTGCTCACCTTGAGCGCGATGCCGTAGGAGATGGAGGCGCTGCTCAGGGTGATGAGCGCCAGCAGCACGTAGGCGAGCAGCAGGTCCGGGATCCGGACGAAGAGGCCGAGGGGCATCGACAGCACGATGATGATGGCCGCCTGGATCACCAGCGTGACGACGTCGCGCAGGGCCCGGCCGAGCAGCAGCGCCACCCTGCTGACCGGGGTGACCCTGGCCCGCTCGATGACGCCCGAACCGAGCTCGGCGAGCAGGCCGAAGCCGACGTAGAGCCCTCCGCCGAGTGCCAGGGCGACCAGCATGCCGGGCACGTAGATCCGGTAGGCGTCGGCCATCGAGCCCGCGCCCATGGAGGCGAGCGCGGGCTTGAGCAGCGGCGCGAACAGGGCCAGGTAGACGACCGGCTGGGAGACGCCCAGGACGATCGAGAGCGGGGACCTCACCATCAGCAGCATGTGCCGCTGGAACACCAGCCAGGTGTCGCGGAGCATCTTCACGTCTGTGCGCTTCCCATTCTTTCGGTGGTACGGCCGGTCCGGGTGGTCCGGGTGTTCTCGGTGGGCCCGCCGAGCAGGGTCTCCAGGTGGTCGGCCGCGGTCGCGGCGCCCCCGGCGGCGGCGAAGGACTCCCCCACCCGCCGCGCCGCGGCGCGGTAGGACGGGTCGTCGAGCACGGCCAGGAGGTCCTCGCGCAGCGGCCCGGGCCGCACGCTGGCGAACCTGACCCGGCGGCCGGCGCCGGCCGCCGCCACCTGGGCCGCGTTGATGGGCTGGTCCCCCTTGATCGGGGCGACCAGCAGCGGTACCCCGTGGGCGAGCGCCTCGCAGACGGTGTTCAGCCCGCCGTGGCTGACCACCGCGTCCAGCCGGGGCATCAGTTCCAGAACCGGGACCCGGGGGCGGACCAGGACGTGGTCGGGCGGATCGACGACGGTGCCGTCCGGCGCCGCCACGATCGCCTGGACGCGGTCGCCGAGCGGGCGCAGCGCCTCGACGACCCGGGCGTGGAACTCCTGGGCGAGGTCCAGCGACAGCGTGCCGACGGTGACCAGGACGTGGCGCCGGGCGGGGTCGAGCCACTCCCAGGGGAACGCGGTGTCCGGGGCCCTGGGGGCCAGTGCGGGTCCGACCAGGACGGCGTTGTCCGGCCCGTCCAGCGGGCCGGTCAGGGCCTCGCCGGTGAAGCCGACCAGCAGGTGCGGTGAGAAGCGCAGGTCGTGCGGCGGCTCGCCGGGCAGACCGGCGGCGGTCCACATCGTCGCCATCCGCCGGTGGATCCACTCCTCCACCCTGGGCAGGGCGCGGTAGGGGCGGGTGAGTTCCATGGTGGTCGGCGCCATCGAGGCCCAGGGCAGCCCGGCCCGGTGCGCGGCGAGCGCGCCGGCGACCGCGTGCTGGTCCACGGCCAGGACGTCGGGGCGGAAGGCGGCCACCGCCCGTTCGATGCCGGCCAGGGTGCTCTTCGCGTGCGGGACGATGTAGCCGTCCCAGCGCGACTTGGCGGCGGCCATGCCCCGGTCGGCCTGGCCGCGGTGGGCCCGCAGCGGGATCGGGGCGATCGCGGCGTCGGGGCCGAGCAGCGGCCGGAGGAACGACTCGGAGCCCGCCCACAGCACCTCGTGCCCGCGCGCGAGAAGCTCCCGGGAGACGGCGGCCAGCGGGTTCACGTGGCCGGTCAGCGGCAGCGAGACGAAGAGGTAGCGTCCCATCAGACACCGCTTCCGGTGGGGCCGGCGGACCTGGTGGGACTGGTGGCACCGGCGGGACCGGCGGCCGCGGCGGTCGCGCCGTCCTCGCCGTCCTCGCGCCGGGCGGTCACGTGGGCGGCCACGTCCCCGACCGTCAGCTCGATGATCTGGTCGATGTCGAGCCCGGCCACATGGGCGACCAGGTCGACCTGGTCGCCGTAGTGGTGACGCAGCGCCAGGTTCCAGGACGCCAGTTCGTGGCTCTCCACAAGTAGTTCGCCGTCCACGCGGGTGTCCGGACCGACTGCGTCCAGCCAGGCGCGGTCCTCACCGACGACCTCCCGCAGGAGCTCGGCGATCCGGCGGACCAGCCCCTCTTCGGCCGTGCTCGTGCTCATGGCGTCGGGCCGGACGGCGGCGCCTGCCCCGGGTCCTGCCGCGGCTTGGTGGCCCGCAGTGCGCCATAGGTGATGACGCCGGTGTCGAAGCCCTTCTTCATCAGCGGCCCGGCGTGGAAGAAGCCGAGCACGTCCACGCCGCGCTCGCGGGCGAGGTCGCGCATCACCGTACGGCCCCGCTCGAACTGCTGGATCTGCGCGAAGCCCGGATCCCAGGAGTTGGCGACGGCACTGCTCCAGTCCACCGTGGCGACGTCGGCGAAGCCGGCCGCGCGGGCCAGCCGCTCGTGCTCCTCCAGGGACGAGAAGTCGGGCATCACCTGGTGCACCAGGATCTGCCGGACGAGTTCGCGCTCGTCGTCGTCCAGCTCACCGTCGCGGACCGACCAGGTGGCGACCGCGAGCGTGCCGCCCGGCGCGAGCATCCGGATCGACTCGGCAAAGAAGGCCTCCCGGTCGGCGATGTGCATCAGGCTCTCCACCGCCCAGACCACGCCGAAGGACTCGTCCGGGTACCCGGTGCTGAGCGCGTCGAGCTGGTGGAAGCGGGCCCGGTCGGCGACGCCCGCGGCCTGGGCCTTCTCGTTGGCGCGGGCGGCCTGCAGGGCGCTGAGGGTCACTCCCTCGACGGTGCAGCCCAGCGCCCCGGCGAGGTGCAGCGCCGGTCCGCCGATGCCGCAGCCCACATCGAGCACCCGCGATCCGGCGGGAACGCCGGCGTAGTCGACCAGTTCGCGCACCAGCCGATCGGTGGCGGCGTGCCGGTCCGCCCCGTTCAGGCCGGGGGCCTCGCCCGGATCCCAGAAACCGTGGTGGACATGCTCACCCCAAAGGTCCTCGTACAGGTCGAGGGTGATGTCGTAATAGCGCTCCACGGCCGTGTTCAGGCCGGAGCCGATCGCTGGTTCCACTGGTGCCGATCCTCGAGAAGTTGGCATGAATGCGTACAACAAGGCGACTGGACAGCGGCGGCGGGAAGGAAATCCACACCGCCGGGATTGGTCTGATCCAATGGCGGTCACGCCCGCGGAACCCGCCGCCCGTCAGTACGCGAAAAGGCTGGCCACCTCGCGGCCCCGCCAAAAAAGATTGAACCACCCGACTGGGTGGCTCATGTTACTGAAAGGTAGTTAGCTAGCGGCAAAACCCGGCCGGATCACGGCAGTTGGCTAACCGGCGGCCACACTAGCGGGGGAGCGCTCCCTCGTCAATGCACCAAACAAACCCCGCTCTGCCATCACAACTTGAAGCCAGCATGCCGTGAAATCACGCCGAAGTTACAGGACTTGACATCACGCAATTCAGAGTTGAAAGTTCGGCGTGGGAATTCTGTCAGCTCCTTTGGTCATGTACCTGAAAGAGGTTCTGGTTCTCCATGAAGGCTGCTGCCACAACTCCGCCGGGAGACTTAGGCGCTCTCCCCCTCGATCCCTCCTGGGTCGACGAGGTCCTCCTTGCCGGCGCCGGTTCCGAGCCCTGCCTCTTCTTCGACGAACCGGTCAGCAGGGACGAACTACGCCGTCTGGTCCTGGGCCGGCAGACCGTGCTGTCCGCGGCCGGGCTGCGCCGGGGCGGCTCGCTCGCCCTGTGCCTGGCCCCCTCGCTCGCCCTGGTCGCCAACCTGCTGGCGGCCTGGCGGATCGGGGCCCAGGCCGCGCTGCTCGACCACCGGCTCACCCCCCTCGAAACCGCCCGGGCACTCGCCCGGCTGGAGCCGCAGGTGGTGGTGGCGGCCGCGCAACCGGTCGGCAGCGGCCCGGCCCGCGGTTTCTACGAGCAACAGGACGTCGTCACCGCGCACCCGGGCCGTCCGGCGCGGAGCCCGCACGCGGTCGTGCAGCTCAGCTCCGGTTCCACCGGCCCTTCGAAGATCATCGGACGTACCGCGGCCGACCTGGTCGCCGAACTCGACCGGTACGCAAGGATCGAGGGGGTGCCCGGGGCCGGTGAGCGGATCGTCTCGCTGGCCTCGATGGTGCACGTGCTGGGCCTCGTCGGCGGCCTGCTGCACAGCCTGCACGCGGGGGTACGACTCGCGATCCCGCGGCGGCCGACGGCGGAGGGCATCCTCGCCACGGTCGCGGCCGGCTCCGAGCCGACCACCCTGCTCGGCGTGCCGTTCCACATCGAACTGCTCAGCTGGGTGGCCGAACCACCCCGGCTGCCCCAGCTCACCGGCATGACCACCGGCGGAGAGCTGGTCCGCGCCCAGGTGCACGACGCCTTCGTGAACCGCTACGGTGTCCGCCTCGGCAGCATGTACGGGATGACCGAGGTGGGCGTCATCGCCACCGACCTGTTCGGCGCGCACCGGCCGGAGTTGACCCCGGCGCCCGGCATCGCCCTGCGCGAGGTCGGCGGCGAACTGCTGATCGCCAGGGAGCAGTCGCCCTACCTCGACCACGGGGCGCCCGCCGCCGCGGGCCCGATCCGCTGGGCCGACGGCTGGCTGCACACCAAGGACGGCGGCACGGTGGATCCCGGCACCGGGCGGGTCCGGGTGCTGGGCCGGCTCGACTCCCAGATCTCCGTCGGCGGCCTGAAGGTCGACCTCACCGAGGTCGAGGAGGCCCTCACCACCCTGCCGGAGGTGGCCGCCGCGGTCGTCGTCTTCGGCACCTCGATCGAGGCCTACGTCGTGCTGCGCCCGGAGGGCACCGCGGCGCGGGTGGAGGCACAGCTCACCGAACGGCTGGCGGCCTACAAACGGCCCCGCCTGATCCACGTCGTCGACCGACTGCCGCGCACCGCGACCGGGAAGCTGGTCCGCGACCGGGCCGCCCTGAGCGGCGCCGGCCGGTCCCTCCAGACACCCACCGTCCAGGAACAGTCCAACCGAAAAGGAAGTACCAGCGATGTCCACTGAGGCGATGTCCACCGAGGAGATCCGTGCGTTCGTGCTCACCTCGTTGAGCGAGATGAACTACGACATCGGCGGCATCGACGACGACACGTTGCTCGGTCCGGCCGGCGCCGACCTGGAGTCGCTCTCGCTCGCCGAGTTGGGTGTCCGGGTCGAGGAGCGGTTCGGCGTCAGGTTCGACGACGACGAGGCCGAGTTGCTCGGCACCATGACGGTCGGCGAGTTCGGTGCGGCCGTGGCCGCCCGGATCCAGTCCGCGCCGGCCGCGGGCCTCTGAGCGTGTCGGCCGCACTCGGGCGGGACGAGGTCGTCGCGATCCTCGCGGGCTTCGGCGACCGCACTCCGGAGGAGGTGCCCGAGGGCATCGACTCGATGGAACTGGCCTGGCTGGTCCATCAGATCGAGCGGCGCTGCGACCGGCGCCTGGACGACGACACCCTGGCCCGCATGACCACGGTGTCCGATGTGGTCGAAGTGCTCGCCGGCTTCGGCGAGCCCCACCCCGGCCGTGCCTGAGAAGTCCCGTGCCCGGCGGTGCCGAACGGACCGCGCCCGACCTGCGCGGGACGGGCACGGAGGGGCACGGCCGGTGAACCACCCACCACCGCACACGGCGCTGCCGACGCACATCCGGACACGACAGGAAAGAGGGGCGGATCAACGATGACTGACGGTATGTCAGTGGTCCGGCGCGGCCCCCGTTCCGTGGTCGTCACCGGGGCCGCCGTGCTCAGCGCGCTCGGCCGGGGCGTCCAGCCGCTGCTGTCCGCCGCACTCGACGGCGCACCGGCGTTCGCGCCGGTGCGGCGCTTCGACCTGTCCGGCCGGCAGCTCGCTCCGGCCGCGACGTGTCCCGGATCTCCGGTCCTGACCGACGAGTTGGACCGGGTGGTCGGCGAAGCCTGCGACGAGGCCGGGCTCTCCACGGCCGGGCGCGCCGGGCTCCCGCTGCACCTCGCGGTGCACGGCGATCCCGCGCTCGCCCGGGCCGCCGCGCCGGAGCGCCCGGCCCACGGCGCGGACGTCTTCGCGGACGCGCTCGCCCGGCGCACCGGGCTGTCCGGCCCCTCCCGCGCCTACACCTCCGCCTGCGTGGCGTCGAGCACCGCCGTCGCCGACGCCGCCGCGGCGGTGGCCCACGGGCACGCCGACCGGATCGTGGTGGCGGCCGGCTATCTGGTCGAGGCCGACCAGTTCGCCGTCTTCGAGGCGGGCCGGGCACTGGCCCGCGACGGACGGGTACGTCCGTTCAGCTCCGGCCGTACCGGGCTGCTGCTCGGCGACGGCGTGGTCGCCGTGGTGGTCGAGGCCGCCTCGGCGGCCCGGGCCCGGCGGGCCCGGCCGCTCGCGGTGCTGGCCGGCTGGGGCCGCGCGGGCGACGCGTACCACGTCTGCAAACCGCGCCCGGACGGCGCCGGGCTGGCCCGGGCGATCACCGACGCCCTGCACCGGGGCCGGGTCGGCCCGGAGCGGATCGGCTACGTGAACGCCCACGGCTCGGGCACCGCGATGAGCGACACCGCCGAGGCCGCCGCCCTGCACCGGGCGCTCGGCGACAGCGCCGCGACCGTACCGGTCAGCTCCACCAAGTCGGTGCACGGCCAGGCCCTGGAGGCCGGCGCCCTGCTCGAACTGGTCGTCACCATCGCCGCCCTGCGGGCCGGAAGGCTGCCGGTGAACGCGGGCTTCCTGGGACCGGACGAGACCTGCCCGCTGAACCTGGTGCTCGACCGGGCCCTGGACACGCCCTCCGACCACGCGCTGAGCCTCACCACGGCCTTCGGCGGAGCGAACACCGCACTCCTGGTCGGCACACCGTGAACCTGACCGCCGCCCCACCGGACGTCTCCGGGCCCGAGCCCGAGCAGGCGCACGCCCCGGCCCTGACCGCGGCCGCCTCGACGGCGGGTCTGCGGGTGCTGGCCTCGGCCGGATGGCCGGAGTCAGCCGAGGACCGGACCCCACCGGTGATCGCCGGGTTCGTGGTGTCCTCGTTCAGCCCGCTCGCCGCCGAGACGGCCCGACGGTGCCTGCTGCGGCGAGCCGCCCCGGCCGCGACCACCGGCCCCCCGGCCGACGAACGACCGCCGGTCACCGCCGTGGTGGTGGTCAGCCCGCTGGGCGACCTCGCCGGCGCGGTGCACGTCGCCGAGGCCGTCGACGACGGCACCCGGATCGGGCCGCTGCTCTTCTTCCAGGCCGTCCCGAACGCCGTGGCCGGGCACCTGGCCGCGCGATGGCGGCTGACCGGTCCGGTGGTGTGCGTCGGTGACACCGCCGCCGGCCTGGCCGTCACGGCCCTGCTGCTCGCCGACGGGGACGCCGACGAGGCCCTGTTGATCCGCGTCGACCAGGCACACACCGCCGACGGCCACGACCGCGCCGCCGCCGTCCTCCTCGGCCCCGGCGGCGACGGGTGCGACGGGTGCGACGGGTGCGACGGGTACGTCGCCGCCCGCCCGCTGCCGCACCGCCCGGGCACCGAACCGCAGTGCGACAGAGAACCGCAGTACGCCAGAGAAGCCCAGTACGACCGAGAAGCCCAGCACGACAGAGAACCGCACCACCACGAGGGAGAGCAGCCGTGAGCGACGCGCGCCACAGGAAGACCGGACGGGCGGACGTCGTCGTCAGCGGAATGGGCCTGGTGACCCCGGTGGGCTCCAGCGCCGACGAGGTCATGGCGGCGATGTGCGAGGGCCGGTCCGGGCTGGTCCGGCCGGACCCGGACGGGCCGCTGGCCGGATCCCTGGAGGTGGCCGGCTTCGCCCCGCCGATCGACCCCACGTCCGTACTGCCCGCGCCCGAGACCCGGCTGGTGGACCGCTACATCGTGATGGCGATGCGGGCCGCGGCGGACGCGCTGGCCGACGCCGGCATCGAGGTGGGCCGCGACGTCGACCCGTACCGGATCGGGGTGATCCTCTCCGGGAACGGCGGGCTGGCCACCCTGGAGGACCAGGTCGTCGTCCGCACCCGGCGCGGCCGCCTGGGCGTCAGCCCCTACCTGCTGCCCGCCATGCTGCCCAACATGAGCGCGGCCCGGGTCGCGATCCGGCACGGCATCCGCGGCTACAGCTCGTCCATCAGCACGGCCTGCGCGGCCGGGGCGCAGTCCGTCGGGGAGGGGCTGCGGCTGCTGCGCGCGGACGAGGCCGACGTGGTGGTGGTCGGCTGCAGCGAGGCGCCGCTGTTCCCCACGCTGGTCGACACCTTCGGCAACGCCCGTGCGCTGGCGCGTGGTTGGAGCGAGGACCCGACCGGCGCCAGTCGGCCCTTCGACCGCCGCCGGAACGGCCTGGTGATGGGCGAGGGCGCCGGCGTGCTGGTGCTGGAGCGCGCCGAGCACGCGGACGCACGCGGCGCTGCCGGGTACGCCGACGTGCTCGGCTGGGGCGCGACCAACGACGCCCACCACCCGACCACCCCGCACCCCGACGGCGCGGGCGCCGCCGCCTGCATGCGGCAGGCCCTGCGCAGCGCCGGGATCGAACCGCGCGACGTCGGCTACGTCAACGCCCACGGCACCAGTACCAGACTGGGCGACCGGGCCGAGGTGGTCGCGATCCGCAAGGTCTTCGGCGAGCACGCCCCGCCGGTCAGCTCCACCAAGGCGGTCACCGGCCACATGCTCGGCGCCTCCGGGGTGGTCGAGTCGGCGGTCTCGGTGCTCGCGCTGCGGCGCGCACTGCTGCCGCCCACCCACAACCTGGACGACCCCGACCCCGCCTGCGAGCTCGACCACGTCCGCAAGGGCCCGCGTCCGGCTCCGGGGATCAGCCACGTCATGTCGAACTCGTTCGGGTTCGGCGGCCACAACATCAGCCTGGTCTACGGCCTGCCGAGCACTCGGCTCGCCAGAGCCGTCTGACGACACCGGGTGAACAGAGAAGGAACGGCTACCGCAATGGACTTCCTCGGCGTCGATCATGTCGAGTTCTACGTGGGTGACGCGCGCCAGGCGGCGTTCGTCCTGTGCTCCGGGTACGGCTTCCGGCTCTACGGGGAGGGCGGTCCCGAGACCGGCCTGCCGGGGCAGCGCAGCCTGCTGCTGGGCCAGGGCGACTGCCGGGTGCTGCTGACCTCGGCCCTGGTGCCGGAGCACCCGGCGGCGGCGTACGTCGCCCGGCACGGCGACGGCGTGGCCGTGATCGCCTTCGGCACCCGGGACGCGGCCGCCGCCCACGACGCGACGGTGGCCGGCGGCGCGACCGCCGTCGAGGCGCCGAGGACCTACGCCTGCGAGGGCGCCTCCGTGGTCACCGCCACCGTCTCCGGCTTCGGCGACGTGGTGCACCGGCTGGTCGAACGGCACGGCTCGGACCGGGAGTTCCTGCCCGGCGCGATCGAGATGCTGGACGTGGCCCCACCGGCGTCACCGGATCTGCTGCGGAGCATCGACCACGCCGCGGTCTGCGTGCCGGACGGGCAGCTCGACGCCACCACGCAGTACTACCGGAAGGCCTTCGGCTTCGAGGTGATCTTCGAGGAGTACATCGAGGTCGGCAAGCAGGGCATGTTCTCCCAGGTGGTGCAGAGCCCCGGCGGCGGCGTCACGCTCACACTGATCCAGCCCGACCTCAGCCGCTCCCCCGGTCAGATCGACGACTTCCTGGCCTGGCACGACGGCGCCGGCGTGCAGCACCTGGCCCTGAACAGCAGCGACATCGTCACCACCGTGGACACGCTGGCACAGCGCGGTGTCGGCTTCGCGTTCACCCCGGACGGCTACTACGACGCGCTGGACGGCGGCTTGGCCGCCGAGCTCCCGGTGGACCGGCTGCGCGGCCGCGGAATCCTGGTGGACCGGGACCACTTCGGCCGGATGTACCAGATCTTCGCCACCTCGATGCACGTGCGGCGGACCTTCTTCTGGGAGCTGATCGAGCGTCACGGGGCCCGCACCTTCGGCACCAGCAACATACCGGCCCTCTACGAGGCCAAGGAAAGGGAGCTCGCCACCGTGCGCCAGTCCGCCCAGATCCACCGGAGCACCGAGGCGGACCACCGATGACCGCCACCCGGACCCTTCGCTTCGATCTCACCGACGAGGAGCTGGCGCTGCTGCCGGACGCCGACGAGGTCGCCTTCTACGCCGAGCACGGCTGGTACCTGACGAAGAAGCTGTTCACCGACGAGGAGGTGGACGCGCTGGCCGCCGCGAGCGAGGGCTACTACGCCGGCGAGCGCAGCCGCGCCCTGCCGGTGCGCCCGCCCCGGCTGGCGGCCTGGGAGCCCTCGCACGGCCCGGTCCAGCGCCACAACGACTACGTCCACTACGAGAGCGACCCGATCGCCCGGGTGCTGTGCAAGCCGCTGATCGGGGCGGTGGCCGCGCTGCTGGCCGGAGTGGACGAGATCCGGGTGTTCCAGTCGACACTGATCCTCAAGCCGGCGGTCGTCGGTGAGCCCAGCAACATCGTGCCCTGGCACTTCGACAAGCACTACTGGTCCACCTCGACGTCCGAGCGGATGCTGACGGCGTTCGTGCCGTTCCACGACTGCGACGAGGAGATGGGCACGCTCACCGTGGTGGACGGCAGCCACCTGTGGCGGGAGACCGGCCGCCAGGATTCGATGACCAGGCACTTCGCCGACCGCGACAAGGCCGACCTGGAGCGGGTGCTCGCCGAGAACGCCGCCTACAACGGGGCCGGGATCCGCAAGGTGCCGCTGGTCATCCCCAAGGGCCACATGAGCTTCCACCACTGCCGGACGTACCACGGCAGCGGCCCCAACCGCAGTGACCGGCCGCGCCGCGCGATCTCCTTCCACCTCCAGGACGGCGCGAACGAGTACCGCGGTTTCGCGCTCAGCGACGGCGCCACCGCCGCGTACAACCACGACGTGCTGGTCCGGCGACTGCCGGACGGCCGCCCCGACTACGCGGACCCGGCGTACTGCCCGGTGCTCTGGCGGGCCGACGGAGCGGTCGGCCGTGACTGACGCGACCACGGGCCCGGCCACCGGCCCGGCAGCCGCCCTCTACCGGAGCGTCGCCCTGATCCGCGGCTTCGAACAGCGGGCGATCGAGCTGGTCAGGGCCAAGGTGGTGCTCGGCGGAATCCACCCGTACACCGGCCAGGAGGCGATCGCCGCGGGCACCTGTGCGGCGCTGCGCCCCGACGACGTGATCACCAGCACCCACCGCGGCCACGGCCACGTACTGGCCAAGGGCGCCGACCCGGCCCGGATGATGGCCGAGCTGGCGGGCCGGACCACCGGGCTGAACCGGGGCCGGGGCGGCTCGATGCACGCGGCCGACTTCGGCGTGGGCGTACTCGGGGCGAACGCCATCGTCGGCGCGGCCGTGCCGATCGCGGCCGGCGCCGCCTGGGCCTTCCGGCGGGCGGGCTCGGACCGGGTCGCGCTCAGTTACTTCGGCGACGGCGCGGTCAGCCAGGGTGTGGTGCTGGAGACCTTCAACCTGGCCGCGCTGTGGCGGGTGCCGGTCGTGCTGGTCTGCGAGAACAACGGATTCGCGACCTCGATGCGGACCGCGGACACGGTGGCCGGCAGCATCCTCGGCCGGGCCGCCGCCTTCGGCATCCCGGCCCGAACCGTGGACGGGACGGACCCGGAGGCGGTCCTCGACGCCACCGCCGAGGCGGTCGCCCACGCCAGGACGGGCCGGGGGCCGACCCTGCTGGAGTGCACCACCTACCGTTTCGACGCCCACCACACCTGGGAGCACACCGCGCGCCCCCGCTACCGCACGGACGCGGAGGTGGCCGCCGGCCGGGCCCGGGACCCGCTGGAGATCCAGGGCGCGCGCATCCCCGCCACCACCCGCGACGCGATCGACGCGGAACTCGCGGAGCTGCTCGACCGGGCGGTGCGCTTCGCCTGCGAGAGCCCGCACCCCGATCCGGCCACCGCGCTGGACCACCTGTACGCCACCGGAATGCGGGCCAGGGCGGGTGCGCTCTGATGCCGAACCTCTCCTACCTCAAGGCGCTGAACCGCGCCATCGGCGACGAGATGGACCGGGACCCCGACGTCTGCGTGTTCGGCGAGGACGTCGGCGTGGCCGTCACCCACGCCACCGCCGGGCTGCTGAAGCGGTTCGGCCCGGAGCGGGTGCTGGACACGCCCATCTCCGAGCAGGCGTTCACCAGCTTCGCCACCGGCGCGGCCATGGCCGGGCTGCGGCCGCTGATCGAGTTCCAGATCCCGGCGCTGCTGTTCCTGGTCTTCGAGCAGATCGCCAACCAGGCCCACAAGTTCTCGCTGATGACCGGCGGCCAGACCCGGGTGCCGGTGACCTACCTGCTGCCGGGCTCCGGCTCCCGGGAGAGCTGGGCCGGCCAGCACTCCGACCACCCGTACAGCCTGTTCGCCCACGTCGGGGTGAAGACGGTGGTGCCGGCCACCCCGTCCGACGCCTACGGGCTGCTGGCGACGGCGATCAGGGACGACGACCCGGTGGTGGTCTTCGCCCCCTCCGGAGCCCTCGGGGTGCGCGAGGACGTGGACTTCGCCGGGCTCGCGCCCGTACCGCTGGGGGTCGGCCGGATCCACCGCGGCGGCACCGACGTCACCGTGGTGGCGGTGGGCCATCTGGTCCACGACGCCCTGGCGGTGGCCGAGGAGCTGGCCGGCTCGGTCTCGGTCGAGGTCTTCGACCCGCGGTCGCTGTTCCCCTTCGACTGGTCCGGGCTGGCCGCCTCCCTGGAGCGGACCGGGCGGCTGGTCGTCGTCGACGACTCCAACCGGAGCTGCGGCATCGGCGCGGAGATCGTCGCGACCGCGGCCGAGGAGATGCGGCTGATCGCGCCGCCCCGCCGGGTCACCCGGCCGGACGGCGCCGTGCTGCCCTTCGCCCGGGGGCTCGACCTGGCCTGCCAGCCCACCAGGGCGCAGCTCAGAGCGGCCGTCGAGAAGGCGGTCAAGGCCGGATGAGCGGACAGCCGCAACCGCAGGATCACCCGCAGCGGCAGCCGGACGGACACCCGCACGGACACCCCCCAAGGAGCGCAGAGTGACGGGCACCAACATCAGAGCGCGGCTGGCCGCCGACCCCGGCCTGGGCGCGGGCAACGTGCTGCACAAGCTGTTCGAGCACGGGGCCGACCCGGACGGCCCGGGCGCCGCCTTCGACGTCCCGGTCGACGGGCTCCCGGCCGGACAGCCGCTGACCCTCGGCCGGCTTCGTGAGCGGGTGGCGGCCAGGGCGGCCTGGTGGCACGCGCAGGGCATCGGCCCGCGCGACCCGGTCGCGGTCTACGTCTCCGGCTCGGCGGACTGCCTGCTGAACTTCCTGGCGCTGACCTGGCTGGGCGCGATCCCGGCGCTGATGAACCAGTACATCCCGGGCGACATCGCCGCCGAGTACATCCGGCGGCTGCGCGGCGTCGGGCTGCTCACCGACCCGGAGCACCGGGAGCGGCTGGCCGGCGAGGACCTCGGGGTGCGCGTCCACGGCGACGCCGCCGCGACCGGAACCGGGGACCCGGCGCAGGCGCCCGCGCCGTACCGGCACCACGCCGACGACCCGATCGCCATCACGCACTCCTCGGGCACCACCCGGATGCCCACCGCGGTGGTGCACTCCAACGCCAGCCTGTTCGCCGCCACCCGGGTGTTCCGGCTGGCCGCACCGCGGGCCAGGGGCACGGCCCGGATCCTCAGCGCGCTGCCGGCCGCCCACGCCGCCGGCATCTCGGCGCTCAACCTGGCCCTGTGCAACCGCAGTGAGCTGCTGTTCCTGTCCACCCAGAACGACGGCGCGGCGGTGGTGGACGCCATCGAGCGCTGGCGGCCCACCGGGGTCCTCGGGTTCGCGGCCACCTGGGCCCAGCTGGCCCGCCTGGATCTGCGCGGCCGGGACGTGGAGTCGGTCTCCCTCTGGTTCAACACCGGCGACTGCGCGCACGAGCCGCACATCCGCCACCTGGTCGCGGCCGGCTCCCGGGAGACCGTCACCCGCGACGGGGTGCGGCGGGTCCCCGGATCCAGCTTCGTCGACGGCCTGGGCTCCACCGAGATGGGCCACTCCGCGTTCCACATCACCCACAGCACCGGCACCGAGCGCTACGGGCGCTGCGTCGGGGTGCCGCACGGATTCGCCGAGGTGGCTCTGCTGGACGTCGGCACCGGCCGGGAGGTCCCGGTCGGCGAGGTGGGCCACTTCGGGCTGAAGGCGCCGTCACTGGCCCCCGGGTACTGGAACGACTCGGGTGCCACCTACCGCAACCGTCTGAACGGCTACTACCTCACCGGAGACCTGATGTACCGGGACGAGGAGGGCTACTACTTCCATGTGGACCGGGCGGTCGACTCCGTCGACCTGGGCGGCGGCGAGTGGCTCTACACGGCGATGAGCGAGGAGCGCATCCTCGCGAACTGCCCCGACGTGCACGACTGCACGGTGGTGTCGGTGGAGGTCGACGGCACGGTCGTCACCGACGTCCTGCTCGCCCTGCACTCCACCGCCGACCCGGACGCCGACCGCACCCCGGCGGTCCGCGCGGCACTGACCGAGGCCGCTGCGGCGACCCTGCGCCGGGTGGTGGCCATCTCCGAGGACGAACTGATCATCGGCCCGACCGGCAAGGTACGGAAGTTCCTGATGCGACAGCGGCACCTGGCCGAGACGACGGCGGTCTGACATGGGCGGCCAGGAGAACAGGGAGACACCCGTGCACGAGCCGGCCGAGCGGGTCACCGTGCACTTCACCGGGGACGGCGCGGGCGTCGACGAGATGTCCTGGGGGATGTGGGAGATCTGGCACGCGATGGTGGACCAGCTCAGCTCGCTGCCCATCGGCGGCCGGATGGCGCTGCCCGCCGGCGCAAGCGTCGCCGACCTGGCCGAGGAACTGCGCTATCTGATGAGCCGGTTCCCCTCCATGCGGACCCTGCTCAGGTTCGACGAGGCGGGCTGGCCCACCCAGGAGCTCTTCGCCACCGGCAGCACCACGCTGGAGGTCTACGACGCCGGGGACGCCGATCCCGACGAGGTCGCGAGCGCGGTCGAACAGCACTACCGGTCCACCGACTTCGACTACGCCACCGAATGGCCGGTGCGGATGGCCGTGGTGCGGCGCGACGGCCGGCCCACCCATCTGGTCAGCATCATGAGCCATCTGGTCACCGACGCCGTCGGCGGGGCGATCATGCTCCGTGAGGTGCAGCAGCGGTCGACCGCACCGGTCACCGGCCTGAACCCGCTGGAGCAGGCCGCCTGGCAGCGCTCACCGGCGGGGCAGCGACAGAACGACAAGGCCCTGCGCCACTGGGAGCGGATCCTGCGGACGATACCGGCCCGCCGGTTCCCGCCGTCGGCGGACCCGCGCACCCCCCGGCACTGGACGGGGCTGTTCCGGTCCGCCGCCCTGCCGCTGGCGCTGCCGGTGATCGCCGAACGGAACGGCACGGACACCCAGACCGTCCTGCTGACCCTGTACGCCGTCGCGCTGCGGCGGATCCACGGCCCCGGGCCGATCGTGGTCCGGCCCGTCGTCAACAACCGCTTCCGCTCCGACCTGAGCGACGTGGTGTGCATGGTCGCGCAGGCCGGCATCTCGGTGCTGGAGATCGGCGACCTCACCATCGACGAGGCGGTCGACCGGACCAGGCGCGGCACCCTCACCACCTACAAGCACGCCTACTTCCACCCGGAGAAGCTGGACGAGCTGGTCACCCGGGTCTCCGCCGAACGGGGCGAGAGGGTCGACGTGCAGTGCTTCCTCAACGACCGCACCACGCACCGGCCGTCGGAGGAGGGCGCCACGGCCGACGCCGAGGAGACGGCCCGGCGACTGCGGAAGGCGCAGTCCGAGGGCGAGTTCGAGTGGATCCACCGCAAGGAGGACCCGGTCAGCGCGTTCTACGTCGCCTTCGACGACGTCGCCGACACGATCGTGGTGGAGATCCAGACGGACACCCACTACGTCTCCTCCGGCGACGCCGAGGCGATGGCCCTCTGTATCGAGGCGATGGCGATCGAGGCGGCCCTCGACCCGGGCACCCGCACCGGAGTGACCTCCGGCCCCGGAGCCCCGGAGGTCGTTCCGGAGCCGTCTGCGGAGCGGCCTGCGGAGCGGTCTCCGGAGCGGTCTCCGGAGCCGTCTGCGGAGCGGCTCCGGTGACCGCGCTGCTCGCGGTGGCCGACTACCTTGCCCCCGACCGGGTGCCGATCGAGGAGCTGGCGGCGGACTTCGGGCTGACCTCGATGCAGGTCAAGATCTTCCGCCGCTACCACAAGCTCGGTGAGGTCGGCCGTGACCCGGGCGGCAGCCTGCTCGACCTGCTGCGCGGCGCGGTCGCCGGCCTGGACGCCCTGCGCGGCCTGGAGCACCGGGTGCGCTACGTGCTGCACGCCCGCACCTTCCCGACCGTGGTGCCCTACCCGCACGACCCCGTCCGGGAGCTCTGCCGGGAGCTGGGCCTCGACCGGGCGACCGTGTTCGCGGTCGGCCACCACGCCTGCGCGTCGGGGCTGCTGGCCATCGACGCGGCGGGCCGGCTGCTCGCCGCCGACGCCGACCCCGACGGCCTCGCCCTCGTCCTGGCCGGGGAGAAGGCGTTCACCCCCGAGGCCGGCATGGTCCCGGACACCTCGTTCTTCGGCGAGGGCGCCTCGGCCTGCCTGATCGCCCCCTCCGGGGACCGCGACCGGGTGCTGTCCTACGCCGCCGACCTCCGGGGCGAGTTCGACAGCGACGCGCCGGAGGCGGCCCTGGAGTTCCAGCGGATCTACGCCGACGCGCTGGCGGCGGCGGTCCTCGCCGCCGTCGAACGGGCCGGCCTGACCATGGAGGCGATCGGGGTGATCCTGCCGCACAACGTCAACAACGTGGCCTGGCACCAGGTGTGCCGCACCCTCGGCTACCCCCGGGAGCGGGTCGTGCTCGACAACGTGGCGACCGCCGGGCACGTCTTCTGCGCGGACAACCTCGTCAACCACCGCACCGCTCGGGAGCGGGGGCTGCTACGGCCGGGCGAGCCCTACGTGATGGCCGCCGCGGGCGCCGGACGCGGCGCCACCTTCTCGGCCATGGTCCTCCAGCACTGATCCACCACCCCACCCACCACCGAAGGATCCACGATGACGGAGCGGGACACCGCCCTCCCAGCCATCGACCCGGCCCTGCGCGAGCAGTTGGTCGACGGCATCTGCGCCCTGCTCCCGCACGTGCTCAAGCGCGAGGTGACCGGGGCCACGGCCGACACCACGCTGATGGAGGCCCTCGGGATGAGTTCGACCAGCGGCCTCGAACTCATCCTGGAGCTGGAGGAACACCTGGACGTGGAGATCAGCGTCGAGGAGCTCGGCCGGGACGACTTCGGCACGGTCGGCTCCCTCGCCGACTACGTCGCCGGGAACCTGCTCCCGGAAGCGTGACGATGCGTACCTTCGTACCGGCCGGCGCGGCGGACGCCGGAGCAGCCGCTGACGGGCCCTCGCCCTCCTGGGGGATCCGCGGCGCCGTTCGGCTGGCCTTCCCGCACCCGGCGGCGCTGGCCGCCGACCCCGTCCACACCGGGCGCCTGCGGCGCTACCTGACCGACCTGCTGCGCCCGTACGGACGCGAACTCGACCCCGGCGCCCTGGGCCCCGACGCCGTGCACCGTGGCGGCCAGGTCTACGGGGAGATGGCCGAGGCGCTGATCCGCGCGACCGTGCCCGCGGGTGAGTCGGTCGACCTGCTGGTGCTCGCGTACTCGGTGCCCGACATCACCCCGGGCCGCGCCACGACCACCTACCTGAGCCATGTCTGCCCCGGTACTCCGATGGCCTTCGCGGTCAGCGACCAGGGCCCGGCGAGCGCGTTCACCGCGCTGCGGCTGGTCGACGCCTACGCACGCTCCGGCGGGCTCCGCCGAGCGCTGCTGCTGGTGGTCGAACAGGACTCGCTGCCCTACGACCCCGGGGTCCCGGTCAACATGCCGACCGGGAGCCGCGGCGTGGCGCTGCTGTTCGGCGAACCGCTGCCGGGAGAGCGGGTGGCCAGGATCTCGCGGGCCGCCACGCGGACCCTGCCCGCGGACTGCTCCACCGTGTCCTCCGCGGACGCCTCCATCGGCTCCCCCGCGGCGGCGCTAGCCACCGAACTCGGCCGGCTCGGCCTGCTCCGCGACGACCCGCTCGGTGACGACCTGCTCCGCGACGACCCGCTCCGCGACGACCCGGCGACGGTGACCGCGATCCTCGGCGCGACGGCGGCGGTCGGTGCCGCCCACCGGTGGCCGGAGGGTCTGCGGCTCGCCGACACCGGGCAGCCCGGCACCGGCGTGTGGTGGGAGCTGGCCGGCGAACTGGCCGAACCGCCGGCCGGACCGCACCGACTGCTGCTGGCCGACTACGACGCCGGAGCACGCCGGCTCTCGCTCGCCACGGTGAGCCTGGACGACCTGCACGGCCTGCACGGCCTGGACGACCTGGACGACCTGGACGGCGACGGCGGGGTGCCCAGGTGACCGCGCCCGTGAACATCCCGCCCGTGTCCACGGCCTCGACGACGAGCGTGTCCGTGGACACAGGTTCCATGGACGCCATCGCCACGGAAGCTATCTCCGTGGACACCAATGCCGTGGACACAGTGCTGATGGACACAGTGCTGATGGACACCGTTCCGATGGACACCCCTCGGATGCGCACCACTCCGACGGACACGGTGCCGACCGACACCGGGCCGGCCCCGCTCCGCATCGAGGACTACCAGGCTCCGGCCCGGCGCCGGCTCGACCACCAGGTCTGGGACTTCGTCGAGGGCGGTGCCGGAGCCGAGCGCACCGTCGCCGCCAACCGGCGCGCCTTCGCCCGGGTGACGCTGCGGCCGCGGGTCCTGGTCGACGTCTCCGCCTGCGACACCGGGGCGGAACTCCTCGGCGCCCGGCTGGCCACCCCGGTGGGCATCGCGCCCACCGCCTACCACCGGCTGGTGCACCCCGACGGCGAGGTCGCCACCGCCCGCGGCGCCGGGGCGGCCGGAGCGCTCTACGTGGTCAGCGTCTTCGCCAGCCGCACGCTGGAGGAGATCGCCGCCGAGGCCACCGGACCACTGTGGCTCCAGCTCTACTGGCTGCGCCGCCGCGAGGTCCTGGCCGGGCTGGTCGACCGGGCCGCCGGGGCTGGCTACCGCGCGATCGTCCTGACCGTGGACGCGCCGCAGCTGGGACGGCGCCACCGGGACGCCCGCAACGGCTTCGCGATCCCGTCCGGCATCCGTGCCGTGAACCTCGACCCGGCGCTGATGGCGTCCGCCCACCGCTCCGACGCCGGTCGCTCCGCCCTGGCGGTGCACACCGCGGAGGCCGTCGACCCCTCGGTGACCTGGGCCGACCTGGCCTGGCTGCGCGGGCGCAGCGAGCTGCCGCTGGTCCTGAAGGGCATCCTCACCGCCGAGGACGCCGCCCTGGCCGTGGAACACGGGGTTGACGCGATCGTGGTCTCCAACCACGGCGGCCGCCAGCTCGACGGCGCGGCGGCGAGCCTGGAGGCCCTGACCGAGGTGGTGGACGCGGTCGGGACCGCACCCTGCCCGGTGCTCTTCGACGGCGGGGTCCGCAGCGGCGCCGACGCCTTCGCGGCGCTCGCGCTGGGCGCCCGGGCCGTCCTGCTCGGCCGCCCGGTCCTCTGGGGCCTGGCCGCGGACGGCGCCACCGGGGTCGCCGGGGTGCTGGGCCTGGCGACCGCGGAGCTGGCCCACACCATGGCACTCACCGGACGACCGGCCCTGGCGGCCGTCGACCGGTCCGCGGTCGCGTTCGCACGCGGCACAGGGACACGAGGGACGGTCTGACGATGGCGACACTTCTGGCACGCGAGGACCTGCACACGTCCGTCTCCGACCCCGCGTCGGCGTCGATGAACTTCCTGAACGAGGTCTCGGCTCGCTTCCCCGACGCCGTCTCGCTGGCGGCCGGACGCCCCCACGACGGCTTCCACACCACCGACGACCTGGACCGCTACCTGCGGTCCTACCTCACCCATCTGGAGGGGCTCGGCCTCGACGCGGAGCAGCGGCAGCGCCAACTGCTGCAGTACGGCCGGACCAACGGCCACCTCGGCGCGCTGATCGCCCGGATGCTCCGCCTGGACGAGGGGATCGAGGTGCCGGAGCGGGCCGTGATGGTCACCACCGGCGCCCAGGAGGCCATGGTCATCGCGCTGCGCGGGCTGTGCGCGGGGCCGGGCGACGTGGTGCTCGCCGTCGAGCCCTGCTACGTCGGGTTCACCGGGGCGGCCCGGCTGCTCGGCATCGAGGTGGTACCGGTGCCGGAGACGGCGGACGGCCTCGACCCGGAGACGGTGCTCGCCGTCGCCCGCGCCGTCCGGGCCGGTGGCCGCCGTCCGCGCGCCCTGTACCTGGTGCCGAACTTCGCCAACCCGTCCGGGGTCTCGATGCCGGTGGCGGCCCGGCGACGCCTGCTCGACGTGGCGGCGGAGGCCGACCTGTTGCTCCTGGAGGACGACCCGTACGGGCTGTTCGGGCTCGACGACGAGCCCCGGCCCACGCTCAAGGCGCTGGACACGGATCAGCGGGTGGTCTACCTCGGCTCCTTCGCCAAGTCCTGCTTCCCCGGTGCCCGGATCGGATTCCTGGTCGCCGACCAGGTCGTGATGGACGGTCAGGGCGGGCGCGCGCTGCTCGCGGAGGAGCTGTCCACCGTGAAGAGCCTGCTCACGGTGAACACCTCGCCGATCGCGCAGGCCCTGGTCGGCGGGTTCCTGGTCGAGTCCGGCTGCAGCCTCCGTACCGCGGTCACCGGGAAGATCCGGTTCTACCGCCGCAACCTGCGCACCCTGCTGGCGGCCCTGGAGCACTCCTTCGCCGACGAGCCGAGGGTGCGCTGGAACGCGCCGGACGGCGGCTTCTTCGCAGTGGTCGACGTGCCGCTGACCGCCGACGAGAGCCTTCTGGAGATCTCCGGCCGCGACTACGGGGTGCTGTGGACCCCGATGAGCTTCTTCCACGGTGGCGACGGCGGCCGGCGCGCCCTGCGGCTGTCCTGCAGCGCGCTGGAGCCGGAGCAGATCGAGGAGGGCGTGCGCCGCCTCGCCCGGCTGGTCAGGGAGCGGGCGGAGCCGTCGGACCCGGGCCTGGCGGCGGCCCCCGCGGACCGGGGGGCCCCGGCGGCGACGACGGTTGCCGGGTGACCGGCGCCCCGGACACGGTCCGGCTGTGGCTGGTGCCGGACCAGTGGCCCGGAGCGGCCCTGGCGGGCCTGCTCGCCGTGCTGGACCCGGAGGAGCGGCGGCGCGCCGAGGCCTGCCGCTCGGCCGACGACCGCCGCCGGTTCGTCCTCGCCCACGGCGCGGTCCGCCACCTCGTCGCCCGGCGGCTGGGGGTCGCGCCGGAGGAGATCCGGTGGCGGCGGGGCCCGCACGGCAAGCCCGAGCTGGCCGGCCCCTTCACCGGGGCCGAGGTCAACCTCTCCCACTCGGGCAGCGTCGCCATGGTCGCGCTCTGCTCCTCGCGCCGGGTCGGCGTGGACGTCCAACGGGTGCTTCCACGGCTGGACGCCACCGCGATGGCGGAGCGCTACTTCCCGCCCGAGGAGGCCCGCTTCGTGCGGACGGCGGACGGCCCCGACAGCCGGGCCGAGCGCTTCGCCCGGCTCTGGGCCCGCAAGGAGGCCCTGGTCAAGGCGCACGGCGGCCGTCTGACCCAGGGCCTGCGGATACCGCTGCTCGACGGCGGCGCCGGGAGCACCGATCACCCCGCCGACAGCTGGTCGCGGGACTACCGGGTCGCCGACGTCGCCGCGCCCCCCGGCTATCGCGCGGCCGTCGCCCTGTCCGGCACCGGGGCCTTCCGGGTCACGGTGGGCCGATGGACCTGGCCGGGTCGTAGCACGCCGTCACCCGCCGTCCCGTGCTCGTACCCGTAGCCGTACCCAACCCCAACCCCGAACCCGAACCCGAATCACCCGGCCGGCCGGCCGCCCCGGGCCGGCCGCCCCGGCCCTCTGATGCCCGACGCCCGACGATCCGTTGATCGGAGCAGCACCGCCATGCCCCTGCACCCCCAGCTCCAGACCCTGCGCGAGCAGCGCGCCCGCAGCGGCGCGGCCCCCCTCTACACCCTGTCGGTGGAGCAGGCCAGAGCAGCCGACCTGGCCTCGATCCGGGCCGCGGCCGGCAGCCCCCGCGCCCTGCACGAGGTGACCGACCTGCACCTGCCCGGGCCCGGTGGCGAGCTTCCGGTCCGGGTCTACCGGCCGAGCGCGGAGCGGCCACTGCCCGCGCTGCTGTACTACTTCGGCGGCGGGTGGACCCTCGGCAGCATCGACACCGCCGACGGGCTCTGCCGGGACCTCGCCGCGGAGGCCGGCTGCCTGGTCGTCACCGTCGGCTACCGGCTCGCTCCCGAGCACCCGTTCCCGGCGGCGGTGCACGACTGCCACGCGGCGCTGCGCTGGGTCGCCGACCACGCCGAGGAGTTGGGCGCCGACCCGGCCAGGCTCGCGGTCGGGGGCGACAGCGCCGGCGGCAACCTCGCCGCCGCGGTGACCCTGATCGCCCGCGCCGAGGGCGAGCTCACGCCGGCCGGGCAGGTGCTGGTCTACCCCAACACCGACCAACTGGCCGAAGACGCGTCGATGCGCGACAACGCCGACCCCTGGCTGTTCAACCGCCACTCGGTGGCCTGGTACGGCGGGCACTACCTGACCGCCCCGGCGGACGCCGAGCACCCGTTGGCCTCCCCGCTCCGGGCGGCCGACCTGGCCGGGCTGCCCCCGGCCCTGGTGCTCACCGCCGAGTACGATCCGCTGCGCGACCAGGGCGAGGCGTACGCCGCGCGGCTGGCCGCCGCCGGGGTGCCGGTGGAACTCACCCGCTACCCCGGCATGGCCCACGGCTTCTTCGCGATGACCGGCACCGTCGACGCCGCCCGCACCGCCGTCCTCCAGGCGGCCCGCTTCCTCCGGGAGCGCTTCGAGTCGTGCTGACCGGCCCGCTCCGCGCCGAGTGGGGCGGAGCGGCCTCGACCGGCGCTCGACTGTCGCGCCCCGGCCCGGCGAACCGACGGGCCGGAACCGACCTGCCGCCATCGCCGATCCGGTGATCGCCGACCGGTGCCGTCGTGAGGCGGTCGGGCCGGCGGTGGCGGTGCACCCGGCCGGGAGCACGGGCTCAGGCTCCCCGGCTGTCGCGCACGGAGCGCAGGCCCTCCCTCAGTCGCCGCATCGACGCGGTGTCGGAGGTGAACCGGTCGATGGCGAAAGCCCCTCGGTGGTCGGGCCCGTACCCGTGTCCGAGGAGGCCGGCGAGGGATCCGCCGGGGCTGAGGTCGACGAACCAGTGGCGCTCGGGCCGGGGGAACGAGGTGGCCATCATCGTGTCGAAGCGCGCCGTGCCGCGGATCACGTCCCAGACGTACGGGCCCCAGCGCTCGGCCGCGTCCTCCCGCAGCGGCCCCGCGCAGGCCGCCGAGTGGACGGGCAGTTCGGGCCTGCGCACCGCGACGGCCCGGCCCATCTCGTGGCACTCGTGCCGGATGTCGTCGATCAGCTCCGAGTGGAAGGCGTACCGCACGGGCAGCCGGGCGGTGGTCACCCCCTCCTCGTCCAGCAGGGCCCGCGCCTCGGCCAGCCGATCGGCACTGCCGCTGACGACGAAGTTCCCCGTCGTCCCGCCGTCGTGGTGGACACCCGCCAGCGCCAGTCCCGCGAACAGCTCCGGCCGCGCTCGGTAGAGGCCCGGTCCGGCGAGGACGCTGAGCATCCCGCCGGTGCGGCAGTGCTGCTTCACCAGGTGGGCCTGTTTCATGACGAGGTCCAGGCCGTCCTCCAGGGACATCGCCCCGGCGACGGTGGCGGCGACGTACTCGCCCAGACTGTGGCCGACGACGGCGTCGGGCGTGAAGCCGTCCGCGCGCAGGGCCTCGGTGAGGCTCCACCCGATGCTGTAGAGGGCGGCGTGCGTCTGCAGGATGTCGTCGAAGGCCCGGCCGCCGCGGGTGTCCTGGATCGCGGCCACCAGCGAGGTGCCGTCGGCCGCCTCGTAGAGGGCGCTGCACCGGTCCAGGGCGGCCCTGAACGCCGGGTTGGCGTCGTACAGTTCGCTGCCCATCGCGGGGTACTGGTTGCCCTGGCCCCCGTACATGAAGACGACCTCGCGCCGTCGCGGCATCCGGCGCGGGACCGGGGGCCGCTCCGCTCCCGTGAAGGGCTCCTGGGCGATCTGCTCGGTGAGCCTGGTCAGGACGTCTCCCGGGCCGATCTCGTGGAAGTCGCGGTGTCCCTGGGCCATCAGCCAGGAGACGGACTCGTGCCACCGGACCGGGCTCGATATCTGACGTATCATCAGGTCGGCGTAACCGGTGGTCGGGTAGGGGCGGGCGGTGACGTTGGCGACCACGGGAGTGTGGAGTTCGCCGAGCTCGACCGTGGACAGGTGGCGGGCGAACTCCTCCTCCACCCCGGCCATGTGACGCGAGTGGAAGGCCGCGCTCACCCGGAGGGGGGCGAACCTGCCGCCGGCCGCGGTGCAGGCGGCGCGGACCTCGGGTGCGTGGATGTCGTCGTGGACGCCGGAGAGGACGCACTGCCGGCGGGAGTTGAGGTTGGCGACGTCGATGGTCCGGTGGGGCAGCCCCGCCAGGATCTCCCGCACGCGCTCCTGCTCCAGGCCGACGACCGCGGCCATCGCGCCCCTGGGAGCCCGGCTCATCAGCGCGCCGCGCTCGCGGACCAGGCCGAGTCCGGTGGCGAAGTCGAACGCCCCGGCGGCGAACAGCGCGCCGTACTCCCCCAGGCTGTGGCCGGCGAGGACCGCGGGCCGCTCCCGCCCGCCGTCGACGCGGTCGAGGTACTGCAGGGCGCTGACCGCGAACAGCGCCGGCTGGGTGTACTCCGTGCGGCCCAGCAGGCCGTCCGGGTCCTCCTCGCAGAGCGTCCGCAGTGAGCGGCCGAGGAGGTCGTCGGCCTGCGCCACCAGGGCGGGGAACCGGTCGAACAGGCCCTGTCCCATGCCCCTGCGCTGCGATCCCTGGCCGGGAAACACGTACACCGAGGTCATCGGGCACCGCCCTCGGCCGCCCGGCGCAGCTGCGCGAGGCTCGCTCCCGGATTCGTCACGATCTTCAGCAGCAGCCGCTCGTAGGCCGCCGCCATCTCCTCGGCGGTGTTCCCGGAGAACAGGTCGGTGCTGTACTCCAGGGCGCCGATCAGGCCGGACAGGGTCTCCCGGACGGTCAGGTTGAGGTCGAACTTCGCCACCTCGGTCGCGGTCGGCACCGGCAGGATCGCCGGGCCGTCGGTGTCCCCGCCGTCCGGGTCCGCCGGCGCGGGCGCGGGGACGAGGTTGAACATGACCTGGAACAGCGGGGAGTGGGCCGGGTCGGTCTTCGACGCGAGCTCCGCGACCAGGTCGGTGAACGGGACGTCCTTGTGCTCGTGGCCCGCGGCGGTGACCTGCTTGGCCTGCGTCAGGAGTTCGTCGAATCCCCGGTCGGCGCTCACGTCCAGGCGCATCACCAGCAGGTTGACGAAGTAGCCGACCACGCGCTCCAGTTCCGGCCTCGGCCGGTTGGTCACCGGTGAGCCGACGGCCAGTTCACGGTCCGGGGTGTACCCGCCGATCAGTGTCGCGAAGGCCGCGAGGAGCGTCATGTAGAGAGTGCCGCCCCGCTGCCGCCCGAAACGCCGAAGCTCTTCGAGCACCTCCTGCGGCACCTTCACCTCGACCGAGGAGCCCCGGTACGACTTGACCTCGGGCCGCTGGTAGTCGGTGCGCAGCGAGACGCAGGCCGGCAGCGCGGCGAGCTGCGCGCGCCAGTACGCCAGCTGCCGTTCGCGGGCCGGCCCGTCCACGACCCGCAGCTGCCAGCGGGCGAAGTCCGCGTACCGGACGGGCAGCTCCGGCAGTGCGGGCTCCTCCCCCCGGCTCAGCGCCCGGTAGGCGGTGGCCAGTTCGGCCAGGAAGATGCCGGCCGACCAGCCGTCGAAGATGCCCCAGGGCCTGGTCACCACGGCGATGTGCTCGTACTCCGTGAGGGTCAGGACGTGCACGCGCAGCTGGTGGCGGTCGTCCGGCCGGAACGGCCGGACGCGTTCGGCCCGGAGCAGTTCGGCGACGGCGGCGTCCCCGCTCACCTTCTCGAAGGCGACGGTGAACCCGGCGGCCTCGTTCACCCGCTGGGTGACGCCGGAGTCCGCGTGCCGGACGTAGCTCGTGCGCAGGATCGTGTGCCGCTCGACCAGCACCGCGTAGGCGCGGGCGTAGGCCGCGCGGTCCAGCCGGCCGATGATCCGGAAGACGGCCTGCGCGTTGTCGTACGCCGATCCCAGGTGCTCGCGCGGGTTGAGGAACCACAGTTCGCTCTGCTGGAGGGCGAGAGGGGCGTCGGCGTCGGCGTCGGCGTCGGTGACGGGCAGCAGCGGCACGGTCTCGCCCGGGGTGCTCTCGGGCTCCGCCGCCAGCTCCCTGGCCATCTCGCCGATGGTGGCCCCGGAGAGCACCGTCATCAGGGACAGCTCCCGGCCGGTCTCCCGCTTCACCCGGATGGTGAGGCGGGTGGCGAGCAGGGAGTGGCCGCCGAGTTCGAAGAAGCTGTCCTGGAGGCCGACGCGCTCCAGTTCGAGGACGTCCTGGACGAGCCGGCAGAGGATCAGCTCCAGGGCGCTGCGGGGCGCGACGTAGCTCTCGCGGTGGACGTCGGCCTCGTCCGGAGCGGGCAGCGCCTTCTTGTCGACCTTGCCGTTGGGGGTGAGCGGCAGCTCGTCGAGGGCCACGAACACGTTGGGCACCATGTACTCGGGCACCCGGCTCGCCAGGTGGTCCTTGAGGGTGCGGGTCAGCTCCCGGCCGGTGTCGGCGATCTGCGGCACGTTCGTCGCGGCGGAGCGGCGGTACGGGGCGCGGGCCCGCGCGCGGGCCGGCTCGCCCTTGGCGAGAACCAGGTCGAGCCCGTCCAGCCGGTCCTGGGACCAGGTCACCGCGACCTCGTAGCCCTGCTCCTCGGCGTACCGCAGCGCGGCTTCGAGCTCCAGCGCCCGCGCCGACGCCTCCGGGGACAGCCGGCGGCCGCCGGCGAGCGGTTCCACCTGCCGCTGGGCGGGCCAGGTCGCGAGGCTCTCGCTCACCCGGACGTCGTCGGCGACCTTCGGGTTGCTCAGGCCGGCGACCCCGAACCGCCGGTACCGGCCCTCGGTGACCAGCGCGCGCAGCCCGTCCGCGGTGGTGGCCTCCAGCCAGGGAAGGTCCTGCGCGGGTGCGGCGGCGCCCTTGGTCAGGACGACGTCGTAGCGGTAGCTGAGCATCTCGTTGTCACCGGTGCCGCGCTTGACGGTGATGTCCACCGAGCCGATCTGGGGCAGCCGCTCGGGGAGCCGGGCGAACCAGCCCGGGCTGACGAGCAGTTCGGTCTCCTGCCGGCGCCGGCGCCGGACCTCGCGCACGAGCGTGCCCGCCGGGACCTTCGAGGACAGGCTGCCGCGTTCGACGGCGCAGACGTGGGCGGAGAAGAGGTCGAGGTTGCGTACGTCGCCGATCAGGAGGCGCCCGCCGTCGGCGACCAGGGGCAGCAGCCGCTCGACCACCTCCTCCAGGTAGAGGCGGTTGGGGAAGTACTGCACGACGGAGTTGACGACGACGGTGTCGAACTTCTCCGTGCCCGGCGGCAGGGCGAACGTGTCGGCCTCGCCCTGGGCGAGGGTGACGTGCGTCCAGCCCCGGCGGTCCACGCTGCGCCGGACGCCTTCCAGCGCCGCGGCGGAGAGGTCGACGGCGTACACCTCCTCGCAGAGGGCCGCGTAGCGCAGGAGCAGGAGTCCGCTGCCGCAGCCGACCTCCAGCAGGCGTCGGGGGCGCAGTGCCCCGATCTGCCGGACGGTGCCGTCGATCCACTCGCGCATCTCGGCCTCGGGGATGCTCTCCCCGGTGTAACTGCTGTTCCAGCCGAGGAGGTTGAGGTCGTCCTCGGCCTCCGCCGGGGTGTCGCCGACGGTGTCCGCGCCCTCGGTGCGGTACCGGTCCTCGAAGAGGTCCTGCCACTGGCGCAGCCGGTCGGCGTTCTGCTGCCGCGCGACGGTGTCCAGCCAGTCCTCGGCCGGCCGCACGTAGGCGATCAGCTGCTTGCTCTCGCCGGCGGACCGGGTGGTGACCACGGCGCCGTGCACCGAGGGGTGGGCGTTCAGCAGCGTCTCGATCTCGCCCGGTTCGACCCGGAAGCCGCGGACCTTGACCTGGTCGTCGACCCGGCCGCGGAACTCCAGGGTGCCGTCGGGCCGCCAGCGGGCCAGGTCGCCGGTGCGGTACAGCCGTGCGCCGGGCTCGACCGCGAAGGGGTCGCGGACGAACCGCTCGGCCGTCTGCTCCGGGTCGTCGAGGTAGCCGCGCGCCACCCCGAGCCCGCCGAAGCACAGTTCGCCGACGACGCCGCGCAGGACGGGCCGCTGGTTCGCGTCGAGCACGTAGGCGGTCGAGTGCGGTACGGGCCGGCCGATCGGGACGACCGCGTCGTCGGCGATGTCCCGGGGGATCACGTGGTGGGTGGAGGCGATGCTGTTCTCGGTCGGGCCGTACCCGTTGACCACGGTCAGGCCGGGGTGTGCGGCGTACAGCCGGCGGACGTCGCGGGCCGCGAAGGTGTCGCCCACCACGGCGAGGTAGCGCAGCGGCAGGTCTCGCCCGGCCGCGGAGTCCGCGAAGGCCGGCAGGAAGGCGGCCGACAGCAGCATGGTCGTGACGCCGGCGCTCTCGACCCGGTCCAGCAGCTGCTCCGGGTCCTTGGAGTCGCCGTCGTGCAGCACCAGCAGGCCCCCGCAGACCAGCGGGGTGAGCACCTCCAGGGAGCCGGCGTCGAAGGAGATCGAGGAGTGGTGCAGGACCACGGTGTCCTCGTCGGCGGCGAAGAACTCGCGGTTTCGCACGAGCCGGACCACACCGCGGTGCTCCATCAGCACGCCCTTGGGCCGCCCGGTGGATCCGGAGGTGAAGATGGTGCAGGCGAGGTGGTCGGGTGTGAGGCCGGTCTCCGCCCGGGACAGGTCGTGCTCCGGCTGGCCGGCGAGGACCTGGGCCGCGGGCCCGGTCCCGTCCTCGGCGCGCTCTCCGGTGTCGAGGTGGACGACCTGGAGGCGGTCGGCGTCGGCCCTGCCGTCGTCCAGGACCGACCGCTCGGCCCCGGACCGGCCGAGGACGATGGAGACACCGGAGGCGTCGCGCAGGGCCCGGACGCGCTCGCTGGGGTAGTCGGGATCGATGGGGACGTACGCCCCGCCGGCCTTGAGGATGCCGAGCAGGCCGATCACCGTCTCCGGCGAGCGGCGCAGGCACAGTCCGACCCGGGTGTCGGGCCCCACCCCCTGGCCGCGCAGGTAGTGCGCCACCCGGTTGGCCCGGGCGTTCGTCTGCGCGTAGGTCAGCGTCCGCGTCCCGTGGCGGACCGCGATCGCGTCCGGCCGGGCCCGGACCTGTTCCTCGAACAGCTCGGGCAGGCAGCGGTCGTCGGGGGCGGGCTCGGCCGTGCCGTTCCACTCGGTCAGCAGCCGGCGGCGTTCGGCCTCGGGCATGACGTCGATGTCCAGGGCCCGGGTTCCGGCGCCGTCGTCGAGTGCCAGGGCTGCGACGACCGCCGAGACCGCGGCCTCCACGTAGTCGAGCACGGCCTCGGGCGAGAGGCTCGCGTCGATCTGGGCGTTCAGGGACAGGTCGGTTCCGGTGTCGTCGACCGACACGCCGACCGGGTAGTTGGTGCGGTCCAGCCAGCCGAGCCGGTTGACGCCCAGGTCCTCCAGCGTGACCGGCTCGTCCCGGCCGTGGCGGGGCTCGACGTAGCGGTAGTTGATCAGGGCGCTGAACAGCGCGGCGTCGCCGTCGAGCCCGCTGCACCCCTGGGCGAGCGTCAGCGCGCTCTGCTCGTGGCTGATCAGTCTCTTCAGGCCGGCGTCGATCTCGGAGACGAGGTCCCGCACGCTCCGGTCGCGCAACCGCACGCGCAGCGGCAGGGTGTTGATGAAGTTGCCGATCATGCGCTCGATGCCCGGTACGCCCTGGAGCCGTCCGGACAGGACGGTGCCGAAGACCACGTCGTCTCGTCCGCTGCCCGCCGCCGCCACGAGGGCCCAGGCCGCGTGGAACACGGTGGCCGGGCTGATCCGCAGGCGCTGGGCCTGTTCGCGCAGGTCGCCCGTCAGCTCGGCCGGCAGGACGCGGTGCACGTCGCTGACGGGACTGTTGGCGCCTCGCACCTCCGCCAGCTGGAACAGGGTGGTCGGCTCGGTGACGTCCTCCAGTTCGGCGCGGAAGAACGCCTCCGCGTCGTTCGAGGCGAGCTGGTGCAGGGTGTGGCCGACGAAGTCCCGGTAGGCCGGGGGCGGCAGCAGCCGGTCGCCGCGGCCCGCCATGTGGGTGGCCAGCTCGTCGAAGATCAGCCGCAGCGAGGTGGCGTCCTCGACGATGTGGTGCACACCGAGCAGCAGGAGGTGGCGCTCGGAGTGTGGATCGGCGGCGACCACGACCCGCAGCAGCGGCGCCCGGTCGAGGCGGATGGTGCCCATCTCCTCCAGCCAGGCGCGGGCCTGCCGCTCGGCGTCCTCCTCGGGGTCGAGGGTCCGCCGCTCCACGTCGAGGCGCACCTCCCGCAGGACCACCTGTACCGCCTCGGGCAGGCCCTCGGTGATGACGGCGGTACGCAGGACGTCGTGACGGTCCATCAGCTGCTGCACGGCGGAGGTGAAGTCGTCGCAGACGCGCCGGTTCGGGGCGTCGAACAGGATGGGGATGACGTACAGGTCCTGCGCCGGGTCCATCAGGTGGTGGAAGAGGATCCCCTCCTGGGAGGGCACGAGCGGGTAGACGTCCTGCACGTTGGGGGCACCGCCGGGCACCTGGCCGACCAGCGCGTCGATCTCGGCCTGGGTGAGGCCGACCAGCGGCAGCATGTCCGGGGTGATCCGTTCGCACGCCGCCGGGATGAGGTTGGCCGGGGTCTCGTGCCCGGGAGCGCTGTTCCCGCCGCGGTCGATCTCGGCCGCGAGCTCGGCCAGTGTGGGGCTGGCGAAGACGGCGCGGACGGTGGCGTCGAGTCCGCGCTCCTTGAGCCGCGCGACCAGGGTGGCGATCAGGAGGGAGTGCCCGCCCAGCTCGAAGAAGTTGTCGCCGGTGCCGATGCGGGGCTCCTCCAGCCCGGTCAGCTCCGCCCAGACGGCGGCGACGGCCCGCTCGGTGGGCGTGTCCGGCGCCGTGTAGGGGCGCTGGGCGTAGGCGTCGATCCCCGGCGCGGGCAGGGCCTCGCGGTCGAGCTTGCCGTTGCCGGTGAGGGGCAGCCGGTCCAGGGTGACGAACGCACTGGGAACCATGTAGTCCGGCAGTGTCCGCCGCAGGTGCTCGGCCAGTTCGGCGCGCCGGTGCGGCGCCCCGGCGCCCGGGGCGCGGTCGGCCGGGACGACGTAGGCCACGAGCTGCCCGTCCCCCGGCTGGTCCTGCCGGGCCAGGACGACGCAGGAGCCGACGGCCGGGTGTTCGGCGAGGCGGGCCCGGATCTCGCCGAGTTCGACGCGGAACCCGCGGATCTTGACCTGGTCGTCGTTGCGGCCCAGGTACTCCAGCTCGCCGTCGGGCAGCCGGCGTGCCAGGTCGCCGGTCCGGTACATCCGGGATCCCGGCTCCCCGTGGAACGGGTCGTCGAGGAAGCGCTGCGCCGTCAGCTCCGGGCGGTTCACGTACCCGCGCGCCACGCCCGCGCCGCCGACGTACAGCTCGCCCACCTCGCCGTCCGGCACCGGCCGGCCGTCCTCGTCCAGCACGTGGGTCCGCAGGTCGGGGATCCGCTCGCCGATCGGGCTGACCGACCGCTCCGCGTCCGCCGCCGACAGGAGCCGGTAGGTGACGTGCACCGTCGTCTCGGTGATGCCGTACATGTTGACCAGGTCGACCCCCCGGTTGACCGCGCGCGCCGTCCACGGCTTCAACGAGGCCACGTCCAGGGCCTCGCCGCCGAACACCACCAACCGCAGCGCGTGCGGCTCGGCGTCGGCGCCCTGCGCCGCGATCAGCTGCTGGAAGGCGCTCGGCGTCTGGTTCAGCACCGTCACGCCCGAGGCGCACAGCAGCCGGTGGAACGCGCGGGGATCACGGGTGACCGCCTGCGGCACGATCACCAGCCGGCCGCCGTACAGCAGCGCGCCGAAGATCTCCCACACCGAGAAGTCGAAGGCGAAGGAGTGGAACAGCGTCCACACGTCGCGCTCGCCGAAGCGGAACCACTCGGCCGTCGAGGTGAACAGCCGGGTCACGTTCCGGTGCTCGACCAGCACGCCCTTCGGGACGCCCGACGAACCCGAGGTGTAGATCACGTACGCCGCGTTCGCCGCCGACACCCCGTCGGCGCAGAGGTCCTCCGCCGCCAGCCCGGCCCACAGCGGGGCGTCCGCCGTCACGTCCACCACCGGCACCGCCGACACGGCCAGCCCCTCGGGCAGCCCGTCCTGCGTCACCACCACCCCCGGCGCGCTGTCCTCCAGCACGAACGCCAGCCGCTCCACGGGCGAGGCCGGGTCCAGCGGCACGTACGCGCCGCCCGCCTTCAGCACCGCCAGCAGCCCCACCACCTGCTGCTCACCGCGCGGCAGGCACAGCGCCACCAGGACCTCCGCCCCGACTCCCAGCCCGCGCAGATGCCGCGCCAGGCGGTTCGCCCGGGCGTTGAGCTCCCCGTAGGAGACCAGACGCCCCTCGTGCTCCAGCGCGATCGCGTCCGGCGCGGCGGCGGCCACCTCCTCGAACCACTCGTGCACGCACCGGCTCTCCTGCCGCGCCCGCGGCGGCTCGGTCGCCACCTCCTGCGCGAAGCGCGGGCGCAGTTCGGCCAGCGGCCGGTCGGGCTCGTCGCAGACGGCCGTCAGGAGACGGACGAACCGCTCCGCGAGGCCCTCGACGAACTCCCGGCCGTACAGCTGCGACTGGTACGTCCAGTACAGGGTGAGGTCGTCCCCGTTGTTCCACACCTCCAGCGACAGCTCGTACTCGCCCTCCTGGTGCAGCTCCTCGACGAGCCGGTACGGCCGGTCCGGTCCGGCGATGCCGTCGAGCACGTCCTGGTGGACGAACGCCGGCTGAAAGAGCAGCGACCGCCCGGGGGCGGCCTCCGTGGCCAGCTCCCGGACCAGCGCCGGGAAGGGGTAGCCGTGCAGCAGGTCGTCGGCGAGCTGGCGTTGCGCGTCGGTGAGCGACCGCGCGAAGGACGAGGTGTCGGGGACCGCCACCCGGACCGGCACCATGTTGACCAGCAGGCCCATGGCGTCGGCGAGTTGCTCGCCGCGTCGCTCGTTCACCGCCATCCCGACGACCAGTTCGCGCTGCCCGGCGTACGAGGCCAGGGTCGCCGTGTAGGCGGTCAGCAGCGCGGCGGAGAGGAAGACGCGCCGCGAGGCCGCCAGCTCCCTGATCCGCGCGACGAGTCCGGCGGGCACCCGGCTGACGTGGGTGGCGCCCGCGAAGCGGTCCGTCACCTCCCCGTGCGGGCGGTCGGTGGGCAGGTCCAGGACGGGCAGCGGCCCGGCGAGCCGCTCGCGCCAGTACGACAGCAGCTCGTCACCGCGCTCGGCGAGCAGGCGTCGCTCCTGCTCCACGAAGCCGTGGAAGGCGACACCGCTCCCGCGGGAGTCCGCGGCGGCCGGACGCCGCCCTGCCACCAGTGCCTCGTACGCCTCGAAGAGCGTGCTCATCACCAGCGCGGCCGAGCTGCCGTCGAAGACGGCGTGGTGTGCGGTGACCAGCACGATCGACTCGGCCCCCGGGCGGTCGAAGACCCTCACCCGGAAGAGGCTCCGCGCGTCGGCCGCCGAGCCGGCGTCGAGGACGAACGCGCGCTTGCTCTCGCGCCGCACGACCTCCAGTGCCTCGGCGTCGTCGGTGACGTCCGTCAGGTCCACGCGGTCGAAGTCCGGCTCCCGGGCGGGGTCGACCGACTGGCGCGGGGTGCTCCCCTCCCGGTGGATCACCGTGCCGAGCACCGGATGGCGTGCCACCAGCACCCGGCAGGCCTCCCGGAAGAGCGACACGTCCAGGTCGGTGACCCGGAAGCACAGCGGCACGTTGTAGGCGGCCAGATCCGGGTACGCCCGCTGGAGTGCCCACAGGCCGTGCTGCGCCTGGGAGAGCCCGTGCGTGTGCACCTCGCGGGCCTCGCCGGCGGGCCGGGCCGACCGCTCCTCCGCCTCCGTCCGCAGCCCGCGCAGCCGCGCGGCGACCTCGCCCTCGGTCAGCCGGCCCGCCCGGTACGCCTCGATCAGGGTGTCGATCTCGTGCTTCACTTCTCGATCCTCTCGGTGTCCAGGAGCGCGATGGCGTCGTCCAGCAGCAGTTCGCCGGTGTGCAGGTTCTCCAGCAGCGCCAGGACGTCCGGGCGCGGGTCGCCCGCCGGCCC
The DNA here is from genome assembly GCF_041435095.1 of Kitasatospora sp. NBC_00315. Classification (NCBI taxonomy): domain Bacteria; kingdom Bacillati; phylum Actinomycetota; class Actinomycetes; order Kitasatosporales; family Streptomycetaceae; genus Kitasatospora; species Kitasatospora sp. NBC_00315. The sequence goes on along the minus strand of NZ_CP108025.1, from coordinate 7,640,432 downwards.
GGGGCGCGGCGGGTCCTCGGTGCGTACGGCCACCAGACGGTCCAGCGCGGCGGGCCGCCGGGCGGTCAGATGAGCGGCGAGTCCGGCGATCGTGCCGTGCTCGAACAGGACGCTCGGCAGGAAGCCGGGGTCGACCGTCGCGGCCAGGTCCTCGGTGAGTCCGAGAGCTCCCAGCGAGGTCAGGCCCAGCTCGATCAGACTGGTGTCCGGGCCGATCTCCCCGGCGGGCCGCCCCAGCCGCCCGGCCACCAGCTGCCGCAGGAAGCCGCGCGCCCGCTCCTCCGGTGCGGCCGCCGGACGCGTCGACCGCGCCGTTACCGGCAGCGTCTCGTCCTCGGGGACGAACCGCCAGTGGAGGCCGCCGTTCCCCGGCCGGGGCTGCGGCGGGGCGTCCGCGGCGGCGGGGCCCCCGTCCTGCGCCACCGGCTCGGCGCAGCTCGTCACCCAGTGCCGCTGCCGGGCGAACGGGTAGCCGGGCAGGTGGAGCCGGAGCGGTGCCCCCTCCCCGTACAGGACGCGCCAGTCGACGGCGAACCCGTTGACCCAGAGCTCGGCGATCTTGCTCCACGCGGCCTGCCCCGCCCAGCGGGCGACCAGCTCCGCGCGGAGCTCGTCCTCGTCCAGCAGCCGGGTCTCCAGGGTCCGCTCACCGGCCCGGCCGCGCCACACGGTCCCTGCGCCTGCCTCGGCTCCGCGGGCCAGGGCGGCCAGGGCGTCCTTCACCTGGTCCAGGTCGTCCGCCAGGACGACCGCGCGTTCGGCCAGCGCCACCCGGCCCGTCTGCAGGGTGTGGGCCAGCGCCGACAGCTCCACCTGCGCTCCCTGCTCGGAGTCGAGGAAGCGCAGCAGTCTCCCGGCGTGGGCGCGCAGGCGCTCCGCGTCGGTCGCGGACAGCGGCACGAGTACGGGCCCTGACGCGCCGTCCCGCGTGCCGCTGCCCGGCCGGCCGCCGCCCGCCCGGGGCGCCTCCTCCAGGAGGACGTGGGCGTTGGCGCCGGTGGCGCCGAACGCGCTCACCCCGGCGCGGCGCGGCGCCGCCGACCCGGCCGGGTCCACCGACCAGTGCGCCGGCTCGGTCTGGAGGCGGAACGGCGAGTCGTCCAGGTCGAGGAAGGGGTTGGGCCGCTCCGCGCGCACCAGCGGGGTCAGGGTCGCGTGGTGGAGCTGGAGCGCCGCCTTCGTGAGGGCGCTGATCCCGGCCGCCGCCTCCGCGTGGCCGATGGCGGACTTGACCGAGCCCAGCGCGCAGAACCGCTTGTCGTCCGTACGACCCTCGAAGACCCTGCGCAGCGCCTGGATCTCGATCAGGTCGCCGATCTCGGTGCCCGTACCGTGGGCTTCGAGGTAGCCGATCGTGGCGGGGTCGATCCCGGCGCGGTCCAGGCAGTCCTCGATGAGGGCCGCCTGGGCGGCCACCGAGGGCACCCGCAGGCCGGGGGTGCGGCCGGAGTGGTTGACGGCGGTGCCCTTGATGACGGCGTAGACGGCGTCGCCGTCGGCGACGGCCCGGCTCAGCGGCTTCAGCAGCACGGCCCCGACGCCCTCGGCCGGGACGTAACCCTCGCCGCCGGCGCCGAAGGACCGGGCGGGGGTCTCGCCCGCGAGCAGGTCCAGCGCGCCGTACGCCCGGTACTTGCCGGGGTGGAGCGAGAGGTTCACGCCACCCGCGAGCGCGGCGTCGCACTCGCCGCTCCGCAGGCTCTGCACCGCCAGGTGCAGCGCGCTCAGCGAGGAGGCGCAGACGGTGTCGACCGCCAGCGAGGGGCCGTTGAAGTCGCAGAAATGCGAGACCCGGTGGGCGATGGACGCGGCGTTCAGCGCCAGCGGGGCGGGCCCGGTGCGGTCGGCCGCGTCGTGCTGCACCAGGACGTAGTCCTTGTGCATGACTCCGACGAAGACGCCGACCGCCCGGCGCGGGCCGCGGACCTCCGCGGCGGCGAGACCGGCCGGGGTGTACCCGGCGTCCTCGATCGCCTCCCAGCACACCTCCAGGAACAGGCGCTCCTGCGGGTCGAGTTGGGCCGCCTCCTCCGCCGGGATCCCGAAGAAGCCGGCGTCGAAGGCGTCGACGTCGTCGAGGAACCCGCCCCAGGGGGCCACCGGCCGACCGGACGGGGTGTGCTCGCCCCGGAAGGTGTCGCGGGGCCAGCGGCTCTCGGGGACCTCGGTGACACAGTCGCGGCCGGCCTTGAGGTTCTCCCAGAACTCGGCGACATCGGCCGCCTTCGGGTACCGGCCGGCGATCCCGACGATCGCGATGTCCCCGGGTTCGGCCTCCCGGGCCGGTGCGGCGGGCCGCCCGGTCGCCCGGGTGCCGGGGGCCGGGGCCGGCACCGGTACCTCGGCCGCCGGCGCCTGACCCGACGCCTCTGCTCCCGGGGGCCGCACCGCCCGGTCGGGCTCCGTCGGCCGGGTAGCGGCCGCCGGGCGGTGGTTCCGCGCGATGTGCCCCGCCAGCCCGGCCACCGTCGGATGCTCGAACAGCAGGGTCGGTGGCAGCTTCGCGCCCAGCCGCTCCCCGATCTCCCCCGCCAGCTGCAGCAGGGTGACCGAGTCCAGGCCCAGCTCGTAGAAGCTGGTGTGGGCGGCGACCCGGTCCGCCGGAACGCCGAGCCGGGCGGCCACGGCAGCTGCCACGACCGCGCCCGTCTCCCGCTCCGCGTACTCCCCGGTGCCCGCTCCCAGCCCGGCCGCGGCCGGGTGGCCGGCTTCCACGGGTGCGTCGGCGCCGCGCCCGGGGTTGATCTGCCCGGCGTCGCGCACCGCCTTGGTCGTGAGGTCCCTCAGCTCGCCGATCTTGCACCCCCGTGCGTCGAAGAATTCCATGGTGAAGGTGAGGAGTTCGGCCCCGAACCGGACCGAGTCGCGCCGCACCCGCGTGTAGCAGGAGCGCCCCAGCGCAGCGTCGGCCCGGAAGGCGCCGTGGTGGAGCGGCAGGAACAGGCGCCGGTCGTCGCCCTCGCGCAGCACCGACGCGCTCGCGGCCACGGCGCTGGCGTCGATCAGCGCGGGGTGGAACAGTCGGTCGGGTTCGTCGCCCGCCGCGTGCTCGTCCAGTGCCACCCGCACCCAGACGTCCTCCCGGGTGACGTACGCGGCGCCGACCGCCTTCATCGGCCCGGAGTGGACGAGTTCGGCGGCGCGGAAGGCCCGGTAGACCTCCTCCAGGTCGTGCGTCCGCCCGTCGGCGGCGCCCAGCACGGCCAGCACCCCGGCCGGCACCTGCTCGTCGAAGCCGGCTGACCGCCCCGCCCGTCGCAGCTCGGCCGTGACGTACGGAACCGCGGTGACGGCCCGGGGCGCGGCGTCGGTCACCGTGATCCGCCAGCCGTCCGGACCCTCGGCCCGGGCCTCGATCCGGATCTCCACCGCGCCGCCGTCGTCCACGGACAGCGGCCGGTAGATCGTCAGCCCTTCGACCACCATCTCGGCGGGCGGCGCCTCGGGGGTGAGCTCGGCGAAGCAGCCGTGGAGCAGGTCGATCCAGGCCAGTCCGGGCAACAGCAGCCGGCCGTGGACCCGGTGGCCGGCGAGGACGGCGTCCCGCGCGTCGAGGCGCCGGGTCCACACCGGCGTCCGGGCGGCGGCGCCGACCCGCCCGCCCGTCCGGACGTCACGACGGTCGAGGTCGGGCGGGGGCAGCGGGCCGCGCCGCCCCGGGCCACCGCGTCCGAGGATCACGTGCCCGTTCGTCCCGCCGTCGGCGAAACTGCTCAGCGCCGCGTGAGCCAGGTCCACGGGTGCGCTGTGCCGGGGGAGGTCCAGGCGGTCGGGGTCGATCGGGTGGTACTCCATGGGTTCCTCGCCCGACAGGAACGGGACCGTGCGCTGGTGGTGCAGCATCAGCGCGACCTTGATGAACGCGGCGATGCCCTCGGCGCACAGCGGGTGGCCGATGTTGGGCTTCATGGAGCCGAGGCGCAGCGGTGTGCTCCGGCCCTCGCCGTAGACGGCGTCGATGGCCTTGAGTTCGAGGAGGTCCGTCAGCTCGGAGCCCGAGCCGTTGACGTCCAGGTGCCCGATCCGGTCCGGTCGCAGACCCGCCCGGCGCAGCGCCTCGGCCATCACCTCCTTCTGGGCGGCCGGGTTCGGGGTGGCCGGGCCGGCGGTGCGGCCGTCGTTGTTGAGGGCGATGCCCTCGATCACGGCGTACACGGTGTCGCCGTCACGCTCGGCCCGGTCCAGCGGCTTGAGGACGACGACGCCCGCGCCCTCGCCCAGCACGACGCCGCCCGCGCGACGGTCGAAGATGTGGAACTCACCGTCCTCGCGGAGCAGTCCGCGGCGGCGGAACAGCTCGTGCGAGGAGTCGTCCTCCAGCAGGCTGACACCCGCCACGAGCGCCAGGTCGGCCAATCCGGTCGCCAGTGCGTCGGCGGCCGCCCGCATCGCCACGAGGGCGGAGGAGCAGGCCGTGTCGACGACCAGTGCCGGGCCGGACCAGTTGAAGAACTGGGAGACGTTGGCGGCCAGGTAGTTCTGCCCGACCGTCATGATCGGGTTGCGGGCCGCGTCCACGCGGGAGTCGTCCACCCGTCCGCGGCCGCGGGCGCCGACGTAGACGCCGGCGCGGGCGCCGTCCAGGTCCTCGCGCCGGTACCCGGCGTGGTGGATCGCCTTGAGGCTCTCCTCCAGCAGCACCAGGGCCTGCGGATCCATCGCGCGGACGTCCTCGGGGTGCAGCATGAAGTACCCGGCGTCGAAGCCGTGCACGTCGTCGACGACCCCGGCGCGCGCGCCGCTCGCCCGCCCCCAGCGGCTGTCCGGGACGGCGCGGATGGCGCGACGGCCCTCGGAGAGCAGCTGCCAGTAGGCGTCGAGGTCCGGGGCGCCGGGCAGCCGGGCGGCCATGCCGATGACGGCGACGGCCGTGTCCCGCCCGCCCGGGACGCCGGCGCCGGGGGTGGCCCGCTCCTGCCGCTCGACGGTCGGTGTGAGCGGCGTCCCGACCGGCGCGACACCGGCCACCGGCTGCCGGGCCACCGACTCCTCCGCCCTCGTCCGCCCGGCCGGGGAGGCGTCGGCCTCGTCGCCGAACGCCTCGGCGAGCGCCGTGCGGTGCGCACTCAGCAGCCGGGCCGCGAGCTCGCTCACGGTCGGGTGCTCCAGCAGGGTCGCCGGGTCGAGCTCGACGTGCAGGCGCTGCCGGATCCGCTGGAGGACCTGGGTGAGCAGGATGGAGTCGGCCCCGTAGTCCGCGTACGCGGTGTGCTCGTCCAGCTGACCTGACGTTAGGCCGAGTTCGGTCTCGAAAGTGCGGCCGAGGAAGGCGACCAGCCGCTCCCGCAGGGAGGTGTCCCGCGCCGAGGCGCCGACGGGCGAAGGACCGGACGGCACGGGACCGGACGGCACGGGACTCGCGACGGGCCGCCGGCGGACCCCGAGCAGTGCACCGGGCTCGAAGCGGTCGGCGTCGACGCGGACCGGCATGACGACCGGGCCGCGCGGCGCGGCGAGGATCTCGTCCAGGAACATCGTGCCCTCCGCGTCCGTGATGCTGAGCAGTCCGGTGTCGGTGTACGCCTGGTTCCTGACCTCGCCGAAGCCGCTCTCCTGCCAGCTCGGCCACTGGATGCTCGTGACCGGCAGCTCCCCGGCGTACGCCTGCGCGAGGTGGTCCAGGAACGCGTTGCCCATCGCGTAGTCGCTCTGCCCGACGCCCAGGGCCGGGATCACCCCGGACACCGAGGAGAAGAGGACCGCGAACCGCAGCACCCGCCGGTCGAGGGCGGCCAGCAGGTTCCTGGTGCCGTCGATCTTCGGGGAGACCACCCGGGCGATGTCGGCGACGGACTTGCGGACGAACGCGGGGGTGCGGGTGTCGACCAGGCCCGCCGCATGGATGACCCCGGTGATCCGGCCGAGCGTCGACTCGATCGTGGCGATGCCCGCGGCGACCTCGTCGGCGTGCTCCAGCGGCAGGGCGAGGACACGGACCTCGACGCCCCGAGCCTCCAGTTCCAGAACGGCGTCGATCTTCTCGCGCACCGCGGGCGGGCAGGCGTCGGCGTCGGCCCACTGCCCGCGCGGCGGAAGCGTCTCCCGGCCCGTCAGGACCAGCCGCCGCACGCCGTACCGCTCGACCAGGTGCCTGGCGCACAGCAGCCCGAGGCCGCGCGTGCCGCCGGTCACCAGCAACACCTCGTCGGGGGCGAAGGACGGCGGGGCGGTCCGCGGCGCGGGCGCCGCCTCGGCCAGGACGGGGGTGAGGCGGACTCCGTCGCGCTGGCAGACCGCCACCTCGCCGGCCTCGTCGTCGAGTTCGCGCCGGATGACCGCCGCGTGCTCGGCGTCGCCCCGCACGGCGGGATCGAGATCGAGGTGGCAGGAGGTGAGGCCCCGGTACTCGCTCCCGAGCATCCGGTGGAGCGCGGCGCGCGCGGCCCCGGCCAGGTTCACCCGACGGCCGGCGTACTCCGGGGCGTGGGTGTCCGGTGATTCGAGACCCCGCGTCACGAACAGCAGGCGGAGGTCACGTGAGGCCCTGGCCCCGAGCGCGCTCTGCAGCAGGGCCAGGACTCGGCCGGACGCGCCGTGCTCGCCGAACGGGTCGACGGCGGAGTCGTCGGCCGTGCCGGCTGTGCCGGAGTCGGCGGCCCCGGTGATCCCGGTGAGGTCGATCCAGGCGGTGCAGCCCGCGATGCGGCGGGCGAGGACCTCCCGGGCGTCGGAGGCGGCCGCGTCCAGCAGGGTGGCGCCCTCGAAGCCCTCCGCCAGCGTCTCGGCGAGCCCCGCCGTCGCCCGGTCGTGCAGGACCAGGACGTGAGTGTGCCGCGCCCGTCCAGGGGCCGGCCGGCCCTCCCGCCACCGCTTCGTCAGGAAGAGCGCCGTCCGGGGCGCGACCCGCGTGGCCCGGGCGGCGGGCACGGCGGGTACGGCAGGTACGGCAGGTACGGCAGGTACGGCGGACACGCCGAGCGCAGCCGCCTCGGCGGGAGCAGCGGGAGCAGCGGGCGCGACCGGCGCGACCGGCGCCGCCTCGGGCACCCAGTGGACCTCCCGTGCGAAGGGGTAGGTCGGCGCGCTGATCCGGCGGGGTGCGGGGCCCGGTCCGGTGTACAGGCCGTCCCAGTCCACGGCCCCGCCGCGCACCCACCGGTCGGCGATCCGCTCCAGGTCGCCGGGCCCCGCGACCGCCGGGGCCGCGACGGGCGCGGGCGTCCCCCTGTCGCGCCTGGCGTTCCCCCGGTGCAGTCCCTCGACCGCGCCCTCCCCCGCCAGATACCGCTCCAGCGTCCCGGCGAGCGCCGGGAAGGAGTGCGCGAGGACGCCGAGGCGCTCGTCCATGGCCTCGCGACCGGTCTGCAGGGTGTAGGCGACATCCGCCGGCGTGACCGCGCCCTCCTCGGACGCCGCCTCCCGGACGAAGCGCAGAAGTTCATCCGCGTACACCCGCAGGCGGTCCTCGTTCTTCGCGGAGAGCGGGAAGAACAGGGCCCCGCCCACGGCCGGCGCCGGGCGCCGGTCCTCGTACTCGGCCACCACCAGATGGGCGTTGGAGCCTCCGGCGCCGAACGAGGAGACTCCCGCGATCCGGGGATGGGTGCGCCCGTCGACGACGGGCCGTTCCCACGACCGCAGTTCCTGGTTGACGACGAACGCAGTGGCGGCGAAGTCGATGTTCGGGTTCAGCGTCGCCGAGTGCAGGGAGGGGGCGATCTGCCCGTGCCGCATCTGCAGCAGGACCTTGGTCAGCCCGGCGATCCCGGCGGCGCTCTCGCAGTGCCCGATGTTGGACTTCGCCGAGCCGAGGTAGCAGGACCGGAGGCCGTCGGCCGCCGTACCGGCCCCGGTGGCGGCAGCGGCGGCGGCGAACGCCCCGCTCAGCCCCGCGATCTCGATGGGGTCGCCGAGCTTGGTCCCGGTGCCGTGTGCCTCGACGTAGCTGACGGCCCTGGGGTCGACCCCGGCCTCGCGCAGCGCGCCGAGGACCGCGGCCTGCTGGGCACGTGGGTTGGGCACGGTGTAGCCGTTGGTGCGCCCGCCGTGCGACATGGCGCTGCCCTTGATCACCCCGTGGATGTGGTCGCCGTCGCGCTCGGCCGCGTGCAGCGGCTTCAGCAGCACGACGCCGACGCCCTCACCGGGGATGTAGCCGTCCCCACCGATGCCGAAGCTCTCGCAGTGCCCCTGGCCGGAGATGAACTGCCCGGTGCTGAGTGCCAGGTACTTGTTCGGGTGCACGGTCACGTTGACCCCGCCGGCGAACGCCAGCGCGGTCCGGCCCTGCCGCAGATCGCGGCAGGCCAGGTCCAGGGCGGTGAGCGAGCTGGAGCACATGGTGTCCACGGTCATGCTGGGCCCGTGCAGGTTCATCACGAAGGAGACCCGGTTGGCGACGCTGGCGTAACTGCTGCCGATGGCGCTGGGGTTGCCCCCGACGCCGTCCACAGCCGGAAACAGCAGCTGGTACTGCCCCCACATCACACCCGCGTACACGCCCACCTGGCCCGCGCCCGCCTCCCCGTCCGTGCGCCGCAGCCGCTCGCGGGTGTACCCCGCGTCCTCCATCGCGGTCCAGGCGTGCTCCAGGAACAGTCGCTCCTGGGGGTCCAGGTGGTCGGCCTCGCGCGGCGAGATGTTGAAGAACAGCGGGTCGAAGCGGTCGACCTCGGCGATGAAACCGCCCCACCTGCTGTAGTGCCGGCCCGGCCGGGTGCGCTCCTCGGAGTAGTACGCGCGCCAGTCCCAGCGGTCCGCGGGGACCTCCACGACGCAGTCGCGTCCGTCGCGCAGGTTCTGCCAGTACTCGCGCAGGTCACGCGCCTCGGGGTAGCGCCCGGAGATACCGATGACCGCGATGTCCAGCGCGCCGGACGGACCCGACCGCGCGGCGGGCACGAGGGCCGGACCTACGGCGGGCACGGCGGCCGGATCAACGGCCGGGGCCGACACGACCTCGGGGGCCGGGGCCGACACGACCTCGGGGGCCGGGGGCGGCACGACCTCGGGGGCGGTCTCGTCCGCGGACGGCGCGTCCGTCGTCGCCAGGACGGCACGGTGCCGGGTGGCGAAGTACCCGCCCAGCTCGGACAGGGTGTGGTGTTCGAACAGCAGCGTCTTGGACAGCGAACCGAACGTCTCCTCCAGCCCGGCGGTCAGCTCGGTCGCCAGCATCGAGTCCAGGCCGTAGGAGCCGAGCGGCTCGTCCACGTCGATCTCGGCCACCGGCAGCCCGGTGAGCCGCGAGAACGCCTCCCGCACGATGTCCACCGCCCGTGCTTCGAGCGCGCGCCGGTCGGGACCGGCCGCCGGTGCCCCGCCCCCCGGTCCGCGCCGCTCGTGCTCCGGCTGCGGCTCCGGCGCGGCCTCCGGCTCCAGCAGGGCGCGCATCCGCGTCGTCTCCCCCGCCAGGACGACCACACCGGTCTCCCCGCTGTCCAGGGCCCGGTGGAAGGCTCTGAGCCCGTCCTCGGTGGCCATGGGGAGCAGTCCGGTCCGTACCCGCAGGGCGTGCAGCGTCGCGGCGTCGGTGCCCATGCCGCCGCTCTGCCACAGCGGCCAGCCGACGGCGACCGTACGGCCGCTGCGCTCGCCCGCGTCGACGAGGGCGCCGCGGTGCCGCGCGAACTCGTCGAGGTAGGCGTTGGCCATGGCGTAGTCGCCCTGACCCACGTTGCCGGTCGTGCCCAGGACGGACGAGAACAGCACGAAGAAGTCCAGCTCCGTGCCCTCGGTCGCCTCGTCCAGGCTCTGGCAGCCGTCGAGCTTGGGCGTCAGCACCCGGCGGAACTCCGCGACGGGCTTCCTGAGCAGGAAGTTGTCGTGGATCACGCCCGCGGCGTGGACGACGCCGTGCAGCCCGCCGTGACGCCGGGTCAGTGCGGCCACGAGCGCCGCGGTCGCGGGCACGTCGGCGGCGTCCAGGGCGTGGTACTCGGGGCGCGCGCCCAGGGCGCGCAGGGCGGCGAGAGCCGCCTCCTGAGCCGGTCCCGGCCGGGACCGGCCGGTCAGGCAGATCACCGCGCCCTCCGCCCGGCGGGCGATCTCCTCGGCGAGGATCATGCCCAGCGCGCCGGTACCGCCCGTGATGAGGTACACGCCCCCGGCGCGCCACCGCACCGGCCGCGCGGGGTCCTCGGGGAGCGGCTCCCAGCCGAGTACCCTGCGCAGCCCGTCGCCGTAGCCGATCCGCCGGTCCTCCGGCATCCGGCTGTCCGCGTCCAGCCGCTCGACGATGGACCCGGAGGACGCGTCGGCCGGCACCGCCAGGACCTGCCCGACGAGGGCCGGGTTCTCCAACCGGGCCGTCTTCAGCAGCCCGGAGAGAGCCTGGTTCAGCGCCGCCGACCCCTGCGAGGGCGTCAGGACCTGCACGAGGACCGAACCGGCGGACCGGTCGAACAGGAGGCCCTTGAACACCCGGAGCAGTTCCACGGCGTACGCCGTGACGGCCTCGGCGCCCGGTGCTGCGGCCTCGATGCCCTCCGGCGGCTCCAGGAAGGTGAGATGCGGCGCACGGGCCCGCAGGTCGGCCAGCCGGTCCTCGAAGCCGCAGGCGAGGACCAGCCGACCGAGGTCCCGGGCGGGTGCCGGCGCGGCGGCGTCGGTCGGCCGTTCGCGCCAGACCGGCCGGAGGAGCGTCACCTCACCCGTGGCCGCCGTCCCGGCCGGCGCCGTGGTCCGCCGCGTCGAGTAGCCCCGCAACGACGCGAAGATCCTGCCCCGGTCGTCGCAGAGGTCGAGGTCCCACCGCCGGACCTCCCCCGAGCCGCCCGTCGCCCGGCGGATCCACACGTACGCGGACGCGGGCGTGGCGCCGAGGACCTCCAGGCGGTCGAGGGCGAAGGGGAGGGGTGCGGTCCAGGTCCCGGCTCCCCGGGCCGCGTGAACCTCGGGCGCGAACGCCGCCTGGAGGGCGCCGTCGAGCATGCCGGGATGCAGGACGAAGTCGTCCCGGGTGTTCGCGACGGCCTGCGGGAGGGCGAGGGCGGCGAGCACCTCGCCGTCGCCGAGCCGGAGGTCGCGCAGGGCGCGGTGGGCCTCCCCGTAGTCCAGCCCGGCCGCGCGCAAGGTCTCGTAGTACTCCTCGACGGCGAACGCCGCCGGCTCCGTACGGGCTGTCAGCGCCTCGATGTCGAGCACCGGCGCCGGGGTCGCCCTCCGGCGGCGCGACCCCACGCCCCGGGAGTGCACCACGTGCGTTCCGGCGCCGGCCTCGCCGGTGCTCACCTCGTACGACACCCGCTCGTACGACACCAGCTCGTACGACACCAGCTCGTCGCCGTCCGGGGCGGCCGGCCTCCGGGTCAGCGCGATCCGGACCACGCGGTCCTCCTCACCGACGACGATGGGCCGCGACCAGACGACGTTCTCCAGACAGAGCACCGCGCCCGGGTCGTCCGCTCCGGGCAGGGTGCGGGCGACGGCCGCTCGCACCAGTTCGAGGTGGGCGACCGCGGGCAGGACGTGTTCGCCGCCGACGCGGTGGTCGCGCAGGAAGAAGTCACGCGCGGTGAGGACGGACTCGAAGGCGGCGCCGCCGGCCTCCTGGTACGAAGGGGCGGGGTCGGCCGGACGCGGGAGCAGCGGCCGCCGCCGGTGGGGAGCGGCGGCCGGTTCGAGGTCGAGCCAGTGGTGTGTTCGGGCGAAGGCGTGGGTGGGCAGCGGTACGCGGCGCGGCCGGGCGGCGCCCTCGTGGAGCCGCTCCCAGTCCACCGCTGCTCCGCGCAGCCAGTCCGCCAGCAGCCGCTCCGGGTCGTTGCGCGGGGCGGCGCCCTCGGACTGCGCGCCGTCCGGCCGTGCGCGTCCGCGACCGCGCCGGACGGCGGGCGGCAGCGGTTCGACGCCCGCGACGAAGGCCTCCAGGAGCGCCACGAGCGAGGCGCCGTCCGTCGGCACCAGCCCGAGCCGCTCGGTCAGCGCCTCCCGGCCCACCTGGGTGGTGTACGCCACGTCCAGCAGGTCGGCGTCGGTGAGTGCGGTGCCGGCCGCCCGCTCGGTCCGCAACCAGGCGAGGAGGAGCTCGGCCTGCCGTACGAGCTGGACCTCGCTCTCGGCCGACAGCACCACGACCGGACGGCGCGGGTCGGCGCGAAGGCCGAACTCCCGATCCCCGCCGTCCTCCCGCCGATCGCCGACGGCCGGTGGCTGCGCGACGATCACGTGCGCGTTGCTGCCGCCCGAGCCGAAGCTGCTGACCCCGGCGATGCGCGTCGCCCGGCCCCCGAGCTCCCAGTCGCCGAGCCGGTCCGCGATGGTGAAAGGCGTCCCGGCCAGGGTGATCTGCGGGTTGCGCCGTGTCTGGTGGAGCGTGGCGGGCAGTCGTCCGTGGCGCAGGGACAGCACGGTCTTCAGCAGCCCGGTGATGCCCGCGGCGGCTTCCAGATGTCCCAGATTCGTCTTGACCGATCCGAGGGCGCAGGGCGCGTCGACCCCGGCGAAGGCCCGGCTGAGGCCCTGCACCTCGATCGGGTCGCCGAGCGCCGTGCCGGTGCCGTGCGCCTCGACGTACCCGATGTCGGAGGCGGTCACCCGGGCGTCGGCCAGCGCCGCCCCGACCAGGCTCGCCTGCTGGGCGGCACTCGGTACGGTCAGTCCGCCGCTGCGGCCGCCGTGGTTGGTGGCGCTTCCCTTGATGACGGCGTGCACGTGGTCGCCCGCGGCGAGCGCCGCGGCGAGCGGCTTCAGCAGCAGGACCACCGCGCCCTCGGACCGCACGTAGCCGTCGGCCGACTCGTCGAAGGTCTTGCACAGTCCGTCGGGCGACAGCATGCCCGCCCGATGGTAGGCGATGCTGTTCGCGGGGTGGCACAGCAGGTTGACGCCGCCGACCAGGGCCGTCCCGCACTCCCCGGAGCGCAGCGCGCGCACGGCGGTGTGCACGGCCACCAGCGAACTGGAGCAGGCGGTGTCCAGTTGGACGCTCGGGCCGCGCAGGTCGAAGAAGTACGAGACGCGGTTGGCGATCACCGCCGTGGAGGTGGCCACCGCGCTGTGCGCCCGCGCGGGGATCCCCTCGGTGTCCATCACCCGCTGGTAGTCCGAACCGCTGGCACCGACGAACACGCCCGTCGACGTGCCCGCGACCGCGCCGGCCGCGTACCCGGCGTCCTCCAGGCAGGCCCAGGACAGCTCCAGCATCCAGCGCTGCTGCGGGTCCATCCGCTTCGCCTCGCGCGGGGTGATCCGGAACAGCCCGGCCTCGAAGCACCCCGCGTCGGCGACGAAGCCGCCGCGGTCGATGCCCGGGTGCGTCTCCGGGCCGATGCCCTCGGGCCACCGCCAGCGACCTTCGGGCAGCGTTCCGACCGCGCAGTCGCCCGCTGCCAGGAGCCGCCACAGCCCGGCGGGATCCTCGATGCCGCCGGGCAGCCGGCAGGCCATGCCGATGATCGCGATGTCACGGGAGTCGTCGCTCCCCGGCGCCTCCTCGGGCTCCTCCCCCGCGGCCACGGACGTGGCGGCGGGCCGCCCGCCCCGCAGCCCGTCGAGGTGGCGGACGATCCGGGCGCCGGTGTTGTGCTCGAAGAAGACGAGCGGTTCAAGGGGGACCCCGTACCGGCTCTGGATCCTTTCCTGCAGGTCCAGCAGGCCGGCCGAGTCGAGGCCCAGCTCGAAGAACGGGCTCTCCAGGGGGTTGCGGACTTCTCCGTACGCCTCGGCGCCGACGATGTCGTGAATGAACCCGCTGATATCTTCGACGAGTCGGTCGGCCGCCGGAATGTCCATTCCGACGGCGGTCGCATTCCGGGTGATCTCCCCTACGCGTTCGGCTCGACGGGAGAGATCGTAGGTGACCAGGACACCGTGCCCGCCGTTGACGCTGTCACCGGGCCGGTATCCCGGGACGAGGCACCGTATTCGCGCCCCGTGCAGCTGGTGCATACGCAGTACGGTGTCCAGGCAGAGCCCCTGCGCCGTGGTGGCATGTATGTACACGCCGAGTTCCGGCTCCGAATGCCGGTCGAAATCCCGGCAGCGGGTCACCCCCACCGCCGTTTCCAGCGCCTCACTCTCCCGGCACCAGGTCAGCAGGTGCTCCAGCAGCAGCTCGCCGTAGCGGTGTCCCTGACTGCCCGGGTCGATGTTCAGGGAGAGCACGTGGGCGACGGGCCCGTCCCGCCGGTGCAGCCGGTCCGCCGTGTCGAAGCTGGATGAGAGCAGGTCATCGGCACTCTCGATGCGCTGGGAGTAGATCACCCCCTGGACGACACCGGCGGCCTCGACGACCACCTGGCCCATCGGATGGGTCAGCAGCCGCTGCCTGACGGTCCGTCCGGGGACGCGTGACGACGCGGCCCAGCAGAGCTCCTCCAGCTCCATGAGCCGGGGCAGATCGGAGAGCCGGGCGTTACGAATGACACACTTGCGCGCATGCGACATGAGCCGATCTGAACCTTCCCCCGTATTCGGCACCTGGCAGTGGCCGAACAAACCCGCATACCGCGCCCCGGCGCACTGCACTCGGGAGCGCATGAGGCATTGCCATCAGAAAGCGAGCACACCCGTGCAATCGCCATGAAAAGGCGGAAAAGACCCCGCCAAAACCCCCAAAAGACCCTTCGACATCCCCCGTCGAACCTTGGATTCACGGACCACACGGCCGAGATCTCAGTGATCAGCGATCACACTACCCAAGGTCCGTACCCGGCTCAACCAACACAGGGTGGCGGTTCAACCGCGCATGCGAACAGAGCGTGACAGTTCCCTGGCCAGGACGGGGAAGGCCTGGAGCCGACTCGCACACCGATCCGACGGCTCGTCAAAAGGCGTCCCGCGCAGGTGCGGCAGAGCGGATCCGTCGCCGCCGCACCGGGGAACGGCCCCACCCGGGCCCACCCGGCGCCACCGGCGAACCTCGTGCCGACCCCGGGCGGCCACCGGCCCCGGTGGCACCGCGGCCTACCGGCGAGGACCCGCCGGAGGCATCCCGGCGGCGCGACGTCGGTGACGTACGGTGACGACTCCTCATCTCCACGGAGTCCCCGGACTGCTCTCCCGCGGCGCGCGGGCCGGGGCGGCGCGGCGCAGGTTGCGCGCCGACGGGCCGAGGGAGCGACGCCGCTCCTTCTTCCACGCCGGCCGGTCGGCCTGATGCGCTCGTGTACCGACGGCCCGCTGTCATCCATCGGGCGAGTGGCTACGGCTACGGCTACGGCTACGGCTACGGCTACGGCTACGGCTGACCGTGGGGGCGTTCACGCTCCGGGTGACGGCGGAGCCTCCCCACGTCCCGGCGACGCCTCACGCCTCGGAGCGACCTGCACGGACCGGGATCGAGGCGGCGAGGCCGGCCCAAGCCGACCCGGGGTACCCGCCGTGTCGGGCCGGCGCGCTCAGACGCAGTGGACCTCCACGCCCTGCGCGGCGAACTGCTCCACGACCTCGTCCGGTGCTTCCTTGTCCGTCACCAGAACGGCGAACTCGTGGACGCCGCAGACCTGGGCGAACGCCCGACGACCGATCTTCGTCGAATCCGCCACGATGATCACCCTGTCGGCCCGCAAGGCCATCGCCCGGTTCGCACTGGCCTCACCCTCGTCATGGGTCGCCGCGCCGTTGCCCGCGTCCACCGCGTTCACGCCCAGGATCGCGAAGTCCAGCGAGATACCCTGCAGCACCATCGTCGCCATCGGACCCGTGAGCTCGTACGAGTTGGGACGCGCCACACCCCCGGTCACCACCGTCTTCACGTGCGGACGCACCGCCAGCTCGTTCGCGATGTTGATCGCGTTCGTGACCACCGTCAACGCCGTCCCCTTGGAATGCTCCGCCAGGTCCGCACGGGTCGCCAACTCCCGCGCCACCTCCGACGTCGTCGTCCCACCGCTGAGACCCACCACCGCACCCGGCGGAATCAACGCCGCCGCGGCCCTCGCGATCCGCAGCTTCTCGTCCGCCCGACGCGCCGTCTTGTACCGCAACGGCAGGTCGTACGCCACGCCGCTCAACACCGCGCCGCCACGAGTACGCACCAGCAACTGCTGATTCGCCAACTCGTCCATGTCCCGCCGCACCGTCGCCGCCGACACACCCAACAACTCGGCGGCCTCACCGACCTCCAGGCGCCCCCGATCCCCCAGAACCTCCAGCAGACGGGTCCACCTCTCATGCGCCGCCACGGAACCCACTCCTCACATACACGCCACACCGGCCCCCGAAGCCTATCGCCCGTACCCCACGACCCCTCCCCTACCATGATCGAATACCGCGGAACGGCTCAGCAGTGACCAGCCGCCGTACTCGCCGCCGACGCGCTCGTGGCAAGGTCGCCGCAGGCGCCTCGCACCCGGGATCCGGCGTCCCAGGCGTGCAGTCCGGCGCCCAGGCAGCCCGCCTCGTCGCCCAGGGCGGCGGCGACCAGCCGGGGGCGCCGGTGGAAGGTCAGTCTCCTGTCCAGGTCGTCGCGCAGCGGGTCCAGCAGGAGAGCGCCCGACTCGGCGAGGCCCCCGCCGAGGACGACGACCTCGGGCGCGAGCAGGGTGACGGCGGCGGCGAGGGCGGTGGCGAGTCCCGCGACGGCGCGCCGCCAGACGACCTCGGCGGCCTCCTCCCCGGCGGCCAGGCGGGCCGCGACCTCGGCGGCGCCCGCGACGGCGCGGCCGGAGTACGCGGAGTAGGCGCGGGCGATCCCCGCTGCGGAGCCGATCGTCTCCAGGCAGCCGGAGCCGCCGCAGGTGCACGGCAGGCCGTCGGGCTCGACGACGAGATGGCCGAGTTCGCCTGCGTAGCCGCCGGCGGCCGGCAGGCGCCCGTCCTGCACGATCGCGGCCGAGACGCCGGTGCCGATCGCGACGAAGAGGGCGTCCTGCGCGCCGCGGGCGGCGCCGAGGCGGACCTCGGCCAGGGCCCCGGCCCGTACGTCGTGCCCGAGGGTGACCGGAATTCCGGTGTGCTGTTCCAGCACCCGGGCCAGCGGCAGGTCGCGCCAGCCGATGTTGGCGGAGTAGACGGCGAGGGCGCGGTCGGAATCGACGATGCCGGGTACGACCACCCCGGCCCGCCGGACGGCGAAGCCGAGTCCCGCGGCTTCGTCGGCGAGGGACCGGAGCGCCGCCGCGATCGCGGCGACGACGGCTTCCGGGCCGTCCGCGCGCGGTGTGGGAAACCGCCGGGTCGCCGGTGCGCCCGACTCGCGGTCGAGCAGGGCGCCCTTCATGCCGGTGCCGCCGACATCGAGGGCGATCACGCACTCCGCGTTCCTCCGCCGGTCAGCCACGGCGTTCCGCTCCGCCGTCGGGGCGGGCGGATCCGCCGGGGCAGGCGGAGCCGCTCGGGTGGCCCGGGTGCGCGGAAGGCTCTCCCGCTCGGCCCCCTCGGGCGCCGTGGTGGCGGTCGGGCCGAGGTCCGTGACCGGTGGACGTCCGGCACGGCGTGCTGTCAGGCATGCGCGACTCTCTCGTAGAGGCGGAAGGGCGGAAGGGCGGGTGTCGGCGGGAGGCGGTCGACAGGGTCAGGCGCCGTCGCACGGCGGAGCACCCCGTTTCCCCCCGGGGAGGCTGAACCGCCCCGGGGGAACGGAGTTCGGCTCATCGGTGCGTCGGCGTCAGGTGCTCGGCGGAGTGTCGAACGGGGCGCTCCAGGTCTGGTTGGGCTGGTGCGTGCCGCAGGTGTAGGTGGTGATCGCGGCGTTGGTGTCGCCGAAGTCGGAGCCGGTGATGTCGACGCAGACGCCGCTGCCCTGGCGGAGCTGTCCCTGCCGGTTGTAGGTCCACTTCTGCTTGGTGTCACCGGTGTTGCAGGTGGCGAGACGCAGGCCGGTGGAGTCGCCGGAGACGCACAGGGAGGTGTTCTGGAGGGAGGAGATCAGGCCGTTGCCCTGGCGCTGCCACTGCTGGTTGCCGTTGCCGGTGCAGGCGTAGAGGGCGACCTTGGCGCCGGCCGTCGCACCGCCGTAGGCGTCCAGGCACAGGGCCGAGACCTGGAAGGCACTCTGCGGTGCCTGGATCTGGCCGACGGGGACCGCGGCGCCGCAGGTGCCGGGGTCGATGGTGTACATCGCGGTGTCGTGGCCGGCGATGGTGGTGGTGATGGAGGACTGGACCGACCGGTCGGTGTGGCTCCAGAGGTCGCGGGCGGTGCGGGTGCAGCCGGTGTTGCCGAATCCGACCCGGGCGAGGTCCAGCGTGTAGCCGGTCGAGGTGGCGTTCTTGTTGGTGATGGCGACGGCGCGGCGGCCGCCCGCGAGCGGCTTGACGACGACGTCGATGCCCGCGGTGGCGGAGGCGTTGTCGCGGGAGGCGAGATAGCCGCCGGCACCGAGGGAGTCCTGGTCGACGGCGATGATGTCGGCGTTCTTGAGGATGCCCAGCTGCGGGGCGTAGGTGGTCGGGTCCGCGGCCATCCTGCGCACGTCGGAACTGATCATGAGCGGGGAGCCCATGGCCGACCACAGGGCGAACTGACTGCGCTGCTCGGCGAGGGTCAGCTGGCCGTTGTCACCGATGAGCAGCATGTCGGCGTCGGTGTGGTTGCCCGGGCCGTTGTAACGGGCCAGGGCCACACTGTCGTTGAAGTTCTGGTAGACGCCGCCCTCGTAGTAGTCGCCGCCGTGCGGCCAGTCCCAGGCGGAGGCGTTGTCGTCGTGCCGGACGGCGATGTCCGGGCTGACCCGCCACATCTGGCCGAGCCCGCGGACCCAGTCCATCGCGTTGTACTTCTCCGCGCTGGTCGGTCCGTAGCCCGCCGGAGCGGATTCGTTGAGCAGGATCTTGCGGCTGGTGCCGGCGGTCGCGGTCTTCAGCGCGTTCGCCATGGTGGTGAGGATCTGCCGGCGGTTACTGGTGTCCGTCCCGCAGTTGTCCACCTTCAGGGAGTCGATGCCCCAGTAGGCGAGCGAGTCGGCGTCGACCTGCTCGTGCCCCATGATGCCGCCGGGCACACCCTGGCAGGTGTTGACGCCGGAGGTGCTGTAGAGGCCGGCCTCCATACCCTGGCCGTGGACGTAGTCGGCGTAGCCGTTGAGCTCCCAGTCGTAGCCGGGCTGGGAGCTGCCGCCCCAGGTCGCCGCGCCGTGCAGGTAACCGGCGGCGGTGCGCTGCATCCAGCAGTCGTCGACGGTGAGGTTGGTGTAGCCGGCCGCGACCAGGCCGGTGTCCTTCATGGCTTCGGCCTGGTCCTGCATGAACTGCTGGAACGAGTACCCGGTGCGGGTGCCGTCGAGGCGGGCCTGGGCGGAGCAGGTGAAGCGCGCCCAGTTGTTGAAGCCCATCATCGGCTTGACGCCGATCGCCGTGCCGGTGTTGGCGGCCACCGGGTCGGCGGTGGCCGCGGGGGCGGTCACCGCCGCGAGTCCGGTGGTGGCGAGCGCAGCGGCGGACGCGAGTCCGGCCAGCCGTCGGTGCAGTCTCATGGGTGCTCCGAGCAGGGGAATGGGGGAGGGTGAAAGATGCTTGAAGCTGATCTTTGATGATCGACTCAACGCATCTTTGCGCAAACCGTGGCAGCCTCGCCCGAGCGAGTCAAGGCCCCGATCCGGCTTTCCCGTACCTGCGACGTCGCCCGGCGGACCGACCTTCGGGCCGAAGCGGACCGGCGCCCCGCCCACCCTCCGACCCCCCTATGCCTCCGACCAGGCGCTCCTGACCAGGAGACCGCAGGAGTGGCCGCCGGGCACGGGCGTACCGGGCCCGCCCGCCCTCCCGGCGGAACTCCGTCGCCGAGCCCGAAGACGGGCTGCTACCCATGAATGCTCAAAGATGATTGAATAAAGCACAGGGCAAGCATTTTGAATCACCTGATCGCCATGGAGGCACCGGATGACGTACCTGGAGACCGAGATCGCCGACCAGCCGGACTGCTGGCGCCGTGCGGCGGACCTCGCCGCCGCCCGGCAGGACGTCCTGCCCCGTACCGGCGAGCGGGTCGCGATCATCGGCTGCGGCACGTCCCTCTACATGGGCCAGGCGTACGCGTCCCTGCGGGAGTCGACCGGGCAGGGGGTGACGGACGCGTTCGCCGCATCGGAGTTCCCGGAGGTCCGCGGCTACGACCGGGTGATCGCGCTGACCCGGTCGGGCACCACGACCGAGGTCCTGGAACTGCTCGGGGCCCTGCGGGGCAGGGCCCGCACCCTCGCCGTCACGGCCGACCCGAACACGCCCGTCATGTCGCTGGCGGACGATGTCGTCGTACTGGACTTCGCCGACGAGAAGTCGGTCGTCCAGACACGGTTCGCCACCACCGCGCTGACCTTCCTGCGCGCGCACCTCGGGCTGCACTCCGAGGCCGTGGAGCGGGACGCGCGCCGCGCCCTGGCGGAGCCCCTGCCGGCCGGCCTGGTGGACCGCACCCAGTTCACCTTCCTCGGGCGCGGCTGGACCGTCGGCCTGGCGAACGAGGCCGCCCTGAAGATGCGGGAGGCCGCCCTCGCCTGGACCGAGTCCTACCCCGCCATGGAGTACCGGCACGGCCCCATCAGCATCGCGGCGCCCACCACCGCGACCTGGATGCTCGGCGAGGCCCCGGTCGGCCTGGCCCAGCAGGTGGAGGCGACCGGCGCCGCCTGGGTGGCGGGCGGACTCGACCCGCTGGCCGAGCTGGTCCGCGTCCACCGCCTCGCCGTGGCGCTCGCCGCGGCCAAGGGCCTCGACCCCGACCGGCCGCGCAACCTGACCCGCTCCGTGATCCTCGCCGACGCGTGACACCGCCCGCGCACGTCACCGCACGGGTCTCCCCCGGCGCGGACGTACGGCGGCTCTGCCGTCGCGCCGCGCGGCTCCCCGGCCGGGCGCCGGCCGCTCACCGCCCGCGCCGGGGAACGGGCACACCGGCACCCGCTCTCACCGCCGAGCGTGCGGCGGAAGGAGGACCTCGGTCGTGATCGTCACCGTCACACCCAATCCCGCACTCGACATCACCTACACCCTCCCCGCGCTGGTGCCGCACTCCAGCCACCGGGTGGACGGCGTCCACGAACAGGCCGGCGGCAAGGGCGTCAACGTGGCCAGGGTCCTGCACGCCCTCGGCCGGCGGGCGACAGCGGTCCTGCCGCTCGGCGGTACCACCGGCGCGGCCGTCAGGGCCGACCTCGACCGGGCCGGCCTGGCCTGTCTCTCGATCCCCCTGACCGACGGGGCCACCAGACGGACCGTCGCCGCCGTCGACGAGCGCGACGCGACGATGTTCAACGAACCCGGGCCGGAGCTCTCCGCCGAGGAATGGGCGGCCGTCCTCGGCGGGGTGAGGAGCCTGCTGCCGACCACGCGGGCGCTGGTGCTGTCCGGCAGCCTCCCCCGTGGCGTGCGGCCGGACGCCTACACCGCGTTCGTGGAACTGGCCCGCGAACACGGCGTCCCCGTCGTCCTCGACGCCGCCGGGCCGGCCCTCACCGAAACCCTCCGGGCCGGACCCACCGTCGTCAAACCCAACGCCGCCGAGCTCAGGGAGGCCACCGGAATCGACGACCCGCTCACCGCCGCAAGGGAGTTGACGAACGCCGGCGCCCGGACCGTGGTCGCCTCCCTCGGACCGGACGGCCTGCTGGCCGTCACGCCGGCCGGCTCCTGGCGTGCCTTCCTGTCCCCGTCGGCCGACATCCGCGGAAACCCCACCGGCGCGGGTGACGCCGCCGTCGCCGCCCTGGCCATCGGCCTCGCCGACAGCACCCCGCTGCCCCAGTCGCTTAACCACGCCGTCGCGCTGTCCGCCGCCACCGTCCACAGCCGCTACGCCGGGCAGTTCGACGCCCACCGGTACGAGCGCTACCTCACCCGGGTCCAGGTCGTCCCCGCCTGAGTCCCGTCCTCCCGAGCAAGGAATCGCCATGCCCCTCTGCACCACGGGCGAACTGGTCGCCGACGCCGCCTCCCACCACGGTGCGGTCGTCGCCCTCAACGTCATCACCCTCGAACACATCGAGGCCGTCATCGCCGCCGCGGAGCACGTCAACGAGCCGGTCATCCTCCAGGTGAGCGAGAACGCGGTGAAGTTCCGTGCGGGGCGCCTGCACCCGGTCGCCGCCGCCGCCGTGGCCGCCGCGCGTGCCGGCACGGTACCGGTCGCCCTGCACCTCGACCACGTCAAGAGCGGGGAGCTGCTCCGGCAGGCCGCCGACTGCGGGTTCAGCTCCGTCATGTTCGACGCCGCGCACCTGTCCTACGAGGAGAACGTCACCGCGACCCGGACGGCGGCCGACTGGGCGCACTCCAACGGTCTCTGGCTGGAGGCCGAACTCGGCGAGGTCGGCGGCAAGGACGGCAACGGGCCGCTGGACGCCCACGCTCCCGGCGCCCGCACCGAACCCGGGGAGGCCCGACGCTTCGTCGAGGAGACCGGGGTGGACGCTCTCGCCGTGGCCATCGGCAGCTCCCACGCGATGACCACACGGGACGCGGCGCTCGACCACACCCTGCTGGCGGCGCTCCACGACGCCGTCCCCGTCCCGCTCGTCCTGCACGGCTCCTCCGGTGTCCCCGACGCCGAGATCCGGCGGGCCGTCGCGGGCGGCATCAGCAAGGTCAACATCGGTACCGCGCTGAGCATCGCGATGACCGGCGCGATCCGCGCCCAACTGGACGCCGACCCGCGGGGCGTGGACCCGCGCCACTACCTGGCGGCCGGACGCCGGGCGGTCACCGACACCGTCGTCCAGTTGCTGACCACCGTTGCCGCCGCACCCGTCGGGTGATCACCACCGCAGCGCCGTGCACACGGCGCACCACCCGGCGCGGCTCGGGCCGGACACGGCATCACCGCATCGCGAACCCGCCCTGCCGGCCCCTCGATCGGGGCGGACGCATCGGTGACGCCCCGTCGGTTAGGTGACGACGGGTGGGACGGATCGGGACGGTGACGTGGGGTCGCACGGGCCGAGTGGGCGGGGCCGGGCGGACCGGCGGACGGGCGGACGGGCGGACGGGCGGGCGGATGGGCGAGTGGGCGGGGCCGGGCGGGCGGACGGGCGGACGGGCGGACGGGCCGAGTGGGCGGGGCCGGGCAGGACGCGGGGTCCGTGCAGGCCGACATCTCCCCGGCGGCCGGCCGAGCCGCCGGTGGCGCCTCCCGTTTCTCACGGCGCTCCTCGGTTCCCCGGCCGACCGCCCCGACCGCCCCCTGTTCCCGGGGGTACCGCGTGACCACGGACCGAACCGCCCTGGCCGGTGCACGCCTCGTCCTTCCCGGCCGGATCGCCGAGAGCGGCCGGATCACGGTGGCGGCCAAGGGTGGGGGGAACCGGCCTCAACAGCCCACCAGTGGACCGGAGATGCGCGCACGGTGGCGATCCTGCGTCCCGGTGCGTCAGGAAGATTGACATGCTCGGCGCCCCCTCCCATCATGGGAGCGCTCCCACGTCCTACCCGGCTCACCCGTCTCCGACGGTTGACGCGGCGCCGTACCCCGCACAGTCCCCCGTCCGTCGTCCGGCTCCGCGGCGTGGCCCCGAGCCGGCGCATCACCCAGGAGGAACACCCCCATGCTGTTCCGCAGGAGACCAGACGGGCTCCGTCGCCCCCTCGCCATGACGGCCTCGGCCGCCCTGGCCGTGGTGGCCGCGGCCCTGCCGCTGTCCACCCCCGCCGTCGCGGCCGACCCGGCCGCCACCGGCGACACCACGGTCACGGTCAACGCGAGCGCGGGTCTGGGCACCGTCAGCTCCACCGCGCTCGGCGCCAACACCGCCATCTGGGACGCGAACATGAACGACCCCCAGGTGACCTCCCTGTACAGGGCCGCCGGGATCGGCGCGCTGCGCTACCCGGGCGGCTCCTACTCCGACATCTACCACTGGGTCGACAACACCGCACCGGGCGGTTACGTCGCCCCGGGCACCGACTTCGACGCCTTCATGGGAACCGCGAAGGCCACCGGCGCCCAGCCGATCCTGATCGCCAACTACGGCTCCGGTACGGCCCAGGAGGCCGCGGACTGGGTTCGGTACGCCAACGTCACCAAGGGCTACGGGGCGAAGTACTGGGAGATCGGCAACGAGATCTACGGCAACGGCGTCTACGGCAGCGGTTGGGAGACCGACGACCACGCCGACAAGACGCCGGACCAGTACGCCAGGGAGGTCAAGGCGTACGCCGCGGCCATGAAGGCCGTCGACCCCACCGTCAAGATCGGTGCGGTGCTCACCATGCCCGGCAACTGGCCGGACGGCTCGGTGGCCGCCGGCGACGCCGCCGACTGGAACCACACCGTGCTCGCCGCCGTCGCCCACGACGTCGACTTCGTCAGCGTCCACTGGTACCCCAACGCCGGCAACGGCGACCAGGCGCTCGCCGCCGTCCAGCAGTTGCCCGGTGAGCTCCGCGAGGTGCGCAACCTGGTGAACCAGTACGCGGGTGCCGGCTCCGCGGGCATCGGCATCGCGATGACCGAGGTGAACTCCAACTCCGGCGGCGGCGCCTTCACCAGCCGCCCCAACGGCCTGTTCGCCGCGGAGGCCATGAGCACGGCGCTGGAGAACGGCGTCTTCAGTGTGGACTGGTGGGACACCCACAACGGCGCGGGCGCCGTCACCACCGTGGGCGGTGAGACCGACTACGGCGACATGGGCATGCTGTCGAGCGGCAGCTGCTCCGGAAGCGTCTGCGAGCCGGCGGTGAACACCCCGTTCGCGCCGTACTACGGCATCAAGGCGCTGGGCGCACTCAGCGACCCGGGCGACACCATGCTGGCCTCCGCCGCCTCGGGCTCCGAGGTGTCGTCGCACGCGGTGCTCCGGGCCAACGGTGACCTCAGCGTCCTTCTGCTGAACAAGAGTTCCTCCGCCGTGCACACCGTGGACCTGCGCTACCTGGGCTTCACCGCCGACGCTCCGGCCCCCTCGGTCCAGCGGTGGGCGCCCGGTGACGACGGCCTGGTGGACGCGACCGGTACCGCCACCGCCTCCTCGGCGACCCTGGCGCCGTACTCCCTCACCGTGCTGACCGTGCACCCGAAGAGCGGCACCGGCTCCTCCGCCGCCACCGTCGGCACCCCCGGTACGCCGCAGACCACCTCGGTGGGCGCCGACACCGTCGCCCTGAGCTGGCCGGCCACCAGCGGCTCGGTGGACCGCTACGAGGTCTACGAGCAGCTCGGCACCACCATCCAGCTGCTCGGTTCGTCCACCGGCACGTCCGCCACGCTCCACAACCTGCCGCCGGGCTCCCGGCACACGGTCAACGTGCTGGCCCGGGACCAGGCAGGGCACCTCTCCCGGCCGTCCGTCCCGCTGACCTTCACCACCGGCACGCCGGCCGACAGCACCTGCAGCGTCTCGTACCAGGTGACCACCGGCTGGGGCAACGGCTTCGTCTCCAACGTCGTGGTGAGCAACCTCGGCCCGGCGGACATCAACGGCTGGACACTGGACTTCGACTGGCCGTCGACCGGACAGTCCGTCGGCTCGTGGTGGAACGCCGACATCACCAGCAGCGGGCAGCACGTCCGCGTGACCAACGGCGAGTCCAACGCGCGGCTCGCGCCGAACGGCGGCAACTCCGTCAACTTCGGGTTCGTCGGCGGCAACAACGGCGTCAACCCGTCCCCGACGGTCTTCAGGCTGAACGGAACGGTCTGCCGGACCATCATCTGATCCACCCCTCCACCCCGGGTGGGAGCGGCCCACGCAGCTCCCACCCGAACCGCCCCCGGCGGGAGGGGGTCCTCCCGCCGGGGGCGGTTCGGGTGGCGCTGGTCGTGCGGGTCGTGCTTGTGGTGCTGGTCGTGCGGGTGGTGCGGGTGGTGCGGCCGCCGGGTGCTACGCGGGCTGCTCGGCGGTGTGCAGGGCGCTCACCTCCGCGGCGGTGAGCGCCTTGTCGAAGGCGTGGACCTGGTCGATCGAGCCGTTCCAGAAGTCCACGTTGCCGCCGTTCCACTTGGCGCGGCCGAGGCTGAGCGGGCCGGTGGACACGTCGCCCGTGCCGGCCGGCACGGTGGCGGCGAGGGTGCCGTCGACGTACAGCGCGATGGTGCCGGCCGCCGCGTCGTGGACGCCGACCAGGTGGTACCAGTGGCCGAGCTGGGGGGTGATCGCCAGCCGGGCACGGGTGCCGCCGGGGAGGCTGAAGGCGAACGCGCCCTGGCCGTACTGCAGGTAGAACGGGTTCTCGGTGCGGCGGCCGTCCTGGCTGACCACGGTGGCGTAGTTGCCGGGCAGGGCGTCCAGGGTGGCCCAGGCGGAGATCGAGTAGCTCGCCGTCGTGTCGACCACGGGCCCGGCGGTCTGGGCGTACTGCGCCTGGCCGTTGAACTTCAGGGCGCTGCCGCTGATGCCCGGGGTCCAGGTGGTGCCGTCGGTCAGGGTCATCGAGGCCTTGTTGGGGCCCTGGTCGGCGGCGGTGGTGCCGGTGCCCTCGTCGAGGGACCAGGAGCCGCCGCCCTTGACCTCGGAGCGGGCGCCGGCCGCGGCGCCGGCCGCGATGACCTTGAGGTTGACGGCGCGGACCTGGGCCGGGTCGACCTTGATCTGCCGACGGTCGTACGTCCAGAGGCCGTTGAGCTCGTTCTCGACGTCGGTGACCTGGGTGTAGACCGAGCCGGAGAGCTCGGCGCCGGCGGCGGCGAGGTAGAAGGTCTCGGTGTTGTCGACGTACTTCTGGGTGAGGGCGGCCTTGTCGTTCACGCCGCTGTAGATGACGGTCGGGGCGCCGGGCCACATGTGGCCGGGGGCGCGGAGGGTGAAGCCGCCGTGCTCGCCGTCCATGGCGGCGCGCTCGGCGTCCGGGAACGCCGGGTCGTTGTTGCCGTAGTCGTGGTGGTCGATGATGTCGCCCTTGCCGGAGTCACCCTTGGAGGCGCAGCAGTTGACGCCGCTGTGGGCGTTGACGATGCGGGAGGGGTCGGCGGCCTTGACGGCCTCGGTGAGTTTGCCGGTGTCCTCGCGGTTCCACTCGCCCCAACCCTCGTTGAAGACGATCCAGCCGATGAGGGACGGGGAGTTGTGGAGGAGCTTCATCTCCGCCATGCCCTCGGCGACGAACTCCTGCTGCCCGGCGGTGGTGCGGAAGTCGCCGGAGACGAAGTCCTGCCAGACGAGCAGGCCCAGCTTGTCGGCCTGGTAGTACCAGCGCGGGGACTCGACCTTGATGTGCTTGCGGACGGCGTTGAAGCCGAGGTCCTTCTGCGCCTTGAGGTCGAAGGTGATGGCCGCGTCGGTGGGTGCGGTGTAGAGGCCGTCCGGCCAGAAGCCCTGGTCGAGTTCGGCGAGCGAGAAGATCGGCTTTCCGTTGAGGACGATCTTCTGGTAGCCGCCGACGTCCTGGATCGCGACCTTCCGCATGCCGAAGTAGCTCTTGACCGTGTCGGTCTGTTTGCCGCTGGTCAGCGTGACCTTGAGGTCGTAGAGGTACGGGTCGTCGGGTGTCCACAGGTGCTGGTTGCTCACCGGCAGGTGGAGCAGGGTGTTGGCGGGGCCGCTGACCGAGCCGACGACGTTGCCGTTGGTGTCCTTGGCGACGGCCTTGACGAGCGTGCCGGCGGGTGCGCCCGGGGAGTTGACGGTGACGGCGAGGGTACCGCTGTCGATGTCGGGGGTCGTGGTGACGGTGTCGATGGAGGCGGTGGTGACGGGCTCCATCCAGACGGTCTGCCAGATGCCCGACGACTGGGTGTAGACGATGCCGCCGGGGTTGGCGGACTGCTTGCCGAGTGGCTGGTCCGCGCCGGCGGTGTCGGTGACCGCGACGACGATCTCCTGCGGGCCGGTGCCCTTGAGGGCGTCGGTGATGTCGGCGGTGAAGCCGGTGTAGCCGCCGGTGTGCTCGGCGACCTTCGTGCCGTTGACCCAGACGGTGGCCTTGTTGTCGACGGCGCCGAAGTTCAGCTTGAGGCGTTGGCCGGAGCCGATCTTCCAGCTCTTCGGGACGGTGACCGTGCGCCGGTAGAACATGTGGTCCTCGTGCCGCTCCAGACCGGAGAGCATCGACTCGACCGGGTAGGGCACGATGATCTTCTCGCCGAGGTCCTTGCCGAAGACCGGCTGCTCACCCGCGGCGGCGCCGGCGAACTGCCAGGGGCCGTTGAGGTTCAGCCAGTCGTCGCGCACGAGCTGCGGCCGGGGGTACTCGGGCAGCGGGTGGTTCTTGTCGACCTTGTCGGTCCACGGGGTGGTGAGGCGGTGGGTGGAGGCGTTGGCGGCGGTGCGGGAGATCTCCGGAACGGCCTGGCCGCCGGAGGTCAGGGCGCCCTTGCCGTCGTACCGGACGCGGACCTGCTGGCCCTTCTGGATCGGCTCGGAGAGCTTGACGATCACCGACCGCTTGTCGTCGGAGGCGGTGGCGACCGACTTGACGGGCATCGGCGTGGTGTCGGACTCGACCGTCAGGTGGCTCGCCACGTCTGCGACGTTGCCGACCTTGCCGTCGAAGGTGGCCTGCACCTTCAGGCCGTCCTCGGCGACGGACAGGGCGACCGGGTAGACGCTGAACCCGGCGGGCGGGGTGAAGGCGCTCTCCGGCACCAGTTGCTTCGGCATCGCCGGGCTCGACCAGCGGAGGTACATGTTGGCGCCACCGACGTCCTGGAACATCTCCAGGCGGAAGTCGTGTCGCTCGCCGGCCTTGAGGTGGAGGACGGCGCTGGTCTGCTCGTTGTCCCAGTCGGGCACCCAGTGGTCGATGACGGGCGCGCCGTCGACGAACAGGCGGAACCCGTTGTCGCCGATGGCGTAGAAGGTGTAGTCGCCGTCGGCGGGCGCCTCGATCTGGCCGGTCCAGCGGGCGGTGGTGTTCTCCTGGCGGCCGGTCATCTCCTGGAAGGCCGACGCCAGCCCGGGGAGGCTGATCTGCGGGTCGAGCGCGACGCCGCCGAGCTCGGCGAAGTCACGCGCACCCGGCGCCGACATCCGGTAGTACTCGCCCTTCAGGCCGTGCGTCTGGGTGGCCGGGTCGGCGGCGGCGAAGGTCGCCGTGCTGTCGGAGGGCGCGGCGGCGGACATCGCCGTGTCGCCGGACGGCACGGCGGCCGAGGCACCGGGGACCAGGCCGACCACGGGCAGTGAGAGTGTCGCTGCAAGCAGCAGCGCCCACATTCTGCCTCGGTGTCGGGTGGCTGGCTGTCGTGTCATGCGGTGGCTCCTCGTGCGGGGGGCGTAGAGAGTGGGGGGACCCTGCGGCCGGGGCGGGGCAGGAACGGGGCGGCCGAGGCGCGGGGCGGCTCGGCCGGGGTGGAGGGGTGGGGGCGGACTTACAACGTTGGAAACGTTGTTGCCAACGGCATAAGAGCACGCGCCGGGAGTCGTGTCCAGAGGTCTGACACAGTTCGCCCGAAACCGGCGTCGCCCCGCCACCGAGGCTCCCCATCAGGCCACCGGGCCAGGCAGGTCCTCCTGCGGCGCCCGGAGCACCCGCTGCGGTGGCACCTCCGCAAGGCCGCTCAGGTCACGGCCGGGAAATCTCCCGGAAACCCGGAGCGACCCCTTGGCGTACTCGTGGGCGATGTGTATAACGTTGTAAAACACCAGCGACCCCGGCACCCCGAAATCACTCGGCACCACCCGGAGCATCGCCCTGCCCGCTGACATCGGCACAGGTCGACCACGTGCACCCGACGTACAGCAGCCGCCCGGATCCGACCGGCCGGTGCCGGAGACGGCTCCGACCCCTCATGACCGTTCCCCGTCACCCGCCGACGGCCCCGCGACTTGGTGGACGGTCGGACCACCGGGGGGCCGCCGCGCCCGAGGGCGCGGTGCGGCGGCCCCAGGCGGCTCAGGCGTTCTTCTCCGGTGCTCCGGTGCGGTCCGCGACGAACCTGGTGAGCCCGGCAGAGCGGGCGTCGGCCTCGGCCCGGGCCTGCGGGTCGCGCTGCTTCCCCTCCTCCGGACCGAGCTGACGGATCATCAGTTCACGGCTGCGGTCGGACCGGGCGGTGACCCGGTAGTCCCAGTCCTGGCCCGTGCCGGGCGTGCCGGCCAGCCGGACGGTGACCTCGCTCGGGCGGGTGCCCGGCTTGAGGTAGGTGGCCTGCTCGATCTTCTGGATCTGCTCCACCGCCGGGCTGCCGTCCAGGTCGAACACCCGGCGCAGCGGCAGTTCGGGGCCTTCGCCGACCACGGTGAGGTGCAGCTGCCCAGGTGTGGGAGCCCCGCCCTGGAGCAGCGGGCGGGTGGCGTCCGCGACCGTCGCCATGGCGGCGGTGACCAGCTCGCTGGCGGGACCGTTGTCGGTCCACGTGCCGCGGTGGATCTCGTACGGCTCGTGGGCGGGCCAGCCGTCCTGCGCTCCGGCCACCAGGTCGTCCAGCGTGATCGGCCCCGCGGCGCTCTTCCGCGCCACGTAGTCGATCACCTGGCGCACCTCCTCCGCCTTCAGCTGGGTCCCGTCGGGTGCGTGGAGCAGGTCCCCGAGCAGGGTGGAGGTGCCGGCCGTGGTGCCGCCGGCCAGCTCGACCAGCCGATGGGTCGCCTTGATGCGGGCGGCGCCGGCGTCGGTGCCGGAGGTGAACTCCCCGTTGGCGAACGCCTGCCCGAGTCGCGCGGTGCCCATCAGCTGCTCGTACTGGGCGGGAGTACGGGCGGGTGCGGGGGCGGACGGGACGGGACCGGTCGGCGGCTTGCCGTCGTCCGGTGTCAGTACCCGCTCGACCTCGGCGAGCCGCCACGAGCCTTCGGTGAGGCGCGCCTCACCGCCCTTCTGCTTCGGGGTGAAGGCCAGGTAGTGGTCGCCCGGCACGTCCTTCGCCGTGGTCTCCGAGGCGGGGATGTCCACGGTGAAGGGAACGATGCCCTTCTCCGTGACCCGTTCCTTGTTCCCGTTGAAGAACGTCACGTCGACCTCGGCGTAACCGGTGTAACGCGCCATGTCGTCGGAGTACTTGGCGTTGGAGATCACCTGGCCCGAGTCGCCGTGGCCGCCGCCTTCGCGCCAGAACCGGGCCGCCCCGCCGATGAGCGATGGGCTGTTGGAGGTCGGGTCACCGGTGATCTTGGCGCCGACCTGGCCCTGGGCGCCCGCGTTGTTCGCCGCGAGGTCGTACCGAACGCCGCCGGAGGAGAGCGTGTTGGCCGGCGCCACATCGGCCGTGTCGCTCGACCGGCTCTCGAGGGAGACGACCTTCACGCCGATCTCCACCCCCTTCCCGCCACCGAACAGCACCTTCTCGGACGGGACCGTCGCCGCCACCTCCGCACCCTGACTCGCACTGCCGAACAGCGCCGAGAGGTGGCTGTGCGTGGTGATCTTCCCGACCTGGGGTTCCATCTTCTGCCAGGTCGACGCGCCGAAGTACTGCGGTCCGCGCAGCCGCACCAGGTCCCGGACGCCGCCGACGTCGCCGAGCCAGCGCAGGATGTCGGTGTCGCGCAGGCCGGTCTCCCAGACCCGCTCCGGCGGGACCCGGACGGTCTCCGGCGCGGACGGCTGGAGCGAGACGGTCTGCGGCTGCTTGTCGACGGTGGTCGCGTCCGTCGCGTCCGTCGCGGGCCGCTGCTGATCGCCGGTGGTCGAGTCCGTCGCGGGCCGCTGCTGATCGACAGTGGTCGAGTCCGTCGCGGGCCGCTGCTGGTCGACGGCCGGCGCGTCGGTCGCGTCCGTTTCGGGCCGCCCACTGGTGGTGGCGTCGGCGGCGGGCTTCGGCGTGGCCGGCACGGTCTCGCCGGCCTCGACGATGGTCTCGTAGCCGATCACCGCGGTGCGCCGCTGGTAGACCTGGGTGCCGCCCCACGGCTTCCGGGTGATCGTGAACTGGAGCTCCGCCTCGCCCCTGTAGGCGCTGCCGTCCGTCTTGGTCTTGGTGGCGGCACCGGCCGAGGTGCTCCGGGTCTGGGTGTCCACCTGGTTGTGGCCGTGTCCTCCGGTGCCGATCACGCCGCCCGTCACCGAGACGGCCGGCGCGTGCGGCAGCGGGACGGAGGCGACCGCCCCGAGCACGCCCTGGTGGGTGGTGCCGGTGCCCTTGGTGGTGGCGAAGTTCCGCTGCACGTCGGTGCCGGCGTTGAACTCGGTGGTGCCCGAGTCGCCCAGGTGCTCCAGCTTGTCGCGGAGGACGGCACGGACCCGGACGGTGGTCCGCCCGTGCCGCACCACGATCTCGTCGCCGGCCGTCATGGCCTTGAGCCTGGACTGGAGTTTGTCAGGGGTGAGTTCCGCTTCCAGCTCGCGGCGGATGTCCGCCCAGTCGCTGCCGAACGGGTTGCTCTCCAGCCCGGACTTCCCCTTCCGCCCGAAGCTCGGCAGACGCAGGCCGCCGGGCTTCCAGCCCGACTCCACCTGGGACAGGATCGACTCGCCGAGGGGCCGACTGGGGCTCGGCTTCGTCCGGGCGGATCCGTTCGCCGCGCCGTCCACCGCACCGTTCGCCGGGGTCGGTGACACGGTCGGCGCCGGGTCGGGCAAGATGTGGACGTCGGTGACGACCGCCGACGAGTCCAGGCGTTTGTGGTCCACGAAGCTCTTCGGCTGCTTCGTCGTGACCCGCGGGGCCCGACCCCCCACCGGCTCGGCGTCGCGCTCCGGAACGGCCACCCGCGCCACCGTGTCCACCTGCCGGGTGACGGTCCCGTGGGGCAGGCCCAGCTGCGTGAACTTGACCTCGACGTCGTAGGACGCGTTGACGTCGAAGAACACGGCCTTCTCGACGTGCTTGCCACGGTTCGAGACCGAACCGATCGTCTCCGTCGTCTGGCCGTAGGTGCGCTCCACCCGGTACCCGTAGCCGGTCGGGATGCTGACGAACGGCGCCTTGATGTTGGCCCGGCCGCCGCCGGCCATCCGGTCGCGGCCGTCGTGCAGGTTGCCCTGGCCACTCGACACCCGGGTACCGGACTCGAACTCGTACTTGTCCGCCTGGGAGTGGTAGGTGGCGTCCCCCAGCCGGGCCCGGACGGTGATCTCGGCCGACCAGGTCTTGCCGGAGACGGTCTGGGTGATCTTCCCGCCGCGGGTGAGCTGGGAGAGCTGGGTCTTGAGCGCGACCCGGTCGAAGCTCGCGTTGATCCGCTGCTGCACCTCGTCCGACGGCCCGTCGTGCTTCGAGCGCACCGCCTCCTCCACCGCCGAACGCACCTTGTCGGCACCGCTCAGGCTGTGCACCACGTAGGACGCGTTCAGCTCCTGCTGCTCGCGCATCCGGCTCGGCGCGTTGTGAGTCGCGGCCGGCTTCGGCGCGGCGCTGGTGGTCGCGTCCGGCTTCGGCGCGGTGCTGGTGGTGGCGTCCGGCTTCGGCGCGGTGCTGGTGGTGGCGTCCGGCTTCGGCACGGTGCCGTCCGCCGTATTCGGCTTCGGCACGGCGCTGGTGGTCGCGTCCGGCTTCGGCACGGCGCCGTCCGCCGTGTCCGCCGCGGGCCGCTTGAAGTCGATCACGCCGTCCTCGGTGCGGGGCGCCTGGACCTTGACGGTGTCCCGCGCGTCCATGCCCACCTCGGCGCGGACCGGCACCGACGCGGCGGGCCGACCGCCGATCGCCTCACCGGGCCGGCCGATGTGGATGTCCATGACCAGTTCGGTGCCGTAAATGACCTGCGGCGCGCTGTACTTGCCGCTGGCGTACACCCGGTCGGCCTGCCGGCCCTGCCCACCGGAGCGCCGGCGCTGCTCGGCGGACGCGTTGGCGGTCAGGTCCAGGCCCGGCGCGCCCTTGACCGGTGTGCCGCCGACGTAGCCCTGCTCGATGGTCGTGCGCGCCCCCAGCCGACGGTCCAGGCTGAACGAGCTGGTCTCGTTCACCGTGTTGAGTTCGGCCTTCTCGTCCTCCCGGCGGTAGGTCATCGTCTCGACCCTGGCGACGGCGGTGACGACCAGCGACTCCTTGCCCGGGATCTTGATCTCCAGGGGCTCACCGCGGGTCATCCCGGTCAGCCGGGCGGACAGGTTCGGCTGGCTGAACCCGCGCATGACCTGGTCGCGGACGGCGTCCCAGTCATCGCCGAACTTCGCCCGCCCAGCGGTGTCCACTGCCGCGCGCAGCGCCTTCGTGCTCTCCAGGTCGCGGACGACGACGGTCTCGCCCAGGCCGCCCGTGTCGTCGCCGCTGTGCCAGACGCTGGCAGGCGGGCTGACGACCTCGCGCAGCTGCGGCTCGGTTGAGCCCTCCGCCTTCGGGGCGGTCCCCTCGAGCTCGGGTGCGGTCCCGCCCTTCGGCTCCGTCCCGGCCGGATCGACCTTCGCCGGCTCGGGCGCCGTGTCCGCGCGGTCGACCAGCAGCCGGACGTCCGCCGCGCCCGCATCGCTCGCCACGGGCCTGCCGTTGAACGACAGGTCGAAGTGGACAGCGCCGTCGTAGACGACGCCCGGCACCTTCGACTTGCTGGTCAGCTGTGAGGTCCGGGCCTCGCCGACGATCGAGACGGTGTCGCGGCCGAGCCGCCCGGCGACGCCCGGAGGGGTGACCAGGGCGGCGGACGGCTTGACCGCGGACGAGAACCCGAGCTGGCCCGCGTGGCCGCTGTTCGAGGACGCGCTGCGCACCTGCTGCATGCTGGTGCCGATGTTGAACTCGGACTCCTTGGTGGTGCCGACCTGCTTCAACTCCCCGACCCGAGCCGTGATTTCGACCGTACCGAGCGAATTGCCACGCCGGTCGGTCAGCGTGACGGAGACCGGCTCGCCCGCCGTCATGCTCTTCAGGTCGCGCTGGAGACGGGCGAAGTCGACCTCGGCGAGGACCTTGTCGCGCATCGCGGGCCAGTCGTTGCCGAACTCCTCCTTGGCCGCGGCCTCGGCCTTTTCGAGCAGCGCCTCCACCGGCGGACGGTCGTGCGACGCACCGCGCGGCGAAAGGTCGAGCACGACCTCCTGGCCGCCCACACGGCCGTCCTGCAGCCGCCGCGGAGGAACCCGCTGCTCGCCGCCGGTCGTGATCTCCGGGCGCTGCGGGACCGCGACCGCCAGGCCGAGGTCCACCGTCTCGGTGCGCCCGGCGGACTCGTTGCTCACCGGAGTGCCGTGGTGGCTCAGGTCGTTGAAGTCGAGTTCCAGTCGCATCGTCGACCGGAACAGGTCGGCTTCCTGATTGGTCTTCGACCGCGCCACCGTGCCTCCGAGGTCCATGTTGACCTCGGCCTGACCACGGTCGTGGTAGTAGGCCACGAGTTCCTGCGGCTCACCGATGCCGCGCGCCTGCCTGGTCTGGGCCCCGATGTTGAACTGCCACGCCGAGTCCCGGTTGGTGCCGATCGCCACGGTGCGGTCGGCACCGTCCTCGAACTCGATCTTCTTCTGGCCCATGTACGTCGACTCGGCCACCCGACCGCGCAGCTTGACGCTGCCGCTCCAGCCGTTGCCCTCGAACGGGGCCGTCCACGCCTCGCCCCGCGAGAGCGCGCTGAGCATGGGACGCAGCGTCGCCGGACCGAAATTCGCGTCCGCGAACGCCCGGACCGCCGCCCGGTCGCCCGGCACGGCCCGCGCCAGCATGTCGATGACCTTCTCCCGAACGTCCGTCTCGTGCCCGGTCAGCCCGACCACCAGGTCGGTGCCCGCGATCGGCTTCGGCTTGACGACGGTGCCCCGGACCAGCGGCTTCGACTCGCTCTCGGGGGTCTTGAGCGGCGGCTGCTCGCTCTCCGGAGCCTTCACCTCCGGCTCGGCGGCGGGCGGGGTGTGGCCGGTCTCCGGGGTGCCCGGTTGCGGCTCGCTGCCGTCGTAGTGGTTCCCGCGGTGGTACACCGTCACCGGCGTCCCGCCAGGAGGCCCGAAGACCGCCTGGGTGATGCCGTCGTGGTCGACGACCCGCAGGCGCAGGTCCAGCGCGTGGGCGGCTGCCGCCGGCAGCATCTCCCCCTCGTCCGACCCCCATCGGTTCGCCCAGTCCCCGACGGTGTCACGCAGATCCTGCTGCTCACGGGGCGAGGGATCCGGCGAGTTGACGGCGAGATGGTCGGAGATGATCCCCCGCAACTGGTCGTCGGGCATCCCGACGAACGCGGGCCGGTTCTCCTCCGGAAGGAACTCCAGGAGCTTGCTCTCACCCAGGTTCGGCCGACTAAGCAGGTAGTTCCGGTAGTTGGACAAGACCTCGGTCGGCCAGTCCTCCGGACGCAGGTTGCCGAAGTGCTGCCCGACGGCGTTCTGCAGACCCTCCGGGTGGCGCTCGGCCAGACCGGGATAGCTGCGTTCGAGCGAGTGGATCAGGCAGAGACCGTCGCCCTTCACCGGGACCCGCGCGCCGACCGGCGGGAACTCCGTCACGGGCGCGTGCTCGGAGTGCTGCGTGAGAGGCGTTTCGAGCCCCTCCTCCTTGACGCCTTCCTGGCCCGTCTTGGCACCTGGTTCCGTGATCGTGGTGGTGGTGTGCGACTCGGACGTGACCGTGGTCGTGTGCGACTCGGGGGCGACCGTGGTCGTGTGCGACTCGGACGTGACCGTGCTCGTGTGCGACTCGGGGGCGACCGTGGTCGTGTGCGACTCGGACGTGACCGTGCTCGTGTGCGACTCGGCGGCACGGGACGAGTTGCCGCGCATCGACGGGTTGATGCTGCCGTCGGACCGGCGCGGGGCCGAGGTGCGCGTACCGAGCCCGGACGGGTCCGAGGCCGACCGGGGGCGGACCGATCCCCCGCCCCCGTGCGTACCGGCCGGTGGAACGACGGTGGAGGAGCTGTCGGCCGGACGGGGCGTCACCGGGACGGTCCCGCCGTTGTCCGGTGCGTCCTCCGACCGGCTGTCGCGGGCCGAGGTCTGATCGGCGGGCTTCGGGGAGTTCTGCTGCGGCGAGTCGCCCTTCGGCGCGCCGCCCTGGTCGCCGTCAAGCACCTGGGTCCGGGCCTGGGTCGCGGTGGTGTCCGTGATCTCCGGCTCGTGTCGCGCGGGAACCGGGTTCCCGCGCGGGTCGCTGTCGGACTCCGAGTGATCGGACACCGACATCTGCTCGACCGCGTCGTGCCACTCGGTGGATGACTCGTCGTCGGATCGATCGGACATCCGCTCGACCGCGTCGTGCCACTCGGTGGATGACTCGTCGTCAGATCGAACCGAGGCCGTGTCCGAGTCCGGGTCGGCGCGGTGCGAGGTGCCGAAGGTGTCGATGTCCATCGGGTCGGATGGGTGGTCCGACTCGCCGAAGGTGCTGAACCGCTCCATGAACTGCGGGTCGTGCGGCCCGGAGATGTTGTTCTCGTGCGGGTCGGCGACGGAGGCCCAGACCGTCCAGTCGGAGCGGTAGTTGTCGGGCATCGCCCCGCCGTTGGCGGTGGTCACCTTGCGGTCGGTCAGGTCGGCCCAGCGCAGCGTGCCGTCCCGGTCGTGGACCAGGGCGACCGCGTGGCCGTGACCGCTGCCGGACGCTCCGATGCCGAGCACGGTGGCGAAGGCGCCGGGCCCGCCGGCCCGCACCCGTTCCATCAACTTCTGGACCGCGTCCGTCCCCTGGCCGAACAGGGCGGGACCGTCGTGACGCTTCCACAGCGTGTTGCCGGGGATCGGTTCGACGGTTCCGTGCTCGGTCCGACCGGACACCCGGGGACGCCCGAAGTGGGTGTCCCGGTAGGCCTCGACGTTCTCCAGGCAGGCGTTCAGGTCGTTGCCGGGCCGGAAGTCCGCAGCTGGCTTCGTCGGTGCCTGGTGCGGATTGACCTTCTGCAGCAGCGAGTTGCTCATCGGCGGGTGCATCCTGGGTGCACCGCCGAGGTAGTCGACCAGTTCGCCGGTCAACGGGTGCTGCGGGTCGATCTGTTGGTAGCCCCGGTCCGCCATCACCGCGTGGCTGTTCTCGTACGCGGGGGTCCGCCGCCGCTTGGCGTCCGGCTCCTCGCCGGGCTCCTCGTCCTCCTCCCGACCGCGCTTGCGGCCGTGGTGGGCGGCGTCCGCCATCACCGTGTCGCCGTCCGCGTCCCGCTCCTGCGGAACGGCCTCGGCGGTTTCGACGGACCCGTCCGCCATCACCGTGTCGCCGTCCCCGTCCCGCTCCTGCGGAACGGCCTCGGCGGTTTCGACGGACCTATCCGCCATCACCGTGTCGCCGTCCACGTCCCGCTCCTGGGGAACGGCCTCGGCAGCCTGGGCCGGCCCGTGGGCCTCCGTCGGACCGGGCTGCTGGTGTGCGGGCACGCCGGTGCCGTGGGCGGTGGCCGGCGGGGGCGGTGACGGCAGCGAGCCGAAGCCCCGGGTGCCGGCGCCGTGGCTGACCGGCGGGGGCGGCGGAGGCAGGACCACGTCGGCCTGGCGGCGTTTGGTCGGCGGCGCGTCCGTCATCAGGGTGTCTTCGTCCGGATCCAGCGGCCGCTTCGCCGGCCGGACGGTCTGCTGGGACGCCATCGGGACGTCGGTGTTCTGGGTCGCCATCGGCGTCTCGTGGTCCGGCGAGGCCATCAGGACGTCGGTGTCCGGGGTCTGCGGCCGGGGCGTCACGGGGGGCGGGGTGGTCCCGATCTCGTGACCCTCGGTGCCCGGCTGGGCGTCCCGGACCGGGTGGTGCATGCCCTCGATGCCCACCGCGGGGTTCGCGGACTGGTGGGGCTGGTGGGTGAGGTCGCCGGAGGAGGAGACCGGCGTCCGGCCGCCCGCGTGGGTCAGCATGCCGTGCTCGTCCGCGATGTTGACGGCGCTGGGGCTGGGCTTCTTGCCGGGCTGGTGGAGCTCCACCATGTCGGCCTCGGTCTTGGGCGCCATCAGGTCGCGCAGCTCGCGCGGGGCCAGACCGGTGTCCTCCAGCGTGCGCAGCCCGCGCAGCAGGTCGAGGGTGTGCGGCGAGTACAGCGCCTCGGGCGGCAGGTCGCCCTTGGCGACGGCGGTCAGTACGTCCTGGTCCCGGATCACGTGCGGATCGAGGAAGTTCTGGATCCACTTGTTGGTCAGCTCGTCGCCGAACCGCAGGTTGGAGGCGCTGTTGGAGAGGCCGGCGGTGATGTCCTCGATCAGCTTGGGCACGTCCTCCACCTTGGCGTGCAGGGCCTGGTCGAAGAGCCCTGCGGGGTGGTTCTCCCCGGCGCCGGCCCGCGGGTAGGCACCGCCGTACTGCCGGCCCACCGTCCCGATGTGCTTTTCCGCACCGGTCAGGTGCTTGGCGGCGGCGTTGGCCTTCGCGGCCGCGCTGCCGCCGGGCTTGAGGGTCTCCCCCGCCTCGTCCAGGCGGCGCTGCACCTCGTCCTTGCGCAGTTGCTCCCGCTCCTTCGGCAACGTGTCGGCGAGCGCCCTCAGTTGCTCGGGTTGGACGCTGTTGGGGTCGTTGCGCAGATCGTGCGCCAGGCCCTTCAGATCCTGGCGGTCACTGCCCAGACGGTCGTGGGCGCCCGCCAGGTCGTCGAGGCGGTCGGCGAGCCGCTCGTGCGCCGGGGACCTGCCCGGTCCGCCGGGCGGCTCGGCGGCGGCCTGCCGCGCCGCCGCCACGGTGTCGTCGAGGTGACGCGGGCCGGTGACGCCGTGCACCACGGCGAGGTCCTCGACCGCCTGCTCACGGACCTTGGTGTGCACGTCCCCCAGCGCCGCCTTCATCTCCGCCAGGTGCTGCGGAGACGGGTCGTCGGAGAACTTCGCCACGGTGTCCGCGTACCGGTCGAACTCCGCCTTGGCCGGCCCGTCCAGCCCGGACCTGCCCAACTGGTTCTGCAGTTCCTGCTTGGCCGCACCGGCACTCGCCGGGTCGTCCGTCTTCGCGGGGCTGAACGCCGGCGCCAACTCCTCGTTGCCGTACGCCTTCCCCAGGTCGACGTCGGCGGCGGTGTAGCCGAGGTCGCGTACGGTCAGCGCCGCGTGCTCCAGACCGTTCCTGCCGAGCGCCCTG
Source organism: Kitasatospora sp. NBC_00315 (assembly GCF_041435095.1). NCBI lineage: Bacteria > Bacillati > Actinomycetota > Actinomycetes > Kitasatosporales > Streptomycetaceae > Kitasatospora > Kitasatospora sp. NBC_00315. Next base: position 7,600,907 of record NZ_CP108025.1, on the reverse strand, counting down.
GCGGTCCCCTTCCCGGCCGTGTCGAAGACCCGGTGCTGGTCGGGTGCCAGGGTGTCGGCGAAGTCGGCGAACGTGTTCGACGCCTCCGCCCGGTGCTGCTCGTCGCCGAACGACCGGGCCTTGAACACGGCGGCCGTCACGTACTTGTGCACCATGTAGTCGGCCACGACGTGGTTCCGGTTCACCACCGCGTCGCTGAGGCTGACCTTGCCGTTCGTGTCCACCCGGCGGACGGTCTTCTCGGCGTGCGGGTCGGTCGACATCACGCCGTGGTCCGAGTAGCCGAACGCGGCCCGGTAGGCGCCGTCCGTCGCCTCGTGGCCGGAGCCCTTCTTCGGCTTGGGCGGAGTCGGCGCGTAGGTGCCCGCCAGGGCGTCCTTGCGCGCCGTGAGATCCGCCATGAGCTCCTGCTCGCGACGCTCGAGGTCCTTGACGCGGCTCTCGTAGACGTTCCGGGAGGTCTTGGCCGCCGCCTCCGCGGAGCTCTCCTTCGGGGCGCCGGAGGCGATCCGCTTGTTCTTCTCGTCCTGGTACTTGACCTCGGCGTCGTCGAAGCGCTGGTCGGCGCGCTGCCGCAGGTCGGCGGTGGCCGTGCGCTGCTCCTCGATCCGCGCGATCGCGTCCGTGGTGACGCTGGGCTCCGCCTGCCGACGGGCGTCCTCCAGAGCCTTGAACTGCGGCGTGCCGGGCTTGGGTTCGCCCTTGAGCCGGGCGAGCTCGTGGTCGTAGACGGCCATCCGGTCCCGCTGGCCGTCCAGGGCCGCCTTCGCGGTCTCCAGATTGTGCTTCTCGGCGGCCAGTTCGGCCTGCCGGTTCGGCGTCTCCCTGGCGATCTCGTCGAGCCGGTGGTTCACGACGTCGAGCGACTCGGGGACGTTGCGACGCAGCAGGTCCACGTGCAGTTGCTTCTGCGTCCGGTACGAGTCCATGATCGCCGCGGTGTCGCCGTCGACCAGCGGGGACCGCTCGTACTTCTTGAGAGTGTCCTTGACCTTGTCGAACTCCCTGGTGTCCGGGAGGAAGTCCTTGATCGCATCGAGGGTCTTCGCGCCGTCGATCTTGTGCGAGTACCCGTCGTCCACCGCGGCCTTGGGGGCCGGCGGCTTCGGCGGCGGGGCGGGCAGGTGAGACGAACCGCCCTGCTGCCCGTGGTTCCGGCCGGGCTGCTGGGGGGTCGGCGGCGGCGGGGTGGACGGCGGCTGGTGGCTCGGCGCATGGTTGCCGTTGCCCTCGACGCCGTCCATGAACTCCCGGAAGCCGTCGTACATCTGGGTGTCGGCGGTGGTGGCGTGCACCGGGTTGGCCGGCCCCTCGTGCACCAGACTCGGGTCCTTGCCGTACAGCTTCTCCAGGAGCGGAAGCATGGCCGGTTCGTTCTGCCGCACCCAGTCCGCACCGTTGTTGCGCGGCTGGCCGGTGTACGGGTCGGTGCCGTGGTTGGTACCCAGGTAGGCATTGGTCACCTGGGCGAAGTACTCCTGCTCGTCCCGCGAGGAGTAGTTGTCCACCGGCTTTCCGCTGCCGTCGTGGCGCGGGCCGTCGGGCCAGGCCGCCTTCGGATCGCCCAGCTTCTGGTTGAAGGTGTCGGTGATCAGCTTCTGGTCGTTCGTCTCCAGCCCGTACTTGTGCACGGTGTGGGTGAACTCGTGGGTGGTGGTGGAGTACCCGTCCTCGTAGTGCCCGCCCTGTCCGATCGAGGTGTGCTCGCCGAGCAGGTTCTCCTCGGTGACCGCCGAGTGCCGACCGCCCGAACCACGCATGTCGTCGTACCCGCGACCGGCGCCCGCCGACGAGTTGTTGTGCACCCCGCGCAGGTTGTTCAACTCCGGGACGTCCGGCATCCGTACGTCCTTCGGGACCACCACGACGTCCGCGCCGTTCTTCAGCAGCCGCGCCGCCGTCTCCGGGTCCTGGAGCATCCGGGCGATCTGCTGCTTCGCCTCCTGCCGTGCCGTCGCCGCGCGCTCCGCCCGCGGGTCCACGTGCACCAGCAGGTCCGCCGCGGTCTTCGCGAACTCCTTCGGCGGCAGGCCGTTCTTCAACGCATCCACCGTCTGGGGATCCCGCGCCAGCCAACGCCGGTTCTCCGGTGTCATGTTGGCCAGTTCCTGGGCACGCGCCTGTGGGGACATCGTCGGCAGGTCCTGGCGGAGCCGGTCCGAGTTCACCGGCGGCGTCGCCACCGACCTTTGCTCGCGCCCGAGCTGGTCGACCGCATCGCGCACGGGCGACTTGCCGGACAGCGCCTGCAGTTCGGCGTCGCGCTCCTGCTTCTGCCGGTCGAGGAACTGGTCGTGCGCGCCGGTCGAAGGCGTGTGCTGGGTGGTGCCGGGCGGCGTGTGCTGGGTGGACGGCGTGTGTTGCGTGGGCGGCGTGTGCTGGCCGGTGCCGGGCGGCGTGTGCTGCGTGGACGGGGGCGTGTGCTGCGTCGGCGGGGCCGGTGGTGCCGGTGGTGCCGGCGGAGGCGGCGGAGGCGGCGGGGTCCGGTCACCGAGGCTTCGGGTCCCGTTCCCCTGGCTGCCGCCGACGACGTGCTGGGTGGGCGGCGCGGGCGGGGCCGGCGGGATCCCGCCGCCCTGGTGCTGGGTCGCGTTCGCCGGGTCCTGGCCGGTCGATTCGGGGGCGAGGTAGCCGAGGCGGACGTCTCCGGGGTCGGTGTTCACAGACGCGTCGTGCGGCGCTCCCGACGAGTTCGGCCGGCCGACGTCGGTGAGCCGCACGGCGGGGGCGCCCAGCATCTCGGCCACGCCCGGGATCCGGTGCTCAGAGCTGCTGGCGTGCTCGTGCACGTGCGACTTTCCGGTGACCAGCACATACTTGCCGGACCCGCCGGACTCCGAAATGGCGTGGTTCATGTACGAGTTCAGCAGACGGGCGCGCTCCTCCAGCGCCTGGCGGCCGCCCTCGGTCGGCCGCCGCGCCGGGTAGCCGTCGACCGCGTGGACAGTCACGCCCTCCGCCTTCGCCTTCACGACCGTGTCGTAGAGACCGGCTCCGGCCGGGGAGTTCTGACTGCGGTCGTAGGCGCGGAGCATCTTCTCCAGGTTCGGCGACATGGTGCCGTCGGGCCGCTGGAAGGCGTCCAGGTGCTGCTGGAAGGCATCGTCGCGGAGCGACTCGACGAAGATCTTGTCGACGCCCGCGGCCTTCAGGTCGTGCATGTTCTCGTTGAGGAAGCTCCAGCTCGGCGACTGGTTGTGTGCCTCGCCCAGGACGATCCCGCCGAAGCCGGGCCGACCGTCGTGGCCGCCCAGCAGGCGGTTCACGCCGTCCATCGCCGACGTCGAGCCGTCGAGGTGTTCGGTCACCCGCTGCTCGCCGACCGGGTGCCAGGACTGCTGGGAGTCCTGCCGGGCCAGGCGCTCCAGGACGTTCCGGCGGATCTCCTGCTGCTGGAAGTGCTCCTGCGTACGGAAGTCCAGGCTGCCGGCCGCCTCCAGCACATGGTTGCCCTGGAAGGCCATCGCGTCCGGCCCGAGCTCGTTCCGCAGGTGCGGGGTCACCGCGTTGGCGGGGATCGGATGCAGGGCCTTGAGGGTCAGCGGGTCGAGGTGCGACTTGAAGGACTGCGAGTACGGGCTGACCTTGACGTCCGGCCTGCCGTCCGGCAGCAGGCTTCCCGAGTCGTGCCGGCCCCACGAGCTGTGCGGCAGCGCGTTCGCGGCCGTGCCCAGCTCGTCGGTCAGCCGGAAGTTGAACTTGTTGGTGTTCTTGTACCGTTGCAGCGCCGCCGGGTCCGTCGCGGGCGGGTGGATCAGCGCCGGACCGTCCGGATGCTGGTGCAACTGCGCCAGCTCGTCCTCCGTGGGCCGCTCCTCGAGCGGCCTGACGCGGGTGTTCTGCGGCGGCGGGGGCGGCGGCAGGTGCTCGTCACCGGTCCGCCCACTGCGGGACGTGGACGGCGGGGCCGCGTGCGGGTCGCCGACGGTACGGGTGCTCACGGGGTCGGCCGTGCCGTGCTGGGACGTGCCCGCCGACGGGGGCGGGGGCGGGGGCAGGTGGCTGTCGGACGAGCGACCGGCACCCGGGCGGAGGGTTCCCCCGCCGAGCTGCGGGGTCGGCTCCGCCGGGCGCTGGCTCGTCGGCCTGGGCTCACCGGAGGTCGACGGCGTGCGAGTGCCGCCGCCCGAAGCGTGGCTCGCCCCGCCGCCGCCCGCCACCGGACCGGGCACGAAGCCACCGGCCATCGGCGGCGCCCCGGCCGGCTGCTGCACGGTGGACGTCGCGGCGTCGGGCCCGACTTGATTCGGCACCGTCTCGGGCGCCGGCCGGGACGGCGCCTGGCCGCCCGCGATCCGGGTACCGCCGTCGAGGTGCGTGTTGCCCTCGGCCCCGGCCAGGTGCGCGGCACCGCCGAACGCCCCGGACAGGTTGGGCACCGCTCCTGTACCGCTCCGCTGCGGCGCACCGTCGGACGACTCCGAAGCGTTCCCCCGAGCCGGCGAACCACCGTGCCCACCGGCCGAGTGGGTTGCCACCGGCTCCTCGTGCACGGGCGCACCCGTCCGCGACCCGCCGGTCTCGGCAGGCTGCTCCTGTCGCGGCGCAGTCTCGTGCGACGCCGTCGGCTCGGGGCCACGCCGCTGAGCCGGGGGGTCGTGCGCGGGCTGCTCCTGACGTGGCGTCGACTCCTGCCCACGCTGCGCCACCGGCTCGTGCGAACCAGGCTCCTGACGCGGCACGGATTCGTGTGCGGGCTGGTCGTGCCGGGGCCCGGGCTGCTCGACAACCTCGTGATCACCACGCTGCGCCACCGGCTCGTGCTGCGGCTGCTCCTGACGCGGCACGGTCTCGTGAAGTGCCGGAACAGAGTCCGGACGAGCCGACGTCGGCTCGGGGCCACGCTGCTGAGCCGACGGCTCATGGACAGCCTGCTCCTGACGCGCGACAGTCTCATGCGCTGCCGGTGCCGGCGCCGCGTCGGATCGGACCGACTGCTCGTGACCCGACTGCTCGTGACCCGACACCGACGACTCCGGACGAGCAGACGTCGGCTCGGGACCACGCTGCTGAGCCGACGGCTCATGGACAGCCTGCTCCTGACGCGCGACAGTCTCATGCGCTGCCGGAACCGACGCCGCGTCGGTTCGAACCGACTGGTCGTGACCCGACACCGACGACTCCGGACGAGCCGACGTCGGCTCGGGGCCACGCTGCTGAGCCGACGGCTCATGGACAGCCTGCTCCTGACGCGCGACGGTCTCATGCGCTGCCGGAGCCGACGCCGCGTCGGATCGGACCGACTGCTCGTGACCCGACACCGACGACTCCGGACGAGCCGACGTCGGCTCGGGACCACGCTGCTGAGCCGACGGCTCATGGACAGCCTGCTCCTGACGCGCGACGGTCTCATGCGCTGCCGGAGCCGACGCCGCGTCGGTTCGAACCGACTGCTCGTGACCCGACTGCTCGTGACCCGACACCGACGACTCCGGACGAGCCGACGACTCGTGTACGGCCGTCGGTTCGTCGCCACCCGAGCGAGGGGCCGGGGCGTCGAACGAGCGCGCGGAACCGCCCGAACCGGCGCTCCCCGCCTCGTGGGTGGCCGGGTCGGGGTGGCTGCCGCCGCCCGTCGACCCGACCGACTGCGGAGCCTCGCTCGCCCGTGCCGAGCCGAACGGGGTCAGCCCGTTCACCCGCGACTCACCCGAACCCGAACCCGAGCCCGCGCCCGCGCCCGACCCCGAACCGCCGACCGTCTCCGTCCCGCCGTTCGAGCCGCCGTTCGAGTTCAGGCTGGAGCCCACGCCGGCACCGCCGTCGGATCCGGAGGCCGCGCCGATGCCGGAACCGCCCCCGGCGTCACCCGACCGCGTGGTGGTACCGCCGCCACCTGAGTCGCCGGTCGGACCGTGGTAACCGCCCTCTCCCGAGGATGTGCTGGGCTTCGTGAAGGTCGGTGAGCCCTCCCCACCCCCGTGGGCGGCGGGGCTCGGAATGTCGAGGTGCGGAGCCTCGGCGGGCTTGGGGGCGTTGGCGTGACCCTTCACCGCGGAGGCGCCCGCGTGCAGGCCGGCGCCCGCGCCGCCGGAGAGGCCGGAGCCGAGCAGCGACTCGCCGTCGACCTTGCCGGTGGTGATGAGCTGGGTGGAGACGTCCGCGCCGACGCCGACGGCGGCGCCGGTGGCCATCTTGCCGACGGTGGAGTTGAGCGCCTTCTCCGCACCGAGCTTCGCGCCGGCGCCGCCGATGCCCTTGCCGATCAGGTGACCGGAGGCGCCGCCGATCGCGCCGCCGAGCGCGTTCTGGCCGAGCTCCTTCATGTCGATGCTCTTGCGGTGGCCCTCGGCGAGTTCGATGCCCTGGGCGAGGAAGTTGATCGCGGCCATCTGGGCGGCCTGCTTGGCCGCCATCGTGATCATCTCCTTGAGCAGGGTCTTCAGGAGCGCGGAGATCACGGCCCGGCTCCCCGCGATCATCACGGGGACCTCGAGCAGCGAGGCACCCGCGGTGAACGGGGCCTCGGCCTCGGCAGTGGCGAGTTCGAAGGCGAGGATGCCGAGCTGGGCGATGATCTGGATCTTCGCGGTCTCGGCGGAGTTGGCTGTCTGTTCGAGCATGTCGCCCATGCCGTTGAGCGCGTTGATCGCGCCGGGCAGGTAGCCGGGGTCGTCCTGGGTACCCTTGCCAGTGGCGAACTTGGCCCAGTACGTGTTCAACGACTCTGCGGCGAGGCCCTGCTGGCCCTCCAGTGCGCGCTTGATCGCGGCGTCGGAGCTCTGCGTGGCGTCCTTGAGCCCCTCGGCGGCCTTGCGGCAGTGGTCGGCCATGTCGCGGAGCTGGTCCTCGTCCGCCTCCGGCCAGCGGCAGCCTGCGAGCATCAGGAGCACCCACTGGAGGGGCTCGGGGAGTTCGACAGCCATCTGGTCAGTGCCTTCCGCTCTGGATGACATTCCGCGGGGTCACCGGGATGTGTACGGGGATGTTCACCGGGGTGCTCGGCAGGGACGGCGCCGCGGGCAGCGAGCTCGCGCCGGTGTCCATGCCGTCGAACTCGGCGGCGATCGACTCGTCGGCGCCCTGGTAGCTCTGGGCCATCGCCTTCAGACCGTCGGCGATGCCCTTCAGCGCGTCGGGCAGGCCCTTGACGACGTCCAGCGTGTCCTTGCTGTACTTCAGGTAGCCCTTCTCACCCTCGGCGAACTTCTTGCCGGACTCGTCGTTGCCCCACGGGTTCTGCGCCTCCAGCGATGGCAGGAACGCGCTCAACGAGGTGTACAGCGACCGGACCTGCTCGGATGCGGCGAGCATCGGCGACACCGCCGCCTGGTACTGCTCCGGGTCGACCTTGAAGCCCTGACCGGCACTGCCGCCGCCGTCAGCCCCCTCAACCCTCCGCTTGGACACCGACGCGGCAGTGCGGGCCCGCACCTGCTGCTCGGGCAGCGCGGCCATCCTCAACTCCGACTGCGCCGGCCTCAACTGCCCTTCAGGCAGCTCCATCCCGTGCCGCTCCGCCGGCCTCAACTCCGACTGTGCCTGCACAAACGGCTCATCGGGCGCCAACTCAACCCCCTGCCGCGCCTGCACAAACGGCTCGTCAGGCGCCAACTCAACCCCCTGCCGCGCCTGCACAAACGGCTCATCGGGCGCCAACTCAACCCCCTGCCGCGCCTGCACAAACGGCTCATCGGGCATCAACTCAACCCCCTGCCGCGCCTGCACAAACGGCTCATCAGGCGCCAACTCAACCCCCTGCCGCGCCTGCACAAACGGCTCATCGGGCATCAACTCAACCCCCTGCCGCGCCTGCACAAACGGCTCATCGGGCGCCAACTCAACCCCCTGCCGCGCCTGCACAAACGGCTCATCGGGCGCCAACTCAACCCCCTGCCGCGCCTGCACAAACGGCTCATCGGGCGCCAACTCAACCCCCTGCCGCGCCAAAAACTCGGGCTGTGCCTGTTCCAACGGCTCCTCATGCGTGGCCTCGGTCTCGTACCAGGCGGGCTCGTCGTTGCTCATGGTGTTCCTTCGTCGGTGCGGGTTCAGCGGCGGGCGCGGGTCAGTCCGCCGCGGGGGCGGCGAGGCGGCTGAGTGCGGCGCGCATGAACGGGCTGGGGACCTGGTAGCCGCCCTCCTCGCGGAGCGGGGCGGGCTTTCCGGCGGCCGCCGGAGCCGCTGCCGCGGGCGCGGCTGCCGGCGCGGCGGCCTCGGGCGCATCTGGGTGGCCGCGCCGCGCGGCGGCAGCCCGGGAGCGATCGAGATAGCCCTCGTCCGTGTCCCCCGCCGACTCGGTTGTGACGGAGCCCGATTGAGTGGCCGTCAGATCGACAGCCGGGGTGCCGCTGCTCGCGGTCTCGGTCGCCGTCTCGGTCGCGGTCTCGGTGGACGCCGCCGCCTCGGGGTCGGCGCCGGAGCCGAGCAGCACGCCGGCGAGCTGGTTGAGCATCGCCTGCTCGCTGGTGGGTGCGGCAGCCGTGGCGGTCTCGGTGGACGCCGCCGCCTCGGGCAGCCCGAAGGTACCGTCGGTGCGGGCGTCGTCCAGCCAGCGGCGGCGGGCACGCTGCCACTGCCGGTCGCGCGGATCGGCCTCGCCGGCCTGGCCGAGGATGCCGGAGTCCGCGGCCGGCAGCTCCGCCTCCTCCTCGCCTTCGAGGCCGAACCGGGTGGGGCTGAGGAACCGGTTGCCCTTGCGGGCTTCCTTACCACGACCGCCGCCGCCCCCGCCCCCGCCGGGCATGTGGCCGCCGGCCATGCCACCGCCGGGCATGCCACCGGCCCGGGAGGCGGCGCTGCCGCTGCCCGCACCGGAGCCGAAGCCGGAGCCGGCCACCGCGCCGGCGGCGCCGGTCGTCCTGCCGGCCGTCGCCGCTCCGAGGCCGCCGGCACGCGCCAAGGCGGTGCCTTCCGCGCCGCCGACTCCGGATCCCCCGCCACCCCCGAACGCACCGCCGAACGCGCTCCCGAGTCCGCCCGCACCGCCGAACGGCGACAGCCCGCCGGCCCCGGCCCCGCCCGCGCTGCCGCCCAGCCCGCCACCGATCCCGCCACCGATGCCGCCACCCGGGCCCGAGCCGGAGCCGAATCCTGAACCGCCCGCTCCACCGACGTTGGGGTCGGAGAGCCCGGCGAGGTTCAGCGAGCTGTGGGAGGGGCTGACCGGCAGCGGGGTGAACGTCGGGGTTCCGTCGCCCACACCGGCACCCTCGCCGAAGTTCGTCATGGTGGGCGTCAGCGGCGTGAACGGCTTCAGCCTGGGCGTGTCCGCGCTGTCTCCACCGGAGCCGGCGCCGCCGCCCCCACCGTCGAACGAGCCGCCGTCGAACGAGCCGCCGTCGAAGGAACCGCCGCCACCGCCGCCACCGCCGCCACCCGCGAACGCGTCGGGAGCGTTGACGGCGCCCATGCTGAACGGGGCGGCGCCACCACCACCGCCACCGCCCGCGCCGTCGGCGCCGCTCGGGAAGGCCCCCGCCTGGAAGGGCAACCCCGTCGCCGGATCGATCCCACCAGCAGCCCCCGCCTGGAAAGGCAACCCCGTCGCCGGATCGATCCCACCAGCAGCCCCCGCCTGGAAAGGCAACCCCGTCGCCGGATCGATCCCACCAGCAGCCCCCGCCTGGAAAGGCAACCCCGTCGCCGGATCGATCCCACCAGCAGCCCCCGCCTGGAAAGGCAACCCCGTCCTCGGGTCGATCCCACCAGCAGCCCCCGCCTGGAAAGGCAACCCCGTCCTCGGGTCGATGGCGGTGCCGCCGGCACCGCCCGCACCGCCCGCGCCGCCCGGGCCGCCCGAACCCCCGGCGCCACCCGCGCCGTTGAGAGCGCAGGTCTTGCCCATGCCGTTCATGTCGCTGATGTGGCCGGCGCTCTTGCGGAGCATGCCGTCGACGCCGCTGCCGACCTGGTTGACGTACTGGTGATAGGTGGCGGCGGCCTGCTTGATGCCCTCGGACTGCGCGATGTCGTCGTGCTTTCCGGCCGGGTTCTGCTCGATGTACTCCTTGGCGTACTGGAGTTCGCGGATCATCTCGCTCTTGGTGTTGCTGACCGCCTCGGCGGCGCCGTACAGGCCCTGGGCGAGGCCGTTGCCGGCCTGCAGGGTGGTGGAGACGTGTGAGCCGTCACCGACGGCGAACTTCTGCAGGTACTGCTGGAAGCTGTCGGCGGCGGGTCCGGCCATGCTGGCCATCGCGCGCTGCGCGGCCTGGGCGATCGCCTGTACGTGGGTGCCGGCGGCCTGGTTCCACTTGTCCCAGGCGGTGGCGAGCTGGGCGAGCAGTTCCTCGTCGCCGTCCGGGAAGGCGATGTCCTTGCCGTTCTCGTTGCTCTGCACGGTTTTGAGTACTTCGGCGAGGTCGGCCGGCAGCTCGATCATGGCGGGAAGCTCTCTGAGAGGGTGTCGGGTCGGTTCGGCGACGGCCGGCACCGAGGTGGTCCCGGTGACGGTGCGTCGGATCGACTGACGCGGCGATCAGTCGGACGTCGGAACGTCGGTGCCTGCTCGGGATGGCGATTCGGCTGATGCTCTCCACGTGGCTTCAGCCGAAAGGGTCTCGGGTCAGCCGACATGACATCAGCCGCCGTCGCCTCCGGTGACAGTGGCCGCTGCTCGGTCAGTCCGCAGCGTAGTACTCGAACAGCGGGTTGGGATTGTCGTTGTAGTGCAGTTCCGGCGCGTCCGGGCCGTGGTAGGCGACCCCGGCGTCGGGGACGCTGACGGGAGCGATCGGCGCGGGCCGGGTGATCGGATCGAGGTCCGGGGTGGCCGAATGGAAACCATCGGGCCGCAGGCCCGGCACCGTCGGGACGGCGCTGATCCGGTCCGGCTCGCCGAGCGGCGCGAGGGTGGTGCCCTCGTAGTGGCGGGGGGTCAGAACACCGGGGGTAGGCAGGTGCACCTGCGCAGCGGTCGGCAGGTGCACCTGCCCGGCGGTCGGCAGGCCGGCGAGGACCGGCGCGGCGGGCGTCGTCCCGGTCGCGCCGATCCGGGTCAGTTCGGCTGCGTGCTGCTGGTCGTTGGCCTCGTGGCGCGCGGCCATGGCGACCAGGTTCTCGCCCATCGCGGTGGCGTTCTGCATCAGGACCCGGATGCCCGCCATCACCTGCTCCTGGTGCTGGCCCAGGCCACCGACCGAGGAGCCGGAGCCCTGCAGTGACTTGCCGAGCAAGTCCACACCGTAGACCGAGGCCTGAACCTGCTTGACGGCTGCCTCCAACTGGTTGGCCGGGCCTTCCAGTTCCTTCAGCAACCCCAAGATCGTCTTGGCTGACGACTGGACCTCGTCGAGGTCGATATACACCGATTCTTCGGCCATCCCTGGACACCCCTCCCGCTTTCACTGCCCCGTGTGCGGGTGGGCGAGGGTCTGCCGGGCCACCCGGGGCGACCGGGTGAGCAGCTGGTGCGGACGCGGTGCCACGGGCAGCGCCGGGTGTACCCACAGCTGCCGCACTCATTCATTCTCTCCCATGCCACTTGCCTTTCGCATGCGCATGACTAACGCTTTATCAACCGATTTCCACGCGAACACGAGTCGATCGGACGATCCAGGCGGGTCACCGCGGCCCGGCCCCACCTGGTCACGGCGCCGGGCCGAATTCTTCGGCCCGCCGGCGGTGGACGGTGGCGGCGCGGGCCAGTCCGGCGGCGTCCTCGGCGTGGGCGAGGGCGCGCAGTACCTCGGCGGTGGCCTCGTCGTACCCGAGGCGTTCGGCCTCGGCGAGCGCGGCCTGCAGCCGGGCGCGGGCCTCGGGGTGCCGGCCGAGGGCGGTCAGCGCCTCGCCGCAGGCGGTGTGCAGCCGGACGCGGCGCCCGGCGGGGGCTTCCTCGGCGGTCAGCTCCAGCCCGCGCCGAACGTGTTCGATGGCCTGGCGGGGGCGGCCGGTGTCCAGCAGGTGGCGGGCCAGGTGCTGGAGGGCGAGGGTGACGGTGTGCCGGTGGTCGATGGCGAGGGCGATCTCCAGGGCCTGGGCGAGTCCGGCGCCGGCCGCGGCGGTGTCGCCGAGTTCTGCCTGCACCAGGGCCAGGTTGATCAGCGCGACCGCCCGGCCGACCTGGTTACCGGCCCGCTGGGCGAGGTCAGCGGCCGGGGCCAGGCAGGTCTGCGCCTCCGGGAGGCGGCGGTTGGAGACCAGCACCCAGCCGAGCAGGGCGCGGACCTGGCTCTCGCCGTCGGGGTCGCCGGCTTCGACGGCCGCGTCCAGCGCGTGTTCCAGTTGCGGCACCCAGCCGTCCCGAACCCGGCGCACGATCAGCGGCCACTGGGTGAGCGCCAGTCGCCAGGCCCGGTCGGGGTCGATGGTGGCGATCAGCTGGGCGAGGGTCTCGCGGTGCTCGTCGAGCCAGGCCAGCGCCTCCGCGGCGGTGGCGAACTCGGCGGTGGCGCGGGGCCGGTGGCTGTCGGGGACGGGGACGAAGCAGGACTGGCTGCCGGGTTCGGCGGCTTCGGCGGCGCCCAGGCCGGTGTAGATGTACTGGTCGGCGAGGCGTTTGCGGGCCAGCCGCTGTTCGACGGGGCCGGACCGGACGCTCAGCTCCCGGGCGTACAGCCGGACCAGGTCGCGCAGGGTGTACCGGCCGCCCTCGGTCTCGCCGATCAGGTGGACGGCGGCGAGTTGTTCCAGGGCTTCGACGGCGGCGCACAGGTCGAGGTCGCCGAGCGCGGCGGCGCTGTAGGCGTCGATCACCGGACCGGGGTGGAAGCCGAGGGTGCGGAACAGCCGGGCGGCGGGCGGGGACAAGTGCTCGTAGGAGAGCCGCAGCGCGCCGGTCACGCCGACCTCCTCGGTGGCGAGCCGGGCGAGCCGGTGCTGTTCCTGGCGGAGTTGGCCGGCCAGGGAGGCGAGTTCGCGGCGCGGGTCGGCGGCGAGCTTGGCGGCGGCGATCCGCAGGGCGAGCGGCAGGCCGTCGCAGAGGGTGGCGAGTTCGCGGGCGGCGGCGGGTTCGGCGGCGATCCGGGCCGGGCCGAGCACCCGGGCGAGCAGCGCGGTGGACTCGTCCTGGTCGAGCACGGACAACGGGATGGGGCGGGCGAGTTCGGAGACGAGCAGGCCGAGCATCCGGTGCCGGCTGGTGACCACGGCGACCGCGTCGGTGCCGCCGGGCAGCAGCGGGCGGACCTGCGCCGGGTCCCGGGCGTCGTCGATCACCACCAGCACCCTGCGGCCGGCGGTGAGCCGCCGGTAGAGCGCGCCCCGGGCGGCGGCGCCGGCCGGCTGGTCCTCTCGGGCGACCCCGAGCGCGGCGAGGAACTCGGCGAGCACCTCGCCGGTCTCGCGTACGGGGCGGTCGCTGAAGCCGCCGAGGTCGGCGAAGAGCTGGCCGTCGGGGAAGCGCGCGGCGTTGCGGTGCGCCCAGTGCAGGGCGAGTGCGGTCTTGCCGACCCCGGCCGCGCCGGTGACCAGGGCGACGGCGCCGTCCGGGCCGGTGCGCGCGGCGTCGCCGAGGGCCGCGAGTTCGGTCTCCCGGCCGTGGAATCCGCGCGGCGAGCGGGGCAGCAGATCGACGGCGGGCAGCGGGTCGGGTTCGGCCCGACGCTGCTCCGGCACCCGGACCACGGCTTGCGGCAGTGCGGCTGACGGGCCGCCGGTGCCGGCGGTGCTCCCCTCACCGCGCAGGATCCGCTCGTAGGCGGCGTTCAGAGCCCGGCCGGGGTCGACGCCGAGCCGGTCAGCCAGCGACTCGCGGGTGCGGTGGTACCAGTCGAGCGCGTCGGACTGCCGCCCGGCCCCGAACAGCGCCAGCATCAGCGCGGAGACCAGCGACTCGCGCAGCGGATGGGCCACCGTCTCCGCGCGTAGAATCTCCACGGCCCGGGCCGGCTCGCCAAGCAGCCGGTAGTGCTCGCCGAGGAGTTCCACCGCGGCGAGCCGGTTCTCCTCCAGGCTCTGCCGCCAGGCCTCCAGCGGTGGGCTGGCCACGGTGCCGGTCAGCGCCGGCCCGCGCCACAGCGCCAGCGCCCGCTCCAACGCGTCCACCACTGCGGCGGAGCGCTGCTCGGCGCGGGCGGCGGCCAGCAGCTCGTCGAACCGTTCGACGTCCACCAGCCCGTCCGGCAGGTGCAGGGCGTAGGCGTCCCCGGCGGTGGTCAGCAGCACCCCGTGCCGGTCGGCCTGCGCCTCGGCGAGCAGCGCCCGAAGACGGGAGACGTGGCTCTGCACCACGGTGCGGGCGTTGGCCGGAGGCGCCGCGACCCACAGCGCCTCGGTCAGCTGGGCGACCGAGACGGCGTGGTTACGGCGCAGCAGCAGGAGCGCGAGCAGGCTGCGCCGTTTCTCCGGTCCGAGCCGCAGTTCCCCGTCCACGCCGTCCGCCGAGACCGCGCCGAGCAGCCGAAAGTTCACCGCTTCCCCCACCGTATCCTTGGTATGTACAGGCAAGCGACTTTATCTCGACGTTATGAACGCTGAGTGACCAACCAGGGCTCCAAGCCTGTCAGAGAGACACCGTCCCCCCGGGGGTGACGACTCGCAGGCCCGCCTCGTCGAGGTCGATCGCCAACGGAGCACCCTCCAGTGCGGCCTCGTTCAGCAGGGTGCCGCTCGCCAGGTGCCACAGTCGCAGCCCTCCGGCGGTGTCACCCGCCGCCAGCAGCGCCTCGCCGTCGAACTCCCGGGACACCAGCGAGCGGACCGCCGCGCCGCCGCCGGTGAGCTGCGCGGTGCGGCTGCCGTTCTCGACCGACCAGACCAGCACCGTGCCGTCGGCCGCCCCGGCGATCACCACCGGACGTCCGCCCAGCTCTCCGAAGGTCAGCACCTCGGCGGGCTGCGCCAGGCCCTCGCAGACCGGGCCGGCCCCGCCGGAGCCACCGTGCCACAGCCGCACCGTCAGGTCGGCGCCGACGGTGGCCAGGATGTCCTGGCCACCGGCCCGGGTGGCCGCCAGCGCGGTGGTCCCCGCATGTCCGGTGTCGAAGCGCAGCCGGGCCTCACCGGTGGCGGCGTCGCGGACCGCGACCACCCCGTCCCGCCCGGCGGAGACCAGCAGCGGCGGCTCGTCGGCGGTGAACGCCAGCCCGACCACCGGCCCGGTGTGCGGGACGGGCAGCGGGTACGCGGTGCCGTCGCGCAGCGCGTGGGCGCGGACCGACCCGGCGGCCGTGCCGGAGACCAGCAGCGGACCGTGCGGGCCGCCGGCGGCGACGTCCAGCGAGTGCACCGGCCCGCCGTCGGCGGCCACCACCAGCAGCCGAGTCGCCGTCAGCGCGTCCCAGGCCATCATGGTGCCGTCGCCGAACCCGGCCACCAGCACGGCCCGGCCGCCCAGTTCGGCCCCGGCCAGTGCGGTGACCGGCGTGCCGGTGCGGCCCACCGGGGTGGGCGTCTCGCGGATCGTTCCGGTGGCGGCGTCCCAGGCGGTGATCCGCCCGTTCTCGTCGCCGACCAGCAGGCGGGCGCCGTCGGCGGTCAGCGCGGTCAGCCACTCCCCGGCGGGCCAGCCGCGCAGCGGGCGCCCGTCGTACACGTCCCAGGTGCGCACCGTGCCGTCCAGTGCGCAGGAGGCCAGCACCGGGCGGCCGTCCAGGTCGAGGAAGGCCAGGCCGGTGACGGTGCCGGTGTGGCCGTCGAGTTCGGCGACGAGCTGGCCGGTGGCGAGGTCCCACAGCCGGATCCGGCGGTCCTCGCCGGCCGAGGCGAGCACCGCCTGGTCGGCGATCGACAGCACCGCGAGGACGCGGACCTCGCCGCGGTGGCCGACCAGCAGGTGCAGCTGCTCGCCGTCGGCGGAGTTCCACACCCGGACGCTGCCGTCGGGCGAGGCCGCGGCCAGCAGGTCGAGCCCGGCGCAGCGGGCCGCGCGCAACGCGGTGGCGCCCTGCCCGCCGGCGGCCAGGGCGCCCAGCACCCGGCCGTCGTCGGCGCGCACCGCCCGCAGGTCGCCGGACTGGCCGGCCGAGAACGCCACCGGGATGTCCCGGATCACCGCGACGGCGACCGCCTGGGCGCCTCCGCCGCCGGTGGTGCCGTGCGCGACCTGTCCGGTGGCGGCGTCCCAGACCTGCACCGAGCCGTCCGCGCCGCCGACCGCGAACAGCGAACGCCCGGCGGCCTCGCCGAGCGCCACCGCGGTGGGCAGCAGGCCCGCACCGGCGTCCGAACCGCCCAGCGACTCGGCGTCGTCCAGCGCGGTCAGCCCGAACGAGCCGTCCGTGTCGACCAGGGCGTACGCGGCCCGGCCGCCCACCGTGCCGACCGCGGCGGCGGTGCGGGCGCCGCGGACGGTCGGATCGGCGAGCGCCAGCGCGCCGGGCAGCGCGGCGGCGGCGCCGGGCTCGGCGAGCAGCTGGTCCAGCAGGGCCTCCAGCGCGGCGGCCGAGGCCGGGACGGGCGCCGCCGTCCGGTCGGTCCACTGCCGGTCGGGGTGGCCGGGCTGCCCGACGACGGTCAGCCGCCGCGCCGCGGCCGGCTCCTCGACGGGTGCGGGCGCCTCACCGCTTGCGCCCAGTACCCGCCGCACCAGCGCACCGTCGATCCGCCCGGTCCGCTCCTCGCCGCCGTCCGCCCCGCTCGCACGGAACGTGCCGTCGGCGGTGATCAGCAGCTCGCGGCCACCGGTCTCCAGTCGGACGCTTCCTGACATGTCGCTACTCCTTCTGCCCTGCTCGGCAGTTGCCTGCCCCTGCGGTTGCCCGTTTCTCTGCCCGGGTTCGTCTCCGGGTTCGTACCCCGGTGCTCGTCGGGTGCTCCTCGCCGCGATCAGCACAGGTCGTCGGGGACGAGGGTGGCGTGCACCGCGTCGTGCAGCCGCTGGGTGCGGGAGCTGCGGAACAGCGCCGGACGGTACCCGGCCCGGCGGAAGCCGATCGCGGCGCCCATCACCTGGCTCGGCATGTTGTCGGCGGCGGCGAACGCGTCGATCCGGCGCAGGCCCAGCCGCTCGAAGCCGAACCGGCAGACCAGCCGCAGCGCGCCGGTGGCGGTCCGCATCCGGCGGTGTTCCGGCAGCAGCCACACGGCCACCTCGGCGCTCTCGTCCACTGCGTCCAGGTTCACCAACTCGGCCCAGCCGACCGGCTCTTCGTCCAGATCCACGGTGAAGTAGGCGGCCCGGCCCTCGGCCCACAGCAGGGGCGGGACCTCGGCCAGCCAGCGTTCGGCGGCCGCCACGTCCAGGTGCGGGATCACCGCCTGCAGGAACTCCCGCACCAGCGGATCCCGCGTTCCCCGGAAAATGAGCGGCGCATCCCCCGCCACCGGCCGGCGCAGCACCAGCCCGTCCGCCCGCAGCGGCTCGTCCCCAACGGCGGCGAGCGCCCGCATCGCTCCCCCTGACGGCAGTCCCTCGTTCCCCGACATCCCCGCCGCTCACAGGCGCACCCCGGCAGCGCCGAAGTCCGCCCGTTCCACCCCCACCGGGCTGAACGGCCCGCTCAGTGAATCACACTCCACCCCCGTTTCCGCGCGTCCCCAGGACGTTAGCCAAACGTGAGCATCCGGGTGCTGCGGTTGCCGGGGCATCACGTCGGTGTGCGGGGGCGGCCCGGCGGGTGCGGGCCCCGGCGAGGGTGAGCCGGGCTCCGGCCGTCCGGGTGCGGGAGCGCTCGCGGGTCGTGAGGAGGCGCGGGCGGACGCCCCGCAGCCGCAACCGGGGTGCGGCGGCGTGCTGCGGGGCGTCTCGCCGTCGCTCCCGTACGCGGTGGCGCCGTCGGCGCGGGCGTTCCGCGGGTTCGCGCGGGAGGACGTGGTGTCGCGACGCGCGCTACGGCAACTGGATCGGGGCGGGCAGCAGGGCCCTGGCGGGCACCGGGTGCCAGCGGCCGTCGTCCCCCACCCGGCCGAAGGCCTGGTCGCCGAAGTGGAACGCGAAGCCGTAGGTGTGCGGCTTGCGCAGCTCGGCGAGCAGGGTCCGGCGGGCCGTCAGCACCTTGTCGACGTCGGTGTCCGGCCCGGACGGCCACTCGGGGTGGGCCACCTGCGCCGGGGTGTGGAAGGCGTCGCCGAACACCAGGATCCGCCGCCCGCCGCCGGCCGAGACGACGAAGGTGGTGTGGCCGGGGCTGTGGCCGGGGGTGATCAGCGCGGTGGCGCCGGGCCACACCTGAGCGCCGTCGTCGAAGCGGCGCAGCACCTTCGACATCGGCACCATGAAGCTGTCCCAGGAGGGCGCCCCGACCTTCACCCGGTGCTCCCAGAACGGCTCCCACTCCGCCCCGGCCACCAGGTAGTGCGCGCGGGGGAACGCCTTGCGCGGCGCCCGGCCCGGCGCGGTGACGAAGCCCATGCCGGTGTGGTCGGTGTGCAGGTGGGTGAAGGCCACGGTGTCGACGCTCTCCGGCCGCACCCGCAGCGCCCGGAGGGTACGCAGCAGCGCTCCGCCGCGGGAGACGCCGAGCGAGGCGGGGAGCAGGTTCGCACCGAGGCCCACGTCGATCAGCAGTCGGCGGGGGCCCCGCTCGACCAGGACGCCGCCGGCCGAGGCGGCGATCCGGCCGGAGGGCGCCACCTCCTCGGGGTGCGCCGCCCAGTAGGAGGAGGGAACGGCGGGCAGGAAGCCGGATCGGTCCAACTCCATCGCGGCGTCGACGACGTAGGTGAGCCGGACGTCGCCCAGGGTGAAGGTGCGGACGGCGGACTGGTCGCCGAGCGAGCCGATCGGGGCGTGGCCGGGCAGGGCCGTCTCCCCGGCCGCGGCCCGGGAGAGTCCGCCGGCGAGCGGGACGGCCAGGGCCGCGCCGGCGACGACGGCGGTGCGCAGCACGCCGCGCCGGGAGGGGGCGTCCCGGGGCGTGGGTGTCTCTGTCATGGCGGGGGTTCCTTCGTGGGGGTGGCGGTCTCGGACTCGGGGTCAGCCGGTGTTGCGCAGGCCGGCGGCGACGCCGTTGACGGTCAGCAGCAGGGCCCGGCAGAGCGTGCGGTCCGGCTCCTCGGCCGCGGCGGCGGCCTCCCGCTGGCGCTTCAGCAGGGCGACCTGGAGGTAGGAGATCGGGTCGAGGTAGGCGTCGCGGACCGCGAAGGTCTGCTTCAACACCGGCTGGGCGTCGAGGAGTTCATGCTCCCCGGTGATCCGCAGCAGCTCGCTGACGGTCAAGTCGTGTTCGGCCTCGACGGCCGCGAAGACGTGCTGCAGCGGCTGCGGCACCAGCGTCTCGACGTAGTGCCGGGCGATCCGCAGGTCCGTCTTGGCCAGGGTCATCTCCACGTTGGAGACGAAGTTGCGGAAGAAGTGCCACTGGTCGTGCATCTCGTCCAGCACGGCGCCCTGGCCCGCCTCGCGCAGCGCCTTCAGCCCGGAGCCGACGCCGTACCAGCCCGGCACGATCTGCCGGGACTGCGTCCAGCCGAACACCCAGGGGATCGCCCGCAGGCCGTCCAGTCCGCCGCCGGAGTCCGGGCGGCGTGAGGGCCGTGAACCCAGGTGGAGGTCGGCGAGTTGGTCGACCGGGGTGGAGGCCAGGAAGTAGGCGGGCAGGTCCGGGTCCTCCACCAGCGCGCGGTAGGCCGCGTGCGCGGCGTCGGACACCAGATCCATCGCGGCGTCCCAGCGCGCCCGGGCCTCGTCAGACCGGCGCGGCGCGGTGTGCAGCGCGGAGGCCTCCAGCGCGGCGGCGACCGTCAGCTCCAGGTTCTCCCGGGCCAGTGAGGGCAGCAGGTACTTGTCGCTGATCACCTCACCCTGCTCGGTGACCTTGATCTCGCCCTCCAGGGTGCCCCAGGGCTGGGCCAGGATCGCGTCGTGCGAGGGGCCGCCGCCGCGGCCGACGGTGCCGCCGCGGCCGTGGAAGAGGCGCAGCCGCACCCCGTGCCGGTGGGCGACGTCGCGCAGCCGGCGCTGGGCGCGGTGGATCTCCCACTGGGAGGTGGTGATGCCGCCGAACTTGGAGGAGTCGGAGTAGCCGAGCATGACCTCCTGGATGTCGCCGCGCAGGGCGACCAGGGCCCGGTAGGAGGGGTCGCAGAGCATGTCCTCCAGGATCGTGTCGGCGGACTTCAGCTCGTCGGTGGTCTCCAGCAGCGGCACGATGCCGATCCTGGCGACGCCGGCGTGCAGGTCGATCAGGCCGGCCTCGCGGGCGAGCACGGTGGCGGCGAGGACGTCGTCGGCGCCCTGGCACATCGAGATGATGTACGACTCGATGACCTCGGGGCCGAAGGAGTCCAGGGCCCGGCGGACGGTGTGGAAGACACCGAGGGTCTTCTCCCCCGCCGGGTCCAGCTGCGCCGGGCCGAGCAGCCGGCGGGAGGTGAGCTCCTTGGCCAGCAGCCGCTGCCGGTAGTCGCGGGGCATCTCGGCGTACTGCCAGGACTCCTCGCCGAGCCGGTCGAAGAGCTGGCCGAGGGCCTGGTGGTGGGCGTCGGCGTGCTCGCGCACGTCCATGGTGGCCAGTTGCAGGCCGAACGCGGCGAGGGTGCGGATCGTGCGGCCGAGCCGGCCCTCGGCGGCCAGGCCGCCGCGGTGCTCGCGCAGCGAGGTCTGCACCAGGGTGAGGTCGCGCAGCAGCTCGGCGGTGCCGAGGTAGTCGCGGTCCGCCTCGTGCGGGGAGCCCTCGGCGAGCCGGCGCTTGGTGTTCAGCAGCTTCTGGCGGATCGCGGTGACCTTGAGACGGTACGGCTCCTCGGAGTTGAGCCGCTTGTAGCGAGGGCTGATCTCGGGCAGCCGGGCGAGGTCCTGCTCCAGCGAGCCGAGCAGTTCGGCGGTGGCGCCGGTGTACCGGATGGAGTTGGAGAGCAGGCCGCGCAGTCCGTCGACCATCGCCAGGGCGTCGTTGATGCCGTGCTCGTGCTGGAGGATCAGTACGTCCCAGGTGACGTCCGGGGTGACGCCGGGGTTGCCGTCGCGATCACCGCCGATCCAGGTGCCGAAGGTCAAAGGTCGTGCTTCATAGGGGAGTTCGATGCCGGCCCGGTTGAGCTCCGCGGTCAGGTCCTCCAGGACGTCGCCGACCGCGCCGGAGTGCAGCTCGTCCAGGTAGTAGAGGGCGTTGCGGGCCTCGTCGGCGGGCTCGGGGCGGACCACCCGCAGCTCGTCGGTCTGCCACATGAGGTCGATGGTCTCGGCGAGCCGAGCGTCGTGCCGGCGGCGGTCCGCCTCGGGGACGGGGATCTCCAGCAGTTCGGCGATCCGGCGCAGCTTGGTCAGAACCGAGCGGCGGGCGGCCTCGGTGGGGTGGGCGGTGAAGACCGGCCGGACGTTCAGGTTCTCGACCGCGCGGGTCAGGGCCTGTGGCGCCTCCCTCGCCGCCTGCTGCACGACGCGGGCGAGGGCGGCGCCGGCCCGTTCCCTGACGGTGCGCAGTTCGCGGCCGCGGTGCACCTGTTCGGCGACGTTGGCCAGGTGGAAGTAGGTGGCGAGGGCGCGAACCAGGTTGGCCGCGGTGGCCGGCCCGATGCCGCGCAGAAGGTCGGCGGTGGCCTCACCGTCGGTTCGGCTGAGCAGGCGGACCTGCTCGACCAGGCCGAGCAGTTCGGGGCCCTCCTGGCGGACGAGGGTCTCGTCCAGCAGGTCCGAGAGGTGGCGGAGGTCCGCCTGCAGGGCGGCATGGTCGGTACGGGCGTTCATGACTGCTCCTGATCGGGGAGTGTTGAAGGTCCGTTCACGGCGTCAGTAGGCTCACCGGGTTGGCCCGGGTGATGGCCCTGATCTCCTGGTCCGTCAGGCCGGCGGCCCGGAACCACTGCGCACTCAGGTCAAGCCATTCCTTCACGTCCGGCTGGTCGGGCTGTCCGAGGTCGGAGCTGAACAGCACCCGGGGGTGCGCGTGCACCAGCTCGCCCAGGTGCCCGGCGTCGCGGTGGCCCAGCAGGAGGGTCAGCGCGGTGATCTCGACGTACAGGCCGGGCACCTGGGCGAGGTCGCTCAGGTTCTCGGGGGTGAAGCCCGACATGGGGTGGGTGGCGTGGGTGAGGAGCAGTCGCGGCAGTTCGAGCCGGACCGCCTCGTCCACGATGCGCAGCGCCGCCTCCCGGTCGCTGTGCCCGGTGGCCACCGCGACCGGGAGGTCGCGGGCCGCCCGGAGCACCTCGCGCACGTCCCGGCGCAGCCGGCCGTTGCTGTCCAGGAGCGGGCGGGTCCGCCACCGCCCGGTGGCGAGCCGGGGGTGGAACGGGGTGCGGCGCAGTGGTGAGCCGTGGGTGTGGCCGACCAGGGTCGGCAGGTGGACGACCAGCCGGGCCGGGCTGTCCGGGCCGTGGGCGTAGACCGCCTGTTCCACCGCTGCGGGCCGGACGCCGCCGGCCAGCCCGTTGAGGACGAGGGTGCCGGAGACCGGCAGCCCCTCCTGGCGGGCCTCCCAGGCGCGGGCGGCGGTGGAGGTGAGGTGGCTCTTGAGCACCACCCACCCGCCGACGTCCCGGTAGGCCCGGCCGGCGCCGTGGGAGGTGAGGCGGCGCCGGTAGAGGTCGGGGCCGGCGTGGTAGTGGAGGTCCACCACCGCGCTCCCCGCCGGGTCAGACATGGGCTTGCCCGGCGCCGCTGTCGTCCCAGGGCTTGGCGTAGCCGTACCGGAGGCGGGCCTCGTCGAGCCGCAGGCCGGCGTCGACGGCCTCGGCGATGGCGCTTTCCGTCCGCTCGACGCGTTCGGCCCGGTCGGCGACCTCGGCGGCGTGTTCGGCGGGGACCACCAGGGCTCCGTTGTCGTCGGCGACGACGATGTCGCCGGGTCGTACGGTGACCTGCCCGATGACGACGTCCCGGCCGGTGGCGGCGAGCTCCACCCGGTTCTTGCCGCTGACCATGGTGGCGCCGGTGCTGAACAGCGGGTACCCGGTGGCGCGGATCTCGGCGATGTCGCGGGCCGAGCCGTGCAGGGCGGTGCCGCGCACGCCGCGGCGCTGGGCGAGCTTGGTCAGCAGCGAGCCCCAGTTGGTGCAGCCGGTGCTGCCCGTGTTGTCGACCACCACGAAGGAGCCCTCGGGCACGTCGTCCAGGTAGTTGGCGGCGTTGCGGAATCCCTCGGCGGCGCCGTCGACGGGCTGGTAGGTGACGGTGAAGGCGCGGCCGGCGGCGCGGGCGCCGGGCACCCGGGCGGTGACGCCGGCCAGCACGCCGCCGACGCCGAGGCTGTCCAGCGCGTCGGAGACGGAGGCGGTGTCCAGGCGGGCGAGCCGCGCCACCGCCTCGTCCGGGGCGCGGTCCGCGGTGAGCTCCTCGGCTACCGCTCGGGCGACCGCGCGGGTGCCGCTGCTGCCGCCCATGTCGTAGGTGAGGGTGGTGCGCCGCGCGGCGACCGCGCGGACCGCCGCCCGGAGCTCGTCGCCGGGCACGGGAAGGCCCAGGTGGTCGAGCATCTGGGCCACGGTGAGCACCATCGCCATCGGGTTGGCGCGGTCCTGCCCGGCCATGCCGGGGGCGCTGCCGTGCACCGGCTCGAAGTAGCTGCCGTGGTCGCCGACGTTGCCGCTGGGGGCGAGGCCGAGGCCGCCCATGACGCCTGCGCCGAGGTCGGAGAGGATGTCGCCGAACATGTTCTCGGCGACCAGCACCCCGAAGCGCTCGGGCCGGCGGACCAGCCACAGGGCGACCGCGTCGACGTTGAGGATCTCGGTCTCGATCTCCGGGTGTTCGGCCGCGATCAGTTCCAGTCGCTCGCGCAGGTGGTTGCTGCTGTGGCGCAGCACGTTGGGCTTGTCGACCAGGGTGAGCCGGTCGTAGCCGTGCGAGCGGGCGTACTCGAAGCCGTGGCGCAGCAGCCGGTCCATGCCGAACCGGGTCTGCAGGCGCAGGGTGACGCTGCTCGCGTCCGGGCCGGATGCCTGGGCGTTGGGGTGGTCGCGGACCACGTTCCAGAGCGCTTCCTCCAGGCCGTGGAAGTCGTAACCGGCGTACAGACCCTCGGTGTTCTCGCGGATCACCGTGAAGTCGAAGCGCCCGTCGACCAGGTCGACGACCGGGCGGACGTTGGCGTACAGGCTCAGCCGCTGGCGCAGTTGGATGACCGGGGAGACGAAGGTGAGCCCGGTGCCGCGCAGGTCGTCGGGCAGTTCGGCCTCGGCCTCGCGCAGTGGCTTGCTGGTGATGGCGCCGAGCAGGCAGGTGTCGGTCTCCTCCAGCAGTTTCCAGGTCCGCGCGGGGACGGGGTTGCCCTCCTGGCGCCAGCATTCCCAGCCTATTTCGCCGAAGCGCAGGTCGAGTGGGAGGCCGAGCCTGTCCAGGACGTCGAGGGCCGCGGAGGTGACTTCCGGGCCGATGCCGTCGCCGGGGAGTACCGCGACGCTCTTCATGTGCTGAGTCCCTTCTCCCGCAGGAAGGTGCCGACCAGGGCGGACACCTCTGCGGCGCGTTCGAAGTGGGGGCGCATTCCGGCCCCCGTGATGACGTGCACCCGGTGGTGGCCGGCCGCCGCGGTGTGGCGGTGGCCGACCAACTGGGAGTGACCGCCGACGATCTGCAGCAGCGGGCCGGGGTGGGCGCGCACCGCCTCGGTCAGGTCGATGCCGCACAGCATCCGCATCCCGCCTGCGAGGCGGCGCCCCGCCTGCGGGTCGTGCGGTTCGGGGGCGCCGGCCCCCGGTGGGACGCTTCGGTCGTGCGGCTGGACGCGCCGGCCGAGCAGGGCCAGGGCCTCGCCGGAGCGGCCGGTGGCGGCCAGTTCGGCGATTTCGGTGAGCCGGG
The DNA here is from genome assembly GCF_041435095.1 of Kitasatospora sp. NBC_00315. Lineage (NCBI taxonomy): Bacteria > Bacillati > Actinomycetota > Actinomycetes > Kitasatosporales > Streptomycetaceae > Kitasatospora > Kitasatospora sp. NBC_00315. The sequence goes on along the minus strand of NZ_CP108025.1, from coordinate 7,576,408 downwards.
CTTCTAGGACGGCGTCGCTGCGGGCGGGGCCCGAGACGAGCAGCGCCGCGGTGTGCGGGGCGAGGTCGGGGAGCAGCGCCTGGGCGACCGCGCCGCCGAGGGCGTTCCCGCAGAGCAGGTCCACCGGGCCGTACCGGCCGAGGAGTTCGCGCCAGCGGGCGGCGAGAGCGGCCAGCGAGTCGATCTGCTCGTCCCACGCGGAGAGGGTGTCCACCACCGTCACCCGCAGGCCGGCCTCGGTCAGGGCCCGGGTGACGGGGGTGAAGAAGGCTCCGCCGTCCCAGCGGGGGGTGACCGGGGCGAGGACGAGGGCGTGGGCCGCGCCGGCGGCGGTCTGCGGTCCGAAGACCGCCGCCGGCACAGTTCGTCCGGTGATCGTCACCGGACGGTGGCGAGGGTGCGCGCGGTGGCGATGCCCTCGTGGTGAGTGCCACCCGCCACGTCCTTGCGGTGCTCGACCGGCAGGTCGTAGCGGCCCAGGACGAGGTCCGGCAGCGGGAGGGAGGGGGTGCCCTCCGGGACGGTGGCGAGCAGCAGCTCGGCCAGTTCCAGGGCGTGGCCCAGGTGAAGGTGGGCGCTGGCCCCGGCATCGGTGCGGTCGAGGTGTGCCAGCCACTGCTCGGCGATCAGGTTGCCCGGGCCCTTGCCCATGCCCTGGATCGAGGAGTCCATCCAGGTCGCACCGGCGGCGACCGCGCTGATCGCGTTGGACAGGGCGAGGCCCAGGTTGTTGTGGGCGTGCAGGCCGACCGGACCGCCGGTGACCGACTTGGTCAGGGTGGTGAGGTCGGTGGTGTCCACCGGGGAGAGGCTCCCGTTGGAGTCGGCCAGGTAGACGAAGTCCGCGCCGGCGTCGGTGGCGGCGGTGGCCACCTCGACGATGCCCCGGCCCGACCACTGGCTTATGCGGGCGAAGTTGACGCCGACGGTGTACCCGATCTCCTTGGCCTGGCGGATGTGGTCCAGGCCGGGCCGGTAACCCTTGGACGGCAGGATGATGCGTACCAGGCGGGCGCCGGCGGCGTACATCGCGGGCAGGTCGTGTTCGGAGATGTTCTTCGGGTGCAGGATCATCGCGACCCGCTCCGGACCGACCTCCTGCGCGACGGCGGAGATGAACTCGTCGTCGCCGCGGCCGGTGAGCCCGAGGTTCGGAATCGGCAGGAGCGAGCCCTTGCGGTAGGCGATCTCGACCCAGTCGAAGCCCGCCTCGACGCTCAGCCTGGCGTGCTTCAGCGCGTAGTCCAGCGGGAAGTTGAAGCCGTTGCGATAGCCGCCGTCACGGAGGGTGACGTCGATGTTGACGATGCTCACGGTTCCTCCAGGTGCTGTGGTCGGGGGGTGGGTCAGGCCTGCTGCTGGGCCGCCGCGTGGTGCGCGGCGAGCCGGCCGAAGATCAGCGAGCGCAGGACTGAGGTGGCCGGCGGGTAGGCGTGGTAGAAGAGGCCGGTGGCCTCCCCCGCCGCGTACAGGCCGGGGATGGCGGTGCCGGACGGGGTGACCACCCGGCCGTCGAGGTCGGTGCGGACGCCGCCGTAGGTGAAGCAGATCGCCGCGGTCAGCGGGACGCCGATGAACGGCGCGGTGTCCAGCGCGGTGGCCCAGTTGGACTTCTTCGGCTCGATGCCGACGGTGGCCTTGCCGTCCAGCCGGGTCGGGTCGAACTCGCCGGGCCCGACGGCCGCGTTGAACTCGGCGACGGTCTTCTCCAGCGCCTCGGCGTCGATGCCGAGCCTGCCGGCCAGCTCCGCCAGGCTGTCGGCCTGCTCCGGCGGCACGTCGCTGAGCAGCGAGGTCAGGAAGCCGGGGATGGCGAGGGTCTTGGCGTCGGCGATCCAGTACGCCTCCTGGTCCTGGTTCTTCCAGATCTCGTGGCCGACGTGCTCGAAGGTGTTGTCCCAGGTGTCACGGCCCTCGTCGAAGAAGCGCTCCATCGAGCGGTTGACGAAGATGCCGGTGGCGAAGCCGTACAGCACCGCGTCGGCCTTGTCGGTGCGGGTGTCGACGGGCTCGGCGTGGATGCCGTCGAACTGGCCGGCGGTGTCGGCGCCCAGTTCCAGGGCCATCCGCAGCGCGTCGCCGCGGTTGTTGGTGATGCCGGGGGCGATCAGGGGGAGGTCGCAGGCCCTCTCGCCGACGTAGCGGGTGAGCATCTCCGGGTTGCCCTGGAAGCCGCCGCAGGCCAGCACGACAGCGCGGCCGCTCAGGCGCTGGGTGCGGCCGTCGGCGCCGCGGACCAGGACGCCGTCGACGGTGCCGTCCTCGGTGGTGGTCAGGCGCAGCGCTTCGGTCCGGTAGCGGATGTCGACGCGCGGGTCCTTCTCCAGGGCGGAGCCGAGGTGCTCGACGATCGAGGCGCCGCCGCCGCGAGGGCTGGCCGGCTTGGCCATGGACGGCCGGCCGGCGGCGAAGCTGTGCGGTAGCGGGAAGTGCTCGAAGGCGATCTCGACGCCGTGCTTCTCGACGAACTCCAGGGCCTGCTTGGTCTCCCGCTCGACGGTGCGGCAGTACTCGATGTCGGCGAGGCCACCGGAGACCCGGCTGACGTGCTCGGCCCAGTCGGAGTCCAGTTGCCTGTCCTCGTCGATCCGCAGGAAGGCGCCGGTCCAGCGGGTGGCGCCGCCGCGGTCCTCCTCGGCGGAGCGCTCCAGGATCGCGATCTTCGTGGGGGTCTCGCGACCCTCGGTGGCCTCGGCGTAGGACAGCGCGGCGGACAGGCCGGCGGCGCCGAAGCCGATGACGATGAGGTCGTACCGGGGCTGGGTGTTCGCGTCGGACATGTGCTTCCCCTCGGGGTGGAGGCGTACGGGTCGGTGCGAGACCGCCGGGTGGCGGTGGCTCGTGGGGTGGTGCGGGCTCAGCGGTTGGTGCGGGCTGGTGGGGTGGTGCGGGCTCGTGGGGTGGTGCGGGCTCAGCGGTTGGGTGTGATGACCCGGCTGGTGCGGTAGAGCCGGAACTTGGCGCCGGTGGTGGTCTCGGCGAAGGCCTGGTACAGGCGCATGAACTCCGGGTCGTGGAAGATCACGTCGAACTCCGCCCGGCTGGACCAGGCCGCGAAGTTGACCATGGCGTCGCCGTCGACGCTGGTGAGCAGGCGGGAGCCGCGGAAGCCGTCGGCGGTGGCGGCGACGTGGTCGACGGCCGAGGCGAGCGCGTCCACGCTGGCGGCCGCGTCGTCGGTGGTGGCCACGTTGATCAGCAGGACGCCGTCGTCCTGCACCGGGGAGGTGATCACGCCGGGGCTCGCGTTGCGGCCCTCGAAGGAGAGCCGGGCGTACGAGGCGATGCCCAGCTTGTGCCAGGGGTCGCTCTCGATGAGCTCGCTCACCTGGACGTCGTCGAGGTCGGCGGTGACGACGACGGCGCCGCCCTCGGGCCGGGGGCCGCTCAGCAGGATGCGGCCCTGGTCGCCGTGCTCGCGCAACCAGGCCTTGTGCTCGGCGAGGTGGGCGAGGACGGTCTCACGCGGGGTGAGATAGCTGAGGGTCAGTACGTGGATCAACGGGTCCTCCGGGTGGTGTGGATGGATGGGGCATCGAGTGCCTGGGATCGGGGTGTCGGGGCCTCGGGTGCGAGGTGTCGGGCTCGGGCCTCGGGTGTCGGGCCTCGGCCGGGGGGGTGGGGCCTCGGCCGATGGGGGTGGGAGGAGGCGGCGGGCTCAGGAGGTGGGGGTGCCGAGGCGCCGGGCGAGCCCGGCGAGGATCCGCTCCGCGTCGGCCACGGCGCTGTGGACGACCCGGGCGGCGGGCTGGACGTCCTGGATCTGGTCGAGGTTCTCGCCGACGAGCATCGCGCGCTGGGTGGTGTCGTCGCGGGCGACGGCGGCGTTCCACGCGGGCTCGATCTCGCCCCGGCGGGCGGCCAGTTCGGCGTCCCGACCGGTCCAGGTGCGGGTGAAGTCGTTGCCGACGGCGCGGGCGCTGTAGACCTCGTCCCACGGGATGCCGCGCACGACGTCGAAGGAACGGGTGTTGACGGTGTCCGCGGCGCGGGCGGAGATCAGGTGGGACCGGAAGCCGGCGGAGGCCAGCGACTCCTCGGTCGCGGCGAACCGGGTGCCCATCATCACGCCGTCGGCGCCGAGCGCGAGGGCCGCCGCGAGGCCGCGGCCGTCCGCGAAGCCGCCGGCGGCGACCACCGGTACGCGGCCCCGGGTGACGTCCAGGACGGCGGGGATCAGGGGCAGCGTGGCCCGGGAGGCGTGGTGACCGCCCGCCTCGGCGCCCTGGGCGACGATCACGTGGGCCCCGGACCGCAGGGCGGCGGCGGCCTGGTCGGGATCGTGCACCTGTACGACGACCTTGGCGCCGGCCTCGGCCGCGGAGGCCACGTACCTCTGCACCTGGGTGGCGCTGCCGAAGGAGAGCTCGACGACCGGCGGGGCGTAGCCGAGCACCTTCTCCCACAGGCCGGGCCGCTCGTCGAAGGTGAACATGACGCACCCGACGCCCCAGACACCGCCGGTCTCGGCGGCCTGCGGCAGGTGCTCGTCGATGAACGCCGGGTCGCCGTAGCTGACGCCGACGAGGCCCAGGCCGCCTGCGGCCGTCACGGCGCCGGCGAGCCGACCGCCGGTGACCGCGCCCATCGGGGCGCAGACGACCGGGTGGTCGATGCCGAGCAGTTCCGTCAGCTTGGTCGAGATCACGATGCTCCTTTGGTCCTGTTCGATGGCATGGCCCGGCGGGCCGGGAAGGAGGGGTGGCGCGGTGAATTCGACGATGAATTCCGTGCACCCGGCGCAGGGGGGGGCTGTCTCACGAATCGGAACTGTGGCGAGCGGCGGCCCGCGTTGCGCTCATCCGCGTCCGGCCGGGTTCCGTGGTGCCGTTTCGACCGGTGCTGCGCTCTGTTCAAGACGTTAGCCGCTGGATTCGAACAGCGTCCAAGACGTAAACCGTGTGACTGCCATAGGACGGTGCTATACCGGACTGGTGTCGAAACGTGATGGAAACAGAAAGGGCGTGTGATCCGGTGGGGGGAAACCGGATCACACGCCGCTCGGGGCCGGCCGGCGCACGGTGTGCGCCGGCCGGTCGGGGGGTCAGTCCTCGATGAACAGCCAGCCGCGTTCGGCGGCCAGCTCCTTCAGGACGCGGGCGGTGTGGCTGTGTCGCACCGCGGTGACGGCTATGCGCTCGCGTGGCGGTCCGGGTGTCGGCAGCGGCCGCCACACCAGGTGCGGCTCCCGCTCCACGGTGCGTCGCGGGCGCAGGGCCACCAGGTCCGCGGTGGTCTGCAGCGCGTGCAGGAACAGGGCGGGCCGGTCCTGGTCGGCCGGGTACAGCGCGCAGTTCCAGCCGAGCCGGGCCAGCTCGGCGGGCAGGGACTCGGCGAACCCGGGCGCGCAGCCCTCCTCGTACCAGAGCAGGCGTTGCCGGGAGAGGTCCCGCAGGGTCAGCTCGGGCCGGGCGGCCAGCGGGTGCCGGCGGGCCATGACGACGCCCAGCGGCTCGTCCCGGACGACGGCGCAGACCACGTGCGGCTCCGGGGCGAGCAGGCGCACGATGCCGAACGCGATCTCGCCGCGCCGCAGCAGCTCGCCCTGGTCGGCCGCGTCCACCGAACGCATCCGCAGCCTCGCGCCGGGCTGGTGGGCGACGTGGTGGCTGCCGTGGGTACGACGCCCGGACAGGCCGTTCTGCACCTCGATCAGGACCTCGGCCGGCACCGCGCCGCACACCCCGACGGGCCACAGCTGAGGCGCGGGCGCGACGGCGGCGACGGCCGAGCGGAGCTGGCCGGGAATTCCCTGTATTTCGCGTAGGAACGCTCTGCCACCGACGGTCAGTTCAACGCCGCGGGAACTTCGGGTGAACAACGCGGCACCGATTCGCTGTTCCAGTCGTCGAATTTGTTGACTGAGGCTCGGTTGGGAAATCCGGAGTTCCTGGGCGGCGGCCGAGACGGTGCCGGCGCGAACCACGGTCAGGAAATAGCGGAGGTGTCGCATGTCGAAATCGTCGACTTCCCGCGCGTCGGCCATCGCGCGGAGCAGGGCGTCGTCGGCCGGATCCGGTCCGGGTTCGTCGAGGTCCGCGCGCGTCGTGGTGCGTCGGCCGGTCCACTCGTCCAGCACGCTCATCTGCTTCCTCCGAAGCGTCGGCTCCCCATGGGTGTCGCCCCTGCCTCGTGCAGGGGTTGTGCGTCCGGCGGGCCCCGCGCGAGTCGGGGCCCCGGTGCAGCATGACACAAGGATTCGTTCTAGAAGGTATGTTTTACCGCCCCGAAACAGGGCCCGCGGCGGGGCCGGCGGAGTTCGGCCCTCCGGTCCCCGCCAGTGCGGTGAACAGCAGCCGCCACAGCGGCCCCCCGCCGGGTGCGCCCGAGATCTCGGCGTACCCGGCGGGGGCGTTCAGCAGCCCGTACATCACGATCATCAGCAAGGCGGCGACCAGCCGCGGCGGGTAGCCGGGCAGGTCGCTCTCACGCTGGGCCCAACGGACCAACTCGGTCAGCGAGTTGTGCACCTCGGCCAGGACACCGGACAGCGACTGCGCCAGGGTCGGGCAGTCGGCGGCGAGCCGGAGCGCGGCCCGCAGTCGCACGTCCGACTGCAGCCGGCCGGCGAGACCCACCACCACGCGTTCGAGGCCGCCGCTCGGATCGGCGCCCGGGGCGGCGTACTCGGCCCGCAGGTTCGTCCAGGTCTGCCGGGATTCGTTGATCAGAGCCCAGGCCAGGGAACTCTTCGACGGGAAGTGCCCGTACAGCGCGCCCTTCGTCATCCCGATGCGCTCGGCCACCGCGTTGAGCGTGGTGCTGCTGTAGCCCTGCGCGGCGAAGATCTCGGCCGCAGCCGTCAGCACCTTCTCCCGAGTGCGGTGCGCCCGTTCCTGCTTGGCCATCTTCGTGCCCTCCGTAGTCAGCGAGAGCACATGCATACCATTGGGACGCAATGCTGTTGCAGCCATTCGGTCCGCCAGGTCGATCATGCATGTCCCGCCGACGGCCGTCGTCGGGCCGGGGACACCGGCCGGCCGAAGCGTTCCGCGTCCTCGTACAGCAGCACCGCCCCCGACTCCTCGGCCGGCGTGGCCGGGAGAGGGCGCATCGAGCCCGGGGCCGGCGCGGCTCCGCGGCCCCCGATCCGATGAACGGCGGTGGTGGCGGGGGCGGGCGGGCTCCTACCGCCCGTCACGGCCCGGTCGACGTCGACCAGGGCGAGTGCGGGACGTACCCGCCGAACCGCCCCCGTCATCGGGTGCCCCAGGCAGCCAGGGCCGCGTCCGCGTACGCCCCGGCCGCCGTCCCGAGGTCCAGGGCGCCGTGCCCGGCGGCGGTCGTGACGTCCCGCCAGGCGCGCTGCACCCGGCTGTCCGGGGCCTGGCCGCGCATGCCGCAGGCGTGGAAGAGCTCATCCACCGCCTCCCGGCACAGCACGGCGGCGGTGGCCGCGTCCCGGCGGTTCTCGGCCACCGAGAGCGGGGTGATCGCCCCCCGGTCCGCGCGGTCGGCGGAACACTCCAGCAGCAGACCCGCCGCGTGGATCCGCGCGGACGCGCCGGCCAGGAGCAGGCTCCAGCCGGGCCTGCCCGACGCGGTCGGCCCGCATTCGTCCGTCCAGGCCCGCAGCGCCGCCCGGGCCGCCCCCAGCACCGGCGCCGCGAAGATCAGCCCGGCGACCATCGGGTACGGGACCTGGTGGCAGCGGGCGGCGCCGGGCAGCGGGCCGAGCAGTGCGCACAGGGTGAACGAGCGGTGCGCGGGGACGACGATCCCCTCGCTCGTCACGCTGTTGCTGCCGCTGCCCCGCAGGCCGACCGGGTCCCAGGTGTCGCGGACGGTCAGCTCGGCGCGCGGCACGGCGAAGATCCGGTGCTCCCGGATGCCCTCCGGCCCCTCGGTCCACGAGGCCAGCAGCACCCACTCGGCGTGGTCGACCCCGCTGGCCGTGCGCCACCGGCCGTCCAGCCGCCAGCCGCCGGCCACCTCGGTGGCGCGGCCCTGCGGCGGGATGATCGAGGAGGCGATCCGGGGGTCCGGGCCGTCCGCCCAGAGCTCGCGCTGCCCCTCCTCGGGCAGGTAGGCCGCGAGCCGCCCGTGCGCCGCGAACAGGGCGGCGCACCAGCCGGCGGCGGCGCAGGCCTCCGCGACGGCCGAGGCGTCGGCGAGCACCCGGGCGAAGCTCCCCGCCGCGCCGCCCCAGCGCGCCGGGACGAAGTGGCGCGGAAGGCCCGCGTCGACCAGGGCGGCGGCGACCTGCGGGGAGAGCCTGCGCTGCTCCTCGGCGGTGGCGGCGCCATGACGCGCGAGCTCGGTGAGCGAGTTCAACGCCTCCTGGGAGCCGGGGGCGGATCGGCCGTCCTGCGGTCGGTCGGCGGCCGGCTGGTCGGTGGGCGGCTGGTCGTCGGCCGGCTGGTCGGTGGTCGGCGCCGTGGTGGTCGGCGCGGCGGTGGTCGGCGCCGTGGTGGTCGGCGCGGCGGTCAGGTCGGCGGCTCCGAGGACCGTCCGAGGGGTGGTCAGCACGCAGTCCCCAGCAGGGTCCGGGCGGGCTCGGCTGCGTCGAAACGGACCGTGGCGTGGGCGAGTTCGCGCTCACCCTGGTGGGCGCGCAGGGTGAAGACGCCGGGGCCGGTCGCCTCGGCCGTGATCGCCACCGGCGCGTCCAGCTCGCCGAAGGCCGTGAACTTCACCCCGAGCAGCGTCACACCGCTCGCCCCCGCCCTGCGGTCCGCCGCCGCCACGTGGCCGGCCTGCCGGAACGCCTCGATCAGCGCCATGCCCGGCACGTGGTCGGCCTCGTGGTCGAACAGCACCGGATGGTCCAGGTCGAGCCGCAGCCACCAGATGCCGGCCCGGGTCGGGTCGGCGGCGATCAGCACGTCCCGCTCGGCCCGCTGGCCGACGGTGGCCGGCGACAGCGGGAGCCGGGGCGGTCCGGCCGGCGGCGCCACCAGGGGCTCGCGGCCGCCGCGCCGGCGCAGCATGGCGTACCGGCCGGGTTCCATCGGCTCCCAGCACAGGCGCGTTCTGCCGATCAACCGGTGCCGGACCAGGACGTCGGCCGTCAGCTCCAGGCGCAGGCGGCGGGCGCCCTCGGCGGGCCGGTGGCAGCTGACGTCGAGCCCGACGGCGAGGTGCCCCGACCCCACCGGGGGAACCGTCTCGGACAGGTCGACGGACGCCTCGCTCAGCACGAACGGCATGCCGTACGGGACGTCGAGGAAGCGGTGGGACAGGTGGATGGCGGTCTGGCGGGTGGTCTCCGCCAGCATCACCGGGTCGGCGGCCCGGCCGCCGTAGTGGGCGAGGTAGTGGTCGCGGTCCCAGCGGGCCGCGACCGCGAACCGGTCGGCGCCGAGGCGCTGCGCGTCCGTCAACAGGACCTCCGCGTCGGCCGCCTTGTGGACGGACTCCCGCGGGACGCGGCGCTCGAACTCCATGGCCTTCCAGTGCTGCTCCGGCCCCGGACGGCCGGTCATCGGTTCAAGTCCAGGTACGACATGCATGCGCAGATCCCCCTCCTGGTTCGCCGTGCCTGCCCGTGCGCCGGTATCGTCCCGACGCGGCACGTGGCGACGTCAAGAAATATACCTCCAGGAAGGAATCTTGCGGGGTAGGTTTTTCGTCATCGAACACGACCGAACATGACCGACCCGTGAACGCCGTGCCCACCCGACATGGCGCCATGCCGACCGACGACGGAGAACTTCCCACATGCCGGAGCCGCAAGCGATCATCTTCGCCCCACTCAAAACCCCAGTTCGGAGAGGGTCCGATCCCAAGCAGGAACGTTCTGCCAGGACCAGGCAGCGGGTCCTGATCGGGGCCGCCGAGCTCTTCACCGAGCGGGGCTTCCGCCAGACGTCGGTCAAGGACGTCGCCGACCGGGTCGAGATGACCAAGGGCGCCGTGTACTTCCACTACCCGACCAAGGAAGCCCTGGCCGTGGCGATCGTGGAGGAGCACTACGCCCGTTGGCCGAAACTGCTCGATGAGGTCGCCCGGGAGGAGCTCGGCCCGATGGAGACCGCCGCCCGGATGCTGGACCGGGCGGCCGTCGCGTTCCAGGACGACGTGATCGTCCAGGCCGGTGCCCGGCTGCAGATCGAACGGCCGCACATCGACGCCGATTTGCCTACCCCGTACGTCGATTGGGTCTCCCTGCTGGAGTCCCTGCTGACCTCCGCGCAGGAGGCGGACGAGCTGCGCGCCGGTGTCGTGCCGGGGAACGCGGCGCGCTCCCTGGTGTCCGCGTTCTTCGGTTCGCAGCACGTCTCGGACGTCCTCAGTGGACGGGCCGACGTGGTGGCGCGTTGGCGGGATCTGAGCGATCTGCTGTTCCGGGCGATGCGGACGGAGTGAGCCGTTCCGTCCGCTTCACCCGTTCGCCGTGACGCCGGCCGTCCTCGACGAGGCCGGTGGGCGTCCGTCGACCGGACGGGCGGACGCCGGGGGGCGGCGCACCGCTGGTCACGGTGCGCCGCCCCCGGTCGGGCGTACTGTCCGGTACCGGCCGCTCAGGCCGGATCGGTCACCTGGCGCTTGGTCGCCAGGACCACCAGACCGCCGATCACCGCGAGGGCGGTCAGGACGGCGCCGAAGATCGTGGCGCCGTTGGTCAGGCCCACCGCGTCGCTGAGGTAGCCGGCCGAGACGGGCAGGATGCCGGCCGGGATGTAACCGCCCACGTTGAGGGCCGCGTTGGCCTCCGCGAGCCGCTGCGGCGCGATCGTGGAGTTGAGCAGCGACAGGCCGCCGAGCTGGCCCAGGCCCTGGCCGGCACCGGCCAGCAGTGCGGCGATGATCAGTACCGCGACCGCCTCGGAGTGCACGGCGATGATCAGCGCGACCATGCTCAGCGTGGTGCTCACCGCGCCGCCCGTCAGGATGGTGCGGCGGCGCAGCTTCTGGACGGCGAACTGCACGCCGGTGGCGGTGAGGAACATCACGAACGCCATGGCGCCGGCGACGATCCGGTTGGTGGTGCCGAGCAGCCCGGAGAGCAGCGAGGGGCCGAGCGAGAGCACGAACGAGGTGGCGGTGATGCCGGGCGCGAACACCGCGATGCCGAGGGCGAGTTGACGGCCGTTGCCGCTCGGGACGCCGGGCACCCGGATCCAGGCGCCCTTGCCCCGGCTCTCGGGACGGCGTACCGGCATCCGCACCACGACCAGCGCGGCGGTGGCCAGGACCACGGCCTCGACGACGAACACGGTGACCGTCGGCCCGGGGACCAGCTCGGAGAGCACGCCGGCGAGCAGCGGGCCGAGGCCGGCTCCGAAGACCATCGCGCAGGAGGCGAGCAGGGCGGCGATCCGCTTGCGCTCCGGTCCGGCGACGTCGGTGACCGCGGCCATGCCGGCCGAGACCACCGCGCCGACCGCGATGCCGGTGAACAGCCGCGCCACGATCAGCGCGGCCACACTGGTGGCGGTTCCGAAGATCAGGCAGGCGGCGAGCCCGAGGGCCAGCGCCGGGAGCAGGACGGGTTTGCGGCCGATCCGGTCGGAGACCACGCCGGAGACCAGCAGCGAGCCGATCAGGCCGACGATGTAGAAGGCGAACACCACGGTCAGGGTGCCCTTGGAGAAGCCGATGTCGCGCTGCCACAGGACGTACAGCGGCGTGGCCGCGTTCGAGAGGACGAAGACGGCGGTCACCGGCCAGGCGGCCAGCCACACCCACCACAGGGGGGCGGCGGCGGCCCCGGCGGTCGCGGTGTGCTGCACCTCCTCGACGGCCTGGATGGGTACGGTCCCGGTCTCGGACATGACGATTCCTCCCGATCTGATCGCTGGCTCCAGCAGTACGAGTCGAGTCAAACTTAGCATGCAGTACGATAGAAGTCGTACTGCATAGGAATCGAGTTATGAGGAGTTGAGGAGCCGCCCATGCCCATGACCACGGCCGACGCACCCGCCTTCAAGGTGCTCCCGGAGCCGTCCGCCCTGCCCGAACCGCTGGCCGAGCCGGCCGTCGACGAACTGCGCCTGGAGAACGTGCTGGGCGCGCTCAGCGACCCGCTGCGGCTGACCATCGTCCGAAAGCTCCTGCTGGAGTCCGAGGACTTCGACCACTCCTGCGGCTGGTTCGGTATCGACCGGCCCAAGTCCTCGCTCACGCACCACTTCAAGGCGCTGCGCGAGGCGGGGCTGACGCGCCAGCGCCAGTACGGGCTGGAGCGGCGCAGCCACGTACGCGTGGACGACCTCAACGCCCGCTTCCCCGGGCTGCTCGACCTGGTCGCGGCCTGGACCCCGCAGAACTGACCGGCACCGGGCCCCCGGCGGATGCGGCCGCCGGGGGCCTTCTCGGGTCGTCCGGTGACCGGCCGAACCGTTGCCGCCTTCCCCCGTCACGGCCGCCGCGCCGCTCGTGGCACCTTCAGGCGAACCACCCTGCCTCCGGCGTCGCCGTCGATCCGTGGCCTCGTCGACCTGGGGCCTGCCCGCAACGGCGCCGTGTGGCAGCCGGGCCGCCGGCGCCCGGTCCGACATCCTGCGTCTGATCGCCCGGGGTCGGAGCGCAACCGCTCTGCGGGCAGGAATCGTTCCGTGACATCAGGGACTTCCTCACCGACCTCGACGCCTGGTAGTCCCCGGTGCCGACCGCATCCTCCACGGTCGGCACCGGCGCAGGAACCGGTCAGGCGCCCGTGAACTCCCCCGCCTTGACCCCGGCGACGAACGCCGCCCACGCCTCGGCGGCGAACAGCAGCGCGGGCCCCTCGGGGTCCTTCGAGTCACGGACGTACGAGACCGTACCCGCCTCCGCGAGTTCGACACAGTCGCCGTTCGCTCCGCTGTAGCTCGACTTCTGCCAGTGCAGTCCCAGAGCGGCAGAGCGCGGCAGGAAGCTGTTCATGTGGTCATCTCTTCTTTCTGTGCAGCGATGAAGTCGAGCGACTTCTCAAGTGGCCAGGCGTCAGCGGTGATCTCCCGGAAGGCCCGGTCGAAGATGCTGACCTCTGCCGGCTCCTCGACCCACTGACTGCTCAGCATGCCCTCCACGAAGACCACGTCGAGCGCAGACTCCGGGAAACCCATGATGGCGAAGGCACCGTTCATGCCCGGATGCACTCCGGCGTCCGCTGGCATCACCTGGATGGTGACATTGGGAAGCGCCGCCAGTTCGAGCAGCTTCTCCAATTGGCCGCGCATGGTCTGGGCGCCTCCGACGCGGCTCCGCAGCGCCGCCTCGTGGATGACCGCCCACACGTCCAACGGCTGGGGTTGGGTCAGGACGGACTGTCGCTCTCTCCGAACGCGTACTCGTGCTTCCACGTCCGAGGGCAAGATCCCGAGACCCAACCGCGTGATGATCGCTCGCGCGTAGTCCGCCGTCTGGAAGAGCCCGGGGATGAAGTGGGACTGGTAGGTCCTGAACGTCGAGGCGGAGGACTCCAGGCTGATCTGATCGGCATACCAGGGCTCAAGAACGTCGATGTAGTTGAACCACCAGCCGCGCTTGTTCCCGTCTTTGGCCACCGCAACCAACGCCGCACGAAGAGGCTCGTCGCACCCGTACGCCTCGGCCAAGCGCTCGATGTCCATCGGTTTGGCCGCCGACCGGGCCGTCTCCAGTCTCGACAGCTTCGCTGCGGTGATTCCGGTGAGCCTCTCCACGTCGTCCAGGGTCAACTGCCGCTTCTCCCGGAGTCCGCGCAGCTGGTTGCCGAGTTGCCGTCGGCGAACCGTGGGTTGCGTCATCTACTCCCCCTCTTGGACCTCACGGCGCCAGTCTGCCTGCTTCGGCGAGGCCAACGCTACTTGCCCGGGCTGGCGAAAGTAGCGTTCGAATGACAGCAGATGAGATTTTGCATCTTGAGGCATTCAGCTTGCACTGACGATATATCAGGCGCAATGCTGAGCGTGACGGATCGCACGCCCTGCGTAGCCGCATAGAGAGGGTCGCCATGCCCGAAATCTGCGCCAGCCCATCCCTGTCCCCCGCCACGCACGAGCAGTCGAGCTGGCTCCCCAGACGCCGCCGGTCCGCCGGCGCCGCCCGGCAACTGCTCCGGGAGTTCCTCGCCGCCCATCCCGAGCGCAGCGAACGACTGGCCGAAGTCGGCGAGTTGCTGCTGAGCGAGCTGGTCGCGAACGCCGTCGAGCACCCCCGGGTGCCGCCCGGCCGCCTGATCCTCGTCCGCTTCACGCTCTGCGCCGCCGAGCTGCGGATCGAGGTCCACGACGCCGGCGAGGGCCTTCCCGCCGCCCCGACGACCGCCGAACCGCCGGACCACGACGCGGAGTCCGGGCGCGGGCTCTTCCTCGTCGAGCACCTCTCGCACCGCTGGGGCTGCCTGCCCCGCCCCGACGGCGTCGGCAAGTCCGTCTGGTGCACCGTCACGGCCGACGACAGGAGCGCCGCCGCATGAACACCGACGCCCAAGGGCCCGTCATCGTCGAGATCGAGGACATCACCGCCCCGGCCCGCTTCCAGCATCTCCCGGACGCCCTCGCCGCCCTCTGGGACGCCCTGTGCGTGCTGCCGGTCTCCGAGTTCCAGGCGGGCGCCTTCAAGTACTTCCTGACCCGGCCGAACGCCGCCGACCAGGTCCGCTACTTCCTCGACCTCGACGGGCGACTCGACCTCACGCTCCGTCTGGCGGACCGCCTGCACCGCGTCAGCGTCCACCCGGCCCCGCAGGAGCCACCCGGCAACCCGCCGCCGACGCCCACCGGCCGCTCCCGCTGACCGGCCCCCTCCGCCCCCTCACCACCCCTCCACCTGACCCCACCTCCACCCGCACGCGGAGAAGAGCAGCCGCCCCACCCGGCGGCCGGGCCACCCCGCGCGCGGCCCGATAAGAGGGTTCTCCGTCCGTCTCGTCATCCTGGCGCTGACCGTCTCGTCCGCCCTCCTTCCGACCACCGCCTCGGATTCGGTACCGGCCGTCGAGAGGGTGGGTCGCGCCGACGCGCCTGTGCGGTGCGGCCCTACGGTTCCTGTCGCTCGGGGTGGGTGAGATTGGTGCCCGTGGAGGGGTCGAAGACGTGGATGCGGGACACGTCGAGCCACAGATCGAGCGCGCTGCCCTCGGCGGCCCGGGTGGCGGGGCTGAGCCTGGCGACGATCCGGTGGCCCTGCATTCCGGTGTCGGCTCGGCCGGAGTCCGCCGCGAGCTCGGCCAGTTCGGCTGTACCGGTCGGGCCGCCCTCCTCGGTGAAGTGGACGTAGACGTCGGAGCCGACGGACTCCCGGACGTCGACGGTGGCGGTGCAGGTGTGGCCGGCGTGCCGTTCGCCGGCGAGGGCGGCGTCCTCGAAGTCCTCGGGCCGGATGCCGACGATGAGCTCGCGCGGCGCGTCCTGGCGCTCCAGTCGCCGGCGGACGCGGTCCTCGAGCGGCAGATCGCCGAGGGAGGTCCGAAGACGCCCCTGCTCGAGCGTCGCGGCCAGGAGGTTCATGCCGGGTGAGCCGATGAACCCGGCGACGAAGAGGTTGACCGGTCCGTCGTAGAGGTCCTGGGGAGTGCCGACCTGCTGGACGACGCCTCCGCGCATCACCACGACCCGGTCGCCCAGGGTCATGGCCTCGACCTGGTCGTGCGTCACGTAGACGGTGGTGGTGCCCAGCCTGCGCTGCAGGGCAGCGATCTGGGTGCGCATCTGGACGCGGAGTTTGGCGTCGAGATTGGAGAGCGGTTCGTCCATCAGGAAGGCCTTCGGGTCCCGGACGATGGCGCGGCCCATCGCGACGCGCTGGCGCTGGCCGCCGGAGAGGTTGGCGGGCTTCCGGTCCAGGTGCTGGGTGAGGTCGAGGATGCGGGCGGCCTCCTCGACCTTGGCGTTGACGACGGCCTTGTCCGTCTTGGCCAGCCGCAGCGCGAAGCCCATGTTGTCGCGGACGTTCATGTGCGGGTAGAGGGCGTAGCTCTGGAACACCATGGCGATGTCACGGTCCTTGGGCGCGCGGTCGTTGACCACCCGGCCGTCGATCCGCAGGGTGCCTTCGGTGATGTCCTCCAGTCCGGCGATCATGTTGAGGGTGGTGGACTTGCCGCAGCCGGAGGGGCCGACCAGGATGACGAACTCGCCGTCGGCGATGGTGAGGTTGAAGTCGTGGACGGCGAGAGCGCCGTCCGGGTAGCGCTTGGTGATGCCGTCGAGGACGATCTCGGCCACGGTCTGCCTTCCTGGTCCGCCCGGGTGGGCGGGCTCATCCCTTGACTGCGCCGGCGGTGAGGCCGGCGACGATGCGGCGCTGGAACAGCAGCACGAAGATCACGATCGGCACGGTGATCACCACGGCGGCCGCGGCGATCGAGCCGGTCGGTTGCTGGAACTGCGAACTGCCGGTGAAGAACGCGATCGCCGCGGGGACGGTGCGTGCCGCGGTGGTGGAGGTCAGCGAGATCGCGAAGAGGAAGTCGTTCCAGCAGAAGATGAACACCAGGATCCCGGTGGTGAACACGCCGGGTGCGGCGAGCGGGGCGATCACCAGCCGGAACGCCTGCCAGGGGGTGGCGCCGTCCACCTTGGCGGCCTTCTCCAGATCCCAGGGGATCTCGCGGAAGAACGCGGACAGGGTGTAGATCGCCAGCGGCAGCGAGAAGGTCATGTACGGGATGATCAATCCCAGCCAGGTGTCGAAGATGCCCAGCACGCGCTCGATGTTGAACAGCGGCGAGACCAGCGAGATCGGCGGGAACATCGCGATCAGCAGTGACATCCCGATCAGCAGTCGCTTCCCGGGGAAGCGGAGTCTGGCCACGGCGTACGCCGCCATCGTGCCGAACACGACGGCGATCGTGGTGGCGATCACCGCGATGCCGATCGAGTTGACCAGGGCCCGGGTGAACTCCGAGGTCTGGAAGATCCCGTGGTAGTTCTCCCAGGTCCACTT
Source organism: Kitasatospora sp. NBC_00315 (assembly GCF_041435095.1). Classification (NCBI taxonomy): domain Bacteria; kingdom Bacillati; phylum Actinomycetota; class Actinomycetes; order Kitasatosporales; family Streptomycetaceae; genus Kitasatospora; species Kitasatospora sp. NBC_00315. Next base: position 7,559,611 of record NZ_CP108025.1, on the reverse strand, counting down.
GCGGGGAATGAAGTCGCCGTCGCTGAGCGTGCTCGGGTCCTTGAACGACAGGGCGACGATCCACCACACCGGGAACAGCGCGTACAGCACCACGAGGACGTTCACGACGCCCCAGCCGGTGAGGGTCCTGCTGCGGTGGGACATCATCGCCGCTCCGGTTCGCCGCCCGGCGCGGCCGCGCCGAAGATCTTGATGAAGACGAAGGCGATCGCCGCCACGCACAGGAAGATCAGCACTGAGATGGCCGACCCGATGCCCAGGTTGAGGGCGGTGAAGAGGTTGTCGTAGCCCAGGATGGACACCGATCCGGTGTCGTTGGAGCCACCGGTCAGGACGTAGATGTTGTCGAAGATCCGGAACGCGTCGAGGGTGCGGAACAGCAGCGCCACCAGGATCGCGGGTTTCATCAGCGGCAGGATCACCAGGCGCAGCCGCTGCCAGAAGGTCGCGCCGTCGACCATCGCGGCCCGCACCGTCTCACCGGGGACGAGCGCGAGGCCGGCCAGCAGCAGCAGCGCCATGAAGGGGGTGGTCTTCCACACCTCGGCCAGGATGATCAGCCCGATGGCCTGCCACTGGTCGGTCAGCGGGGCGCTGCCGGCGGGCAGCAGTGCGGCCAGGTAGCCGGTGCCGGGGGTCCAGGCGTACTGCCAGGAGTACGCGGCGACGACGGTGACGATGCCGTACGGGATCAGCACGGCGGTGCGGACCGTGCCCCGGCCGAAGATCGCCCGGTGCATCACCAGTGCCAGCGCCATCCCGAGCACCAGCTCGACGGCCACCGACACCACCGTGATGAGAGCCGTCACCCAGAGCGCCTGCCACCAGAACGGCGAGGACAGCACGGCTCCGTAGTTGCTGAACCCGACCCAGTGGGCCTGGCCCGGGAACCGCAGGTCGTAGCGTTGCAGCGAGAGGTAGATCGCGTAGGCGATGGGGTAGGCGGTGACCGCGACCATCACGATCACGGCGGGCGCGCAGAGCAGCAGGCCGAGTCTGCGCTCCTGCCGGGCGCCCTCGGACAGGGCGGCGCGGCCGCGCCGGCCGGTGGAGGCGGCGGCGGTGGTGGATGTGCTCACGGGATCAGCCCCTTGGAGCCGAGGGCGTCCTCGATCTGCCCCCGGAGGTCGGCGACGGTGCTCTCGGGATTGATCGCGGCCGGCGGTGAGAGGGTGTGCGAGATGGCGATCGACACGTTCTGGTAGGCGGGTGTCTGCGGTCGGACGCTGGCCGTTTCGAGTGCGGCCAGCACGTCGGCGGCGAAGGGGTAGCTCTTGGTCAGTTCCGCGGCCTGGTACAGGCTGCGCAGGGAGGGCGGCAGCCCGCCCTTGAGCGCGTTGGTCAGCTGGTTGTCGCGGTCCCGCAGGCAGAGGGTGGCCTCGAACGCGAGATCGGGGTGCTTGCCGTAGGCGCCGACCGCGAGGTCGATGCCGCCGATCGTCACCGTGGCCGGCCGGTCGGCGGTGACCCCGGGGTAGGGCGCCCACTTGAAGTGCTGGAAGAGCTCGGGTTGGTTGGCCTTCATCGACGGGTAGACGAAGGGGTAGTTCAGTTCGAACGCGGCCGTACCGGACTCCATGGCGAGCCGGTTCTGGTCCTCCATCTGGTTGGGCAGCGACGGGTCGGCGGCGGCGGAGCGGGCGGTGTCCCGCATGATCCCGGCGGCGACGACGGCCGGCGCACCGAGCGAGGGCGCCTGTGCGTCCGGCGTGAGGATGGATCCCCCGCTGCTGGTGACCAGCGTGTTGAACCAGACCGTCAGTCCCTCGTACTGGGCGCCCTGGATCTCCACGTAGTGCGGCTTGCCGGCCTTCGCGAGCGCGTCGGCCCGGGCCAGCATCTCGGCCCAGCTCTTCGGCGGGGTCGGTACCAGATCGTCGCGGTACCAGAGCAGTTGGGTGTTGGAGTTGTAGGGGGCGGCGTACAGCTTGTCCTTCCAGGTGGCGGTCTGCACCGCGGCCCGGAGCGTGTCGGCGGTCGCCTGCTCCTTCATCGGTCCGGTCCACTCGCGGATCCAGCCCGCCTCCGCGAACTCCGCGGGCCAGGTGACGTCCAGGCCGATGATGTCGACCCCGGAGTCGTGTGCTGCCAGCCGCCGGACCAGTTGCTGGCGCTGTCCGTCGGCGGTGCGGGGCAGCTTGTTGTAGTGGATCACGTACCGGCCGCCCGAGGCCTGGCCGCACCGGTCCGCGGCCTGTTGCAGGGCGCCCGAGTCGTCCGGGAAGTTGTACCAGTTCAGGGCCACCGGCCCACCGCCACCGCTGCTCCCGCAACCGGCGAGGAGCGAGGCGAGCACGGGCAGGACGGCCGCGACGGCCGACCACCGCGAGTGGAGATTTCGACCCCTGGGCATCGCACTCCTGCTGTCGGTGGCGAGCGGACCAGCTCACGCTACGAAGAACGCGGCCGCCCCGGCCGGGGACGCTCCGGGGCCGTGGCCGACGTCAGCCGGACGGCTCAGCCCGATCGGCCGGCGCAGCCGGCTCCGGGCCCCGGCCGGGGACCGCGAGCGTCCGGCGCCGGCGGCGCACGCGGGCTCGTCGGCGGGCCGTCCCCCGTCCACCCCGGTTCAGGCGAGCGCCGCCAGCAGGCGCCGGGACGCCACCGGCAGCTCCCGCACCCGTACGCCCGTCGCGTGGTGCACCGCGTTGGCGACGGCCGCCGCCGTACCGACGATCCCGATCTCCCCGATGCCCTTCGACCGGAGCGGGCTGACGTGGACGTCCTCCTCGTCGACCCAGTACGCCCGCACGTCGGGCACGTCCGCACTCACCGCGACGTGGTACGAGGCGAGGTCGCGCTCCGCGTGGTCGCCGAAGCCCGGGTCCATGGTGGACTCCTCCAGCAGGGCCATCGAGGCACCCATCACCATGCCGCCCACGAACTGCGAGCGGGCCGTCCGGGCGTTGAGGATCCGCCCCGCGGCGAACACCCCGAGCAGCCGGCGCAGCCGCACCTCACCGGTGTCCGTGTCCACCTGTACCTCCGCGAACTGCGCGCCGAACGCGTGCCGGGCGAACTGCGACCCCCGCCCGACGACCTCCCGCGTGTCGGCCCGCTCGGACAGGCCCTCCACGGGAATCGGCGCGCCCCGGGCCAGGCGCGCCCGGAGCCCGGTCGCGGCCTCGTGCACCGCCCAGCCCCACGACGACGTCCCGCTGGAGCCGCCGGCCACCGCGCCGTACGGCAGGTCACTGCGTCCGATCTCGATCCGCACCCGGTCCACGGGCACCCCGAGCGCCTCGGCGGCGACCAGGGCCAGCACCGTCCGGGCGCCGGTCCCGATGTCGGCGGCGTTGACCCGCACCAGGTAGGCGCCGCCGGGCTCGGCCCGCACCTCGGCCGACGACGGTGCGATCAGCACCGGGTAGGTCGATGCCGCCACTCCCGTACCGATCAGCAGCGGGCCCTCGCGCCGGGCACCGGGCCGCGGGTCGCGACCGGCCCAGCCGAACCGGCGGGCGCCCTCGCGCAGGCACTCCGTGAGGCTGCGACTGGAGAAGGGCTTCCCGCTGTCCGGTTCCACGTCGGGCTCGTTGCGCAGCCGCAACTCCACCGGGTCCAGGCCGCAGGCCGACGCCAGTTCGTCCATCGCGGACTCCAGGGCGAACATGCCCGGGGCCTCTCCCGGCGCCCGCATCCACGACGGCGTCGGCACGTCCTGCCGGACCACCCGGTGGGTGGTCCGGGAGACGGCGGACCGGTACATCACCCGCGCGGGCACCGCCGCCTGCTCCACGAACTCCTTCAGCGTCGAGGACCTGGTCAGGATCTCGTGCGCCAACCCCTCGATCCGCCCGTCCGGCCCGGCCGCCAGCCGTACCCTCTGCACGGTCGGCGACCGGTGGCCGACCAGCGCCGGCAGCTGCGCCCGCGGCAGGGCGAGACGGACCGGGCGGCCGACCACGCGGGCGGCCATGGCGGCGAGCACGACGTTGGGCCGGGGCGTTCCCTTCGATCCGAACCCGCCGCCCACGTGCTCGTTCACCACCAGCACGTGCCCCTCCGGCAGCCCGAACAGCGCCGCCAGGGCCTTGCGGACGCCGTGGCCGCCCTGACTGGAGTCGTGGACGGTCAGCCGGCCGCCCTCCCAGGCCGCGGTCGACGCGTGCGGCTCCATCGGATGGTTGTGCAGCGGACCGATCCGGTAGGTGGCGTCGATCCGGATCGCGGCCGCGGCGTACGCGGTGTCGAAGTCGCCCCGCACCCGGTCCGCCGGATGACCGCCGTTGGCCTCCTGCGGGGCGTAGATTCCCGGGTGGCCCTCCACGAGCACCACGTCGTGCCGCTCCGCGGCGTACTCCACCCGCACCCCGACGGCGCCGCTCTGCGCCGCCTGCAAGGTCTCGGCGACGACCAGCGCCACGATCTGGCCGCGGTGCGCCACCCGGGCGGACTGCAGGACGGCCAGCGTCGGGTCCCCGGCGTCACCGAGGCGCGGCGCGTCCAGGTGGGTCAGCACGGCGAGCACCCGCGGGTCGGCCAGGGCCGCGCCCACGTCGACGGCGGTGACCTCACCGCGGGCGACGGCGGCCGGCACCGGGCACGCGTACACGGCTCCGGGTGGGCGCCCGTCGTCGGCGTACCGGGCCGTGCCGGTCACCTTGGCACGGCCCTCCAAGCGGACGTGGTCGGTCATCGGACGCTCTCCCGGGCGAGGTCGGACAGGACACGCACCGCCAGGTTGCGGGCCAGCGGCACCTTGTAGCCGTTGTCACGCAGCGGCCTGGCGGCGTCCAGTTCGGCTTCCAGTGCCGCCCGGAAGGACGCGTCGTCGGCCGGCGCGCCGAGCAGCTGTGCCTCGGCGGTCCGGGCCCGCCAGGGCTTGGCGGCGAGCCCGCCGAAGGCGATCCGCACCCATTCCACCCGCTCGTCCCGGACGACGAGTCCGGCCGCCACCGATGCCAGCGCGAAGGCGTACGAGGCGCGGTCGCGAGCCTTGCGGTAGGCGGAGCGGGCGCCGGGGACCGGTGGCGGCAGGGTGACGGCGGTGATCAGCTCGCCGGGCAGCAGACGGTTTTCCAGGTCGGGCCGGTCGCCGGGCAGCCGGTGCACGTCGGTGACGGGGAGGGTCCGGGCGCCGTCCGGGCCGAGCAGTTCGACCACGGCGTCCAGGGCGGCGAGGGCGACGGCCAGGTCGGACGGGTGGGTCGCCGCACAGTGCTCGGAGGCGCCGAGCACCGCCAGGTCGCGGTGGACGCCCTCGCGGGCCGGACAGCCGGTGCCGGGCCGCCGCTTGTTGCACGGCTTGGTGATGTCCTGGAAGTACAGGCAGCGGGTGCGCTGGAGCAGGTTCCCGGCGGTGGTCGCAAGATTGCGCAGCTGACCGGAGGCCCCCGCCAGCAGCGCCTGGGACAGTACCGGATACGCCTCACGCACCCTCGGGTCGGCCGCCAGGTCCGCGTTGCGGGCGAGGGCGCCGATGCGCAGGCCGCCGTCGTCGGCCGGTTCGATGGCACGCAGCGGCAGTCGACCGAGGTCGACCAGCAGCCGGGGCCGCTCCACGCCGAGCTTCATCAGGTCGACCAGATTCGTTCCGCCGGCCAGGTAGCGGGCGTGCGGGTCGGCCGCGAGCAGCTCCACCGCGTGCGCCGGGTCCGTGGGCCGCAGGTAGCCGAACTCCTTCACGCCGACACCTCCAGCACGGCGCGGACGATGCCGGGGTAGGCACCGCACCGGCAGATGTTCCCGCTCATCCGCTCGCGGACCGACGCCTCGTCCAGCCGCTCGCCGGTCCGCGCCGCCTCGGCCAGCAGGCCGACCGCCGAACAGAGCTGCCCCGGGGTGCAGAAGCCGCACTGGAAGGCGTCGTGGTCCAGGAAGGCCTGCTGCACCGGGTGCAGTTGTTCGCCGTCGGCCAGTCCCTCCACCGTCGTGACCGAGGCACCGTCCAGGCTGACGGCGAGCATCAGGCAGCTGTTCACCCGCCGCCCGTCCACCAGCACCGTGCAGGCGCCGCACTGCCCGTGGTCGCAGCCCTTCTTCGGCCCGGTCAGCCCGAGATGCTCGCGCAGGGCGTCCAGCAGGGTGCACCGGTTGTCCAGTCGCAGGGTGTGCGACCCGCCGTTCACCTCCAGGCCGGTCTCCGTCGCCATGGTGTCGGGCACCGGCCCACCTCTCGTCCGAACGATCCGAT